>JAYSEK010000023.1:0-86952 GCA_041913905.1 Burkholderiaceae bacterium | reverse complement strand
CGTAATGCACGGCCCTGGGCTGCGCGACGGGCAGGTGTCGGACAAACCTAAACTATAGCAGTCAGCCCACGCCAGCCCCAACCACGCAACGCAACGCCACGCGCCGTCTGGCCGTCCAAGCCGCAGCTTTCCCAACTGCCGCACCAGGCTTCGAAACTTTGACCTCATCGCCCGGCCGGCCTTCCCCCAAGACTTCGATAATTTGCCCGTAACTTCGAAACTTTGTTCTCAGCCTCCTCCGCCATGCCGCTGCGCTACCTCACCGTCCCCGTCACCCCCTTCCAGCAGAACTGCTCCATCGTCTGGTGCGACCAGACCCGCGAAGCGGCGGTCGTCGACCCGGGGGGCGAGGTGCCGCGCTTGCTGAAGGAGGTCGAGCGACTGGGGCTGACGTTGAAGGCGATCTGGCTGACGCATGCGCACATCGACCACGCCGGCGGCACGGCCGAGTTGGCGCGGCTGAAGGGCCTGCCCATCGTTGGGCCGCACCCGGGGGACCAGTTCTGGATCGACGGGCTGCCGCAGCAAAGCGCCATGTTCGGCTTTCCCGCGGTGGAGTCCTTCACGCCCACGCGCTGGCTGCAGGATGGGGACACGGTGCAAGTCGGCCAGGAGACGCTGGCGGTGCGCCACTGTCCGGGTCACACGCCGGGCCATGTGGTGTTCCACAGCGCCGCGGCCCAGCGCTGCTTCGTCGGCGACGTGCTGTTCGCCGGCTCCATCGGCCGCACGGACTTTCCCGGCGGCAACCACGCGCAGCTGATCAGCTCCATCACCGAGCGGCTGTGGCCCATGGGCGATGACACGGTCTTCATCCCCGGTCACGGCCCGGAATCCACCTTTGGCGAGGAGCGCCGCAGCAACCCCTTCCTGAGCCATGCCCGCTGGGGCTAGTCACGCTGGCGCGGTCGGCGCCATCGCACCAGTGCCTGGCCGTCAGCCAATGCTCAGCGTGCCGGCAGCAGCAGGCTGACGCGCAGCCCGCCGTCTTCGCGGTTGGCCAGCCGGATGCGCCCGCCATGGGCCTCGGCGATCTCGCGCGCCAGGGCCAGGCCCAGGCCAGTGCCGCTGCGCTTGGTCGAATAGAAGGGCAGCAGCGCCTGGGCCAGCACCGCCTCGCTCATGCCGGGTCCGCGGTCGGACACGGTCAGGCACCACTCCGCGCCCTGCCGTTGCACGCAGAGGCGCACGTCGGCAGCAGGGCCCTCATCCGCCATGGGAGTGGCGCCCTGGCTCGCCTCATGAGCGTTCTTCAGCAGGTTGATCAGCGCCTGCTCCACCTGCGCGCGGTCGAAGCTGGCGTCCTCCTCGGGCAGCGCCCCCTCAAGCTCGAAGGGTTGCTGGCTCATCAGGTGAGCCAGGAAGTCGGGCCAGGCCACGGGCGCCGGACGCGGCAGCGGCAGCTTGGCCACACTGGCGTAGCCGGCAAGGAACTCGTGCAGGTGCCGGGCACGCTCGCCAATGCTCTGGAAGACCTGCGGCAGGCGCTCGACCTGGCCGCGCCGCGCCAGCTCGGCGCCGCTGTGCGCCAGCGATGAGATAGGCGCCAGCGAGTTGTTGAGCTCGTGGCTGATCACGCGGATCACGCGCTTCCAGCTGGCGACCTCCTGGCGCGACAGCTCCCGGGTGATACGACGCAGCAGCACCAGGCGATGCGGCTGCCCCATCAGGTTCAGCGTGCGCTGGGACAGATGAAAGCTTTCCGGCTCGCCGCCGCCACCACCACCACCACCACCACCGCCGCCCTCCGCGGGCTCGCCGAGGGTCAGCAGCTGGTCCTCGCCATGGCGCAAGGCCTCGGCCAGGGCCGGCGCCTGGCAGGCCAGCACCGTGTCCCAGTCCTGCCCAGCCAGGCGCCGGCCCTGCGCCAGCAGCTGGCGGGCCGCGATATTGGCGTAGGCCACCCGGCCTTGCGGATCGACCAGGAGCAGGGCCAGCGGGGTGTTCTGCACCACGGTGTCCAGCAGCAGCTCGCGCTGGGCCAGGTGCTGGCGCTGGCTGCGCAAGGCGTTGGCCAGCTCGCGGTGGGCCGTCAGCAGCGCCTGCAGTTCGCCCTGCCCCTCGGCGGCCAGCGTGGTGTTGAAGTCGCCGTCACGATAGCTGAGCACGGCGCCTTCCAGCGCCCGCAGCACGCGCCGCAACGGGGCCAGGCACCACAGCACCAGCACGCCGGCCACCGGCAGCAGCAGGGCCAGGATCAGCAGCGGCACCCACAGGCTGGCGCGCGCCGCGAAAGACACCCAGCCCAGCTCCTGCAACAGCGGCGGCAGCGGGCCGAGGCTGAAGGCCGCCTGCAGTCCCAGGGCCAGCAGGGCGATCAGCAGCAGGCTCAGCAAGAGGCGCAGGCCCAGGTACTGCAGGGGGCGCGTGCGGACCTGGCGCTTCACCACGATCAGACCCCGCCCTCGCGGGGCAGCCCGTAGCGGTCCATGCGGCGGTACAAGGCCTGGCGCGAAAGGCCCAGCTGCTGCGCCGCCCGCGCCACCACGCCCTGCGCCGACTGCAAGGCGGCCAGCACGGCGTCACGGCTGGGCTCGTCCAGGTTGCGGTGGGCCTGGGCCGGCGGCGCTGCGGCGGCGGGCGCGAGCAGGCCCAGATCGGCCGCCTGGATCAGGCCCTCGCGGCACAGCAGGGCGGCGCGGGCGAGGGCGTTGCGCAGCTCGCGCACGTTGCCGGGCCAGGCATGCGCCAGCAGTGCAGAGCGCGCGGCATCGGAGAGGCGCACCGCCTGGCCCGTCTGGCGGCCGTGCTCGGCCAGCACGTGTTCGGCCAGGGGCAGGATGTCGTCGCGGCGCTCGGCCAGCGGGGCCAGGCGCAGCTCGATCACGTTGAGCCGGTAGTAGAGGTCTTCGCGGAAGCTGCCCGCCGCCACCATGGCGGGCAGGTCCGCGTTGGTGGCGCTGATCACGCGCACCCGGGTCGTCCGGGTGCGGGTCGAGCCCAGACGCTCGAACTGGCCCGTTTCCAGCACGCGCAGCAGCTTCATCTGGCCGGCCAGCGGCAGGTTGCCGATCTCGTCCAGGAACAGCGTGCCGCCGTCCGCTGCCTCGAAGCGGCCCTCGCGCGCCTTGCCGGCGCCCGTGTAGGCGCCGCTTTCGGCACCGAAGAGCTCGGCCTCGATCAGGTCCGCCGGCAGCGCGCCGCAGTTCAGCGCCACCAGGGGCCCGCCGGCCACGGCGGAATTGGCATGGACCAACTGGGCGATCCGCTCCTTGCCACTGCCGTTGGGGCCGGTGATCAGCACCGGCAGCGGCGCGCGGGCCACCTGGCAGGCCATCTCCAGCGTGGCGATCAAGGCGTCGGAAGCAAAGACCAGGTCACCCAGCCGATAGCGCGAGCGCAAGGCGTCCACCCGCTGACGGCGCTGGTGCCGGGCCTGGCTCAGAGCCTCATTGGACTCGGCCAGCTCCAGCAGGTTCTCCACGGTGGCCAGCAGCTTGAGGTCGTCCCAGGGCTTGGCCAGGTAGTCGGCGGCGCCGGCCTTGACCAGCGCGACGGCCTGCTCCAGCTGAGTCCAGGCGGTCAGCAGGATGACCGGCAGGTCCGGCCGAAGCTGACGCAACTGCTGGAACAGCGTCCGGCCTTCTTCGCCCGAGGTGGTGTCGGCGCTGAAGTTCATGTCCTGGATCACCAGGTCCACGGCTTCGCGCCCCAGCAGGTCCAGGCCCTCGGCAGGATCGGCGGCGCACAGGGCACGGATGTCGTGCAGCGAGAGCAGCAGCGCCAGGGCCTCGCGCACGCCGGGGTTGTCGTCGATGATCAGAACGGTTCGCATGAGGGGGCGAGGATAGCAAGCAGGAGGCCCCGCAACTGTGAAGCGAGGGGGCCGGATCATCCCGGAGATGCCGGCCCCGTCAAGCGGACTTGAAGCGGACCTCAGCTGCGCAGCGCGGCCACCGGCGGCAGCGCCGCGGCACGGCGCGCCGGGCCCAGCACCGCGACCTGGCCCAGCAGCCACAGCGCCAGGGCGCCCATCGGCAGGTAATGCCACGGCAGGCCCGGCAGCTCGTACTGGCGCACCAGCACGCTGCTCAAGCCGGCGGCCCCGAGCACGCCCAGCACGATGCCGGCGCTGCTGAGCAGGAAGTTCTCGGTCTGGAAGTAGCGCAGGATCTGGCCGCGCGTGGCGCCCAGGGCGCGGCGGGTGCCGATCATGCGGGTGCGCTGCTGCACCCAGAAGCTGGCCAGGCCGACGATGCCGAAGGCCGTCACCACCAGCAGGGCGATACACACCCCGATCAGCAGACCGATCATGCTGCGGTCCTGGGCGTAGTAGCGGCTGCGGGCCTCGGCCCAGGTGCGGCTGCCTCGCAAGATGCGGTTCGGACCGACCTTCTGCAGCGTGGCCCCGGCCGACTTCAGTAGGGCATCGCGCTGGGCGGCATCCACGCGCAGCACGTACTCGGCGCGCTGAAAGTTCTCCTTGACGGGCATGATCATGGCCAGGGCCTCTTCGTCGGCCCCGCCGGGATGGGGGGAAATCATGCGCTCCACCACGCCCACCACGACGCTCGGCCCCTCGCCGAGGCCCCAGACTTTCTGGCCGACGGCCGATCCTTCCGGAAAGACCCGCCGCGCGGTGGCTTGGCTGACGATGACGGCAGGGAGGCTGACGCCTTCCAGTTCGGCAAAGGCCTGGCCATCGCGGAACTCCTCCGGCAGGAAATCCCGGCCTTCGACCAGACGCAGCCCGAGCAGCGCCACCCCGCCCTCGCCAGCCCGGTAGGCCGGAACGCCGACGCCCTGCGCATTCTCATCGTCCGTGCGCCGCAGACCGGTGACGGTGAACTGCGGGCCATAAGGCACCTGGTTCATCAGCGTGACCGCGCGCACACCGGGCAGCTGGCGCAGGGCGGCGAGGTCTTCCTCGGTCTGGGCGTTGGGATTCTGGCTGGGCGTCACGCCCGAGACCCGCAACGAGATCAGCTCCTCGTCCGCCATGCCGCTGGGCTCCTGAATGCGCTCGATGCGCTGGCTGATCAGGAACAGGGCGTTGCACACGATGGTGCATGTCAGGGCCACCTGCAGCACGATCAGGCCGGCGGCGGTCTTGTGGCGCTTCAGTGTCGCCAGGATGGGCATCAGTTCCATGGAAGCCTCCTCATTGCGTCTTGAGTTGAAGGGCGGGCTGCACCTGGCAGGCACGCCAGGCCGGCAGCAGTCCTGCCAGCAGGCTGGCGGCAAGGGCCAGCCCCAGTGTGGTGAGCAGCATGACCAGGTCCAGCTGGACGGTCGCGGCGTAGTCGCTGCTGCCATGCCGCACGGCCCAGACGCCCAGCCAGGTCAGCCCCAGCCCCAGCACGCCGCCTGCCAGGCCCAGGCTGCCGGCTTCGATCAGGAACTGCAGGAAGATCTGCCGCCGCGGGGCCCCCAGCGCGCGCCGCACGCCGATCTCGCCTGAGCGTCGCAGCGCCTTGGCCAGTTGCAGGCCCACCGTGTTGACCAGGCAGACCACCAGGAAGCCGAAGGAGAGCCACAGCTGGAGGCCCACATCATTGGGCACCACCTGCTGGGACTGCAGCCACTCCATCACCGTGCGAAGCCGCACATTGGTGGGCCGCTCGTAGCGGCCGGCCTGGCGCTGCTGATCGGAATACTGCTCCAGATAGGCCTTGTAGGCGGCCGCGTCACTGGGCTTGTCCAGCTCCACCCAGTACTGCAGCCACGCGCAGGGCGACTGCAGCGCGCGCATTTCGCCTGCGATGTTGCCCCAGCAGTTCACATTGCCCGAGGTGCCGAACTTGAGTGCAATAGCGGTGGAAATCGGTGCGAACAGATCGGCCGGCTGTGCGTAGGCACCCAGGCTGATGTCGAAGTAATGAGGCACCGGGCGCCAGGCGTCCAGCACGCCGATGATGCGGAGCTCCTTGTCGCGCAGGCGCAGGGTCCTGCCGCGGCTGTCGACGCCGCCGAAGAGGCGCTCGTTGAGTGACCGGGAGATGACGACGACACGCGCTTCGCTGGCATCGTCCGCGGCGGTCCAACCGCTGCCGTAGAGGAACGGCACCTCGAACATCGCGAAGAAGTCCGCCGTGGCCCAGCGTCCATCCGCCAGGAAGGGCTGTTCCTTGCCATCAGGCGGCGTGAGCGCGGCGCCGCCCCCGCTCATCATCACCTGCCTCTTCCCGCGGGCCTCACGCAGCAGGGCCTCGGCATCGAAGCGCGTGAGCTGGTAGATGGGCTCGCCCCCAGGGACAAAGCCGTCGCGCATGCGCCCCGCATCCAGCTGCACATTGAAAAGCCGGTCGCTCTTGTGCGGGATGGGATCGCGCGACAGCACATGGAAGATGGTCAGGGTGGTCATGCACGCCGCCACGCCAATGGCGATGGTCAGCAGCATCAGGGCCGTCAGGCCACGGCTGCGCTTGAAGCTGCGCAGGGCCAGTTCAAGGTAATAGGCAAGCATCAGCTGGCTCCTTGCAGAAGTTGGTTCACGCGGGCGAGATCGGCCTCGCCCAGCTGGCCCACGGCGGCCTGCAGCTGCAGCGTCGCCAGCACGTAGGCATGGCGCGCTTGCGCATGCGCGTTGCGGGCCTGGGCATGGGTCTGGATGGCCAGCAGCAGGTCCGTCATGGAGCGGGTCCCCAGGGTCTGGCCGGCGCGGGTGGCGGCCAGGGCGCGTTCGGCGGCCTGCACCGCCGCGGCGCTGCTGGCGACCTGCTCGATGCCCAGCTTCACCGCCAGCACATCGGCCTGGGTCTCACGCACCAGGGCGCGGCGCGTGGCTTCCAGCTGCTCGCGCTGCTGGTCGCGCTCGTGCACGGCCTGGCGCTGCTGCGACTGCGTGGCGCCGCCGGCAAACAGCGGGATGCTCAGGCGCAGCGCCACGGTGTTGACCCAGCGGCCGGCATCGGCGCTGGGAGCGCCGTCGCCGCTGCGGCGCAGGCTGTCCAGGCCCAGGCTCAGCGTGGGGAGGTGCGCGGCACGCGCGGCCTCGATGCGCCGCTCGCCGGCCACCAGGCTGCGTTGCGCAGCCTGCAGCAGGGGCTGCTGGCTCATCGCGCGAGCCACCCAGGCCTCGGCGTCTTCCGGCTGCAGCGGCGGTGTGGGCAGCTCGGCATTCAGGGCCTGCAAAGAACCGGGCAGCTGACCGGTGATCTCTGCCAGGGCCTGGCGCGCATCGGCCAGCTGCAGGCGGGCCTGTTGCGTCTGGCCGCGCGAGAGCCCGTGATAGGCCCGCGCCTGCTCGACATCGACCAGGGCCGAGAGGCCGGCCTCGTAGCGAGTCTGCGCCTGCGCCACCTGCTGGGCGAAGGCCGACTCGTTGGCCTCGGCGGTCTCAAGCGCAGACTGGGCGGAGAGCACCAGGAAATAGGCCTGGGCCACGCGGGCGCAGAGCTGCTGCTCGGCCGCGCGCAGGCGGGCGTCCTCGGCCGCGAGGCGGGCCTCGGCGGCGTCCAGGCTGCGCAGCTGGCTCAGGTCCACCAGCACCTGGCTGATCTGGCTGCCGCTGCTGCGGCTGCGCTGGCCGTCGCTGCGCTCCTCGTTGAGGGCCAGCGACCATTGCGGCAGCAGCGACGCCCGGGTCTGGATCCGCTGCTCGGCCAGCACGCCGCGCTGCGAGCGGGCCTGCGCCAGCACCGGATCGGCGGCGCGGGCCTGGGCGTAGATGCTCAGCAGGTCGTCGGCCTGGGCCGAGGCGGCCAGGGCCAGCACGGCGAGCGACAGCGCCAAGGGGCGCCAGGGCATCGGGAAAGAAAAAGCTCGACGCATGAAAGTCCTCAGGCCATGACGCGAGCCGGCTGGCCCTGCGGATGCAGCAGCTCGCCCAGGCGCAGCTCGGCAGCGATGTCCACCACCTGCCCGTCCATCACGTGCACATTGCGCTGGGCGCGGGCGGCCAGCTGCATGTCGTGGGTGACCATGACGATGGTGGCGCCGTCGCGGTGCAGTTCCTCCAGCAGGTCCATCACGCTGCGCGCCATCGCGCTGTCCAGGTTGCCGGTGGGCTCGTCGGCCAGCAGCAGGCGGGGCTCGCCGGCCAGCGCGCGGGCGATGGCCACGCGCTGCTGCTGCCCGCCCGACAGCTCGGCCGGGTAGTGCTTCTCGCGCGCGGCCAGGCCCACGCGGGCCAGCGCTTCGCGGGCGCGGCGCTGGCGCTCCTCGCGCCCCATGCCGCGATAGCGCAAGGGCACCTCGATGTTGTCCAGCACGTTGAGGTCCGGGATCAGGTTGAAGGCCTGGAAGATGAAGCCGATCTTCTGGTTGCGCAGGCGCGAACGCTGGTCGTCGTTCATGCCGCTGACGTCCTGGCCGTCGAGCTCGTAAGTGCCGCCGGTGAAGGACTCCAGCAGGCCGGCAATGGTCAGGAAGGTGGTCTTGCCCGAGCCCGAGGGGCCGGTGACGGCGACAAACTCGCCCTGCTTCACCTCCAGGTTGAACTGGCGCAGGGCAAAGGTCTCGACCATCTCGGTGCGGTAGACCTTGGAGAGTGCTTGCATCTTCAGCATGAGGAAATCCTTTCTGGGTCCCTGGAATTCGAATGGAGTGGCTTACTGGCTGAGGGCGACGCGCTCGGCGCCCTTGAAGTGCTCGGAGCCGTTGGTGACCACGCGCTCGCCGGGCTTGAGGCCGTCCAGCACCTCGACCTGGCTGAGGCTTTGCGCACCCAGGCGGATGGGGCGGCGCACGGCCTCGTGGCCCTGCACCACGTAGCAGAAGCGGCCGCCGGCTTCGTCGACGAAGGCGCCGCGCGCGACCTGCAACACCTGTTCACGGCGGTCCAGCAGCACACGCACGGAAAGGCGCTGGTTCTGGCGCAGCTGTTCGGGCTGCGCGCCGTCGAAGCGCAGGCGGGCAGCCACCTCGTTGTTCACGACTTCGGGCGAGACCGAGCTCAGCACGCCCTTCCAGCTCTGGCTGGGGCCGCGGATCTCGCCGGGCATGCCGGGCTGCAGCTCGCGGGCGAAGCTCTCGGCCACCTGCATCTGCACTTCCAGGGCGGAGAGGTCGACCACGGTCAGCAGCTTGGCGTCCTTGGCCACACTCATGCGCTCGGTGACGAAGAGCTGTCCCACCTGGCCATCGACGGGCGATCGCACCTTGAGCTCTTCCTCCTGCCGGCTCAGCTCGGCCACCACCAGTTGCTGGCGCTCATGGGCCTGGCGCTTGGCCTGCAGCTCGAAGCGGGTGGCATCGTCCTTGAGGTCCAGCAGTTCCTTGGCCTGCTTCAGCGCGATCTCGGCCTTGGCCAGCGCGTCCCGCGCCTGGTCCACCTGCATGCTGGCGGTGGCGCCAGCCTTGAAAGCCTGCTCCTGGCGGGCCAGGTCGTTCTGCGCGGTGCGGCGGGCCAGCTGCGCCGTCTCCAGCGCGCTCAGGGCCTGGGCGCGCTGCTGGCGGGCATCGGCCTCGGCACGCAGGAGTTCGCTGCGCAGCGCATCGGCATTGGAGCGCTCCTGGCCCAGGCGGGCCATCAACTCGGGGCTTTGCAGCTGCAGCAAGACCTGACCCCTGCGGACCTGGTCACCGGCCTGCACCTTCACGCTCACAGTGCCGGCGTTGCCGGCATACAGCGTGGGACTGACCGCAGCGACCACCTTGCCTTCGCCCGCCACGTCGCGGACCAGGGGGCCGATCTTCACTTCGGACAGCGTCAAACGGGCCAGGCTCACCGAGGCGCTGCCGCCCAGGCCCTGCTGCAGCCGGGGCCAGGCAAGGCCGGCGCCCAGCACGGCCAGCAGGCCCAGGCCGCCCAGCAGCCAGCGGCGCCGCGCGCTGCGCGGCCGTTCGATGGGGCGGTCCTGGGCAGAGGTGTCTCGAATCATGGTGGAGAGGAAGTAGGGAACGATGCCCCTTTACTGCAAACCTCATGCCAAGACGGCCCCCACAAAAAAACCCTTGACGCATCAAGCACTTGCGGCAAGCAGGCTGTGCCTGAACGCTGTCCGCGGACACTGCGGACGCCGGGCCGGACAGGCGGACAGGCGGACAGGCGGACAGGCGGACAGGCGGACAGGCGGACGAGCGAGCGGGCAGGCAAGCGGGCGTGAACGCGACCATGAGACAAGCGCCAGCCTGCGGCCCCCTCCTCGCCCCGGCCCGGACCGCCCGCGCGGCTCTCAAAGCGCTGGTGAATTCCTCACATTTCAGCTTTCGAAGATTCACGGCCAACGCAATGGCTGCACGCCTAGGCTATGGCCTTCGCTACGGAGCCTGTCATCTCTGTGGCGAGGGGCGCGAGGTCTGCGCCGTGTCCGCGATCGGCACCAGGCCTGGCCTTGGCTTTGGTCCGTCCGATACCGTCAAACAGGCGGGGCGCAGCAGGCGACTCCGCCACATCAGGGAGATGAACATGTGGTCAATCAATCCGTCGATGGACTCGGCTGGCGTGGCGCGTGTGGGAGCGCTCCGCGTCGCCGACCAGGTGCTGCACGAGCTGCGCCAACCCTTGCCGCGCAGCGTGCCGCAGGAGCGGCGGCGCGCCGTGTCGCTCAGCACCCACTGGCTGAACCTGGTGCTGGAAGAGCTGGACTACGGCGTGCTGCTGGTCAGCGGTTCCGGGCAGCTGCTCTACACCAACCATGCCGCGCGCCGGGCGCTGGACGCGAGCTTCCCGCTGCAGGTGCAGGGCGGTCAGTTGCGCACCCGGCTGGAGGTCGACTGCGCCCCGCTGTTCGAGGCCCTGGGCAAGGCCGAGCTGGAAGGCCGGCGCTGCCTGCTGCGCCTAGGGGAAGGCACGGAGCGGGCCAACGTCGTCGTGGTACCGCTGAATCGCAACGTCGAGCAGGCCGCCGTGCTGCTGGTGCTGGAGCGGCGCCAGCTGTGCGCGGATCTGGCGGCCCAGTGGTTTGCCCTGCGCTACGGCCTGACACCCACCGAGACCGAGGTGCTCAAGCTGCTCAGTGAAGGCGCCCGCCCCAACAAGGTGGCGGAGCAGCAGGGTGTGGCCATTTCCACGGTGCGGACCCAGATCCAGAGCATCCGCGGCAAGTCGGGCGCCCAAAGCATCGGCGAGCTGTTGCGCCAGCTGGCGGTGCTGCCGCCGCTGATGTCCGCCCTGCGCATGGATCTGACCTGAGCAGCGCTCTGGTCTCTGGGGACGGCCCACAGGGGAGCAACTGCCAAGCAACAAGCGACAGAAGGCGGCTACACATCGGCTACGCAGCGGCTAAACAGCGGATGGCACGGCCCGGTGGCGAGGCATGGCGAGGCAGGCCGCTGGGTCTGGCTCCGACGTGTGCCCCGTGCCCCGTGCCCCGTGCCAGGTGCCAGGTGCCAGGTGCCAGGTGCCAGGTGCCAGGTGCCAGGTGCCCCGAGTTTTCGGCTTTCGGCAGCTGACGTCTGCTACTGCCTCCCCGCAGCCGCCCCCGAGCCCGAGCCCCGCCTGCCATGGCAACACGGGACAGTCCGTCGCGGGGCTCGCAATGAACAACCCTCTGCAGCACGGCCCGCGCTAACATGATTCGCATCGCGGGCCCATGCCCGCGCCGCGTGTGAATCGTTCGATGAGTCCCGCTCCCGCTGCTCGCGTGTCCCCTCAGGATCCGTCCGTGCCCGACTGGCCGGGCCTGCCGTCGCTGCTGCAACGGCTGGCGGCCCGCGGCGTCGAGCGCAGCTACCGCAAGGGCACGCTGCTGATCGAGGAAGGCAGCCAGGGGGACAGTCTCTACCTGGTGCTCAGCGGCCAGCTGCGCGTCTTCAGTTGCGACCACCGCGGCCGCGAGATCACCTATGGCGTCTATGGCGCTGGCGAGTATGTCGGCGAAATGAGCCTGGACGGCGGGCCGCGCAGCGCCAGCGTCATCACCGAATCGCCCTGCCGCTGCGTGATGCTGACCCGCGCCAGCCTGCTGGAGCACATCCGAGCCGAGCCGGAGTTCGCGCTGGAGCTGATTGCCAAGGTCATCCAGCGAGCGCGTGCTGCCACGATGTCCACCAAGCAGCTGGCCTTGAACGACGTCTATGGCCGGCTCAAGCACCTGCTGGAGGACCCGGCCATCGCCCGCCAGCGGCTCACGCACCAGGCCATGGCCCAGCGCTTGGGCTGCTCGCGGGAGATGATCTCCAAGCTGATCAAGGATCTGGAACAGGGCGGCTACCTGGTGAAGTCGGAACGCGGCCGTTACGAGCGGCTGAGGAACCTGCCCTCGCGCTGGTGAAGCGGCTCAGTTGCCGCCGTTGCCACCGTTGCCGCTCCTCTTGAGCGGCGGGGCCGGCTCAAAGCGCTGCGTGGGCTTGGGCGCCTTGTCGTACAGGCCCTGGACCTTGGGCAGATTGGCCTCGATGTCCTTGATGCGCGTGGTCCCGGCCGGGTGGGTGGACAGCCACTGGGGCGGCGCCCCCTTGGAGGCCTGACCCATTTTCTCCCAGAGGCTGATGCCCGCCGCCGGGTTGTAGCCGGCGCGGGCGGCGAGTTCCATGCCAACCAAATCGGCCTCGGTCTCGTCTTCGCGGCTGAACTTGAGGGTCAGCAACTGCCCGCCCATACTGAGCAGGGCGTCGCCGGTGTTGCCCAGGCCCAGCAAGGCCGATGCGAGCCCCGTGACCAACCGCGTCGCCGCCGTCTTGCCCATGCGCTCGCGGGCATGCTCGCGCAAGGCATGCGCGACCTCATGGCCCATGATCATCGCGACCTCGTCGTCGCTGAGCTGCAGCTTTTCCAGGATGCCGTAGTAGAAGGCGATCTTGCCGCCTGGCATGCAATAGGCGTTGACCTGAGCGCTGCCGATCAGGTTGACCTCCCATTTCCATTCCTGGGCCCGCGGGTTCCAGGGCAGGGCGAACGGGATGATGCGCTGGGCGATCGCGCGCAGCCGGATCAGCTGCGGATGGTTGGCCGGCGCCAGCGCCCGCTGCTGGGCCGCCTGCCGCATGGTCTGGCTGTACTGCTGGGCTGCGGCGGCCTCTACCTGCTCGGCAGGCACCAGCTTGGTGGCCACGCTCTTCTCGCCAACCTCCACCCCCTCGCGCGCCAAGGCCGGTGCAGCCGCACCAAGCGCGCCCAGGCCCAGCAGTCCGCTGAACAGGCGCCGGCCAGGCCGTTGCGGCGCGCAGCCCCGGCATTCGCAGCGGCCAAAGCCATAGGCCGGCACACCGTCCAAGGGGAGTTCGTGATGGAGGATGAAATCGTTCATGGTCATGCAAGCTCTTGCGCAAGGAGGCCCGGCAGGCCCCGTCACGTCGCCCAGGCACCGACTGTACACAGCCCGGCCATAGCCTTGCCTCATAGCCTTGCCCATAGCCTTGCCTGGCCGCGGATCGACGGCAGCTTTCAGCAGTTGGCGGCCATACCTCGGGGCAAAGGACCTGCCATGGCGAGCCGGCTCTTGCCTGACCGCCTGACTGCAGCCCGCCAGCGGCCGTCCTGCGTCCAGATCACCTTATGGAGCCTCAAGCCCCGAGTTGGCGTCATCCGGCGCCACTTCAAGGGCCACGATGGCCCGGCGCAGCGGCCCCAGCAGCATCAGTAGGGCCGGCAGCCCCAGCGCAAAGGCCACGACGAAGAAGCTGGGCCAGCCGATGGACTCGGCCAGCACGCCCGCCAGCGGGCCCACCCAGACCCGGCCCACCATGGCAAAGGCGGAGAGCAGGGCGAACTGCGTCGCGGTGAAGCGCTGGTTGCACAGGCTCATCAGCAGCGCGAGCAGGGCCGCGGTCGCCATGCCGCCGCAGAGGTTCTCATTGGCCACGGCCAGCATCAGGCTCACGTCCACCGGCGTGGCCTGGGCCAGCTTCACGAAGCCCCAGTCGAAGGCCGGCATGACGATGCGGCCCAGCTGGCCCGGGCCGGCCTGGGCCAGCCACCACAGGCCCAGGGCGCTGAGCGTCTGCAGGCAACCGAAGACCAGCAGGGAGCGCCACAGGCGCAGCTTCAGCATCAGCGCCCCGCCCAGCAGCGCGCCCAGGATGCTCAGCCACATGCCGATGACCTTGTAGGCCACGCCGATCTCAGCGGTGCTGAAGTTCATGCCTTTCAGGAAGAAGGGCGTCAGCAGGGCCTGGGCGAAGGCGTCGCCCAGCTTGTACAGCACGATGAGAGCCAGGAAGGCCAGCGCCCCGGGCTGCGCGAAATAGTTGCCCAGGCTGTTCAGCAGGGTTTCAAAGCGCGCCCGACGCGCAGCCCACAGCGCCGCCGGGCCGATCAGGGCGATGCCCAGCAGCAGGGTGAGAAAGTCCGTCCACTTGCCGGCCAATGGGGCGGGCAGGCCGGTGGTGGCCCACAGCGGCGCCAGGGCCCCGCGCAGGGCCGGGGCCAGGAGCTCGTTGACCGCTGTCGCGCCCAGGCCCACGGTCAGCAGCACGGCGAGGAAGCCGGTCACGTCATGGCGTGCCACGCTCTGCGGCGCACGTGCCTGGCGCAACGGCGGCACCAGCAGGGCCGAAGCCAGCGCCGCGGCCACCATCAGCCAGGCCATGGCCTGGTAGACCTGCGGCCAGGTCCAGCCGCCACCTTGCACCGGGTCCACCCAGATGAAGGTCAGGCCGCCGGAGACGATCATCGCCAGCCGATAGCCAGCTACATTGAGCGAGGCGCCCAGCCCGCGTTCGGCTGGCAGAAGCACATCAGTCCGGTAGGCGTCGATCACGATGTCCTGCGCGGCCGAGGCAAAGGCCACGCCCAGCGCCAACAGGGCGAAGACGTGGGTGTTGGCCGCGGGCGAGACGGCCGCCATGGCCATCATCAGACCGGCCAAGGCCAGCTGGGTCAGCACCATCCAGCCGCGACGCCGCCCCAGCAGCGGCAGCTCGAAGCGGTCCATCAGCGGCGCCCACAGGAACTTGAAGGTGTAGGGCAGGCCGACCAGGCTCAGCACGCCGATGGTGGCCAGGTCGATGCCCTCGCCGCTGAGCCAGGCCTGCATGGTCGGTCCGGTCAGGGACAGCGGCAGGCCCGAGGCAAAGCCCAGCAGGGTGACGATGGCCAGGCGGTAGGCGCTCTGCAAGCGCGCCGCCAGACCGGGCGCGGCCGAGGGCGCCACGGAAGTGGGCGGGGTGGGCATGGCGCGGATTCTAGGGGCGGGCTGCGGGCCCCTCAGGCGACGCGGTGCCCGCAGGCCAGCCGCTGCGCAGCCTCCTCAGGCCCGGGGGTGCTTCGCCTCATCCAGGCAGCGAAGTCCCACGTCCGGCCTGCGGTGCACGAACCACTGGCCCAAGCGGCCGGATTCGTCGCGCAGCAACAGCCAGCGCCCGCCGGGCACCTGCCGCTCACCCAGGCATTCGCCACGCACGGGCGCCGCGACCGGGCCGGACAACTCCACCGGCAGGCCCTGCAGCGCGGACACGTCCGGCGGCAGCTGGGGCAGCGCATCCAGGTGCAGCCACTGCAGACGGCTCAGCGGCACGCACAGGGGCTGGCGGCGGCGCGGCACCTTGAGGTCCAGGGCCAGATCACCGTCATGGAAGGCGCTCAGGCAGCCCTGCAACTGGCTGGCATCCAGCAGCAGCAGCTCGCAGGGGCCGGACACGCCCAGCGGCCCCGCCGGCGCCAGCGGAACAGGCAGGGGCGGCAGCAGGGGCCAGGCAGCGCTGGCGGGATGGGCGGGGCGTGGCGCAATCACGCCTGCAGTGGACCCGCCGCGCGGCCGCGGCGCCCTGAGCCAGCGCAAGCTTTGGCGAGTCCCGCCCTGTGCGATGGCCAAATCCCCCCGTACCAGGGGAGACGGCCGGCGGGCGACAATAGACGCATGTCAAAACCGCCCCCGTCTCCGACACCGCCGGCCGAGGCTCCCGGCACCGCCGCCGACCCGGCCGATGCCCAGCAATTCCGCGCCGCGCTGGGCCTGTTCGCCACGGGGGTCTGCATCGTCACGGCCCGCGCCGAGGGCGGCTCACTCGTGGGCTTGACGGCCAATTCCTTCAACAGCGTCTCGCTCAGTCCGCCGCTGGTGCTGTGGAGTCTGGCGCGCCGCGCCGGGTCCATGCCGGTGTTCAGCGGCGGCTCGCACTACGCCATCCACATCCTGGCCGCCGAGCAGAAGGCCCTGGCCCAGCGCTTTGCCACGCGGGACATCGACCGCTTCGCCGGCGTGGCCTGGAGCGAAGGGGCCGGCGGGGCGCCGGTGCTGCAGGGCTGCGCGGCCGTCTTCGAGTGCGCCAACCGCAGCCAGTACGAGGAAGGCGACCACGTCATCTTCGTGGGCGAGGTGGAGCGCTGCAGCGTGCAGCCCCAGGCCCTGCCGCTGATCTTCCACGGCGGTCGCTACTACACCGAGCTGCCGATCTGAGCCCCTTGGTGCCAGGTCTTGCCTGAGCGCATGCGGCGGCTGCGGACCGTCAGCCCTGGAGCGCTGCCAGTTGCCTGCGCAATGCGGCGTTCTCGGCCTCCAGCTCGGCCACGCGCGCCTGCAGGGCCTTGATCTGCGCCTCGGTCGCGGATTCGGCGGTCACGGGCGGCAGGCCGGCGCTGTTGAGCTTCTCGTCGGTCCCCTCAGCCTCCGCCGCCTTGGGCTTGGCCTTGGACTGCCGGACGCGCTTGGCGGCCTGCTTGATCTCGTCCTTGCCGGCCGCCACGACGGCCTGCTGCTCCTCCACCGGCAGGGCGGCCACGGTGGCCGCGGTGTTGAGCGACACGGTGCCTGCACGCACCGCGGCCACCAGCTCCGGGGCGGCGTTCTTCTGGATCTTCTCGATCTGCTGGACCTGGGCGGCGCTGATGCGTGCGGCACGGGCCACCGCTTCACGCGTGTTCAGGGCGGGCACGGGCGGCAGCTCGGCCTGGCCCTCCCAGGGCGCATCGCCACTGGGCTCGGCCACACCGGCCACACCGGCGTCGCCGGGCGCGGCGGCCATCTGCTCGGCGCTCTCGGCCAGCTTGCGGGCGCGGCGCTCGGTCAGGATCTCCTTCTTGCGCAGGGCCAGCACGCCGCGCTGGAAGTCTGAGACGCTGCGGCGGCCCAGGTGCTGGTCGATCATCCACAGGTGCACGTCCTCCATGGACTTGAAGTGCGGATGCTGGATGGTCTGGAAAGGCAGGCCATGCTTCTGGCAGATGCCGTAGCGGTTGTGTCCGTCGACCAGGACGTCGCCCCACAGCACCAGGGCGTCGCGGCAGCCTTCGGCCAGGATGCTGCGCTCCAGGGCCTCGTGCTCCTCGGGCGTCAGCGGGTCGATATAGGCCTTGAGTTCTTCCTTGACGATGATGTTCATGAGCGCGCGCGGGACGGGTACAACGGATTCGGCGGGCCGCGATTGTAGGCAGATGCGCAGAACAGCCCCGCCGGCCCGGTCCCCGAAAGCGGGCGCGGCCGGGCCGGCGGCTGCAGACCTCCTCCCTGAGGTACTGTCAAACGCGCGTCATGTGCGTCAGATCTGCACCCGCGTGCCCAGCTCCACCACGGCGTTGTCCGGCAGGTGGAAGTACTCGGCGACGCTGCCCGCGTTGCGGCTCAAGGCGGCGAAGAGCCGTTCGCGCCAGTTGGCCATGCCGGCGCCGGGCGTGGGCACCACCGTCTCGCGGCTGAGGAAGTAGCTGGTCTCGAAGGGCGGCACCTCCAGACCCAGCGGCTTGCACAGGGCCAGAGCGGCCGGCACATCGGGCACGTCCATGAAGCCGAAATGCAGGGTCACGCGCCAGAAGCCCGGCACCAGGGCCTGCAGTTCCACCCGCTCGCTTTCCGGCACGTAGGGGCGCTCGGCGTAGACCACGGTCAGGATGAGGTTCTGCTCATGCAGCACCTGGTTGTGCTTGAGGTTGTGCAGCAGGGCCTGGGGGACGGTGTCGGGATTGGCCACGGCATAGACCGCCGTGCGGCTGGCGCGGTACACGCCGCTGTCGCTGCCGGCCACGCTTTGCAGGAAGGGCAGCAGGGCCAGGCCGTCGCGCTGGATGCCCGCCATCAGCAGCTCGCGACCGCGGGCCCAGGTGCTCATCACCAGGAAGAGCAGACCGCCCATGGCCAGCGGGAACCAGCCGCCGTCCAGGAACTTGACCGCGCAGCCCGCCACCAGCAGGGCGTCCAGCGCCAGGAAGAACAGCGTGGCCCCGTAGGCGACGGGCGCCGGCAGCCCCCAGCCGTGGCGCACGACGAAGAAGGTCAGCACCGTGGTGATCATCATGGTCAACGTCACGGCAATGCCGTAGGCGCCGGCCAGGGCCGAGGAGCTGCCGAAGTACAGCACGGCGGCCAGCACGCCGACCAGCAGCGCCCAGTTGACGCCGGGCATGTAGATCTGGCCGGCTTCATGGGCCGAGGTGTTGCGCACCTCCATGCGGGGCAGGAAACCGAGCTGGATGGCCTGCTTGGTCATGGAGTAGGCGCCCGAGATCACCGCCTGCGAGGCGATCACCGCGGCCATCGCGGCCAGCACCACTGCCGGCAGCAGCCAGCTGGCTGGGAACAGGCGGTAGAAGGGGTTCTCGATGGCGCTCGGATCCTTGAGCAGCAGGGCGCCCTGCCCCATGTAGTTCAGCGCCAGGGACGGCAGCACCAGGCCCGTCCAGGCCAGGCGGATGGGCCGGGCGCCGAAGTGGCCCATGTCGGCATACAGCGCCTCGGCGCCGGTCAGGGCCAGCACGATGGCGCCCACGGCGGCGAAGAGATGCCAGCCGCGCTCCGTCAGGAAATGCCAGGCATGCAGGGGGTTCAGCGCGGCCAGGATGCCGGGCTCCTGCCCGATGTGCCACAGGCCCATGCCGGCCAGCACCAGGAACCACAGCGTGATCACCGGGCCGAAGAGCCGCCCCACCACGGCCGTGCCGAAGCGCTGGATCAGGAACAGCCCGACCAGGATCAGCAGCGACAGCGGCAGGACCATGGGCTTGAGCGCAGGCGTGATGACCTCCAGGCCCTCCATGGCGCCCATCACCGAGACGGCCGGCGTGATGATGCTGTCCCCATAGAACAGCGTGGCGCCGAACACGCCCAGCAGCAGCAGGGCGCCGCGCAGGCGCGGGCGCTCTCTCACGGCCTGCGCGGCCAGCGCGGTGAGCGCCAGGCCGCCGCCCTCGCCGCGGTTGTCGGCCCGCAGGATCAGGAGCACGTATTTGAGCGAGACCACCAGCATCAGCGCCCACAGGATGGTCGAGATGGCCCCGATGATGTTGCCCGGCTCCAGCGCCACGCCGGTGGCCGGCAGGAAGACTTCCTTGACGGTGTAGAGCGGGCTGGTGCCGATGTCGCCATAGACGACGCCGATGGCGCCCAGGGTCAGGGCCGCGAGGGCCTTGGGAGAACTGTCAGGATGGCCGCCATCCTGGGATTGAGCTTGCGAGTCAGAAGACATGCTGCGGTGCACAAAGTGAAGTCGCCGCCAGCATCGCAGCCGGACCGTCAGGAACGCATAAGTGCGGGCCAGCGGCCTGGGCCGGCCGCTCAGCGCTTGGGTCCGCGCAGGCGCTGGCCGTTCTGCTGCAGCACGGCGGCCACCACCTGGCCGGCCGCGTCCCGTTCAAAGCTGACGACGGCGCCGACCGCCGGGATGGCGATGCGATCCTCACCGCTGACCTCGGCAGGGATGGCCGGCTGACCACTGCCCTGCACCACCAGCTGCCCGTCGCGTTCGAAGACCTTGAGGCTGAATTGCGGCGCCAGCTGGAACTCCCCGGCCCAGTCCCGCCATGCCGGGTTGCTGATGGTCGGCGGCGCCTCTTGCAGCCCGCGGCGGCGGCCTTCGGACACCCCGCCCATCTGACGCCAGACGAAGCGCTCGACGGGCGCGTCCGCCCGGCTGGGGGGCAGCGGACTCAGCAGGGCGGAAAAGCCCTGGGGGTAGAAATCGCCGAAGCTGTCGTACTTCAGCTCGAAGGCCTGTTGGCCGGCGGCCTGCGCCATCAGCCGTCCGTCCTCGCCCTCCCAGATGCGCAGGGTCATGCCAGCCAGCTCGTAATCCCCGCTCAGGGCCTTGCGCAAGGCCGGCGCGGGCTCGGCAGTGCGACGCGGGCGCAGCGGCACATCCACACCCAGCATCGCCAGCCCCAGCTCGCCCAGCCCACCCAGGTCGGCCAGCGCCGTGTCGGACAGCAGCACGACCGCTCGCTGTCGAGCGACTTCGACCGCGATGAAGGCGGAAAAGCCCCCCGTCGCGCCCTCGTGCATCAGCAGCTCGTGCCCCTGCACGGGCCGGCTCATCCAGTTCATCGCAAAGCCGTGGGCCAAGGGCTGCTGGGTGAGGCGCAGCGCCGCCGCCAGGGCCTCGGGCGCCTCGCCCAGTTGAGCACGGGCATAGCGCTCCATATCGTCCAAAGAGGCCCTCACCATGCCCATGCCGGCCAGATTCGGCGATACCGTCCAGGCCTTGGTCGGCGCACCACCCGGCAGATGGCCCTGGGCGAGCCCCCGCTGTGCGACAGGGCGCACATGGGCCTGCCGCATGCCCAGCGGCTCGAACAGGCCCTTGCGCAGGGCCGTCTCGAAGTCTCCGCCATGAGCGCGGGCCACGGCGAGCGACACCAGCATCATGCCGAAGTTCGAATACTCGACCTGGCTGCCGATGGGCCTCGTCAGCCGCACCCGGCCCAGCGAAGCCAGCAGCTGCGCCTCGTCCAGGCCGGAATATGGGTCGGCAGGGTCGCGGGCAACCATGCCCGGGGGCAGTGACGGCAGGCCGCTGC
Organism: Burkholderiaceae bacterium; assembly: GCA_041913905.1. Taxonomy (GTDB): domain Bacteria; phylum Pseudomonadota; class Gammaproteobacteria; order Burkholderiales; family Burkholderiaceae_C; genus Roseateles_B. The sequence continues at coordinate 66,464 of JAYSEK010000023.1, read as the reverse complement.
TGTGCGTCAGCAGGTCGCGCAGCAGGATCTGGCGTTCGCCCTGGCGGGGAAGCTCGGCGCCCTCCGGCAGATGCCTGGCGATCGGATCGTCCAGGGACCACGCGCCGCGCGTGACCAGGTCCGCCGCCAGGAAAGCCGTCATGGTCTTGCTGACGGAGCCGATCTCGAAGGCCGCGTCCTGGGCCGGCGGCCCGTCCTGGCGCGTACCGGCGCAACGGCTCGCGCGCAAGACCTGACCCTTGTCGATCAGAACAGCCTGCACGCAGGCGCCCGTGCGGTCCTGCGCCAGGCGAGCGTCCAGCATCCGGCTCAGGGCGGCCGGGCTGTCAGGCGCCGAACCGCCGGCCGACAGGGCAGGCAGCAGCAGGCACAGGCTCAGCCCCAGATGGAATTGCTTCATGGTTGGGTCCTCCTCCTTGTTCCTTGCATGGAGCATTGCGGGCTCCGCAGGAAGCTCGACGTCAACGCCCGTCGGCCAGCCGATAGCCCACGCCGGGCTCGGTCAGCAGCAGCCTGGGATCGGCCGGCTCGGTCTCCAGCTTGGCGCGCAGCTGGCCCATGTAGAGCCGCAGGTAGTGGGTGTGCTCGGTGAACTCCGGCCCCCAGACGTCCGCCAGCAAGGCCCGATGGGTCACGACCTGGCCGGCGCTGCGCACCAGGCGGGCCAGCAGCTTGAACTCGGTGGGCGTCAGGTGCAGGACTTCGCCATCCAGGCTGACGCGGTGCGCCTCCAGGTCCACGCACAGCCGGCCCTGCTCATAGCGGGTGACGGCCGCCCGAGTGTGCACGCCGCGGTGGCGCAGCGCCACGCGCATGCGGGCCAGCAGCTCGCTGATGGAGAAGGGCTTGACCAGGTAGTCGTCCGCGCCGGCATCCAGCAGGCGCACCTTGGCACCGTCCTGCTCGCGCGCCGAAATCACCAGCAGCGGCGTGCCGCGCTCGCGGCGCAGGCGCTGCAGCAGCTCCTCGCCCTCGCCATCGGGCAGGCCCAGGTCCAGCAGGACGAGGTCCGGCGGCTCGGCATGGCTCAGCAAGGCCTGACCCTCGGCCAGGCTGGCCGCCGTCAGCACCTCGTAGCCTTCCAGGGCCAGCGCGTCGCGCAGGGTGCGGCGCAGCTCGCGGTCGTCCTCGACCAGCATCACGCGCAGAGTCATCGCGTGTCCTCCAAAGTCGTATCGATCTCAGGCAGCTCCTGCACCGGCAGGCGGCATTCAAAGCTGGACCCGCCATGGCTGCGGGCCCGCAGGCGCAGGCTGCCGCCGTGGGCCGCCGCGATGGCGCGGCAGGCGGCCAGGCCCACGCCGGCACCGCGGCGGCTGCCGGCGCCGTCGGGCCGCTCGCGGTCCAGTTCCTCGCCGCGCTGGAAGGGCTCGAAGATGCGCGCCCGGGCGGCGGGCGGCACGCCGGGGCCGCGGTCGCGCACCGCCAGCAGCAGCCCGCCCTGCTCATGGCGCACCAGCAGCTCGATGGGCCCCTCGGGGGCGTAGCGCAGGGCGTTGTCCAGCAGGTTGTCCAACAACTGGGCCAGCAGCACCGCGTCGCACTGCAGCAGGGGCAGCGCGCTGGCCACGCGCAGGCGCACGCGCTGCGCGGCCTGGGCCTGGCGCTGGCGCACGCGGCGCAGGGCCGCGCCCACCACTTCCTCCGGCGCTTCCCAGTCCGTGCGCAGCTGCAGGCCGGCGCTTTCCAGGCGGGCGAGCTGCAGGGTGTTGTCGGTCATGCGCGAGAGCTGGCGGGTTTCGTCCAGCACGGTGGCCAGCAGCTTCTGGCGCTGCACCGGCGTCTGGCGCTCGCCCTGGTCCAGCAGCGAGCTGGCCGCGCCCATGATGGTGGCCAGCGGCGTGCGGTAGTCATGCGAGATGGCCGCCAGCAAGGCATTGCGCGTGGCCTGCTCCTGCGCTTCATCGTGCGCTCGCCGGGCCGCCTGCTCGGCCGCCTGGCGTTCGAGCGCCAAGCCCATCTGGTCGCAGAGCGACTGGGCATGGGCGCGCAGCTCGGGGTCTGCATGGGCCGCGTCCGGCAGGATCAGCAAGGCCGCACCGTGGCTGGCCTCACGGCCGCGCAAGGGCAGATACCAGGCCGCCAGCTCCTGGTAGCGGCCGGTGCCGGGGCCAAAGGGCACGCCCTGGCGCCAGCAGGCCCAGAGTCCGGCCAGCTGGTCGGCGTCGGGCTCGCCGATCAGCAGCTGACCCTCGCCCAGCCGGTTCTCGCCGGGCAATGGACCCGCGCCCAGCAGCAGCGGCGCCGGCGTGGGCAGCAGCGCGTCGAGCTGGGCCTGCAGCAGCTGCGCAGCCTCGACGGGCGACTGGCTGTCCCGCAGGGCCTGGCCGAGGGCGCGCAGCTGGTCGGCCTGCGCGGCGTGGCGGCGGGCGGCGTCCGCCTCGCGACGCAGCCGGCTCAGCAGCACGGCGACCAGCCAGGACAGGGCCAGCATGGTGCCCAACAGCCAGAGGTGGCTCCAGCCTTGCAGCTCGGCGCTGCGCTCGGGCGTCACGAAGTGCCAGTTGAAGGCCAGCACCGCCAGCAGGCTCAGGCCCATGGACGCCAGCAGCGGCAGCCACAAGGTGCTCAGCGTGGCGGCCAGCACCAACAGCAGCACCAGATTGGCCAGCTCCACATGCGCGTCCAGGCGCAGCATCAGCGCCCAGCTGCCCGCCCAGATCAGGGCGGGTGGCAGGCAGCGCTTCAGGAGAGGCGGCATCGTCATGGGGCGCTACGGTAGCAGGGGCGACATCAGGAAAGCATCAGGGGCCGGCTCAGGCCGTCGGCCACGACGCTACGGCGCGCGGCGGCCGAAGGGCAGCGGCGCCGCAGCCAGCCGCTCGAACCGGCGGAGGGCCCACACCCAGACGCACAATGCCGGCACCAGCAGCATGGCGATCAGACCCAGGCGATCCCAGGCACCGGCCTGCGCCGGCACGAACTGGCTCCAGAGCACGGCAACCGCCAACGTCAGGCCGATCGGCAGGATGGGGCTGGCCGCCCTGCGCTGGGCCCAGTCACGCAGCAGGAGCAGGCTGGCCGGCAGCGTACCCACGCCAAGGCCCATCAGGAACGGCACGGGATGAGGGCTGCCCGTCGCGTTGATCAGGAGCAGCCCCGGCAGCCCCAGACACAGCAGCTGCAGGCCCTGACGGCGCAGCAGCGCCGCCCGCAGCGGGCCCTGCTGCGGGACCCCCGGCAGCAGCGTCAGCAGCGCCTGCTCCCGGCGCGAACGCTGGAGCGCGGCGTCGACATTGCACAGCATCCCCACGACCACCCCCATGCAGAGCTGCCCAGCGATGAGCGCGACCCAGTGCACCGGCAGTTCGCGCAGGCCCGCGCTCATCTCCGGCACCGCCAGGGCCAGCAGTCCGAAGCCCACCACCACGAAGGGCAGGACGCCGAACACGCTGCCCAGCACCATCGTCCAGTGCGCGCTGCCATACAGCGGCAGCTCCAGGCGGGCCAGGCGGTGGCGCACCGTGGGCTTCGGCTGGCGGACCAGGCGCGCCATGTACCCGCGCTGCAGCGCCGCGAACAGCCAATTCACCCGCAGGCCCCAGCGCCCCTGGTAGCGCGGATTCCCGCTCTGCTGCAGGGACGCCAGCAGCCGCTCCAGGCGCCGGTAGCGCCGCGCGTGCGCCTCGTCGCCATGGCCGATCAGGTCCATCTGGAACCAGGCCAGAACCCCGATGATGGGCAGGCACAGCCATTGCGGGCCGAGCTGCCAGACCGACATCCAGGCCTCCGTCAGCCCCCGGGTGAGGGGCAGGCGCTGCCAAAGGGGAACCAAGGTGGGCGGCAGGAACCACACGAGCACAAAGCTCGTGGGCCAGCGCAGAAACGTGGTCATCAGGCTCAGGCCCAAGGCCGTCAGCAGCAGAGCGGCCCATGGATCGGACGCCATCCAGCGCGCCGCCAGGCCCACGGCCAGCACCGGCAGGCCCCACAGCACCAGGACCGCCAGGCGCAGCCGCCGCACATGCCCTGGCACCAGCCGGGCCAGATGCGGATGGTTCTGGCGGCGCAGGCCGGCCAGCGTCAGCATCCAGGCCGCGATGGCCAGGCCCGCAGCAGCCGCACCGGAGGCGAACAGGCCCACCAACCAGCCTTTGAAGGCAACGAGCACCCCCAGCAGCACGCCCAGCAACAGCGCGCCGCTCCACAGCATCACGGGCTGGTGCTGGTTGAGCTGCCAGCGCCAGGGTGCCGCCAGCAAGACACCCATCGAAGCGGGTGCGGCCTTCATGCGGTCAACTCCTCGAAGAGATCGTCCAGTTGCACTCGCTGCAGCCGCTCAGCCGCTGCTGGCAAGACCTGACCCTCGGCCCACTGCAGCAGCCAGCGCTCCTGCCCGTCGCCCAGGACGCGCCGCGACAGCACGGAGGCGCCCAGCGCCGCCCCTTGGGCCTGCAATGCCGACGGGGCGCCCTGCACGATCCTGCATTGGTCCATCAGCCCGTCCAAGGGCGCCTGCAGCGCCAGCCGGCCACGGGCGAGGAAGGCCACGTTGAAGGCGACGCGCTCCAGGTCCGAGAGGATGTGGGTGGAGAACACCACCGTCGTGCCGCGGTCCAGCACCTGCTCCACCAGTTCGCGCAGGAAGTCGCGCCGGCCCAGGGGGTCCAGCGCAGCGACGGGCTCGTCCAGCACCAGCAGGTCCGGCCCATGCGCCAGTGCCCTCACGATGGACAGGCGCTGCTGCTGGCCGCCGGAGAGCTTGGCGATGGGCTTGTCCCGCGGCAGCTCCCAGCGCGACATCAGGCCCTCGACCAGGCCTTCGTTCCAGCGTGGGTAGAAGCTGCGGAAGTAGTCCAGCAGCTGCGCCGGGGTGAACTGCTCGAAGAGGTCGGACTGCTGCGGCACATAGCCGATGCGGGCGCGGGTCGCGTCGTCCAGCGCGCGTACGTCGCAACCGAAGAGCGCGGCCCGGCCCGACTGCGGATCGCGCAGGCCCAGCAGGCTTTCCAGCAGGCTGGTCTTGCCGGCGCCATTGCGCCCGAGCAGCCCCACCACCTGGCCCGGCATCAGCTGCCAGTCGATACCATCCAGCACGAGGTGCTGCCCATAGCGCAGGCTCAGGCCTTGCAGCGCCACGGCGGGCGACAGCGCCGTGGACTGCGCCGCCAGCGGCGCTGCGAGCTGGATGCCGGCGGCGCTCAGGGATGGGGTGTTCATGCGTTTTCTCCCTCGTCGAGGATGGTTTGAAACAGCTGCAGGGCCTGAGCGGGCTTCAGCTCCAGCTGGCGGGCTTCGTCGGCAGCCTTTTCGAGCGTGGGTCGCAGCAGCTCGACCCGCGCGCCCAGTGGCTGCCGCCTGCCATGCTGGGCCGCCACCCGCATGGGCAGGCCGCGCTGGCGCTCCACCAGACCTTCGGCCTCCATCAACCCGTAGGCCTTAGAGACGGTCATGGGATTGACCGCCAGATGGGCTGCCAGCTCGCGCACCGAGGGCAGCTCCTGCCCCGCCGACAGCTGGGCGCTCGCCACCAGGCGCCGCAACTGCTCCAGCAGCTGGCGGTAGATGGGCTCGGTGGAGCCCGTCTGGATGTGGAAGAGATGGAGGGGTGACATGGCGTTCTGCGTTGTGTATCAATACAGTAATACAGTTGGTCGCGAATGGCAAGGGTGGCGGAGGTCATGCGGGAGTGGGATGGGGCTGTGGGTGTGTATTGACCCAGCAGGCAGCAGGCAGCAGGCAGCAGGCAGCAGGCATATTATTGGCAAAACTCATAAATTTGCCTCAATATAAAGCTCGACTGGCGGCGATTTCTGTCCACAAGTCGAATGTGCAAAGCGACATTATGAATACCAGACCCAGTGCAAAAAAATTCAGATTGATGGCAGGAATTTTTTCTGCTATGGCCATGCAGTCTGCGGCATTTGCAAATGCTCGCTGCGAACAAATTAAATCACTGGGAGTGCAGTACGGCAACTTTTTGCCAACATCAGTGCATATGATTTACCCATGCGCAGGAAAATCGCGGTTGCCGTATGTCGTGTTTCCTAGCTATTTATCCTTGGTTGACAAGGACTATTACTCAGGCGCTAAGCCTGAGAGCGCTGCTGCAGAAGACCGCCAGGGGGACATATTCCTTTTTGGATCATTAGCGCGCGAACTGACTTCGAAGGGCTTTGTGGTTGTCAAGTATGACGCCTTGGCGGTGCATGCTGCCTCGGAGATGGGGCAATCCAAGTCTGGAGATATTGTTAACCAAGACGAGTTGATGAGAATCACCAGGGATGATTTCTCGGGGCTGTTGCATTCAGTAGTTCAGGCAGCTGACCGTTTGCTGGACAATGACAAGAAACGACCCATTATTTTCGTAGTACATTCGGGAGGGGCTTTCACAGTTGGGGATTATTTGGAAAAATATTCCCTGCCGGCTCGACAAAATCGGAAGTTTGGCTTTGTTGGCATATCTCCAGCAGTTTCTGCAGAAACGGGAACGAAGCGTAGCCATAGGGACTACTGGATTCGTTCATTGGAGCGATGCCTGCAGCGTGGCAGTCGCTCAGACTGCGTAGCGCAGTTGAAAACCGACCCGTTATACGAAAAGATCTTTAGCGATGAGCGACGGAGAAGGATGGATGAAATATTCGCAACATCCGCCGAACAAGCTCATCTATTGGGCACGCTAAATGAGTATTTGAGTGGAGTGGCAGACGAAGTCGACTTGTCCAATTCAAAATCTACAGAAGAGTTTTCGTACATAAATGGTAAATATGCAATTAGGGCGACACTCATAAATTCACTGATGTTCAGGGCACCAAGTGCGAAACCAATCTCTTGTGGCGTGAGTTCCGCACGGCTTATATTTGGAAGCAATGATTTAGTTCTCTCTGGAGATGTTGAATCAGAGGCGTGGAAAAACGCATGCGGATCGCACCAACAAGTTATCGTCATTGACGGTGTTGGCCATAGCTTAGGGCTGGATAGATATTTTGGCCCAATTCATCCGGCGGCCAAATCCATGGTAATTGATTCAATTTTGAAGGTTGCCGACGATATTCAATAAAATGCGCAGAAACTCTGAATGGAGAGATGAATCAACAAATTTCGTAAAATTTCAGAGATGCATGGCTCGCAACAGCGGCCGGCAACCACAGGGGCCGCCGCGTCACTGCCCAGTCCCGGCGCTGCGCGACAGGATCCGGCCCAGCAGGCCGCTGAGATCCTGCGAGGTGTTCTGCTTCTCCAGCAGCCCTTTCACGCCCGATCTGCGGGCATGGTCGCGGAGTTCCTCGGTGATGTTGCCGGAGCTGATCACGACCGGCATGTCGGGGCGGATCTGGGCCATCTCGTGCGCGATGTCCAGGCCCGAGAGCTCGGGCATGTTGAAGTCCGTCACCACGCAGTCGAAGGCCTCGGGGTGCTCGCGCAGCGCCTGCAGCGCCTGCCGGGAATCATGGAACACGCTGACCCGGTAGCCGGCGCGCAGCAGCACGCCTTCCGCCACCAGGATCATGGTCTCGTCGTCGTCGACATACAGCACGTGCTCGCCGTGCCCGCGGGTCGGCAGCGCGGGTGCGGCCTCGGCGGTGTCGACTTCGGCCGGCCGTTCCACGCACGGGAAGTACAAATGGAAGGTGCTGCCCTGGCCGGGCGCGGTGTCGACGTCGATGCCGCCATGGTGCGCCGACAAGATGCCATGCACGACGGCCAGGCCCAGCCCCGTGCCGCGCCCGACGGGCTTGGTCGTGAAGAAGGGTTCGAAGATGCGCTCGCGCGTGCGCTCATCCATCCCCGCGCCGTTGTCCTGGACCCAGAGATGCGCGTAGGGGCCGGGCACCAGCTCGCCCAGGCGGTGGGCGGCCGCGTCGTCCAGCCACACCGCCTCCAGCCCTATCGTGATGCGCCCGGTGCCGTCGCGCAGGGCATGCCAGGCGTTGGTGCACAGGTTCATCAAGACCTGCTGGACCTGCGTCGCATCGGCCTGGACGTACACGGGCGCCTCGGCGTTCACGACCTTGACCTCCACCCCCGCCGGCAGGGTCGCGCGCAGCAGCTTGTGCGTTTCCTCGATCACGGGACCGAGGGCCTGCGTGCGCAGCTCCTGGGGCTGGCGCCGGCTGAAGGTGAGGATCTGGCGGACCAGGTTGCGGGCACGCGATCCCGCCCGGTGGATTTCCCCGAGGTTGACCAGCGCCGGATGACCTTCGGGCAGCTCCGAACGCGCGAGATCGACGTTGCCGAGAATGGCGCCCAGGATGTTGTTGAAGTCGTGGGCGATGCCGCCGGCGAGGGTGCCGATGGACTCCATCTTCTGCACATGGCGCAGCTGCGCCTCGTACATCTGCCGGTCGGCCTCCGCAGCCTTGCGGTCGCTGATGTCCAGGACCGCCATGCGCAGCATGGGCACGTTGTGCTGGCTCTGCACCCGCATGCAGTCGAGCTGCGCATGGAACGGCGCGCCCAGCGGCCGCTGCAGCAGCAGCTCGACGCGCTCGCGGTCCCCGGGCATCTGCATGCGCGCGAACACGTCCTGCCAGCGCCGCCGGTCGGTCTCGCCCACAAAGCGTTCAAAGAGGGTGCCGCGCAGATGCTCCCGGCGCAGGCCCAGCATCGCCGCGCACGTGAGGTTGAGTTGCGCGATCACGCCGTCGCGGGCGAGGGTCATGTAGCCGACCGGCGCGAAATCGTAGAGGTCCAGGTAGCGGTCGTGCGAGAGCTTGAGATCGATCTGGGCCTGGCGGTGGCGGGCGCGGATCGAGGCCTGGTCGAGTTCGCGTGCGAGCGCCGGTGCCAGGCGGGCGATGTTCTGCTTCATCACATAGTCGTTCGCGCCGGCCTTCATGGCGGCGACGGCGGTCTCCTCCCCGATGGCTCCCGACACGAAGATGAAGGGGATGTCGAGATTGGCAGTGCGGAAGATGTTGAGCGCCTCGATGCCGCTGAAGCGCGGCATGCTGAAGTCCGCCAGCACAGCATCCCAGTGCGAGGCGCCCAGCGCGCGGCGCAGCGAGGCCGCATCCTGGACGCATTGGTAGTTGGGGTTGAAGCCGCCGCGGCGCAGGGCCAGCACGGTCAGGCGCACATCATCGTCGGAGTCCTCGACGATGAGGATCTGCACGTCCTTGCTCATTCGCCGCACCCGTGCGGAGGCAGCTGGTTCAAGGCCAGCCAGTAGATGCCCAGCACCTTGACCGCCTCAAGGAACTCGGTGAAGTCCACCGGCTTGCGCACATAGCTGTTGGCGCCCAGCGAATAGCCCGACACCAGATCCTGCTCCTCCTTGGACGAAGTCAGGATGACCACCGGCAGCAAGCGCGTCCGCTCGTCGGCACGGATCGCGCGGAGCACGCTCAGGCCATCGAGCTTGGGCAGCTTGAGGTCGAGGATGACCAGCGTCGGCAGCGGCTGCTCAGCGCGCGCCTGGTGGACGCCGCGCGCGAACAGGAAGTCCAGGGCCTCGACGCCGTCCCGCGCCACGGCGATGGGGTTCAGCAGATGGCTGCGCTGGAACGCGCGAAGCGTCAGCGCCACGTCGTCCGCGTTGTCCTCGACCAACAGGATGTCCTTGCAGGCCTCGCTCATTGTCTCGCTCCATCATGCTGAAGGCTGAAGAAGAAGGTCGCACCTCGATCGGGCTCAGCCTTGGCCCAGATGCTGCCGCCATGACGACGGAAAATGCGCTGGACCGTTGCCAGCCCGATCCCGGTGCCGGCGAACTCCGACTCGTGATGCAGGCGTTGGAATGCGCCGAACAGGCGGTCGGCGTAGGCCATGTCGAAGCCGACCCCGTTGTCGGCCACGTAGCAGACCGTCTTGCCATCGCGCTGCTCGGCGCCGACGCGTATCACCGGGTTCTCGGTCTTGCTGGTGAACTTCCAGGCGTTCTCCAGCAGGTTCTGCATGGCAATCTGGACCAGCGCCCGGTCGCCCTGGACCGTGATGCCCTCGTCGATCTGCCAGCGCGCCTGCGGGCGCGGCTGCTGCTTCTGGAGCGAGGCGGCGATGTCACGGGCCATCTCGCTCAGGTTCACCGCGCGGATCGACAGCTCCGCGCGCGTCACGCGCGACAGCCCCAGCAGCTCGTCGATCAGCCGCGCCATGCGCTGGCTGGCGGCGCGGATGCGCCGGAGGTAGTCCAGCCCCTGCTCGTCGAGACGCTCCGCGTAGTCCTCCATCAGCGCCTGCGAGAAGCCGTCCATGCTGCGCAGGGGGCTGCGCAGGTCGTGGGAGACCGAGTAGCTGAACGCTTCGATCTCCTTGTTCAGGGCGGCCAGTTCGACATTGCTCTTCTCGATGCGCTGGAAGGAATCGCGCAGAGCGCCGGTCATGGCCTCGAAATGCCGAGACATCCGGCCGATCTCGTCATTGCCCTCGATCGCCAGCCGGTAGTCCCAGTTGCCGTCGGCCACCTCGCGCATCGCCTGCTCCAGACGCGCGATCGGCGCGAGCACGCCGCGTCGCATGAGCCAGACCGCCGCGACGGCCAGCGTGGCAAACAGACCCAGGCCCGCGACGATCACCAGCACCACACGGCGCTGGGCGCTGGTGATGCGCTCCGTCGACGAGCTGGCGAGCAGCATCGCGTCGGCCGCGCTCTCTTGCTGGTAGATCAGCAGCCGGCTGGTCAGCTGGGCCTCGAAGCGCTGCTTCACCGCACGATCGGGCGAGTCGGCCGGCGTCAGCGTGGGCGACAGCTCGCCGAACAGGCGGTGCGTGCTCGCGGTGCGGTCACGCATGTCCGCAAGGACGGCGGCCAGCTGCGGCTCATCGAAGGGATTGGCGGCAATCAGGCGCTCCAGCCGCGCCGACACCTGCTGCTCCTGGAGCCGCGCACGCGCCGTTCGGTGCAGGATGTACTCGAAGGTGACCAGGCGCAGGTCGCTGAGCGCGCGCGAGATCTCCATGGTCTGCAGACGCTGCCGGTTGGCGTCCTCGACCTCGTCGTTGGCCCACCAGATCATGGTGCCGATCAGGCCAATCGCCGCGAACACGACGGACGCGGCCAGGCCGACTTTGGTGCTGATGCGCATGGCTTCCACGCTAATGAACGACAGTGACCCGCTCCGGTCGGACCTTCAGCAGGCCGTCGAGGTGCAGGTGGGGAAGAAAGTTGGGGGCCGGACCGGGTGGCGCATAGCCGCGGACAACCGCCCAGTGCGCCTCCTCCTCCAGGGTGATCAGCTGCGATTGCAGGAAGTCGACCCGGAAGTCCTGGTCGCCCCAGCTGGGCCTGAGCGTCTCGAAGGGCACCCGCAGGCGCTGGGCGACCAGCTGCTGCGCCTGTTCCGGCTGGCGTTGCATGAAGTCCTCGGCCTTGAGCAAGGCCCGCAGCAGCTTCTCGGGGATGGCCGGATGCGCCTGCAGGAAGTTCTGCTGGCCGACCAGTACATAGGTCGCCGTGTAGGCGTTGGGCTCGGTCAGCTCCAGCCCTGCCGTGCCCAGGGCGGTCGCTGCGCGGGCGCGCACCGGCTGCCAGGCCGCAATGGCATCGACGCCGCCGCGGACCAGTTCGGCATCGAGCCGCTCGGGGGGGATGTCGACCAGCGTGACCGCCTCTGGCGCCAGCTGGTGCCGGATCAGAAAGGCCCAGAGAAAGTACTCGCCGCTGGTGCCCAGTGTCACGCCGATTCGCTTACCCGCCAAGTCCGCGGGTCGGTCGATGTGGCGGTCGCGCCGCGCGATGACGGCCATCTCCGAGGTCGCACTGGCAATCGAGGCGACGAGCGAGAACGCCTGCCCGTTCATCACATGGACGGCGAAGGGAAGCTCCGCAGCCGCCGCCATGTCGACGCGACCCTGCGCCAGCAACTCCAGGGCCAGCTTGCCGTGCGTGACGGACACCGGCCTCAGCTCAAGCCCTTCCTCGTCGAAATAGTGCTTGGCCAGTGCCAAATGGACCAGGGCCGCGTGGGGCGCTGAAGGGATCGCGACGGTCAGTTTGTCGACGGCAGCGACGTCACTGGGCTGGGCGACAAAGGCCTTGTGCGCCAGGAAGGCCAGCAGCACCACCACGATGCCGGCCATGCCGATCAGACCCGCGCGCCGCCTGCGCGCATGGGCCGAGGTCTCGCCTGAAAACGGAGAGATCATCGCACCAGCTCCCTGTGCAACTGCCGGCCTTATGTCCCGGCGACAGGCTCAGCGCGTCGCCGCGCCGTCCCTTTGTGTTGCACGAATGTACGCGCAGCCCTTGCAGGCGGCAAGCGTCCAAGCGGCATTCCATGCCGTCGAATCGGGTCTTGTGAGCTCTTGCACAGTCTCGCGAACCGGGCCCCTTGGCGGGCGACAGGGGCATGGCCTCATGGGCCACACGATGCCCGGCAGGCGCGGGCGGCGGCGTCTCTACGGGTTCCGGCAAGAGACGAACATGATCCCGCTCGGCCGCGGCAGGAAGGCCGCGGCGCTCGTCACGCTGCGTCCAGCGACCGGCGGGCGATGCAATACCAGTCCTTCGTCTGCACCGGTGCATTCGCCGGGCAGGGCAGCAGGCCCTGTGTCTGCAGGGCGAGACCGGCCTCGGCGAGCCATGTGCCGACGCCCGCCGGCCCCTCCATCGGATGGAAGAACACATGCACCACATCCCCGCGGCTGCTGCGCTGCGGGCCGGAATCCTCAGGACGACCGCCTTGCGTGCTGACATACAGCATGCCCCCGGGCCGCAGCAGACGCGCGGCCTGGGCGACGAAGGCCTGCGCATCCGCCGGGCTCAGGTAGGGCAGGCCGAAGGCGCAGACGATGGCGTCCCAGCTCGCGGGCTCGCCGGGCAGCTGCCGGCAGTCCCCCGGCATGAAGCGCGCGCCCGGCACCGCCACGCGCGCCAGTTCGACCATGCGCGGTGCCAGGTCCACGCCCAACAGCTGCAGGTCCGGCCGCCAGCTCAGCAGACGGCGGGCCACGTTGCCCGGGCCGCAGGCAGCGTCCAGCACGCGGGCGTTCGACGGCAGCTCGCTGACGAGCTCGGCATAGCTCTCGTCGTAGAGATCAAGGTCCATGTACTTGGCCATGTACAGCTCTGCATGCTGATCAAACACCTGGGCGGCCTGGGCGCTGGGGTCCATTCGAATTCCTGCCTTGCGGTGGGTCACGAGCCCTGCAGCTTAGCGTGCGGCGGCGCGGCCAGCTCGCGTGCGCGCCGGCACGGCAATGCCAGAATCCGCCCATGTCTGCTGAAAGGAAATCCGGATGACTGCCCTGCCATCTAGTCACATTGCACGACTGATCCTCGCCGCCAGCCTGACGCTGGGCGCTGCCGCGGCCTGCGCCGCCCCGGCTGCCGAAACCCTGAGCCTCAAGTTCCAGGCCGGTGGTGGTGATGCCGCGGGCAGCCTGCAGATCCAGTTCATCGGCTACCGCGACCAGCGCTGCCCGGCGAACGTCCAATGCATCAGCGCCGGCACCGCTCAGGCCTTGTTCTGGGTGCAGCCGAGCCAGGGGGCCGGGCAAGTCCTGAGCCTGCAGTGGCCGCAGGCCGAGGCAGCGCAGGTCGCCGGCTACAGCATCCAGCTCAAGAGCCTGGCGCCGCGCCCCGACACCCGCAAGCCGCCCAATCCCGCGGACTACGAGGCCGTGCTGACGCTGCAGAAGCTGCCGGCCAAGCCCTGAGATGCAGCGCGCCAAGCCCCAGCTGCGACTGCGCATGCGGGTGACGGTGGACGACACCATCGCCATCGGACCCGGCAAGATCGCCCTGCTCGAAGCGCTGGACGAGACGCGCTCCATCACCGCCGCTGCCAAGACCCTGGGCATGTCTTACCGGCGCGCCTGGACGCTGATCGACGAGCTCAACCGCTCGCTCAGGCAACCCGCCGTGATCAGTGCGGCCGGCGGCACCCAGGGCGGCGGCAGCGAACTCAGCGAGAGCGGGCGCCAGCTGCTGGAGCTCTACCGCGGCATCGAGGCCCAGGCCCAGGCCGCCTGCAAGACCGAGATCCAGCGCCTGCTCAAGCTGCTGGCCTGAGCCGCGACAAGTCCGGCCGTTATGCGGGGCGGTATATTGCGGGTCAGCCAGACGCGACGCCAGCCACCGCCACTGCCAACATGACCACCCAATCCCAACGCCTGCCGGCCATGCCTCCATGCCCGAGGCCCTGACCGCGCTGGCCCTGTCGCTCAAGGTCGCGCTATGGGCCAGCGGCCTGGACCTGCTGCTGGGCACGGCGCTGGGCTATGCACTGGCACGCTGGCGCTTTCCCGGCCGCGAGCTGCTGGATGCCGTCCTGACCCTGCCCCTGGTGCTGCCGCCCACGGTGCTGGGCTACTACCTGCTGGTGCTGATGGGCCGCAGGGGGTGGCTGGGCGCGTGGCTGTTCGAGACCTTCGGCATCCGCCTGATCTTCACCTGGCAGGGCGCAGTGATCGCCGCGGCCCTGGTGGCTTTTCCTCTGGTGCTCAAGGCCGCCCGCAGCGCCTTTGAGCAGGTCGACCCGCAACTGGAGCAAGCCGGCCGCGTGCTGGGCCTCGGCGAATGGGCGGTCTTCTGCCGCGTCAGCCTGCCGCTGGCCTGGCGCGGCATCCTGGCCGGCCTGCTGCTGGCCTTCGCCCGCGCCCTGGGCGAGTTCGGCGCCACGCTGATGGTGGCCGGCAGCATTCCGGGCCAGACCCAGACCCTCTCCATCGCCATCTACGAGGCGGTGCAGGCGGGACAGGACGACACGGCCCAACTCCTGGTCTGGATCACCTCGCTGAGCTGCGTGGCGGTGCTGGTCGCCGCCAGCCGCCTGGCGCCAGCCAGCCGGGAGCGTGCATGAGCGCGCCGGGCCGCGCCCAGGCGCCCGCAGCGCACGGCGCGGGAGGCGGCGCAGTGAGCTTCGAGATCCGCATTCGCAAGCAGCTGCCGTCCTCCCCTGGCGGCACGGGGTCAGGTTTTGCCTTGGACCTGGACCTGGCCACCGCGGCCCGCAGCCTGGTGATCCACGGCCCCTCGGGCGCTGGCAAGAGCCTCACCCTGCAGGCCGTCGCTGGCCTGCTGCGGCCGGACACCGGGCGCGTCTGCATCGCCGGTGAAACGCTGTTCGACAGCGCCCAGCGGCTGGACCAGCCCAGCCGGGCCCGCCGCCTGGGCTACCTGTTCCAGGACTACGCCTTGTTCCCACAGCTGAACGTGCGCCAGAACATCGCCTTCGGTCTGCAGCGCGGCTGGCGCAACCCGGCGCGAGACGCGATGAACGAGAAGCTGGCGCACTGGCTGGATCTGATGGAGCTGGACGGCGTGGCTGCCCAGCTGCCGCACCAGCTCTCGGGCGGCCAGCGCCAGCGCACGGCCCTGGCCCGCGCGCTGATCACCGAACCCCGTGCCCTGCTGCTGGACGAGCCCTTCGCGGCCCTGGACCCCGACCTGCGCGAGCGCCTGCGCCAGGAGCTGGAACGCCTGCTGGCCCGGGTGCAGATCCCCCTGCTGATGATCACCCACGACGCCGAGGATCTCGCCCGCTTCGGCGAGGCCCGGGTGCAGCTGCGCGGCGGCCGGGTGGTGGCGGCTCAGCTCTAGGCCGAGGCCAGCGCCGCGCAGGCCGCCTGCAGATTGCGACGCGCCGCGGCGTCCCAGGACTGCAGCAGCCCGGCGAGGGTCAGGTCTTGCCTGAGCCCCAGCTCCTGCGCCGTCGTCGACCAGGCCTACAGCAAATCCGCCGTATTCGCCGTCATGCGGCCTCCGAGTGCTCGACCAAGGCGGACACCCGGTCCGCATAGCGGTCCCACAGTGCGGGCGGCAGGTCGTGGCCCATGCCGGGAATGAAGTCCGTCTGCACCTGCCGCAGGTGGCGCGCCAGATGCCGGCCTGCGGCGACGGGCACCAGCGGGTCGGCCTCGCCGTGGATCACCAGGCTGGGCGCCTCGATGCCGCGGACCAGGGGCGTGCGGTCCGCGTCCGCCACCACGGCCATCAGCTGGCGCAGCATGCCCGGCGGGTGGTCGCTGCGGCGGATGGACTCCAGCACGCGGGCCTCCAGCCAGCCCTCCGGTGCGGGGTAGGCCGGGCTGCCGATCAGCCGGTACAGCGCCGCGAAATGCGCCTGCAGCGTCGCTTCGTCGCGCCGCGGCGGACGGGCCAGCAGGGCCTGGCGCACCGGCCAACTCGGGCCCGGCAGATGGCGGGCGCCCGCGGTGGTCATCATGAGGGTCAGGCTTTGCACCCGCTGCGGCGCCAGGGCCGCGAGGTGCTGGGCGATCATGCCGCCCATGGAGGCCCCCCAGACGTGGGCGCGCGGCAGCGCCAGCGCGTCCATCACACCCAGCGCGTCGCGGGCCATGTCGGCCAGGCTGTAGGGGCTGCGCACCGGCAGGTGCAGCAGATGCTTCAGCGAGGCCCAGCCCAGGTGCGGCAGGCCCAGCTGGTCCAGATGCTGGCTGTGGCCGATGTCGCGGTTGTCGAAGCGGACCACGCGCAGGCCGCGTGCCAGCAGGGCGTCGACCAGGCCCTGCGGCCAGCCGATCAGCTGCATTCCCAGGCCCATGACCATCAAAAGCGCAGGGGCCCCGCGGGGCCCCTGGTCGTCGACGGCGATGCGCAGGCCGTTGGCGTTCACATGGCTTTGCATGCGCCCATCATAGGCCGGCGGCATGACACCGCCTGCGGCCTCACTTGCAGGTGAAGCTCTTGTGCGTCACGTCCTTCACATTGCCGGCACCGCAGGTCTTGATGGCCTGCTCGCTCATCTGGGTGAGCGCCTCGCGGTCGCTGATGACGCGCTCGCTGTTGGGGGCAATGACGCAGGCGGTGCTCAGCAGGGCTGCGAGGGTGACGGTGGCCAGGGTGGCGATGCGCTTCATGGTTGTTCTCTAGCGGACGGTTTGGGTTTGGAATGAGGGCGACTGTAGGCGAGGCCGCGGCCGGCCCCGCGTGCGAAGCGATGAACTGCCGTCCGCGTGGGACAGGCTGCGCAGGGCCGGCGCTCAGTGCGCGGCGTCGCCCTGGTAGCCGCGCGGCACGGCGCTCAGCAGGCGCCGCGTGTAGTCCTGCTGCGGCGCCGCCAGCAGCTGGGCGGTCTCGGCCTGCTCGACCACGTCGCCATGCTGCATCACCAGCACCTCGTCCGAGATGAAGCGCACCACCGCGAGGTCGTGGCTGATGAAGATGTAGCTGAGGCCGAACTCGTCCTGCAGGTCCTTGAGCAGGTTCAGCACCTGGGCCTGCACGGAGACGTCCAGCGCCGAGACGGCCTCGTCCAGCACCAGCACCTCGGGTTTGAGCGTGAGGCAGCGGGCGATGGCGATGCGCTGGCGCTGGCCGCCCGAGAACTCGTGCGGGTATTTGGGCAGGGCGGACTCGTCCAGGCCCACCTTCTTGAGCAGGCCGGCGGCGATCTCCAGGCGCTCTTCGTGGTCGGCGCCGATGTCGTGGATCTCCATGGGCTCGACCAGGGTCTGCGCGATGGTGAAGCGCGGATTCAGCGAGGCATAGGGGTTCTGGAAGACGACCTGGATGCGGCGGCGCATGCGCTGCCATTCCGCGGCGCCCAGCTTGAGCAGATCGCGACCTTCGAACAGCACCTCGCCGCCGGTGGGCTCATGCAGGCGCAGCAGGGTCAGGCCCATGGTGGTCTTGCCCGATCCGGACTCGCCCACCACGCCCAGGGTGTGGCCCTTGCGAAGCTGGAAGCTGACGTTCTTGACCGCCTGGAACTCCTTGCGGCCGAACAGGCCCTCGCGGAAGAAGAAGCTCTTGCGCAGGCCGCGCACCTCCAGGATCACGGGCGCATCGGGATCCTTGGCCATGGCGGCCTGCCGCGCCGGGCGGCCGGCGATGTGGTCGTCGATCACGGTCAGCCGCGCCGGGTTGTCCTGCAGCGAAGGGCGGCAGGCCAGCAGGGCGCGGGTGTAGGCATCCTGCGGGGACTGGAAGATCTGCGCCACCGGCGCCTGCTCGCGGACCTGGCCGTGGCGCATCACCACCACCTGGTCTGCGATCTCGCCCACCAGGCCCAGGTCATGCGAGATGAAGAGCAAGCTCATGCGGTGAGCCTCCTTCAGCCGGGCCAGCAGCTCCAGCACCTGGCGCTGGATGGTGACGTCCAGCGCGGTGGTGGGCTCGTCGGCGATCAGCAGCTTGGGGCCGCAGGACAGGGCCAGGGCGATCATCACCCGCTGCTGCTGGCCGCCGGACATCTCATGCGGATACGAACCCAGGCGGCGCTTGGGGTCGGGGATGCCCACCTCGTTGAGCAGCTCCTCGGCGCGGGCCAGAGCCTGGCGGCGGCTCAGGCCCAGGTGCAGCATCAGCGGCTCCATGATCTGGTCGCCCACGGTGAAGACCGGGTTGAGCGAGCTCATGGGATCCTGGAACACGCAGGCGATCTCGCGCCCCCGCAGAGCCTGCAGCTCGCGCTGCGAGCTCTGCAGCAGGTCGCGACCCTGGAAGAGGATGCGGCCGCTGCGCTCGGCGTTGTCCGGCAGCAGGTTGAGGATGGACATGGCGGTGACGCTCTTGCCCGACCCCGACTCGCCCACCAGCGCCACCGTGCGGTTCTCCGGCACCTCGAAGCTGATGCCCTTCACCGCCTGCTGGCGCTGCACCTGGCCGCGCAGCTTGCCCATGCGGAAGGCGACGTGGAGGTCTTGGATACTCAACAGCATGTCATCTCGCATACGTTCCGGCCCTGACACCATCGGACTTGACCGAGTGCAGCCCGAGGATCCGGCTTTGCCGGGCCTGCGGGCTGGCCCCCTTCGAGGGGGCGCGCGGAGCGCGTAGGGGGTGGGTGGGTCATCACTCGAGACCACGCAACTTGGGATCGAGCGCATCGCGCAGCGCATCCGTGAACAGCGCGAAGGCCGTCACGAAGACCGCCATGCAGACCGCCACGGCCGTCAGCTGCCACCAGTAGCCCAGGATCAGCTCGCTCTGCGCCTCGGCCAGCATGGTGCCCCAGGAGACCTGGTCCACGCTGACGCCCAGGCCCAGGTAGGACAGGATCACCTCGCTCTTGATGAAGCGCACCACCAGCAGCGAGAGCTGCACCAGGGTCACGTGCGAGACGTTGGGCAGGATGTGGCGGAACATGCGCGAGCCCTGCGAGGCGCCGATGGCCTCGGCGGCCCGCACATACTCGCGGCTGGAATGCTTGATGAACTCGGCCCGCACCAGCCGGTACACGCCGGTCCAGCCCGCCAGGCCCAGGATCATCACCACCGGCAGCACGCCGCGGCCGAAGATGGCCGCGAAGGCGAAGATCAAGAGGATGTCCGGCACCGCGGTGAAGACGTTGTAGACCCATTCGAGGAAGTCCCCCACGCGCCGGCCGAAGAAGCCGGACAGCGCGCCCAGCACCGTGCCGATCAGCGTGGCCACCAAGGCGGCCAGCACGCCCACCATGATGGACACCTCGGCCCCTTTCATCACCTTGGCCAGCACGTCGCGGCCCAGCCGGTCGGCGCCAAAGGGCAGGGTCTCGCGCTTGACGAGGTCCTCGGTCTTGAAGGTCCGCGCCTTGGCGTCCCATTCGGCATAGCGGGGTGCCAGCGGGTCCACGTCGGAGAGATCCGCATTGGGTCCCTTGGGCCCCTGGGCGGCCTGCGACGACTCGCCGGCGGCCGGCCCCACGAAGCTGGGCGGCGCATTGGACACGCCGACCTCCTTCTGCCAGTCCGCCGCGATCAGGCCCAGGCCCGTCGCCAGCACCAGGCCCAGGAACAGGGCCACCACCCACAGGCAGGCCATGCCCAGCCGATCGCTGCGCAGGCGCCGCCACGCCGCCGCCCAGACGCCCTGCGCGCTGCGCGCCTCGGCGCCTGAATTCACCGGCAATGTGCTCACGGTCGTGCTCATTTCAGGACCACCCGGGGGTCGACCCATTTGTACAGAAGGTCGGTCAGGAGATTGATCACCATGGTCAGCATGGCCAGGTAGATGGCGAAGGCCTGGATCACCGGATAGTCACTGCGGTTGACCGCCAGCAGCAGCTCGCGGCCCAGGCCCGGGATGGAGAAGAAGACCTCCAGCAGGAAGGAGCCCACGAACACGCCGGGCAACGCCACCGAGATGTTGGTGAGGATGGGGATCAGCGCATTGCGCAGCACATGCTTGAGCAGGATGCGCCGCTCCGTCAGCCCTTTAGCGCGGGCGGTACGCACGTAGTCATGCCCGATCTCGTCCAGGAAGAAGCTGCGGTAGAGCCGCGTGTAGGGCGCCAGCGCCACCGCCACCGCCACCATGACGGGCAGCGGCGCATAGGTGCTGAGATTGGTCCAGGTGCTGTTGCTCCATCCCTGCACGGGGAACCATCCCAGGCGGAAGGCGAAGACGTACTGGCCCACGATCACGTAGACCAGCAGGGAGATCGACACCGCCACCGTGCTCAGCACCATCACCGCGCGATCGGTCAGCGAGCCGCGCACGGCAGCCACGGCCAGCGCGAGGGGGATGGCCAGCAACACCTCCAGGCACAGGATGGGCAGCATCACCGTCAGCGTGGCCGGCAGGCGGGTCGCAAAGAGCTTGCCCACGGATTCGTTGGTGGCCCAGCTGTGACCCCAGTTGAAGGTGACGATCTGCTTCAGGAAGATCAGCAGCTGCTCCCAGACCGGGCGGTTCAGGCCCAGTTGGTCGCGGATGGCCTGGATCTGGTCGGCGGACGCGTTCTGTCCGCCCAGGATCTCGGCCGGGTCGCCGCCAAACCAGCGGAACAGGAAAAACACCAGCAGCACGACGCCCAGCAGGGTGGGAATCATTTGCCACAGGCGCCGCAAGAGATATGCCGTCATGGCTGTCGGTCTCCGATTCGGACTGCCAGCCCCGGCGGCAGCCAGAGCCCAGGATCGAGCGCGAGCGGCGGGCGCTGGCCCCTCGAACTCGGGCGCCAGTCTAGTGCAGGCTCCGCACTCTGCCCATGCCGGTTTGTGCGGAGCCGATGCTGGATTCTTCCTAGGGGAATTCCTTGAGCTTCTGCGTCACAATCGCCAGCCCGTGCCGGGCCAACCGTGCCCGGCCACCGGTTCGAGAGGGATGCCAAGAATGCGCGCTGTCGTTGCTGCTGCTTTGTTGCTGAGTGCCCTGGGGGCCGGCCCCTCGCTGCACGCCCAGGCCACGGCGCCTGCGGCCGAGGGCGCGGCGCCCAAGAAGGTGCTGCGCTATGCGATCCGCGTCGCCGAGACCGGCTTCGACCCCGCGCAGGTCTCGGACCTGTACTCGCGCACCATCACCGCCGGCATCTTCGACGCCCCGCTGCGCTTCGAATACCTGGCCCGTCCGGTGCGCCTGAAGCCTTCCACCGTGGAGGCCATGCCTGAGATCAGCGCCGACTTCAAGACCCTGACCTTCCGCGTCAAGCCCGGCATCCATTTCGCCGACGATCCGGCGTTCAACGGCCGCAAGCGCGAGCTGACCGCCGCCGACTACGTCTACTCGCTCAAGCGCCACTACGACCCGGCCAACAAGAGCACCAACCTCTTCGTGCTGGAGAACGCCCAGCTGCCGGGCCTGTCCGAGCTGCGCCAGCAGGCCCTCAAGAGCAAGAAGCCCTTTGATTACGACCGAGAGGTGGCCGGGGCGAGGGTGCTGGACCGCTACACCTTCCAGGTTCGCACCGAGCTGGGCGACCCGCGCTTCGTCTACAACTTTGCCGACGCCATGCTGGGCGCGGTGGCCCGCGAAGTGGTCGAGGCCTACGGCGACAAGATCATGGAGCACCCCGTCGGCACAGGCCCCTGGCGCCTGGCCGAATGGCGGCGCAGCTCGCTCATCGTGCTGGAGAAGAATCCAAACTACCGGGACGTGTTCTACGACGAAAGCCCCAACCCGGCGGACGCGCGCATGGTCGCGGCCGCGGCCCGCCTGAAGGGCCGCAAGCTGCCCATGCTGGACCGGGTGGAGATCGCCGTGATCGAGGAGAACCAGCCACGCTGGCTGTCCTTCCTGCGCAACGAGTTCGACCTGGTCGACGACGTGCCACAGGAATTCCTTCCCATGGTCATGCCGCAGAACAAGCTCGCGCCCAACCTGGCCCGAAAAGGCATGCAGGCCGTACGTTATTTCCGCTCGGACCTGTACCTGTCCTACTTCAACATGGAGGATCCCGTGGTGGGCGGCTACACGCCGGACAAGGTCGCCCTGCGCCGCGCCATCGCTCTGGCCGTGGACCTGGACAAGGTGGTCCGCCTGCCGCGCCGCGGCCAGGCGGTGCCGGCGCAAGGCCCCATCCCGCCCGGCGCCTTCGGCCACGACCCCGCCTTCCGCTCCGAGATGAGCCAGCACGACATCGGCCGCGCCCGGGCATTGCTGGACCTCTACGGCTACGTGGACAAGGACGGCGACGGCTGGCGCGAACGGCCCGACGGCTCGCCGCTGGTGATCGAGTACGCCACCGAGCCCGACGGCGAAAAGCGCGCGCTGGCCGAGCTCTGGCAGAAAGCCATGGACGCGATCCAGGTGCGCGTCAAGTTCCGCTTCGGCAAATGGCCGGAGAACCTCAAGGCCGCCAACGCCGGCAAGCTGCAGATGTGGGGCCTGGGCTGGAGCTCCACCGCGCCGGATGGCGACAGCTTCCTGGGCCTGGCCTACGGGCCCAACAAGGGGCAGTCCAACAAGTCGCGCTTCGACCTGCCCGCCTTCAATGCGCTCTACGCCAGGCAGAAAGTGATGCCGGACGGCCCCGAACGCCAGGCCCTGATGACCGAAGCCCAGCGCCTGATCGTGGCCTACATGCCCTTCAAGGCCGAGGTGCACCGCATCTTCACGGACATGACCCAGCCCTGGGTGATCGGCTACGACCGCAACATCTACATGCGCGACTTCTGGGCCTACGTGGACATCGACCTCGAGCAGCAGGCGAGCGCCCGGCGCTGAGACTTGCCACGCAGCATGCCCCTTGAATGTGGCGCACTAGGGGTGAATACGTGCTCGCCGGCACCAGGGCTTCCGCGACACTGCGCCCATGACATTCCGCGCTCCCGCGGGCGGCTCTTCCCGCCGTGATCTCCTGGCAGTACTCGCCGGCCTCGCCGGCTTCGGCGCCGGCCTCCCGCCTGCGGATGCCGCCGCCGCGCCATCGCAGCCCAAGGTGCTGCGCTACGCCCTGCGCATTGCCGAGACCGGCTTCGACCCGGCCCGCATAAGCGACCTGTACTCGCGCATCATCACCGCCCACATCTTCGAGGGCCTCTACAGCTACGACCACCTGGCCAGGCCAGCCCTGCTGAAGCCGCTGGTGGCCGAGGGCATGCCGGAGGTCTCGGACGATTTCAAGATCTGGACCATGCGGGTGCGCCCCGGCATCTACTTCGCCGCCGACCCGGCCTTCAAGGGCCAGCGCCGCGAGCTGGTGGCGGAGGACTTCATCTACAGCTGGAAGCGCTTCGCCGACCCGGAGGTCGCCTCACCGTCCTGGTCCGAGCTGGAGGAGCTGGGCATCCTGGGCCTGGCCGAATACCGCGCGGCCCTGCTCAAGAGCAAGGCGCCCTTCGACTATGACAAGCCCATCGAGGGCCTGCGCGTGCTGGACCGCTACACGCTGCAGATCCGCCTCAAGGAGACACGCCCGCGCCTGCTGGAGGTCTTCGCCCAGATCGACACCTACGGCGCGGTGGCCCGCGAGGTGATCGAGGCCTATGCGGGGCAGACCATGGAGCACCCGGTGGGCACCGGCCCCTTCGTGCTGAGCCAGTGGCGGCGCAGCTCGTTG
This sequence comes from Burkholderiaceae bacterium, assembly GCA_041913905.1. GTDB lineage: Bacteria > Pseudomonadota > Gammaproteobacteria > Burkholderiales > Burkholderiaceae_C > Roseateles_B. The sequence continues at coordinate 42,915 of JAYSEK010000023.1, read as the reverse complement.
ATCATCCTGGACCGCAACCCGCAGTACCGCGAGCGCTACTACGACGCCCAGCCTGCGGCCGACGACAAGGAGGGTCAGGTCTTGCTGGCGCGCTTCAAGGGCCGGCGCCTGCCCATGGTCGACCAGGTGCAGGTGGCCATCATCGAGGAGAACCAGCCGCGCTGGCTGTCCTTCCTCAACCGGCAGTTCGACTTCCTGGAACGCACGCCGGAAGACTTCATCCTGCAGATTCTTCCGCAGGGCCGGCTGGCCCCCAACCTCGCCCGCCAGGGCATCCAGGCCTACCGCGAGCTGCTGGCCGACGTGCTGTTCACCGTCTTCAACATGGACGACCCCGTGGTGGGCGGCTACACGCCGGCGCGCGTGGCCCTGCGCCGCGCCATCGCCCTGGCCACCGACTGCCGGCGCGAGATCAGCCTGGCCCGCCGCGGGCAGGCCATCCCGGCGCAGTCGCCCTACATCCCGCACACCACGGCCTACGATCCGGCCTACAAGAGCGAGATGGGCGACTTTGACCCGGCGCGCGCCAAGGCCCTGCTGGATCTCTACGGCTACCGCGACCGCGACGGCGACGGCTGGCGCGAAGACCCGGACGGCCGGCAGCTGGTGCTGGAAAGCCTGACCACCCCCGACGGCTTCCAGCGCCAGATCGACGAGCTGTGGCAGAAGAACCTGGCCGCGGTGGGCCTGCGGGTGCACTTCCGCACGGGCAAGTGGCCCGAGAACTTCAAGGCCCTGCGGGCGGGCCACTACATGATCTGGAGCCTGGCCCTCTCCGCCGCCAAGCCCGACTCGCAGGACCTGCTGGCCAGCTTCCATAGCGGCCATATCGGCGCCTCCAACTTCGCGCGCTTCCGCCTGCCGGCCATGGACCGGCTCTTCGAGCAGGTCGGCAGCCTGCCCGACGGCCCGCAGCGCCAGGCCCTGTTCAAGGAAAGCAAGCGCCTGGCCACCGCCTACATGCCCTACAAGTACCGCGGCCACCGCTATGTCACGGACCTGGCCCATCCCTGGGTGCGGGGCTATCGCCGGCCCTTGTTCTGGCTGAACTGGTGGGAGTGCGTGGACATCATCGGCGGCCCCGCAGGCGCACCCGGCTGAGGCCGGCGCGATGCAAGGAGGCCGTCAAGCCGCCGGTGGTGTGAAGCGCAGGCCGCCGGCAATGCGGTTCCAGGCGTTGATGTGCGCAATGGCCGCGGTGAGGTTGGCGATTTCCGCGGGGCTGAACTGCCCTTGCAAAGCGGCATAGGCCGCGTCGGCATCCGGATGCTGCGCCTGCAGCGCGAGCGCCTCCGCCCAGGCCAGGGCCGCGCGTTCCCGCGGGGAATAGGCCGGGGAGTCCCGCCAGCAGGCCAGTGCGTCCAGCAGCGCGCTGTCCAGGCCCAGCTGGCGGCCCAGCTTGAGGTGGTATTGCAGACAGAAGGCGCAACCGTTGATCTGCGAGACCCGCACCTTGAGCAGCTCGCACAGGCGCTTGTCCAGGCCGGAGGCCTCGACGGCCCGGCCCAGCTCACGCAAGGCCAGCACCACGCCGCCCGCTTCCGCCTCGAAATCCGCCCAGTCCATGCGCGGCTTCACCGCTGCTGCTTCACTCATCACATCCATCCCGCCGATCCACCGGCGCGGGGCGGACTATAGGCAGTCGCCGCCCCGCGCCAGCACGGATTCAATGAATCGGGCCTTCGCCGCCCGATAAGCGTCCTCGCCCTGGTCCCAATGCCGGCGCTTGACGGCGTCGTAGGCGGCGACCAGGGCCGGTTCCTTGCGCAAGGCCTCGCGAAAGCGCAGGAAATCCTCGAACTCGGAACCCTGCGCAACGATCTGCAGGGCCAGATCCTGATTCCCCGCCAGCTCGGGCGCCGCCACCAGCATGCACAGCGCGGGCGTGCGCAGCGTGTCCGGCTTGACGTGATAGCCCCGGCCACACAGCAGCTCGATCACCTGGGCATGCTCGGCGGGCGGGACGATCACGCAGATGTCCAGGTCCCCCTTGGACAGGGCGCCCGGGATGGACGAGGCCCCGATGTGCTCGATGCGCGCCCGGGGCAGCAGCGGGCGCAGATCGGCCTCGATGCGTTCGAACAGGGCCTGCACGGCAGGCTGGTAGTCGGCGGCGGCCAGCAGGGGCATGCGAAAGGGGCGCAAGGCCTCGTCGGAGGAGAGGGCGCCAGTGTCTCAGAGATGGCATGGGCGAAGAAGATTTGCAACTTCGCACGATCGTGCTAAATTGTCACCATGGAAGCCAAGACAGAACGCAGCGAGCTGACGCAGACCGCCATCGTGGACATGGCGCTGGAGATGGCCGCGCTGGAAGGGCTGGAGAGCCTGTCCATCGGCGAGATCGCCAAGCGCCTGAACCTGTCCAAGAGCGGCGTGTTCTCGCGCATCGGCTCGCGCGAGGCGCTGCAAAAGGCGGTGCTGGACGAGTTCGACCGCCGCTTCCAGCAAGACATCCTGGTGCCGGCCTTGCGCGAAGCGCGCGGCCTGCCGCGGCTGGACGCCATCATGCGCGCCTGGCTGGCCCGCGCCTGCCAGGCCGGGCACCGCGGCAGCTGCCTCTACGTGGCCGGCGCCTTCGAGTTCGACGACCGCGAGGGCCCCTTGCGCGAGCTGCTGCTGGCCGGCGTGAAGCGCTGGCGCCAGGTCTTGCGGCGCAGCGTGCTGCAGGCGGTCGAGTGCGGCCATCTGCGTGCCGATCTTGATCCCGACCAGCTGGTCTTCGAACTCGACGCCATCTTCACCGCCGTCGTGCGCGAGACCCGCTTCCTGCGCGACCCGCGAGCCGCGGAGCGCGGCTGGAACGCCTATCAGCGCCTGATGCAGGGACTGCGCCCGGCCAGCCCCTGACTCCACCCCTGTAATCCTCCGGTACACGGCCATGCCTGTGTTTCATTTCCCCGCACTTCGCACGATCGTGCGAAACAACATGAAAGGCCCCCCACCATGTTCAGCCCCCTCCTGATACTGGCCCTGTGCGGGCTGGCCGGCCTGGCCTGGCGCGGCTGGTGCGCCCTGCGACGCCTCTGGCAGGCCATCCCCGCCCGCAACCGCGACTTCTTTCTGGGTTGACACCATGAGCCAGACCCGCCCCGCCATCGAGCGCTTCTATGCCCAGGGCCGCGTCCTGCAAGGCCTGCGCGCCAGCCTGGACCTGCTGCAGCGCCATGCCCCCGCCCAGGCCGCCCGCCTGGCCCTGCGCCTGTTCGACACGCCGCTGCCGCCGCGGCTGCTGCAAGCGCGCCTGCCCATGGCGCCCTGGCAAGGCCTGACCCTGCCCTTCGAGACCCGGCGCCTGCAGCTGTGGCACCGGCCGGACGGCGCGCAGCGCCCACGCGTGCTGCTGCTGCACGGCTGGAGCGGCCAGGCCGCGCAAATGCGGGGCCTGGCCCGGGCCTGCTGGGACGCCGGACTGTCGCCATGGCTGCTGGACTGGCCGGCGCATGGACGCAGCAGCGGCTGGCGCACGGACATCGCCCAGTGGCAGCGTGCACTCCAGGTGCTGAACATCGAGCACGGCCCCTGGACGGGCATCGCGGCCCATTCCATCGGCGCACTCGCCGCAGCGCATGGCGTGGCCCGCGGCCTGCCGGTGCAGCGCCTGGCCCTGCTGGCTTGCTCGGCGCCACCGCGCCACCTGCTGGACGGCTTTGCCGCCAGCTTCGGCCTGAGCACGGTCGTGCGCGAACGGCTGAGTCAGGCCTTGGAAACGCGCGCCCGGCCGGGGCTGGCCGGCTTCGAACCGGCCTGGCTGGGACGACATCTGCGCCTGCCCGTCCTGCTGGTACATGACCGCCAGGACCGGGCCGTGCCGGCCAGCTACAGCGAAGCCCTGGCCGCGGCACTGCCCCAGGCCCGCTTGCAACTCACCGAGGGCCTGGGCCACCGCCGGCTGCTGGACGACACCCAGGTGCAGCAGGACGTCGCCGCCTGGCTGGCCGAGGCCATGGGCGACCTGCCGGTGATCACGGACTGAGAGGACCGTGAGTGGACCGCGGAGGCGATATATCCCTGGCATGGCCGCCACGGGCGACGCAAATCGTTACAAAACGTGCAACTTTCCTCGACCCGGCTCGGGCCATATAGGGATATAGCCCGAGCCGGGGTCCGTCCCCCGCTCACTACACTGCGCGCACAGGTGCCGGAAGCCCCATCCCCCGTGAGCCGGGGGGGCGGGAGATTCCGAGCTTCAGAGAAGTCAAAAGCAGCCTGAGAGGAGCGCGCTGTGAGCTGGATCCCCCCTTGGCGCGAGGTCGCCGCCCTGGACGGGCAGGCCGTGGCCCCGGACGAGCGCCTGGCCTGGCCGCAAACCATTGCCCTGGGCCTCCAGCACGTGGTGGCCATGTTCGGTGCCACGGTACTGGCCCCCTTGCTAATGGGCTTCGACCCCAATGTGGCCATCCTGATGAGCGGCATTGGCACGCTGATCTTCTTCCTCATGGTGGGCGGACGCGTGCCCAGCTACCTGGGCTCCAGCTTTGCCTTCATCGGCGTGGTGATCAGCGCCACCGGCTACGGCGGCAGCGGCCCGAACGCCCAGATCGGCCTGGCCCTGGGCGGCATCCTTGCCTGCGGCGCCTTGTACTTCCTGATCGGCGCCGTGGTGCAGTGGCTGGGCACCGGCTGGATCGAACGCCTGATGCCGCCGGTGGTGACCGGTGCCATCGTGGCGGTGATCGGCCTGAACCTGGCGAGCGTGCCCATCAAGAACATGGCGCCCACGCCCTTCGACGCCTGGGTGCAGGCCCTGACCTTCCTCTGCGTGGCGGGGGTCGCCGTGCGCAGCCGCGGGCTGGTGCAGCGTCTGCTGATCCTGGCCGGCCTGCTACTGGCCAGCCTGCTCTACGCCCTGCTCACCAACGGCCTGGGCTGGGGCAAGCCCATGGACTTCAGCGGCGTGGCGCAGGCGGCCTGGTTCGGCCTGCCTCATTTCGCCAGCCCCCGTTTTGAAACCGGGGCCCTGCTGCTGATCGCGCCCGTGGCCCTGATCCTGGTGGCCGAGAACCTGGGCCACCTCAAGGCCGTGGCCGCGATGACCGGCCGCAATGTCGACCGCGACATGGGCCGCGCCTTCATGGGCGACGGCCTGTCCACGATGCTCAGCGCGGCCGTCGGCGGCACGGGCGTCACGACCTACGCCGAGAACATCGGCGTGATGGCGGCCAACCGCATCTACTCCACGGCCGTCTTTGTCGTCGCCGGCCTGCTGGCCATCCTGCTGGGTTTCTCGCCCAAGTTCGGCGCCCTGATCCAGACCATCCCGCTGCCGGTGATGGGCGGGGTCAGCATCGTGGTGTTCGGCCTGATCGCCGTGGCCGGCGCCAAGATCTGGGTGGACAACCGGGTGGACTTCAGCCGGCACCACAACCTGATGCTGGCCGCCATCACCCTGATCCTGGGCACCGGGGACTACACCCTGCGCCTGGGCGACTTTGCCCTGGGCGGCATCGGCACGGCCACCTTCGGGGCGCTGCTGCTGAACCTGGTGCTGGCGCCGGGCCGTTCGCAGGAATGATTGTCGATATCTGCGTATTTTTTTGACTAAATCGCGATGTCGTCCCTCGTCGAAGCCCAGCGGCCAGCGTCAAATCGGCTCAACGCCCAGCCGATGAGAACCCACTCACGCTCCGCCCCCCCGCGCTGGCGCCTAGGCCTGGCGCTGGGCGTCCTCGTGCTCGGACTGGCCGGCTGCCAGCCGGACAGCCAGGACCGCGCCAGCGCGACCGAGCCGGCGCCGGAGCTGCTGGCCCGACTGGACCAGATGGAGCTGGACATCCGGATGCGCCCGCGTCAGATCGACGACGAGCTGCGCACGATGGCCCAGCGCGAAGCCCCGGGCAGCGCCTCGCGGCTGGCCATTCTGGGTCTGCGCGCGGTGGTGCTGGCGCGCGTCGACGAGGCCGAGCGCTACGAGGAGTTGCGCCAGCAGCTGGAGCATTGGCCCGGACGCGAGGATCCGCGCGTGGCCGTCACCCTGCGCCTGACCCAGGCGGTCTCGGACGCCCGGCGTGCCGCCCTGTCCGGGCAGGGCAAGAAGCTCAAGAAGATCCTGAGCGTGCTGGACGAGGTGGACGAAACCGGCCAGCCGCCGCGCCTGCTGCTGACCCTCTACGAGCTGCGCGCCGGCCTGTTCACCGACCAGGGCGAGTTCGACCAGGCCTTGCGGGCCGCCCATCGCGCCCTGGCGCTGGCCGATGGCGCCGCCGCGTCGCCCAGCCGGCGCATCTTTGCGCGGCTGCAGCTGGCCGGCACCTACAGTGCCGCGCAGCAGTTCGAGCAATCCGTCAAGGCGCTGGAAGAGGCCGAGCAGCTCGCCGCCCAGGACAAGCGCCCGCTGCTGCGCTATTTCATCGAGGTCAGCCGCGGCACGATCTACCAGGACCGCGACCGTGACATCACCGAGCGGGCCACGCAGGCCGCGCTGGAAGCTGCCCGCGAGACCGGGCTGGAAGACCTGATCTCCAATGCGCTGAGCAACCGGGCCGACGATTTCCTGCGCAGGAAGGAATGGGCCGGCGCCATCGCGCTGACCACCGAGGCCGTGCGCCTGGCGCAGAAGCGCAAGGACGTCTTCTCCGAGTCGATCGCGCGCCACAACCTGGGCATCGCGCTGATGCACACCGGCCAGGTGGCGCAGGGGCGGCGCGAGGTCGAGGCCGGCTTCGAGCTGGCCAGCAACGCGGGCTCGGCCACCGGCATGGACGGCTTGCTGGAGGAATACGGCCGCGCGCTGCAGGATGTCGGCCTGACGCAGGATGCGGTGCAGGCCTATCTGAGGGAGCGCCAGTACCGCCACCAGCTCTACCGCGACGATCTGCGCAAGACCGTGCTCGAAGCCCAGGAAGCGCTGGAGGCCGAACGCCGCAGCCGCGAGTTCGAGCTGCTGAACCGGGACATGAGCCTCAAGACCGAGCAGCTGCGCGCCAGCCAGCTGGAATTCCGGCTGTGGCTGCTGATGGGCGGCTGCGTGCTGGCGGCCAGCACCCTGCTGCTGCTGGCCTACCGCCGCGTGCGACGGACCAATATGGCCCTGCAAAGCACCAACGAGCGACTCAAGGTGCAGAGCGAGCGCGACCCGCTCACCGGCCTGGCCAACCGCCGCCATTTCCAGGCCGCCATCCGCCAGCGTGAAGAGCAGGACCTGCTGCGCGGCAGCGTCTTCCTGATCGACATCGACCACTTCAAGCGCATCAACGACCAATACGGCCACGCCGCCGGCGACACCGTGCTGGTCGAGGTCTCGCGCCGCCTGCGCCAGGCCCTGCGCGAGGACGATCTGGTGGTGCGCTGGGGCGGCGAGGAGTTCCTCATCGTGGTCAAGTCCAGCGACCCGGTCTTCGCCCAGCACCTGGGCCAGCGCCTGCTGGAGACCATCGGCGGGCAGCCCGTGGTGCACGAACGCCATACCGTGCCTGTCACGGCTTCCATCGGCTTTGCGAGCTTCCCCGTCGAGCCGCATGGCGTGTCGCTGCATTGGGAGCGTGCCATCGATATGGTCGACACCCTCATGTACATGGCCAAGGCCCACGGCCGCAACAAGGCCTACGGCGTGCAATGGGCCGACGCGCAGGACGGCGAACGCCTGCTGCAGCTGGCCGAGCAGATGGAAGCCGCCTGGCACGACGGCAAGGTGCGGCTCTCGACGCAAGCCGGCCCGGCGCAGTGGACGGAGCCTCGCGCATGAAGTCCGCCGCGCTGCCCCGCGTCCGCCCGGCATGGCTGGTGTCCCTGCCCCTGTCCCTGTCGCTGGCCCTGGCCACCGCTGGCGCCTTTGCGGCGCCGGGTCAGGCAGGCGCGCCGACAGCCGCATCGGCACCGCCCCCGTCGGCCAGCAGCCTCAGCCGCGCCGAACTGCGCCGCGAAGGCCTGCAGCTGACCCTGCTGGCCTACGACCACCCCACCGAAGCCGTCAAGGCGCTGCGGCCGCTGGTGCAGCAGGCGCAGGCCGCAGGCGACGCCGCCTTGCAGGCCGAGCTGAGCCTGGCCCTGGCCGCAGCCCTGATCTCGGGCCAGGGCGCTGCCGAGGCGGAAGGCCTGGCCCGCCAGCTGGACCAGGCCTTCCCTGGCCACGCCCAGCTGGTGCGGGCCATGGTGGCCGAACGGCAGGACCGCCCCCAGGCTGCCAGCGAACTGGCGCGCAAGGGCCTGGAACTGCTGCACCCGCCCTGCCAGTGGGAGCACAAGGACGCCGCCCTGCAGGACAGCCTGGAGGCGGGCTGCGATGCCACCGCCACCTGGCTCGGACTGCGCCTGCTGGGCCTGAGCCAGGAAGCCACCGGCGCAGGCGCCACCGCCATCACCGTGTTCGAACGCCACACGGCGCTGGCGCGGCTACTCAAGAACCCGGCGCTGCTGGCCCTGAGCCTGGGCCGGCTGGCCGTCGCCGAACACCAGCAGGACCGGGCCGATGCAGGACGGCAGCACATGGCGCAAGCCCTGCAGGCCGCACAGGCGGACCCCTCGACCCTGGCCCGCATCAAGGTCTACGAAGGCGGCGTGGCCGTCGCACGCAAGGATCGCAGCGCGCAGCTGCGCACGCTGGAGGAAGCCCTGAGCCTGGCCCACAGCGCCGGTGCACGCCGGGTCGAGGCCGTGGTGCGCGCCAATCTGGCGGACTTCTACCTGAGCGCCCATCAGCCCGACCGCGCGCTGGCCCAGGCCCGCCTGGCGCTGCCGGCGCTGGAGGACTTCCAGGACCGCCGCATGGAGCGCATCGTGCGTCACAACATGAGCCTGGCCCTGATCCAGCTGCGCCAGTTCGACGCGGCCCGCCAGGAGCGCCGGCGGCTGGACGCCATGCGGCCGGACCTGGTCGGTGCCGCCGAGCGCAGCCACGAGCTGGAGGAACTGGCCGACGCCTGGACCGGTGCCGGCCAATGGAGCGAAGCGCTGAAAGCCCTGGTGGCCGAGCGCGAGCAGAGCCAGCAGGCCCAGGAGGCATCGCGAAAGGCCCAGCTTGACGAGCTCAAGCTTCGCTACGACAGCGACCGCAAGAGCGCCGAGCTGGCCCTGCTGCAGCGCGACCGCGAGCTCAAGGCGCGCCAGGTCTCCAACAGCGTGCTGGCGCAGCGCGTGGGCATGGCCCTGGCCCTGCTGACGGCGCTGCTGCTGCCCCTGCTGGTGCTGATGCTGCGCAAGGTGCGCCAGGCCAACCGGCAGCTCAAGGCCAACGAGGCCCTGCTGCGCGCCCAGAGCGAACGCGACCCGCTGACCAATCTCGCCAACCGCCGCCACTTCATGGCGGTGATGGAGCATCACGCCGCCAGCACCTTCAACGGGGCGCTGCTGATGGTGGACATCGACCACTTCAAGCATGTCAACGACGAGCACGGCCACTCGGCCGGCGACTCCGTGATCTGCGAGGTCGCCCGCCGCATCACCCAGGCCGTGCGCGAGGAAGACCTGGTAGTGCGCTGGGGCGGCGAGGAGTTCCTGGTCTTCATCCCCGGCGTGCCGCCGGCCCAGCTGGTGCAGATGGCGGAGCGCATCCTCTTCGCCGTCGGCGGTGAACGCGTGCAGACGCCGGACGGCCCGCTGCAGGTGACGGTCTCGGTCGGCTTCGCGCACTTCCCGCTGCCGCCCACCGGCCTGTCGCTGCACTGGGAACAGGCCGTCAACTGGGCCGACATGGTGCTCTACACCGCCAAGGCCCAGGGCCGCAACCGCGCCATCGGCATCGCCACCATCGACGCGCATGACACCGAGGCGCTGACGCAGATCCAGGCCGATTTCGACGCCGCCTGCATCTCCTCGCGCGTCCAACTGCTGCAGGTGCTGGGGCCCACGGCGCACTGAGCCGGCCCGGCAGGGCCCACCCCTATACTGCCCGGGCCCTGCAGGAGCCGCCATGCCCTACCCCTCGATCCAGGCCCAGGCCCAGATTCACGCCTTCTATGACGCGGCCACCCACACGGTGAGCCACGTGCTGGCCGACCCCACCAGCCGGCGCTGCGCGATCATCGACCCGGTGCTGGACTACGACCCCAAGTCCGGCCGCTGCAGCGCCCTGAGCGCCGAGCTCATCGTCGCCTGGGTCCACGCGCAGCAGCTGCGGGTGGACTGGCTGCTTGAAACGCATTGCCATGCCGACCACCTCAGCGCCGCGCCCTATCTGCAGCAGAGGCTGGGCGGGCGCATCGGCATCGGCGCGCGGATCACGCAGGTGCAGCAGGTCTTCCGCGAGCTGTTCAACGACCCCGGCATCCCCGTCGACGGCAGCCCTTTCGAACGGCTCTTCGAGGATGGCGAGCGCTTCGCGGTCGGCCAGCTGGAGGTCGAGGTGCTGCACACGCCGGGTCACACGCCGGCCTGCGTCAGCTACAAGGCGGGCGACGATGTCTTCATCGGCGACACCCTCTTCATGCCCGACTACGGCAGCGCGCGCTGCGACTTCCCCGGCGGCGATGCCGCGACCCTCTACCGCTCCGTGCAGCGCCTGCTGAGCCTGCCCGCGCACACACGCCTGCACCTGTGCCACGACTACCCGCCGGCCAGCCGCCCGGCCTGCTGGATCAGCACCGTGGCCGAGCAGCGCGCCCACAACGTGCATCTGCACCAGGGCATCAGCGAAGCCGCCTTCATCGCGATGCGCCAGGCCCGCGACCGCAGCCTGGGCCTGCCCCAGCTGCTGCTGCCGGCCGTGCAGGTCAATGTGCGGGCAGGGCGGCTGCCGCCCGCCGAGGCCAACGGCGTCCACTACCTCAAGATTCCGCTCAACGTCCTGTGAAGTCTTTGCAAACACTGCGCGCCTATGCCCAAGGGCCTTGGCGCGAGGATCTGCTCGCCGCGGCCGTGGTCAGCGTGCTGCTGATCCCGCAAGGCCTGGCCTACGCCCTGCTGGCCGGCCTGCCGGCCGAAGTGGGCATCTACGCCAGCCTGCTGCCGCTGCTGGCCTACGCCCTGCTGGGCTCCAGCCCCTACCTGGGCGTGGGTCCGGTGGCCATCGTCGCGCTGATGGTGGCGCAGGCGGCGGCACAGGCGCCTGCCGGCTACAGCACCAGCCAGGCGGCGCTGGTGCTGGCGGCCGAAGCCGGCCTGCTGATGGCCGCGGCGGCCGCGCTGCGGCTGGACGCACTGGCGGCGCTGATGAGCGTGCCGGTGCTGCATGGCTTCGAGACCGGCGCCACGCTGGCCATCGCCCTGAGCCAGCTGCCGGCCCTGCTGGGCAGCCCCGCCCAGGGCTCCGAGCTGCCGGCCCTGCTGAACAGCGCCGCCGCCACCGGCTGGCGCTGGCACGGGTCCACGGTGGGATTCGGCCTCGCCGCAGTCGCCCTGCTCCTGCTGGGCCGGCGCCTGCTGCGCGGGCTCGGGGCCCGGCTCGCCCCCTTGCTGGTGCTGCTGCTGACCTTGGCGGCGGCCTGGCTGGTCCAGGCCCAGGATCTGGGCGTGCGGCTGCTGGGCACGCTGCCGGCCCTGCATCCGCGCCTGCAATGGCCGCCGCTGGATGCGGCGCTGTGGCTGGCCATGCTGCCGGGCGCCTTGCTGATCGCGCTGGTCGCCTACGTCAGCAGCCTGGTCGTGGCCGAGGCCCTGGCACGGCGCCGCGGCGAGCGCGTCGACGCCCGGCGCGAGCTGATGGGCCTGGCAGGTGCCAATCTGGCAGCGGCCTTCAGCGCCGGCATGCCGGTGGCCGGCAGCTTCTCGCGCAGCGCCCTGCTGTACGACGCGGGCAGCCGCAGCCGCATGGGCGGCGTCTTTGCGGCCCTGCTGATAGGCGCCGCCGCACTGGGCCTGGCGCCGGCCCTGGCCTGGCTGCCGCACAGCGTGCTGGCGGCCACCATCCTCGTGGCCGTGCTGTCCGGCCTCAAGTGGCGCCCCTACCTGGAAGCCTGGCGCTATGCCCGCGCCGAAGGCCTGCTGATGCTGGCCGTGACCCTGCTGGTGCTCAACGTCAGCGTCGCCGCGGCCCTGGGGCTGGGCGTGCTGGGCTCCATCGCCCTGCTGCTGCAGCGCACCGCGCAGCCGCACGTGGCCCTGGTCGGCCGCGTGCGCGGCACCGAGCACTACCGCAACGTGGACCGGCACGAGGTCGAATGCCTGCCCGAGGTGATGGGCCTGCGCATCGACGAAAGCCTGCTCTTCACCAACGCGCGCAGCCTGGCCGACGTGGTCCAGGCCCAGCTCGCGCAGCAGCCCGGCACGCGCCGCGTGGTGCTGCAGATGTCGCCCGTCAACAGCATCGACTACAGCGGGCTGGAGGCGCTGCGGGAGCTGCACGACAGCCTGCGGCGCCAGGGCCTGCGCCTGGATCTCAGCGAGCTCAAGGGGCCGGTGCTGGACCGCTTGCGCGCCGCGCGCTGGGAACGCTGGTTCCGGGGTCAGGTCTTTCTCAGCCACCACCAGGGCATGACCGCGGACCTGACCCAGGAGTGGATCAGCCCCTGAGCCCGGCGCTCAGCGCGCCTCGGACAGCGCCAGCCGGATCCCGAAGGCCAGGAAAAGGGCGCCGATGCCGCGGTTCAGCAGCGCCAGCCAGGCCCTCGGCATGCGGATGTGCCGGCTCGCACCCGCGGTGAACCAGGCCAGGGCGTGGCACCACAGCATGCCGTTGAGGTCGAAGATCAGGCCCAGCAGCACGAAGGCCAGGCCCTTGTGCGCAGCGTCGGCGCTGATGAACTGCGGCACGAAGGCCAGGAAGAACAGCGCCACCTTGGGGTTCAGCACATTGGTCAGCAGTCCCTGGCGGAAGATGGCCCACAGCGCCAGCGGAGCCGGGCGCGGCAGCGGTGCTGCGGGCCCTGGGTCCGGACGACGCTGCCACAGCATGCCCAGCCCCAGCCAGACGAGGTAGGCCGCGCCCAGCAGCTTGACCACCACGAAGGCCGTCGCCGAGGCCGCCAGCAGCGCCGAAAGCCCCAGCGCGCCGGCCAGCACGTGGACCAGCGTGCCCGCCCCGATGCCCAGCGCCGCGGCCGAACCCGCACGCCAGCCCTGGCTGGCACTGCGGCTCATGATCAGCAGCGAGTCCGGCCCCGGCGTGATGTTGAGCAGCAGGCCCGAAACGATGAAGAGGCCCAGATCGTGAATGCCCAGACTGCTGGCAAGCATGGCGTGCTCCCGAAAGCGTGCAGCATAGCGCAGCCGCCGCGGCAGCATTTCGCGGGTGCTCGCCTTGCGCCCGCTGGTCAGTGGCGCGGGCATTCGTTACGCTGGGGGCTGCTCGCTGTTGGGGTTGGCTCGTGGCTTCATGGATTGGGTTCCTGAAAAGAAACGCCGCCCGGCTCGCCCTGGTCGGGCTGGCCGCTGCCCTCCTGCCACCGGAGGCGCCCGCCGCCGCCCTGCAGGCCCTGCCCTTCACGGCCCTGAACTCCGGCAACGGCCTGCCCAGCGACGCGATCATGGTCAGCCTGCAGGACCAGCGCGGCTTCGTCTGGCTGGGCACGACCAGCGGCCTGGCCCGCTTCGACGGCCGCCACGTGCAGTCCTTTGCCGCACGCGCCGACAGGCCGGACACCCTCAGCCATCCCTTCGTCCAGGCCCTGTACGACGACGGGCAGGGCAGCCTGTGGGTGGGCACCAGCGACGGGGTGGACCGCCTGGCGCTGGCCACCGAGAAAATCCACCGGCTGAGTCTGCCGCCGGGCCTGGCACTGCAGCAGCGCCGGGTGCTGGGCTTCGCCCCGCGGCAGGGGCGACAACTGTGGGTGGGCCTGGCCGGCGGGCTCTATCTGCTGGACCGCCAGAGCGAGCAGTTCAGCCGATGGGATCCGCCGGCCGAGCTTCCGCTGACCAAGGGTCGCGGGCGGGCCTTCGTCGGCGATGGCCAGGGCGGCGTCTGGTTCGCGTTCGAGGATTGGCTGCTGCATGTGGATGCCCAGGGCCGGCTGCAGCAGCGTCTGCAGACCTCAGCGCACCCCATGGCCGCGGGCCGGCCGGTCACGGAGCTGCTGCCGCGCAGCCTGCTGCTGGACCAGAGCGGTCGCCTCTGGGTGGGCCTTGGCGGCGGCGTGCAGGTCTGGAAACTCGACGCCAGCCGGGCCTCGGCCCAGCCCGACCCGCTGCAATCGGAACTCACCCTGCCCCGCAGCACGGTCTTCGCCTTGGTCCAGGACCGCGAGGGCAGCGTCTGGATCGGCCTGGGCGACCACCAAGGCCTGCTGCAGTGGCGGGACGACGGGCAGGGCCTGCGCCGCTACCGGCACCAGCCCGCTGTGCCCGACAGCCTGGCTTCGGACAGCGTGGCCTCCCTGATGATCGACCGCGACGGCGTGCTGTGGGTGGGCAGCTGGGGCAAGGGCCTGAGCCTGGCCGACCTGCGCTCCGGCGGCTTTCTGCGCTACCACCATGTGCCGGGCGACGAGCGCAGCCTCAGCGGGGATTCGCCCATGGCCTTTGCCCCGGACGATGCCGAACACATCTGGGTCGGCATCTACGGCGGCGGGCTCAACCGCCTGCACCTGGCCAGCGGCGACACCGAGCGCATCCCGCTGGACCAGCAGCCCCTGCACAACATCAAGGCCCTGATGCGCGACCGAGAGGGTCGGCTGTGGGTGGGCGGCGACGGCGGCCTGCTGCGCTACGACCCGCGTCGGCGGCGCAGCCAGGTCGTGGACCTGAAGGCCGCCACGCCGGCTGCCGCCTCCATCAGCGCGGTGCAGGAGGACCGCCAGGGCCAGGTCTGGGCCAGCAGCGCGGCAGGCCTCTACCGCATCGAGACCGGCAGCCTGCGCGTGCATCGCTACGGCGCCCGGCCCGGCGAGGCGCATGCCCTGCAGCACGACACCATCGACTGCCTGCTGGAAGATCACCTGGGCAGGCTGTGGCTGGGCACCAAGGGGGGGCTCTACCGCTACCGCAGCGACAGCGACGACTTCGAGTTCGTGCTCACCCCCGACACCGTGCTGCCGCAGCCGCAGAAGCTGGCCGTGCACGCGCTGCGCGAGGACTCGCGGGGGCGGATCTGGCTGGCCAGCAACCAAGGAGTCTACGAACTGCGTCAGGAAGGCCGGGGCTGGCGGCTGCGCGACTGGTCCAACACGCCGGGGCTGGACCACGGGTCCTACGACGCACTGCAGGACAGCCTGGACGGCGAGATCTGGCTGGGGGCTGAAGACGGTGTCGTGCAGCTGGTGCCGGACCAGCAGCGCGCCCGGCGCTATGCCGGCCGGTCGCGCTTTGGCAGCGGCGTCAATTTCGGGGCGGCGGCGCGCGGGCCTGACGGCAGCCTCTTCTTCGGCAGCACGGGCGTGATCCGCTTCCTGCCCGGCCAGCTGCGCGACAACCCGCAGGCCCCCAGCGTGGTGCTCTCGGACCTGCGCCTGTACAACCAGAGCCTGCTGCCCGCTGCCGAAGCCGCCAGCCGCGCACAACGCGGGGGTTCCAGCGCCAGCGTCAGCCTGCGCGATGTAGGCATCAGCGGCCCGCTGCATGCGGCGCGCCGCATGCAGCTGAACCATGAGGAGGCCATGGTCAGCTTCGAGCTTTCCGCCCTGCATTTCGCCGACCCGGGCCGCAACCGCTACGCCTGGTTCCTTGAGGGCTTCGACCGTGAATGGATCCAGGGCCGGGGCGAGCAGGCCATGGCCACCTACACCAACCTGGACCCGGGCCATTACCGCCTGCTGGCACGGGCGGCCAATCCGGATGGGGTCTGGAGCCAGGTGCAGCCCCTGATCGAGATCGAGGTTCTGCCCCCCTTCTGGCGCACCTGGTGGTGGCGGGCCACCCTGCTGCTGGGCCTGCTGGGCCTGACGGCCTGGGCCTACCGCTGGCGGATCGCCGCACTGCATGCCGCGCGCCAGCGCCTGGAGTCCAAGGTCGCCCAGCGCACGGAGGAGGTGGTGGAGCAGGGCCGGCAGCTGCAGGTCGAAAAGCAGCAGGCGGACGCCCAGCGCGAGGCCGCCGAGAAGGCGCGGCGCAGCATCACCCTGCTCAGCGAGATCGGCCGGGACATCACCGCCACGCGCGAGCTGCCCGTCATCCAGCAGACGCTCTATGCCCACGTCAGCGAGCTGATGAACGCCAGCGTGTTCGGCGTCGGCCGGGTGAACTGGGAGGCGGGCGTGATCGACTTCGACTTCGTGATGCAGGACGGCCATCCCTTCCAGCCCTACCAGCGCAGCCTCTCGGCGCCCGAGCAGCCGGCCACGCAGTGCGTGCTGCAGGGCCAGGAGCTGATGATCGACGAGTTCCCGCACGACATCCGCCGCCTGGACAGCCATGTGCGCCAGCTCAGCGGCCAGGAGGACACGCGGCTGGCCGACGGCCGGCCTGTCAAGCAGGCGCGCTCGGGTCTTTACGTGCCCATGCGGCTCAAGGGCAAGGTGATGGGCGTGATCGCCGTGCTCAGCGAGGAGCCCAAGGCCTTCAGCCTGGCCGACCTCGACATCCTGCGCACGCTGGGCGCCTATGCTGCCGTGGCTTATGACAACGCCGAGGCCTACCGCCGCCTGCAGCTGGCCCAGGACCGTCTGGTCGAGCAGGAGAAGCTCGCCGCGCTGGGCTCGCTTGTGGCCGGCGTGGCCCATGAGCTCAACACGCCCATCGGCAACAGCCTGCTGATGGCCAGCACCCTGCGCGACGCCAGCCAGCAGTTCCAGGATCGGGTCACGGCCGGCGGCCTGCGCCGCAGCGAGCTGCAGGGCTTTTGCGACAGCAGCGAGGCCTCGACCACCCTGCTGCTGCGCAGCCTGGAGCAGGCGTCCAACCTGATCGCCAGCTTCAAGCAGCTGGCCGTGGACCAGACCTCGGACCAGCGCCGCAGCTTCGACCTGGCCCAGACCGTCGAGGAGGTGGCGATGACCCTGGCCAGCCGCATCCGCCGCGAAGAGCATGAGATCCGGCTGCAGCTGCAGCCGGGCCTGGTGATGGACAGCTACCCCGGCCCGCTGGGCCAGGTGCTCGGCAACCTGGTGCTCAATGCCCTGCTGCATGGCTTCGATGGGCGCAAGGGCGGCCAAATGCGCCTGCATGCCCAGGCCCAGGGGCCGGACCGCGTGCTGATCGAGTTCAGCGACGACGGCTGCGGCATCCCGCCGGCCAATCTGCGCCGCATCTTCGAGCCCTTCTTCACCACGCGGCTGGGGCAGGGCGGTTCGGGGCTGGGGCTGCACATCTGCTACAACATCGTCCACACCCTGCTGGGCGGCAGCATCCGCGTGCAAAGCTTGGTGGGCGAGGGCACGCGCTTCATCATCGAGCTGCCGCGGGTCGCGCCCGTCGACGGCGTCGAGGCGCCGGCCAGCCCGCCAGCGCCAGCAGAAGGCGGCTGGGAGCAGGGCGGCGGGGTCTGAGCCCTGGACACGCGAGGAGGAAATCGCCTTGAAACCCACCACTGCCTACCCGCTCGAAGGCGGCTGCGACTGCCGGGCCGTGCGCTACCGCATGCTGAGCGCACCGCTCTTCGTGCACTGCTGCCATTGCCGCTGGTGCCAGCGTGAGAGCGGCAGCGCCTTCGCGCTCAACGCCATGATCGAGGCCGAGCGCGTCGAAAGCCTGGGCGAAGCGCCGGAACTGGTCGCCACCCCTTCGGAAAGCGGCGCCGGCCAGAAGATCGCCCGCTGCCCGCATTGCCGCATCGCCGTCTGGAGCCATTACGCCGGCGCCGGCCCCTTGGTGAACTTCGTGCGCGTGGGCACGCTGGACGACCCGGACGCCCTGCCGCCGGACATCCACATCTTCACCAGCAGCAAGCAGCCCTGGCTCCAGCTTCCGCCCGGCGCGGTGGCCGTGCCCGAGTACTATGACCGCGCCAAGTACTGGCCGCCCGAGAGTCTGGCCCGTGCCGACCTGCTGGCCCCACGCATCAAGGCCTACCAGAAGGCCCTGTGGGGCGACCCGGATACCCTTGTCTGAGCTGCTCGCATGCATCCCGCCAAAGTCGACCGCCAGCGGCTGCGCCGCCTCACCGACCTGCCCAATATCGGCCCGGCCATGGCGGCCGACCTGGTGCTGCTGGGCATCCAGCAGCCCGAGCAGCTCAAGGGCCGCGATCCCTACCTGCTCTACGAGGCCCTGTGCCAGCGCACCGGTCAGCGCCACGACCCCTGCGTGATCGACGTCTTCATTTCGGTCACCCGCTTCATGGACGGCGAGGATGCGCGGCCATGGTGGGATTACACGGCGGAGCGCAAGGCGCGCCTGGCCACCGGCTGAATCAGCCACCGCATCAGCCTGCCCGGCCGGCCCGCATCGCAGGAGGCTCCCTGAAGCGGTACAGGCGCGGTACGGCGCCGAAGTCACTGCATGGCACGACGAAGGGGCGCGCCTGCGGCTCGTCGGCGACCAGCACCTGACCCTGCTCCGTACAGGATCGGCGGGCGGACTGCGCAGCCTGCAAACCTTGGTGGACAAAGTCAAAGCCATTCAGGCGCGCCACCGGGAACTTGTCCGGCCATGCGGCCTGGCACTGGCCTTGCGCGGTATCGAGGGTGAAGACGCCACTATCCATGTGAAAGCCGTAAGGGCCGGTGCACTGGCTGGCCAGAAGACTCATCAATGCCCGGCTGGCAAGCTGGGAGGACACCGGTGTCATCTCGTAGTCCTGGGGGGGCGCAGGCTCCAGGAGGCCGTGCAGAGCAGGCGACGAGAGGGCGGTGTCCCAGTCGATCCGGCTGTACACCAGCTGCTCCAGAAGATCGACGACCCCCTGGCGCAGGGCGGGCGTCTTGCTGCGTGTGGCCGCCAGGAACTCGCGCCAGTCGTAAGGCCCATCCCCCGCTTGCGTCAATACATCCCGCCACAGCTCGACGGGCTGGCGGCCATCCAGCAAAGTGCCGGAGGCTGCCCAGGATGCCAGGGACAACAGGGCGAAGCCGCAGTCGTAAGGCACATCGCCACCCAGCGCTTCCTTCTCACGCAGCGTGGCACCGGAACTCAGCAGGCATTGCCGTAGCGCGAGGTTCTGTCTGGCCAGATAGGCCGCGTCGTTCAATTGCCCCAGGCGGCGCTGCAGGCTGATTGCCACGGCGTCGGCCCCGCCTTCCAGCAAGGACACGCCGCCTTGTGAGCCAAGGCGCAAGCGCAGATTGTGCAAGTGGAAGGTCTCGTGCAGCACATAGGCCGAGAGCTTGCGCGCCAAATCTGGCTGAACGTCATCCCAGCTCCGGCCGTAAAAACCCAGACGCATCAAGCCAGGACTGACATCACCGCGCCAGGAAGGGTTGCCCTGCCGTCCGCCCCCCATGGCCAGGATGCTGATTGGGCCACCGGGCCGGGGCACCGAGGCCAACTGCCGGTGCGCCTCGTCCAGCAGGTTCCGGACACGCTGTATCAGCGGCCCAGGCAGTGACTGATCCACGATCAGGGCGTCATCGCCATAGCGTTCCACCACCGGAGTTCCCAGCAAGAGGTAGCCCGGCGGGTTCTCCGAGCTCCACTGGTGGCGCCCCAGCTGCATCAGGCCTCCGCGAGCGGGCAGGCCTTCGAACTGGAGTGTCGTCCGCCCAAGGGTCGGATCCAGCAGCAGGTAGTCGGTGTACACCGCAAGTGACCGGCCGTCACCCAGCGGCATCACCGGCGTGTAGGTCCGGTCGAACTGCCCGTCCTTGAGGGCCGTGGGAGAGATGCGCACCTCGAAGGACCGAACCGGCTGGTCCCAATGGATGGCATCCCCGGCCGCCGACAAACGTCCGCCGCCCTGAACCTGCCAGCTCAGCCTGCGAATTTCGGCGCCTGTTTTGAAACGGACGCAGGACACCTCGACCGGCAGCACAAAAGCCAGTTCAAGGCCTGCATGCTTCGCTTGGACCATGACCTGCGCGCCGCCGAGGTCATGGTCCGGGCATTGCGCCCGGGCCGGCAGAGACAGCAAGATCAGGATCGCCGGAAGCAGGAAATTTCTCATGCAAGTCTTCGAAGCCGATGCCATTCAGCGTCGCACGCCATCAGTTCAATCCGCGAGGCGCCGTGCTTCGCCTGGCTGGCTGCCTGTTGTCCACCGGCGTCAGGTCTTGCTGCAACACGGATCTCTTGGGCTGCTGAGGGTGCCAGTGACCGCTATCTCGTGAGCGCGGCCGAAGACTAACACGCCTTGTCGAGTTAGCTTGTGGCGATCATGGGCGCTGCTTCTGGAGCCTCGGGCGACCGCCAAGGCATGCTCAGACCCGCTCCAGCGGAGCGAACACGCCCTGGGGATCAACCGCTGCCTTGATCGCCTGCAGGCGCGCCAAATTGGCGCCGTACCGAGCCTCGGCGGCGCGTGCCTGCAAGGCATTGGGATAGTTGACGTAAGCCCCGCCACTGCTCCAGGCCCGCATGCGCTCGCGCATGCCCTGGGCCCACAGCTCGGCGGATGCCAGCGTGCTTTCACTCGTTCCGGCCGCGTATTCACAAAGGTATTGGGCGCTGAACAGCGCACGGCGGTGCGCAAAGGCCGTGGCGTCGGGGGCGACGCGGGCGATGGCGCCACCCATCAGGTTCAGCACCACCGTGCCGACGCCCTGGCGCGCCGCCACGCCGGCGGCCAGGGCGTCAATGCCGGCGGCGTCCAGCGGCTGCTCGAAGAAATCGGAGCTGGCCGTCATCGAGGCACGCCCCAGCAGTCCGCCGTCACGCTGGCTGGGCAGGTGGCATTGCGGCAGGCTGTAGCCCTGGCAGGCGCCCATCATCACCGAGCCATAGCTGCTGCCCAGCCACTGCCGGGACAGCGGCGCGTGCCCGATGCGCTGCAGCAGCGCCTCCCAATGCGGCTGCAGCGCCGCAGCGTCGCCAGCGCCCACGCCCCATAGGCGGAACAGGGGGCTGCCCGCCGGCAGCACGAACTGCGACCAGATCGCATCCGGCAGGCCGCGGCCCGGCCAGTCCTGCCAGGCCGCCAAGGCGGCGGGCAGCGCCGCCAGGGAGAAGTCGGCGCTGAATTGCTGCAGCGGCCCGGTGGCATGGGTGCGCAGGCGCAGCTGCGTCACCACGCCGAAGTGCCCGCCGCCGCCGCCGCGCAAGGCCCAGAACAGCTCGGGGTTGCGCTCGGCGTCACAGTCCACCAGGCGCCCGTCGGCCGTCACCAGCTGCGCGCCCAGCAGGCTGTCGCAAGCCAGCCCTTGAGAGCGGTCCACGACCCCGAAGCCGCCGCCCAGCGTGATGCCTGTGACGCCCACGCTCAGGCAGCTGCCGGACGCCACGCAGCGCCCCTGGGGGATCAGGGTGCCGTAGACATCCGCCAGCGTGGCACCAGCCCCCACCACTGCGACCTCGCCCTCCAGCTGCACGCTGTTCAGGGGGCCGACGTCGATCACCAGACCCGAGCCGGTGGACGCGCCGACATAGCTGTGCCCGCCGCTGCGCAGGCAGAAGTCCAGGCCCTGGCTCAGCGCATGCGCCAGGCCGGCCTGCACGTCCGACGGGGCCGCGCAGCGCAAGACCGCCTGCGGCCGGCGCTCGTCGTAGCGGGCGTTGGCAGCGCGGCGCCCGCGCTCGTAGGCCTCCTGACCCGGCAGCAGCAGCTGGCCCTGGATCTGCCGGCCGAGCACTTGCCACGCAGCGGGCAGGGGCGTTGGCGTTGGCGCCGGTGTCGGGCCAGGCGGCACCGTGCTGCCGCCACCGCAGCCCGGCAGGAGCAGGGCTGCCGCCGAGGCCGCAGCCCAGGACAGGGTCTGGCGCCTTTGCATGATGTCTCCCTTCGCACCTCCAATCAAATACCAGTCTAATACCGATATAGACATGCCATGCCGGGGTTAGCACGGAGGGTGCGTCTGGCGCCTCTTGCTATCGTCAGGCCCACCCTGGCGCCCAGCCCGTGGCGGCCGGATGCCTTCCTTTTCTCAGGAGTCGCCATGCTGAGATCCCTGGCTCTCGTCGTCGGCTGCTATGTGCTGTCCGTCCTGCTGGTGCTGGCTACGGACCCGCTGCTGTCTGCCCTATTTCCTGGGGACTTCATCGAAGGACGCATTCCAGGCACGCCCCCCCTGATGGCCAGCACCGGCCTTTTCATCCTCATTTCCATCCTCTGCGCCTGGCTCTGCGCCCGTCATGCGCCGGGCCGCCCGGGTCGCCATGTGCTGTGGTTCATGGTGCTGGGCGAGCTGCTGGGCATCGCAGCCACCATTCCCAACTGGAGCAAGGGCTGGCCGCACTGGTACTGGCTGTCCTGGCTGCTGAGCTGGCCGCTGAGTTGCTGGCTGGGCCTGCGCCTGGCGCGGCGTGCGGGCGAGGACCAAGGTGAGACGGGGCCAGCGCAGGGCTGAACTGTGCGCTGTGCGGCCAAGCACTGCCGCAGCCCTTGCCGCCAAGCCCGCCCATGCCTTAGCCTGCGCGCCCATGTGCAGCACCCCCGCTTCATCGATGCCCCGGCTGGTCCCCGCCCGCAGGGATCAGCACGCCCAGGCGCTGATGGCCTTGAACACCGAGTACCTGGCCTGGGTCTTCGCGCAGATCGAGCAGCGCTTTGGCGCCTTGCCGGCCGAGCTGGCGGCGCGGCCCGTGGCCGACTATGCCGCGGACATGCTGGACAAGGTCTGTGCCGAAGCCCCACCGCTGGGCTGCTTCTACCTGCTGGAGATGCCGGCCGGTGCCGGTCTGCCACACCAACTGGCCGGCATGGGCGGACTGCGCCGGCTGGATGCGCAGCGGGCGGAGGTCAAGCGCATCTTCGTCCGGCCCGGCTTTCGCGGCCTGGGCCTGGGCGCCCTGCTGATGCAGCGCCTGCTGGACGACGCCCGGTCCTTCGGCTACCGGCAGCTGTGCCTGGACTCCGGCCCCTTCATGCCTGAAGCCCAGGCCCTTTACGAGCGCCTGGGCTTCCAGGACAGCCCACCTCACGCCGGCACTGAAGTGCCTGAACCGCTGCGCCCCTTCTGGCGCTTCATGCAGCGTCCGCTGTAGCCCCAATTCCCATCCAGGAGTTCCCCATGATCGACCACACCGGCGTCGTCGTCAGCGACTTCGAACGCAGCAAGACCTTCTACCGCCAGGCTCTCGCACCCATCGGCTACCAGCTGCTGCTGGAGTTCCCGGCCGCCGTCACCGGTCACACCGACGTGGCCGGCTTCGGTGAGCCGCCCAAGCCGGATTTCTGGATCAGCCGCGGCACGCCCAACCAGCCGCCCGTCCACATCGCCTTTCGCGTCGACACGCGGGCCGCAGTGGACGCCTTCTACCGTGCGGCGCTGGAGGCCGGCGGCACAGACAACGGCGCGCCGGGACTGCGCCCGCACTACCACCCGGACTACTACGGCGCCTTCGTGCGCGACCCCGACGGCCACAACATCGAAGCCGTCTGCCACGCGCCGCAAAGCGCCGCATGAGCGAGGTCCGCATCCGCCTTGCCGGCACGAACGACCTCGACACGCTGGCCCCGCTGTTCGACGCCTACCGCCGGTTCTACGAGCAGCCTTCAGACCTGACCCTCGCACGGGCCTTCCTGGAGCAGCGCCTGCGCCGGGCGGAGTCGGTGGTGCTGCTGGCCGAGGACGCCGCGGGCCAGGGCCTGGGCTTCTGCCAGCTCTATCCGAGCTTCTGCTCGGTCGAAGCCCAGCCCATCTTCAGTCTCTACGACCTGTTCGTCAGCCCGGACCAGCGACGCAGCGGCATCGGACGGGCGCTGCTGCGCGCCGCCGAGCAGCTGGCCCTGGAGCGCGGCGTCGCCCGCCTGGACCTCACCACCGCCCGCAGCAACGCCCGGGCGCAGGCGCTGTACGAATCCGAAGGCTGGGTGCTGGACCGCGTCTTCCTGGCCTACCAGCGCTACCCCGGCGCGCCCAAGCCCGCGCTGCAACAAGCGTAACGCGCACTGAGGCGCGCCCGGTCGCGCGGGGCTGGCCACAATCCGCGGCCTTACCCCTTCGCTCGATGGCCCCATGACGCCCCACCGCACCCCCGGCCTGGACACCTTGCGTGCCCTGGCCATCCTGCTCGTCTTCTGCTTCCACTACCGCGTCTTCGTGAGCGGCGCGCCCGAGCTGGGCTGGCTGTCCAAGATCGGCTGGAGCGGGGTGGACCTGTTCTTCGTGCTCAGCGGCTACCTGATCGGCGAGCAGCTGATGGCGGGCCTGGCCCGGGGCGAGACGCTCTCGCTGAGCCGCTTCTACGCCCGACGTGCCAGCCGGACCTGGCCCCTGTTCTGGCTGGTGCTGGCCGCCTTCTTCCTGCTGCCCGGCCAGCTGGGAGGCCGCGAGCCGCCGCCGCTGTGGCGCTTTCTCACCTTCACCCAGAACATCCAGCTGATGCCGGGCACCGCCTTCTCGCACGCCTGGTCCCTGTGCGTGGAGGAACAGTTCTACCTGGTCCTGCCCCTGGCCCTGCTGGCCGCGCGGGCGCTGCGCCTGAGCCGCCGGCAGGCCTGGCTGGCCCTGGCCGGACTGACCCTGGCCGCCATGGCCTGGCGCACCCATCTGTGGACGCTTTACGGCCGTGAGGCCGACGGCATGACGGACGGCTACTACCCCAACATCTATTACGCCACCCTGGGCCGCGCCGACGAGTTCCTGCCCGGGCTGGCCATCGCGCTGCTGCAGCACGGCCATCCGCGCCGATGGGCGGCGCTGATGCAGCGCGGGCGCCTGCTGCTGGCCCTGGGTCTGATGGGCGTGGCCCTGATGTGGACCACGGCGGCGCTGAGCTACTACCAGCCGGACGTCGGCTGGGGCTTCTTCATGACCGCCATCGGCTACAGCGCCATGGCCTGGGCCTACGCCCTGCTGCTGCTGGCCTTGCTGGCACCGGGGCATGTGCTGTCCCGCTGGGCACCGCCGGGCGCGCGCTCGCTGGCCCTGTGGTCCTACGCCATCTACCTGACCCACAAGCCGCTGGCCCATGTGCTGAAGCCGCTGCTGCAGGATCTGCCCGCCTGGGCCGCCTTCGGGACCACGGCCCTGGCCAGCGTGGCCCTGGGCGGACTGCTGTACCACGCCATCGAGCGGCCGGTGATGCGCTGGCGCCAGCAGCGCTGGCCCAGCCAGTTCAGCCGGCCCCTAGGCACCGCCGGCCAGCCGGCCTGAACCCGCCTGAGCCGGCGCGCCCCGCTTCAGTCGCCGAAGACGATCTTCTGGCGCTGCGCCACCCAGGCCTCCAGCCGGGGGCCGAAGACCTCGTCGATGCGGTTGCGACGCACTTTGAAGGTGGGCGTGATGAAGCCGTTGTCCACGGTCCAGGGCGTCTTCACCACCACCAGGCAGTCGAGCTGCTCGTGAGGGTCCAGGCGCGCATTGACCTCGGCCAGATGCTGGTTCAGCTGGCCCGCCAGCTGCTGCCGACCGGCCTCGCTGCCCGCCTGCTGGGCGGCATCGGGTGAGAGCATCACGATGCCCACGGGCTGGCCCATGTTGGCGCCGGTCACGGCGCAGGCCTCGATGGTCTGGTGCATGGTGAGCCGGTCCTCGATGGGCGCCGGGGCCACGTACTTGCCCTTGCTGGTCTTGAACAGATCCTTGACCCGGCCGGTGATGCGCACCAGGCCCTGCTTGTCGAGGCTGGCCTTGTCGCCGGTGTGCAGCCAGCCCTCGGCGTCCAGCACCTCGGCCGTCATGCCCGGCTCCTTGTAGTAGCCCAGCATCACCGCCGGGCTGCGCATCAGCAGCTCGCCATTGGCCGGATCCACGCGCAGCTCCACGCCGTCGTAGGCAGGGCCCACGGTCCCGGTCATGTCCACGCCCGGCTGGGTGATGGTGCAGATCGCCAGGTTCTCGGTCATGCCGTAACCCTCGTTGATGGGCAGGCCCAGGCGGCGGAACCAGTTCAGCAGGGCCACGGGCATGGGTGCTGCGCCGCCGGCGGCGATGCGGCACTGGTCCAGGCCCAGGGCCTTGATGATCTTGCGCCGCACCAGGCCGCCCAGCAGCGGGATGCGCAGCAGGCGCGACAGCTTGTGCTCCGGCAGCTTGGCCTGCACGCCCTGCTGGAACTTCACCCACAGGCGCGGCACGGAGAAGAAGATGGTCGGCCGGGCGCGGCAGACGTCGGCATTGAAGGTGTCCAGGGACTCGGCGAAGTACACCTGCATGCCGGTGCGCAGCCAGCCGTGCTCCACCAGCACGCGCTCCACCACGTGGGCCAGCGGCAGGTAGGACAGCAGCCGGTCCGACGCCGTCATGGGGAAGCGCTTGAAGGCCGCCGTCATGGCCCAGGCGAAGTTGCCGAAGCTGTGCATCACGCCCTTGGGCTGGCCGGTGGTGCCCGAGGTGTAGATCAGCGTGGCCAGGTCGGCCGCGTCACGCAAGACCTGACCCTGCAGCGGCGCCGTGCGCGCCACGATGGCGTCCCAGCCCTCGTAGTGCTTGCGGGCATCGTCGGGCGAGAGGGCGTAGCTGATGCAGGGCAGGTCGGCCGGCACGCCGGGCTTCATGCCTTCCCAGCCGTCGAGCTTGCCGATGAAGCAGGCGCGGGCCTCGCTGTGGGTGAGGATCTGCCGTACCGTGTCGGCCGCCAGCGTGGGATACAGCGGCACGGACACATAGCCGGCCATCCAGATCGCCAGGTCGCTCATCAGCCACCAGGCGCAGTTCTTGGACAGGATCGCGACCTTGCTGCCCGCAGGCCAGCCCTGCGACTTCAGGTGCGCCGCCATGCGCCGCACCTGATCCGCCACCTCGGCCCAGGTGAAGTCACGAAGCTCACCGCTACCCATGGGCTGGGTCAGCGCCACGCGGCTGCCGGCTTCGCGTTCCCAGCGGTAGAGGCACTGCAGGGCCAGGGTGTCGTGGGCAAGGGCGCTCATGGGTCGGTCTCCTGTTTTACTGTCTTGATCACCGAAGAGGGTGCGACGGCAGAGGCTATCCACCCCGCCAGCCGCAGCCTAGCGGGTTTGCGCGCAGTTGTTCTTGACGCACGACTCGAATTCCGTGACTTGCCAGCCGTGGCCGCGCAGGGTTGGCACGGCCGGCGAGCGTCGGGCACTCAGTCGTTCTCGGCCGCCTGCAGTGCAGTGAGCGCCTGCACCAGCTGGGCCTCGTCGAGACCTTCTGCGCGTTGCACCGGTGCTTCGGACAGCGCCGCAGCGCCTTCGCGCTTGAGGCGCGCCACCCACTGGCCGGCTTCCTTGCCCTGAGCGAAGCCCTGGCTTTGCAGGAGCAACTGGCCGTCGGCGGCATTGAGCTTGAAGTAGAACTGGCCGTCGGCCTCGCGGTATTGCTTGAAGACCGGCAGGGCGGATTTGGTCTTGGCCACCGGCGCTGCAGCCGCCTGCAGCGGCTGGAAGCGGCGCAGGCCCACGGCTTCGCGCAGGCGCGCCAGCAGCGGTGCGGCGATCGCGCGGGCCTTGGCGGCGCCTTCCTGCAGGATGGCCTCGATGCGCTCGGGATTGCCCATCAGCTGCTCGTAGCGCTCGCGCATGGGGCCGATCTCGGCGTCGATCTGGGCGAAGAGGCGCTGCTTGGCCTCGCCCCAGCCCAGGCCGGCGCGCAGCTCGGCGCGGAAGGCGGCGCGCTGCTCGGGCGTGGCAAAGGCGTCGAAGAGCTGCACCAGCGCCGTGCCCTCGGGCTCCTTGGGCTCACCGGGCAGGCGGGAGTCGGTGACGATGCGGGCGATGGCCTCCTTCAACCCCCGGGCGCCGCCTTCGAAGAGCGGCACCACGTTGTCGTAGCTCTTGCTCATCTTGCGGCCGTCCAAGCCGGGCAGCAGTTCCATCTCGGCGTCGACCTGGGCCTCCGGCAGCACGAAGAACTCCTGCCCCTGGCCGAAGAGGTGGTTGAAGCGCTGGGCCACGTCGCGCGCCATCTCGATGTGCTGGACCTGGTCCTTGCCCACGGGCACGCGGTGGGCGTTGAACATCAGGATGTCGGCGGCCATCAGGATGGGATAGCTGTACAGGCCCATGGTGACGCCCGCATCCGGATCCTCGCCGGCCGCGACATTGGCATCCACCGCGGCCTTGTAGGCATGCGCACGGTTCATCTGCCCCTTGGACGTGACGCAGGTCAACAGCCAGGTCAGCTCGGGGATCTCGGGGATGTCGCTCTGGCGGTAGAACACCACGCGCTGCGGGTCCAGGCCGGCGGCCAGCCAGGTCGCGGCGATCTGCAGGCGCGAGCGCTCGATGCGGTCCGGCTCGTCGCACTTGATCAGCGCGTGGTAGTCGGCCATGAAGAAGAAGCTCTCGGCGCCGGGCTCGCGGCTGGCCGCGATGGCCGGGCGCACGGCCCCGACATAGTTGCCAAGGTGCAGGGTGCCGGTGGTGGTGATGCCGGTGAGAACGCGCTGGGTCATGGTGAGCGTCAATTGCTGTCATGCGGGGCGCCAGGGCCCCGGGGAGGGGCTATTGTCACCGCTCGCCAGGGCCGGCCGGCTGCATGCCCCCGCAAGCGGCCTGGGACGCCGCCGCAACAGTCCATGCATTCGAAGGCCTTGAACACCCTAGCTGACGCTAGCATGTCGCCCATTGGCCCGGCCGGGTCCGGGGTTCAGGGAGCTTGCGCCGATGAATTTGCAGGTGCTGCTGAGTGCGTTCCTGGAGGTGATGCTGGGTGTGACGCTGCTGGCCCTGTGGCGGCTGGACCCGCGGCATGCGCATGTGCGGCTGTGGGGCCACAGCGCGGTGCTGCTGGGCGTGGGCCTGGCGCTGGGCGTGGGTGTGGCACCGGTGGTGGCCGCGGGCCCCGCGCTGGACCTGCTGGCCGGCGGCGCCTCGGCCGCCGTGATGGCCTCCCTCTACCTGCTGCTCAAGGGCACTGCCCTGTACCGGCAGCGCCCCTGGTCAGGCCGGTTCTGGGGCGGAGGGTTGGTCGCCATGAGCGTGCTCATCGCGGCACTGGCCCTGCAACACAAGCCCTGGGGCGTGGCGCTGGCCGGCGCGGTCTTGAGTGCCGGCAATCTGCTGTGTGCCGTCTGGATCGGCTGGGCGCGCCGGCCAGCGGAGCGGGTGATCTGCCTGCTCTTCGTCGCCTCTGCCGCGGTCCACGCCAGCGGTCCGCTGCTGCATCCGCTGAGCCAGTCCTCCATCACCCATGCCAGCGGCCTGATCGTCCAGACCCTGCTGAGCCTGACGCTCATCATCGTCGCCGCCGCGGGTGCCCAGCAGGAGGCCCGCGACCAGGCCCAGCGCTTCTCGCGCCTGGCCGAGCATTCCCTGCAGGGCCTGGCCGTGCTGCGCGAGCATCGCCTGCTGTATGCCAATCCGGCGGCGCTGCAGATGTTCGGCTTCCCCAGCCTGGCCCTGGCCCGCCAGGCCGACATCTTGAAGGAGCTGGTCCTGCCCGAGCTCGCGCAAGCATCGCGCGAGCGCCATGCCCGCGTGCTGGCCGACCCGGCGGCGCGCATCGAATGGGAGGGGCCGCGCCTCACGCGCGACGGGCGGCGGCTCCATCTGCGCGGCCTGTCCAGCCAGATGCCCTGGGACGGTGCCCCGGCCGAGCTGATGGTGATGCTGAACGAGACGGCCCGCCACGAAGCCCTGGAAGCCCTGCGCCGCCTGGCCCACTATGACGAGCTGACCGGCCTGCCCAACCGCAATTTCGCCGTCGAGACCCTGGGGCGTCTGACCGCGGCCGGCGCGCCGCTGCTGCTGATGTCGGCGGACGTGGACCGCTTCCAGCTCATCAACGAGACCCTGGGCCCCGAGTTCGGCGACCGCCTGCTGCATGCACTGGGACAGCGCCTGCAGGAGCACATGCGCCAGTGCGCCCAGCCCTGCAGCGTCAGCCGCCTGGGCGAGGACCAGTTCCTGGTGCTGGTCGAGGGCCTGGATCAGCCCGCACAAGCAGAATCGCTCGCGCGCCAGCTGCTGGACGCCACGCGCCAGCCCCTGCGCCTGGACGAGCAGGAGCTGACCGTGCACCTCTCCGTGGGCCTGGCCCTCTCGCCGAGGGACGGCCGCGATGCGGCCACGCTGCTGCGCGCCGCCGAGTCCGCCATGCACCGCGCCAAGCAGATCCCCGGCAGTGCCCATGCGCTCTTCGATCCGCAACTGGATCGGCGCGCCAGCGTCATGCTCCAGGCCGAGCAGCTGCTGGACAAGGCCCTGCGCCAGCAGGAATTCCAGCTGCTGTACCAGCCCAAGTTCCACTGCGGCAGCCGCCGCCTGAGCGGCTTCGAGGCCCTGGTGCGCTGGCAGCGGCCGGATGGCCAGCGCATCAGCCCGGCGGACTTCATCCCGGCGGCCGAGCGCACCGGCCAGATCCTGCCTCTGGGCGAGCTGATCATCGACATGGCCCTGAAGCAGCTGCAGCAGTGGCTGGCGCAGGGTCAGGTCTTGCCTGTGGCCATCAACGTTTCGCCCGTGCAGTTCACCCAGCCGCGCTTCGCGGAGCGGCTGCTGGAGCAACTGGCCGGCAGCGGCCTGCCGCGCGGCCTGCTGGAGATCGAGATCACCGAGACCGCCGCCATGAGCCAGCTGGACGAGGTGCTGCGCCAGCTGGACCAGCTCAGCGCGGCCGGGGTGCCCTGCGCCATGGACGACTTCGGCACCGGGCAGTCTTCGCTGACCATGCTGCGCAAGCTGCCCATCCGCACGCTCAAGCTGGATCGCAGCATGGTCGAGCCGCTGCCCCGCCCGGAGGCTGCGGCCATCGTCGAGGCGACCTGCGCGCTGGGCCGCACGCTGAACCTGGAGATCGTCGCCGAGGGCGTGGAAACCGAGGAGCAGGCCCGCGCACTGGAGCGCCTGGGCGCCACGCACTTGCAAGGCTATCTGCTGGGCCGCCCTCTGGAACCTGACGCGGCCACGGCCTTGCTGCAGGCGCGCGACGAGGACCGGCCGCGCCACAGCCCCGCGCTACATTGAGCCGCTGGGGCGATCACGCCGGCCGCGGCGCCTCGCGCAGCAGTTCGATCAGCGCCCGCAGCGCCGGGCTGGCCTGGATCCTGAGCAAGCAGCCGCATGCGCATGTGATCCCCGGCATGCGCCGCGAAACGCATCTGCAGGCAAACTGGGACGGTGCCAGCAGCCGACTGGACGACGCCCGGATCGCCGCCCTGGACCAGCTGTTCGCGCTGGACGCGGTGCAGGGTGCCCGCTACACGGCGCAGGGTTATGTGGGGATCGAATCGCCGCGGCGCTGAGCTTGGAGGCGGGTCAGTCCGCCATCCGCTCGCCCAGGCGCACGGCCCCGGCCGGCTGCCAGGCCGGATTGAAGGCCAGCGGCCCCTTGGGGAAAAGCAGCACCACGGTGGAGCCCAGCAGGAAGCGGCCCATCTCGGCGCCCTGGGCCAGCTCGATGCGCTGATCCTCGTAGCGCCATTCGCGCACCTGGCCCGGCCGCGGCGGGTTCACCACGCCGTGCCAGACCGTGGCCATGGAGCCGACGATGGTCGCGCCCACCAGCACCATCACGAAGCGCTCACCGTCCGGGCGCTCGAACTCGCAGACCACGCGTTCGTTGCGGGCGAACAGGCCGGGCACGCCGCGCGCCGTCACCGGGTTCACCGAGAACAGCTCGCCGGGCACATGGACCATGCGCAGCAGGCGGCCGTCGCAGGGCATGTGGATGCGGTGGTAGTCCTTGGGACTGAGGTAGATGTTGGCGAAGTAGCCGTCTTCGTAGCGCGCCGCCATCTGGGCGTCGCCGCCGAGCAGGGCGGTGGTGCTGAAGCGGTGGCCCTTGGCCTGGAAGATCTGGTCGCGCTCGATGCGGCCGAACTGGCTGATCGCGCCGTCCACCGGGCAGACGAAGCGGGCCGCCGCCAGCGGCCGGGCATCCGGGCGCAGTGCGCGGGTGAAGAACTCGTTGAAGGTCGGGTAGGCCGCCGGGTCCGGATTGGCCGCCTCGGCCATGTTGACGCCATAGCGCCGGATGAAGCGGCGGATCACCGCCGTGGTCAGGCCGCCCCATGGCGCGTTCGCCGCCCGCCCGGCCAGGGTGGTCAGGGCCTGCTTGGGCAAGAGGTACTGGAGCAGGATGGCAAGGCGGTCGGGCACGGCGGATTCCGGTGAAGGGGTCAGGGCTGGAGTATGGACTTCCTCGCGCGCGTTCGCAGGAGGGCAAGGCCGGGAGCGGGCCGGATTGTAGGAGGCTCGTCGCCGCCCCTCCTCGCCTGACCCATATCAAGAAAACCGCGCTTCGCGGAGAATCGGGCCCCATCGCCCCTGGCTCCCTTCTCTTGCCGCCCATGGAAATCTATCTCGACGCCAACGCCACCACGCCTGTCCTGCCGCAGGCCCGTGCCGCCGCCCTGGCCGCCATGAGCGAGGACTTCGGCAATCCCAGCAGCATCCACAGCACCGGACTCAAGGCCCGCGCCCTGATGGACGCTGTGCGCGCCCGTGCCCAGCGCCTGCTGGGCGCCGGGCAGGGTCAGCTGCTCTTCACCAGCGGCGCCACCGAGGGCATCCAGACGGCGGTGCTGTCGGCCCTGCGCGCCCTGCGCGAGCGCCGCGATGCGGGAGAGCCCATCGGCAGCCTGCTGCTGTACGGCGCCACCGAGCACAAGGCCGTGCCGGAGGCGCTCAAGCACTGGAACGAGCTGCTGGGCCTGAAGCTGGAAGTCCGGGCGATTCCCGTGGGCACCGACGGCCGCCATGACCTGGCCTGGCTGCGCCTGCAAGCACCGCGCGCCGGCCTGGTCTGCACGATGGCCGCCAACAACGAGACCGGCGTGGTCAGCGACCTCGACGGCATCGAAGAGGCCCTGGGAGCCAGCCGGACCTTCTGGATGGTGGACGGCGTGCAGGGCCTGGGCAAGCTGGACCTGCGCCTGGCCACCCGCCGCATCGACTACGCCCCCTTCAGCGGCCACAAGCTCTACGCGCCCAAGGGCATCGGCCTGCTTTACGTGCGTGAAGGCGCGCCGGTGACGCCATTGCTGGCCGGCGGCGGCCAGGAAGGCGCGCTGCGCTCAGGCACCGAGAACATGAGCGGCATCGCCGCGCTGGGCGCGGTGCTGGCCGCGCTGGAGGACGGCCAGACCTTCCGCGACGCGGCCACGCTCACCCGCTACCGCGACCGCCTCGCCCAGGCTCTGCAGGATGCCTTCCCCGGCCTGGTCTTCAATGCGCCGCTGGACCTGTGCCTGCCCACCACGCTGAACTTCGCGGTGCCCGGCCTCAGCTCGCGGCTGCTGCTGGACCTCTTTGATGCGGCAGACGTGCGCGTGAGCGGCGGTTCCGCCTGCAGCGCCGCCAAGGCCCAGCCCAGCTACGTGTTGCAGGCCATGGGCTTGCCAGAGTGGCAGACGGCCGCCGCGGTGCGCCTCTCCTTCGGCCCCGCCGCGGACGAGCAGCTGATTGCCGAGGCCTGCGCCCGCATCCATGCCTGCGGCGAGTCGCTGCGCGAGAGCTGCCTGACCGGCACCGTGGCCCAGGAAGGCACGCCGCTGACGCCGATCACCCGCTATGTGGTCGACGGCGCCTGCTGCTGGCTGCTGGCCGATCCGGGCAGCCGCACGGCGGTCGTGATCGACCCCCTGCCCGAGCTGAACGAACGCCTGGAGCGCCTGCTGCGCTGCCAGGACTACCGGCTGCTGGCGGTGCTGGACACCCACAGCCATGGCGACCATGCCTCGTCCGGCCCGGCCTTGCGTGCCGCGCTGCCGGACCGGCTGCTCCATGCCGAGGTCGACGCGCTCGGTTGGCCCCTTGGGCTGGAGCGCTTGCAGCTGGGTGAGCAAACGCTGCGCCGGCTGGCGCTGCCGGGCCACACGGCCGACTCCACCGCCTACCTGCTGGGGCAGGGCACCCAGGTCCGCGTGGCCTTCGTGGGCGACACCGTCATGCCAGGCGCTCTGGGCCGCACGGACTTCCCGGTCAGCGAGCCCCTGGCCCTGCGCGACTCCCTGCGCCGCCTGGCCGACGCGCTGCAGCCCGGCTCCCTGCTGGCGCCGGGCCATGACTACGAGAACCGCTTCGCCACCACGCTGGGCACCGAGGCGGCGCACCAGCCGCTGCTGGCCGGCGCCCTGAACGGCAGCCTGGACGCCCTCGGCCTGGCCAGTGCCAAGGCCGAGTTCGAACGCGGCCTGGGCCTCACCGAATACCAGACCATGGCCTGCGGCGCGCGCGTCTGCAGCGGTCCCGAGCCCACGCCGGAACTGGACGCGCAAGGCCTGCGCGAGCTGCTGCGCCGCCGTCCCGAGACCCTGATGGTCGATGTGCGCGAGCCCTACGAGCAGCGACTGAGCCTGCTGCCCGAGCTGGGCCCGGTACAGCTGCAGGCCGTGCCGCTGTCCATCCTGGTCGACAGCCTGCCGCAGTGGCTGGCGCTGCCGGCCGAGACCCCGGTGGTCTTCTTCTGCCGCAGCGGCAACCGCAGCGACCAGGCCGCGCGCGCCCTGCGCCGCCTGGGCCATGAAGCGGCCTACACCCTGGCCGGAGGCCTGGCCTTGTGGCCGCAGTGCGAGCCGGGCCTGGAGGCGGCGTTGTACGTCTGAACGGCGCCGACGCGCAGCCCACGCTGCATACGGATCGGCGCGCCGCCTGGCATGAATCGGGCAAGCTGGACGAGCTCAGGGATCGACCGACGTCGGCGCCGGTTCGCGTGCCCAGTGGTAGCTCGCCAGCTTGAAGGCGAGGGGCACGCCGCCGCCTTGCCATCGAAATGCGCCGCCATCCGCGTCGTCCTAGCGCCCTGCCGGCGGCTCCCACAGCTCCAGCTTGTTGCCCTCCGGGTCCACCACCCAGCCAAACTTGCCGTACTCGGATTCGTCCACCTTGTCTTCGACCTGGCAGCCCTCGGCGCGCAAGGCGGCCAGCAGGGCATGGAGGTCGGCGACGCGGAGGTTGACCATGAAGGGCGCGCTGCTGGGCGCGAAGTAGCCGGTGTCGGCCGCGAAAGGGCTCCAGATCGTGGTGCCATTGGCACCGGCAGGATCATCGGCCCAGCGGAACACGACGCCGCCCCAGGGCTCCACCGTCATGCCCAGATGGCGTTCGTACCAGGCGGCCAGCGCCTTGGGATCGCGAGCCTTGAAGAAGATGCCGCCCAGGCCGGTGACTCGTTTCATGGGGTGCTCCTTGGTATAGGTGTTGGATCTCTGGAGGGTGGTGTTGCGCAGCACGGGTCATGGGCGTGTCACGCCGACACTGACACTGCGGAGCCGCTGGGCCCGACGGCGCCACAGCCAGCCGATCAGGCCCAGGGTCAACGCGGGCAGCCAGACCCAGCGCAACTCGCTGAGTATCACCGCCCAGCCGCTGGACGAGAAGAAACGGCGCAGGCTCACAGGGGAGGCCTCGATCGGCCGCTGTGGCCACCACAGGCGCTCCTCGCTGAACGGCCACCAGAGCGCGACCCCGTGCCCGCCGTTGGTCGCCATGTCCAGCAAGCCGTGCGAGGCGGTGCAGAGGGCGACGAACAGCGCCGCAGACCATCGGGGTGTCCGCAATGTCGGCGCGGCCAGCGCCGCCAGCAGGCCCAGCAGTCCGGCCATTAGCAGCGAATGACTGGCACCCCGGTGGCCCAGCGCGGATTCATAGGGGATGCCCAGGCGAAAGCCCAGCGCGTCGGCGTCAGGCAGGACAGCCGCCACCATGCCGGCGATCAGCAGCCGCGGCGGCACCCGGCGCGAACCCAGCGCAAGCGCGAGGGCCAGCGGGACGGCCGGATGGGAAAGGGCGGATGGCATCTCAGCTGCCGCCGACCGGCAGGACAGCGGCCTCCATGGGCTCGAAGCCCGTCTCGCCGCCAAAGCACGGCAGCCCAGTTGGCAGCACCTGCCATGAGGCCTTGTGGGAGACGAAGTACTCACCCGATGGCGCCGGCACGGCCGCGTCGGGCAGCACGCCGGCCACCAGGCCGACGATGGCCTCGTAGCGCCCATCACGCGTCAACACATGGACACCGCAATGCCGGCAAAAGCGGCGTTCCAGATTGGCCGTGGGCCGGTAGCTCAGCAAGTGATCCTCGCCCGACACCTGCAGATCATCGCGGTTCACACTGAGCCAGGTGCTGAAGGCCGCGCCACTCAGGCGCCGGCAAAGGCTGCAATGGCAGTTGATGGGCGGACGCAGTGGCCCCCGGACCTGCAGGCGCACGGCGCCGCAATGGCAGGCGCCGCTGATGGTTTGGCGCGTGGTCATCGTCTCAAGTCTTCCTGGCCAACCGGCCGGCCTGCACAAAGCCCACGCCCGCCAGGCCCCAGACCAGGGCGGCCGTGACTTCAAACGTGTTGAGCAAGCCCGGATAAGAGAACGCCAGCGGGATCAGCGCCAAGGCGCGCAACAGGCACACGATGGCCATCAGGGCCAGCCCCGTGCGCAGCAAAGGCAGGCGCCGCAAATGGCCCAGCGCGGACAGGGCATACAAGCCGCAAAGGCCCATGGCAGCGGCAATGCACACCGCGCCTACCGGCGCCAGCCATGTGCCCTCCTGCGCCGACCGCACGACGAAGGGCGGCGCGCCGAAATAGCGGTACCAGGCCGGACCACCCCAGAGGGCGCCAAGGTGGATGAGCACGCCCAGGCCGGCGATGGCGGGGGCCGTGTAGGCCCAGTAGGTGTTGCTTGCTTTCACGTTCGCTTTCCCGGTGTCCGTTCTGCCCCCGAAATCCTGCGCCTTGCCATTCAGGAAGGCCGGCGATTCAGGCGGGGAGTGTGGCCTGCGCGACCTTGTTGAGCACGGTTGGCGCGATGATCCGGTGCATGGGTTTCACCGGCAGCATGTACAGCCGTCCCAGGACGTTGTGGACCTTCACCGCCGTGGTGACCGTCAGCAGCACGGCGCCGGCTTGCTCGGTACGACGGTGCACGGAGAGCCGGACGTCCAGGTGCGCGTCATCGATACCGAAGATCGCTTCATCGTCGGAGGCAGACAGCAGCGTGAAGATGCCGACGCGGTCGCCGGGCCGGTAGGCCGCCGCCGGCTTTTGCCTGTCGAGCCGGCCCAGTCCTCCCAGGTGCTTGAGGCCCACGAGGCGGACCAGGGAGTTGCGCAGCGCCATACAGGCCTCGACCCAGCGCGGCGTCCCTTCCAGCGCCTTGAGGAATTGCCCCAGCGCCGGCAAGGAGGGCTCGGCCGCGTAGGCCGCCCAGGCGTCATGAAAGCTGGCCCCAGCGACCAAGGACTCGGCCTGGCTGCCCGGGGGCGGTGACACTTCGAATGCGCGGCTGATGGTGGGCTCCATGTGCGAGATGACACTGCGAGATGAACCGCGGTTTGCCGAGCCGCCTACAGCCGCCCGGCGGCCACCGCCCGGCTGAGCAGGCGCCGCACGCCCCATTTGTGGAAGGGCCCGATGAGTCGCAGATACGCGCGGCCAAACCAGTTGTGCGTGCAGCAGAAGGTGGTCACGACGACGGCGGCCGTCGGCCCCTTGCCCTGCTTCAGGACCGACAGCCTGAAGTCCAGGTGCTTGTTCTCGCGGCCGGCAATCAGTTCGTCGTCGCCTATGAAGTAGATGGGCCAGGGGCCGATGGTCTGACCCACCCGGTAACTGGGCTTCCGGATGGGATGCATCAGCTCTTGCGTCGTGGCGGCGGCAAGCCCGAAGACTTCACCGATGCGGTGGCGGGCCAGCAGGATGAGTTTCACCCACAGCGGGTGGTGGCCGAAGATGGCGAAGAACAGGTCGACGGTGCTGGCCGCCGCCTGCTTGACAGGTGCTTGGAAAGCGTCGGCGAAGTCGGCATCGTGCAGGAAGCGCGATTCGACCCGGCTGCCTTGAGGCAGTTCACAAGCTTTGGCGATCACAGGGAGATCCTCCGATGGCGAACCTGCCAGCAGCTTTGACTGGCCTTTGACTAACCCATCAATTCAGCACGCCGTCCAGCTTCATTCGATCACGCCACAGGCCACACGGGCGCCGCCGCCACCCAGGGGCATCGGATGATCCGCGTGGTTGTCCCCGCCTGCGTGAATCATCATGGAGCGGTTCCGCACATCTGCCAGCTTCAGGCGGGGCCCGAGCACCGGGCTGGCGGCGCTGCCGTCGGCGGCCACATGCAGGGGTGGCAGGTCACCGAGGTGCCCCTCGCCCCAGGGCTCGCCGTGCTTCTTGCTGCCTTGGGGATCGAGATGCCCGCCCGCAGCCAGCGCGGGGACCAAGGCCCCGTCCTTCTCGGCGGCTGCGCACGAGGGCTTCTCGTGGATGTGGAAGCCATGCAGCCCGGGCGCCAGGCCCTTGAGCATCGGATAGAAGGCAAGACCGTACGGTGTTTCGACGATGCGGACCTCACCCAGGGCCGCGCCCGGCCCTTGCTTCTCCGCCATGTGCATGGATACCGTCATCTCGGCGGCCGAGGCGGACATGGCTGAAAGAGCCATGGCGGCGGCGAACAGGGTGGTTTTCATGGGCTGACATCCTCTCAGTGAAAGCGGTCAATTATTGACGCCTATCAAGATGCTGTGGGGTCAGCGCGCGCTGCATTCGTTCGAATGGCGCCCCGGTTTCAAGCAGATCCGGGCGCTCGCGCATAGCTGACCGTCAGCATTTCCCAGGCGTGACCGTCCGGCTCGCTCCAGTAGACCAATCTTCCGCCGAAGGCGTGACTGATCTGCATATCCACGGGCCCATGAACCGCGCTGCGAAACTTGATGCCTGCCTGCTTGATCCGCTCGAGGATCTGGTCGAACTCTGCCTCGTTGACGCGGAAACAGTAATGGTTGATGGGCAGGGGTGCCTTGTCGTCGATGAAGTCGAGCGTGAGATGGTCGCTGACGTAAACCGGCGAGAACGGACCCACGCCCGACTCGGCCCAGGGCACACCCAGCAATGTCCCGAGCAACCTGGCAGACGCTCGCTGATCGAGCGCGGGAACCATGACGTGATCGAGTTCGATGCTCATGAAGCAGCTCCTGGGTGAAAAGCAGAGGCGACCATCAAAAGCAAGCTGCATCAAACGGCTTGATTAGCCGGGGAGTCCCTGTAGGGGTTAGCCTCCAATCTCATACTTTGCGCGGAGTTCGAGATATGCCCTCTTGCAGTGTTCATAGTATTCAAGATCATCCTCCTCCCTCTCCGCCGGACTCTCGCCGATGACTGGATCGACGCGTTCGACTTCGACAATTTCAACCACAAGCCGATCGCCGACCTTCAGTTCATTGTTCTCTAGCCAGACGAGATGCTCGTCGTTCGAGCCCTGGCGCGCGGTAAGTCCGCCAAGGCGAAACGTGAAATCGACCGACTCGTCCTGTCGCCTTGGCACTGTGGCGGGACCGAGCCTTCCTGCGCAAGTGAGCATCGCGGAGAGGACACCAAGATCAGTGGCGCCGCCAACCACCGGCGGTCGATCGTTGAGCTGAACTTTGAGAGCGTACATGGTTGTGGGGGCTAACGTCCAAAATAACCGGCGCTCTTTAGCGCGTCCGGGTTGATTGCCTGGTTAGAACAACGCCTGCAAAACTACAGATCGCAGCCACGTAGGCCGTGATAGCAAGACCAACTTGGGCCCCAGAAATGAATTCGGAGCCAAAACCGAAAAGCGAAAACGTGATGTACTTGGAACTCAACATGAGGAGAAATCCAAGAGCAACGAACAAGAAGCCAAAGTGGTGAGATCGATTCCCCATAGGAGTCCTTCTAACGTTTGAATTCAGCCGACCAGCCAGCGAAGCTTGCGCAGGTCGACTGCAATGGAATACGAAGGGACTTCCCACCTTCCGGCAAACGGCGTCGATGCGCCAAGATTGGTGGTGATCAAAGTCATCAATCTGCAGCCATGTGAAAGGGGAAGTCCATGAACGAGATTACCCGAGTCGGGGTGGATTTGGCCAAGCGGGCTATCCAGGTGCACGCGGTGGATGCGAGCGGCCGTGTCGTGTTCACCAAGGCGCTGCCCCTCGACAAGCTCGCGGCCTGGTATCGGTCAAACCCGACCCGAGGCTGGCAAGACCTGACACTGCACCCGCATGAATCGTCTCTCGCCTCATTAACAACTCCTCCCGGAAGACATGCATTCGACGATGCATCACACAGGTCAGACCGGCAGCAGGCCAGCTCGACTAACCCTGTGCCGCGCCAGTGGTGGCGACGGCGGCGAGTGAATGGAGCCCTGCTGAGCGGTTGGTATCTGGGCCCGCGCCCGACATCCGAGCGCAACAAGGCCGCCTGCAGATGTGCAGTCTGTTCTCTGTGCTGCTGCATCGAAACCGGACTCAGGTCTTGAGGGAAAACAGCAAAGGCGACCATCAAAAGCAAGCTGCATCAAACGGCTTGATTAATCGGGAAGTCCCTGTAAGGGGTTAGGCCTCAGTTTGCGACCCGGAGAGCCAAAAGTTGGCTGCCTACGGAGCCTGTAGTTTGAGCAGTAGCTGCACTGCCAGCTCGCGTACCGCGGGCCCATAGCGTGCCTCAACCTCACGTTCTTGCTGGTCACACTGAGCGAGCCATGATGCCGCGCATGCGGACCTCGCGTGGTCTGGTGGCAGGTGATCGGTCTCAGAGTCGATGACAGCGAATAGATCGAAATCTTGGCTTCGTGGGGTCTGTTTGTTCGAGAGGGCAAGTACTGCGCGAACTTCTTCGATGAACCGACCCCTGCCTTCGCCCAAGCCGCGTAGGCGCTCAACGAGCGCAGTTCGCCAAGCGGAGACTTCCGTCTCGTTCAGGTGGTTCATGGGGGGGGCTGCCTGAGGCATAACGTTTGAGGTGAGGCGCAGCCTACAGCGTGGTGCCGGGGCCGCGAGGCACATGATAGACCTGGGTGCCTCGCGGCCCCGGCGCCACGCTGTAGGCTGTCGCCTCGACCGGAATACGAAGGGACTTCCCACCTTCAGGCCACGGCGTCAAAGCGCCAAGATTGGTGGTGTCGATCATCAATCTGCAGCCATGTTGAAAGGGGAAGTCCATGGACAAGAATACCCAAGTTCCAGCGGTGCGCGTAGGCGTGGATCTCTCTAAGCGAGTCATCCAGGTGCATGCCGTTGACGGCGGTGGCCGCGTGCTGACGAACCGGGCGCTGGCCCGCGACAAGTTCCTGGCTTGGTGTGCGCTGCTGCAGGCCGGCTGCATGGTGGTGATGGAGGTCAGTTCCAGCGCACACCACTGGGCCCGGGCCCTGCATGCGATGGGGCTGGATGCCCGCATCATCTCGGCCCACCTGGCCGCCCCCTATCGCGCCGAGGGCCACTGCGGCAAGAACGACGCAGCGGCCATCTGCGAGGCGGCGAGCCGTCCCCACATGCGCTTTGTTCCTGTCAAGAGCGTCGAGCAGCAGAGCCTGCTGTGCGTGCATCGCCTGCGCGAAGGCCTCAAGGCGGACCGCACGGCCTGCATCAATCGCATTCGCGGCCTGCTGCTGGAGTTCGGCATCGCCGTGCCCAATGGATCCAGAGCCCTGCGCCTGGTGCTGGACGAGCTGCTGGAGGACGGCGCCAACGAGATGAATGGCTTGGCCCGCATGACGCTTCGCCGGGCGCAGGCGCAGTGGCGTGAACTGGACGAGCACCTGGCCTGGTGCGACGAGCGACTGGCCGCGCATGAGCAGGAGAACCCGGAGGTGCGTCGCGCCGGGCAGCTCATGGGCATCGGCCCCGTTGGCGCATCAGCGGCCGTCGCCACAGTCGGGGACTTCAAACAATTCAAGAGTGAGGCCCAGTTCGGCGCCTGGCTGGGCCTGGTGCCCAGGCAGCATTCCAGCGGTGGCAAGCCCCACCTGGGCACCATCACCAAGCGCGGCGATGCCTATCTGAGGACCTTGCTGATCCAGGGCGCCAAATCCGTGGTCAACACCGCCCACACGCGCAGCGATCCGATCTCGCGTTGGGTCTTGTCCCTCAAGGAACGCTCGGGCTGGCAGAAGGCCGTCGTAGCCCTGGCCAACAAGAACGCCCGCATCCTCTGGGCCGTCATGACCCGCGGCGAGCGCTTCGATCCCCATCACATCAGCCTCGAGCCTGGCGCCACCCTGCCGAGCTGAGGCTCCCACTTCCATGCACGACGACACACAGAAGATGCACTGACAGGTCAGACCGGCAGCAGGCAAGCTCGACTAACCAGTGGTGGCACGCGGTCTTCGGACCCAGTCCACGCGAATGGAATGGAGCCCTGCTGAGCGGTTCGTATCTGGGTCCGCAGCGCCAGCGTACCTGCCAGCGACTGCAACAAGGCCGTCTGTAGAGTGGCAGTCTGTTCTCTGTTCAGCCCTTCGTCCGAGTCGGCGTGTGCAATCCAGATCAATCGGGGTCAGGTCTTGCGGGGGAATTCAATGAGACGGTGTTGACGCGGTGGGGAGTCCCTGTAGAGGGGTTAGGGCACATTGCGGGCAGCGAAGAAGGGATTGCGCTTGGCGTACATGAGATAGAGAGCGGCGCAAATGGCATACAACCCCTCGATTGGGCCAAGGAATTCTTCCGCTGGCCATTCTCGAAGTGGAGCATCGGACATGACAAGGAAGCTTAGTGCGGCCACGAAGAAGCCAAAGAAGACGCCAATTTTCCGTTCGCGCTCATCTCCGAACCACAGCTTGCGGAAGAGAAACACGAGCAGCGCAGACATGCTCGCGCTGACAGTCCACCACATACTTCCGCGGACCACGTGCGCTGCAACATCAGCCACCGCGAAGGCGAAGAAGAGGCCGACAACGATGACAAGGCCGAGAGGGCGCCTTGCATCTTGCCCGTGGAGCGGGATGGCCTCTTTCATACGCGATGGTGGGATAGTTGGAAGACGCTCACGAGATGATGGTGGAGCTTGGTATGTGCCCTAACGTTCGACGTAAAGGGCGGGCACAAGTGGGCGAAGCCCGCTTGTGGACGTCCCCTTGACGGTGGGGTTAGGCGCCGAACTTTGCAGGCAGCGCGCGCTTGACAGCATAGATCGCAACGACGCCGCTGGCGCCAAAGACCAAGCACTGAGCGGCTACTCTCAGACCTGGCGCTCCCAATAGTGGCGCGAGTACGGTACCCCACAGACCTGAGAAAAGGAATGTGAGGCTGCCGAATAGCAATGACCCGGTGGGACGTTGCCAGGGCTTGAGGCTCAAGGAGGGGGCGCTGGCTCTTTGGCCAGACGGCATGCGACGAAGCTCAATCAGAAAAGGGACCACAATGACTGCGATGCAAACCGGAACTGAGGCAGCAACTTGTTGCCATGTCGGGGAGCTAGCTTCGGCAAAGCCAGCCAACAGGTAGCCCCACCCACAGCAGAAGAAGAACCAGAATATGTAGAAGACTCT
Source organism: Burkholderiaceae bacterium (assembly GCA_041913905.1). Taxonomy (GTDB): domain Bacteria; phylum Pseudomonadota; class Gammaproteobacteria; order Burkholderiales; family Burkholderiaceae_C; genus Roseateles_B. Next base: position 74 of record JAYSEK010000023.1, on the reverse strand, counting down.
CATGGCCGATTGTTGGCGCCTAGACAAGATGGCTTCGTGAACTCGGGCGGCCCGACCCCAGCGATGCCGTAGGT
>JAYSEK010000022.1:0-87416 GCA_041913905.1 Burkholderiaceae bacterium | reverse complement strand
TGGTTCGAGCTGCTGATGAGCGCCTCCTACCTCGGTGCCTGCGCCGGTCTGGTGGAGCAGGTGATCGCAGCCGGGCGCTGGAATGCCGGCGACCGCGTGGAGCTCTGCTGCGGCCTGCAGCTGGGAATTTCTGCGCTCGAAGGCATCGCCGCGGAACTCGATCGGCCCGGCGTCAATCTCGACGATCTGCTGGCCCGCACGCTGTTGCTGCGATATGAGCTGGAACGCGTGATCGTCCGCAGTTCGGACCTCGCGCACGAGATGCTGGGTGGCATCAGCTTCATTGCTTCCGAAGACACCTCGACCTGGCTGCTGTCCTGCCGCGGGCTGCGCTTTCATCCGCCGGCACGCATCTCCGTCGCCACGAACCTGGCGGCCTACCTTGCGGGTGGTGGTTTTTCCATGGCATCGCCTGCCTGAACCGAGGAAACCTCATGCGACAAATCAACGGAAAAACCATCGTCATCACCGGCGTCTCGCGCGGGCTCGGCCGTGAGGCGGCCATGCAGCTCAAGGAGCTGGGCGCCTGCGTCATTGGCATCGACATCGATCCGATACAGCCCGGGGCACCGCTGGATGCCTTCCTGCAGCTGGACCTCTCCGATGCCGCAGCCGTGAAGCGTGCGGCCGACGAAATCACGCAGCGCTTCGGGGATGTCGACATTCTCATCAACAACGCCGGCGTGCTGTCCATCGACAGGGCCGAATCCGGCGTGACACCCGCCGTGCGGCGGTCGATCGAGGTCAACCTGCTCGGCCCCTGGCACCTGAGTGCAGCGCTGCTGCCGGGCATCCTGCGGCGCCATGGCCGTGTCGTCAACGTCTCGTCGCTGTTCGCGCTGGTGAACGCACCACATGTGGCCGCCTATGCGGCCAGCAAGCGCGCGCTATGGGCCTACGCCGACGTCCTGCGCATGCAGTACCGCGGCTGCATCGATGTCGTGACCGTCTTCCCGGGCTTCATCGACACCGCGATTCACCGTCCGGCAGAGCACGTGGGCTTGTCGGTCAAGCGCCTGGTGAGCTTCATGGCTGGCCAGCGCACGCTGCTGTCGCTGGAGGAGCCGCTCCAGAGCGCGGCGCGCGGCCTGATCCGTGCCTGCACGGGCAGCGCACGCAATCGCGGCCTGACACGCCTGGGCACGCTGACCATGTTCACGGCCCGGCTGATGCCCAGCCTTGTCGATGCCTTCATCGCCTGGCGGCTGTCCAGCCTAGTGCGGGCAGGGCAGCTGTGCCTGCGGCCGGAATTGATGGAATGAGCAGGCCCCGCCCATGAATGCCGCACAAGAGCCGGGGCGACCGCCCCACAAGCCGCGCGGTCTCATCGACCCGAGGCTGCTGCAGCCGTCCTTGCTCGCATCTGCCGCCTTCCTGGCCTACGCGAGTGCCCTGTACCTGCTGCCGCTGGCCGGACTCATCGCCCTGAGCTCCGCGGGATGGGGCCTCGCCATCACGGCGCTGCGAGGACTGTTGACGGCGCTGTCCGGCTACGGGCTGTTCGTGCTGGCGACGACCGGCCATGAGGGCTTCCACTTCAACCTCGCGAAGAACCGCCGGCTGAGCTGCATGGCCGGCTGCCTGTTCAGCTCGATGATGCCGCTGTTCTGTGCCACGGGGTTCTTCATCTTCCACTGGCGGCACCACCGGCACAACAACGGCCCCGAAGACCCGGACTACGCGCACTTCAGCCGCTACCCGCATCCCCTGCACCGCATCGGCCTGGCCCGGATCGCGATCACGCTGCGCTACCTCGCGGCCACGGTCGACGCTGCCTGGCATGGATCGCGCACGGATGCCGCGTCACCCCTGGTGTCCGCCGAGTTGCAGCGCCTGGCGCGCTTCAACCTGCTGTGCCAGACCGGCGGCCTGGCGCTTTATGCCTGGCCGCTGTGGAGCCTGCCTGGCTTTGCGCTGAGCTGGATCCCGGTCCTGTGCGTCGCCACGGTGGTGTCGAGTCTCAACGCCTACCAGGAGCATGCCTTCGCGCCGGGCATGGCCCAAACCTTCGCGCGCAGTCGAACGGCGACGCTGCTGACCTGGCTGCACGCCGGATCCAACTACCACCTCGAGCACCACCTCTACCCGGCGGTTCCTTGCTGGCGGCTGCCGCAAGTGCACCGTGCATTGCTGAAGGCGGGCTGGTACGACGACAAGAAGCATTTGCTGGAGGCCGGCGTGATCAGCACCTTCAGATTTGCCCACAGCCACTACCGCTACGGCGGCCACCCAATGAGTCCACATCCATGAACCTCGATATCGACCATCAACTCGCCGACGCCCGCGCCGCGTTGCTGTCCCACCCGCTGTTCGCCGCCATTCGCACGGTGGACGATGTGCGCCTGCTGATGGAGGCCCATGTCTACGCCGTCTGGGACTTCATGTCCCTGCTCAAGCGCCTGCAGCGCGACCTCACCTGCGTCAAGCTGCCCTGGGTGCCCCCCAAGCATGCGACCGTGGCCCGCCTGATCAACGAAATCGTGGTCGGCGAGGAGTCCGATGAACATCCCGGTGGCGGCCATGCCAGCCATCTGGAGCTCTACCTGGGTGCCATGGAGGAGATCGGCGCCGACACCGGCCCGATCCGCCACCTCCTGCGTGCGATCGAGAGTGGCACGCCGCTCGGCGAAGCGCTCACCCTGGCCGGGGCCTCGCCTGCCGCGCAGGAGTTCGTCCAGCACACGATGGAGGTCGCGCAGAACGGCCGCATCGAAGAGGTGCTCGCCTGCTTCTTCTTCGGCAGGGAGGACATCATCCCGGAGATGTTCAACCGCCTGCTGACCGACTGGAATGTGGCGGAAAGCTCCGTTCCCTTGTTCAGCTACTACCTCCGCCGCCACATCGAGATGGACGGCGAGGACCATGGCCCGGCGGCCAAGAGGCTGGTGCTGGAAATGGTGACGGATCCGGCCCAGCGCGAGCGCCTGCTGCGAGCAGCACGCCTGGCGCTGCAGGCGCGCTCGCGGCTGTGGGACGGCGTGCTGGCGCAGCTGCTTCGGCGTCGTGAGGCCGCACTCCAGCCAGCCTGAAGCCCGATCTAGGAACCCGCGCACAGGGCGCCAGGCTGGCTCGGTGTGCGGCATTCGAAGAATGGAGAACCATGTCGAAGTCAACAGGCAAACAATGGATTCCTCTCGTGCTGGGTCTGTCCATCGTGGCGGGCGCAGCGGCCTATGGTGTCCAACGCTGGCAGCACGGTCAGAACTTCGTGTCCACCGACGATGCGCAGGTGGAAGGCGTCATCATCCCGATCCGCGCCCGGGTGTCAGGTCTTGTCGAGCGCGTGCCGGTCGAGGACAACCAGGCCGTCGCGGCGGGGACCGAACTCGTGCAGCTGCGCGAGCTCGAAGCCACCGAGCGCCTGCGCGAAGCAGAAGCCGACTATGCGAGTCTCTTGTTCGCCGCAGGCAAGGGCGGCAAGCCCGGACTCCTTGACAGCCAGGTCCGTGCTGCGCTGGCGAATACGACGGCCTCCCGCGCGTCCATCGAGCAGCTCATGGCCAGCCTGAGCCTTGCACGTGCCGAGCTGGACCGCGTCAGCCGCCTCGCGGCGCAGCGCATGGCCACGGCCGAATCCGTGGACTCGGCGAGGACGCGCGTCGAGACCCTGGAGCATGCCGTCGCAGCCGCGCGGTCCACTTCGCAGGCAGCGCACGAAGGCGCCTTGGCCCAGCAGGCCCAGCTTCGCACGCAGGACTTTCGCATCGACGCAGCCAAGGCGCGGCTCGCCATTGCCAGGGTCCAGCTGGAAGACACCTGCCTGGTCGCGCCGCGTGCCGGCGTGGTGTCGAGGAAGACCGTCGAGCCCGGCCAGTTCATCGTGGCCGGGCAGCAGCTCATGACGCTCACCGACACCGCCAAGGTCTGGGTGCAGGCCAACCTGAAGGAAACGGACGTCGGCAGAGTGAAGCCCGGCCAGGCGGTGCGGATCGGCATTGACGCCTACCCGGGTCGCGACTTCGAGGGTGTGGTCGACAGCATCGTCGCCGCGACCGGCTCCAAGTTCTCGCTGCTGCCGCAGGAGAACGCCACGGGCAACTTCACCAAGGTCGTGCAGCGGGTGCCCGTGAAGATCACTCTGAAGCCGCCGGCGGGGACGCCGCAACCGCCTCTGCGTCCGGGCATGAGTGCCGTCGTCGAGATCCGCACGAACACGGCGGGCTGAGCCCGCGAAGCCCCGGAGCAAGTCATGCTGACGCAGTATCTGCTGGCCCTGACGGTCACGCTCGCATCGATGATGGAGCTGCTCGATGTCACCATCGTGAACGTCGCGGTGCCCAGCCTCATGGGCCGCTTCGGCGCGTCGGTGGACGAAATCGCCTGGGTGTCCACCGGCTATGTCGTGGCCAACGTGGTGGTCCTGCCCATCAGCGGCTGGCTGTCGGCGTGGTTTGGCCGGCGGCGCTACTACGTCGGGTCCATCCTGCTGTTCGTCGCCGCTTCGGCGGGCTGCGCGGGCGCGCAGACGCTGTGGCAGCTGGTGCTTTGCCGCATCATCCAGGGACTGGCCGGCGGCGGCCTGCTGGGCATCTCGCAAGCGGCCATCTACGACGCTTTTCCCAAGGAGAAAGTCTCCACAGGCCTGGCGGTCTACGGCATCGGCGTGATGATGGGGCCGACCCTGGGCCCGACCGTCGGCGGCTATCTGATCGACAACTGGTCCTGGCACTGGATCTTCCTGATCAACATCCCCCTGGGACTGCTGGCGGCCACCTTGTCGACCGTCTTCGTGCAGGACTCCCCCAACGAGAAAAAGCCGGCGCGCATCGACTACCTGGGCTTCGCACTGCTGGCGCTGGGCGTCGGGACGCTGCAGGTGCTGCTGGAGCGGGGTGAGCACTGGGACTGGTTCGAGTCGCCGTGGACCTACGCCAGCGTTGCCGTGAGCGCCACGTCCCTGCTGGGCTTCTTCTGGTACGAGCGGCGCATCACCAATCCCATCGTCAACACGCGTCTGTTCCTGGATCGGCAGTTCGCCCTGGGTTCGCTGTGCGCGTTCTGCATCGGCTTCGGCCTGTACAGCACGCTGTTCATGGTGCCGTTGTATCTGCAGACCTTGATGCACTACAGCGCATTTCAGGCCGGCACCATCATCTTCCCCGGTGCGCTCGCCAGCGCAGTCAGCACCTTGGTGATAGGCAAGCTGTCGCAGGAGAACCGTGTGGATGAGCGCATCTTCATCACGCTGGGCATCATGCTGTACTGCTATGCGATGCACCTGCACGCCGGGTTCACGCTGCTCAACGACACCGACTCCTTCTTCTGGCCACTGGTGATTCGCGGCTTCGGGCTGGGCATGATCTTCGTGCCGTTGACCAATCTGGCCTTGCGCCGCCTCGATGCACAGCTGATCTCCGGCGCGTCCGGCGTGCTCAACCTCATGCGCCAGCTCGGCGGCAGCGTGGGCATCGCGACGGCCGCCGCCTTGCTGACGCGCTTCACCTGGCTTCGCTATGTGGGCCTGTCGGCCAACGTCACCACCCAGACGGTGGAACGCAGCGGTTGGTCGGCACCGCTGTCGGACCCGAGCCTGCTGTCAATTCCCTTCACAAGCCGGGAGCAGGCGCTTGCCGCGCTGACCTTCATGCAGACCACCCAACAGGCCCACATGCTGGCCTTCACCATGATCTTCGCCCTGTTCGGTTGGGTGATGGCCGTCGGGATCCCCACCACGCTGATGATGCGCCGCCAATGAGCTCGACTTCCACTTCACACGCATGCGGCCGGGTCGCCGGCCTTGCCTTCAGCCTCGCACTGTTGATCGGCATGCCTGCTCGCGCGCAGGACCTGATCTCAGCCTACCGCTTCGCCGTCGACGATGACCGCCGCCTGGCGGCCTCTGCGGCCCAGGTGCAGGTCAGCCGCGCCCGGCAGCAGGAAAGCCTTGCGGCACACCGACCGCAGGTGCTGGCGCGACTGGGCACGAGCTGGAGCCACGAAAGCTATCGCGATCCCCAGCAAACGGACCGCTACAACGCGAACGGCTATGGCATCGTGCTGACCCAATCGCTGCTGGACCGAGCCAGCGACATTCAGCAGGATCAGGCGGCCATCGCTACCGAGTACACCGAGTTGCGGCAGCTGGTCGCTGCGCAGGACCTGCGCCTGCGGGTGGCAAGAAGCTACATCGGCGTCCTCCAGGCAAAGGCCCGCGAGCGCGCGCTGGACGTTCAGCTGGCAGCCAGCGAGGCGCAGCGCGACCGCGTGCAGCGCATGGCTCAGGCAGGAAGCGCCACGCTGCCGGACGTCGAGGAGGCTCAGGCCCGGGTAGACCAGGCGCGCGCCCAGTGCCTGGCCGCGAAGAGCGACCGGGAACTGCAGCTTGCGTCCCTGCGCCAGGCAGCGGGCCCCGCGTTCTCGCCCAGCACCGAGCTGCATCCGGATGCCACTCTGCAGCCGCTTCAACCCGAATCGATCGAACAGTGGGTGGACGCCGCGCGGCAGGACAACCTGGAACTGCGGGCGGCACTGCTAGCGTCGCGCGTGGCCTCGCGGGAGATTGACAAGCAACGGGCCGCAGGCATGCCCACCGTCCAGTTGGTCGGGCTGCATGGCCGCATCAGCCAGCATGGCGGCATCATCTTCGGCATGCCCGTGCCCACCAACCGCGTCACGCAGACGACGATCGGCCTGCAACTGACCCTGCCCTTGGCAACCGGTGGGGCCATCGACGCCCGCACCCAGCAGGCCGTGGCCAGCCGCCAGTACAGCGAAGACCTGGTGGAGGAAGCGCGCCGTCAGGCGGCCTTGTCCGCGCGGCAGGCCTACACGAGCGTGAGCACCGGGCTCGAGCGTGTCCATGCCGAGCAGCGCGCCATGGCATCGGCGCAAGCGACGCTGCGGTCCACCCAGGCAGCCTTCGAGGTCGGCAAGCGCCTCAGCAGCGACGTCCTGAATGCCCAACAGCAGCTGGCCAGCGCCGAGCAGCGATGGCAGCAGGCACGCTATGACACCTTGCTTGCACAGCTGCAACTCAAGGCCACGGTCGGTGCACTCGACGACGCCGAGCTGGCGCGCGTGAGCGGCCTGCTGTCGCCCGTGCGCAGTCCCTGAGCCACGCGCCAGGGCAAGGGCCGAAAGCTCAATGCAGGCTGAAGCGAACGGGATACTCGATCCAGGCCATCAGCCGCTCCTCACCGCGTCTTGCAGGCAGGTAGGGGCATGCCGCGGCCACCTGCCGGGCCGCTTCGTCCAGCAGACGCCAGCCGCTGGGCCCTTGCACCAGCACCTCCGACGCCCGCCCGTCTTCATCCACCTTCACGCGGACGACGACCCGCCCCTCGATCCCGCGGTCGCGGAGAAGGGCAGGGTAGTGCCGTGCCACCTGGCGGGCGTTGCAGGCCTGGTGCTCGGGCGGCAGCGTCACCGGGACCAAGGCCGATGAGGCCTGGGCGGCCGCTGGCGGCGTTCGAGCGACTGGGGCTTCAGCTGCATGTACTGCATGGCGCTCCGGCCCCGCTGACGCCGGTGGGTCGGGGTCCGTACGCGAGGAGGGTGCGTCAGCCTCCCCGAGCGCTGGCGGCAGCATGACGATGGAAGGTTCAGGCGCTCGCATCGCCGGCATGCCAAGCAGCGTCCTCGGGCGGAGGTCCGTCGCTTGCGGCACGGCGAGGGCCGGCAGCCGCACGCTGATGCTCATGCGCCGCGCGGCCTCCTGCCCAGGCACTGCCTGGCTCCTGCCATGCATGGCTGGTCCCGTCACCGCCCGCAGGGTGAGCAGCAGCAGGCTGTGAAGCAGCAGCGTCGCGCAGACGGCCGTCTTGTTCATGGCGCGGACGCATAGGAGGCTGCCGGGCGGCTGTCCTGCGCGGGCAGGACGGCCATGCCGTGCGCGTCCCTGAGCAGCCGCAGGCGCAGGCCATAGAGCTGCTCCAGCAACGGGAGGACGGCCGGCACGGCGCCGCAGTCCACGAGGACCCGGCCCTCCTGGATCAGCCAGAGCCGCTCGAAATGGTTCAAGGCCAGATTCAGGTCGTGCAGCACCGCCACGACGGCATGGCCGCGTGCCGCAGCGTAGGCATCCATGGCCTGCATCAGCGAGAGCACGAGGCCCGGATCCAGCGCGGCCACCGGTTCGTCGAACAGCAGCAGGCCGTCGCGCTCGTCCCACAGCTGCGCAAAGACGCGGGCCAGCTGGACGCGGGCCTGCTCGCCGCCCGACAGCGTGTCGAAGCGCCGCCCCATCAGGTGCAAGGCCTCGGCGCAGGCCAAGGCTTGCTGCACGACCTGGCGCTGCCGGGGATCGCTCCGCAGCGCCACCCGGCCCAGCGACACCACCAGCTCGACAGGCAGACCAAAGGCCACGCCATGCGATTGCGGCAGGACCGCTCGCCGCCGGGCGAGTTCGGCAGCGCTCCAGTCCGCCATCGGTCGGCCCTGGAATCGCAGCTGTCCGCCGACCGGTTTGAGTTCGCCGGCCATCAGTCGCAGCAGCGTCGACTTCCCCGCGCCACTGGGGCCGAGAACGGCGACCCGCTCGCCGGCACGGACGGACAAGGGCAGCGGACCGAACTGCCGGATCCCTTGCCGAACGGTGACCTGGTCCAGGTGCATCAAGGCGCCCATCTCAGTACTCCTCAATACGAGCGCGGCGGCTGCGATGCATCGAGCCCGTCACCCTGCGGAACTCCGCAGGCCCGGCGCTGCCAGTCCTCGAGCAGCACCCGTCAAGTCGACCGGCGTGGCCGGCATGGGCTGGACATTCCATGTCAGGCGGCTCCCATGCGCCGCAAGCTGCCGCGCAGCAGGACCAGGAACCAGGGCGCTCCCAGCAGGGCGCTGAAGACGCCCACCGGAATCTCCGCGGGCATGGCGACGGTGCGGCCCAGCGTGTCCGCCACGAGCAGCAGCAAAGCACCGCAGAGCACGGACATGGGCAGGGCGTGGCGCAGATCCGCACCCACCAGCTGGCGTGCGAGGTGCGGCGCCATCAGCCCGACGAAGCCGATGTTGCCGCACCAGGCGACGGCCAGGGCGCACAGCAGCGCGATCAGGACGACGACCCGCGTGCGCAGCCCGGACACGTCCACGCCGACATGGGCGGCCGCCGCTTCGCCCAAGGCCAAGGCGTTCAGCGGCTGCACCATGCGCCAGGCGCTCCCTGCCGCCAACGCCAGGGCCAGCAGCATCACCGCCGTCATGGTCCAGTTGGCGCCCGCCAGCGACCCCAGCGTCCAGAAGCTGATGGCGCGCAGCTGTTCGTCGGTGGCGAGATTGCTGCACAGGCCGACCAGTGCAGCACACAAGGCCTGCAGGGCCAGACCCGTCAGCAGCAGTCCGGCGATCGACCCCGGTGCCAGCCAACGCGCGCAGCGCTCCAGCGTGAAGCAGACCAGCAAGGCGCCGCCGAAGCCTGCGGCCGGCAGCAGCCAGAGGCGCGTGGCCGGCGGCAGGCTGGACGCTGCAGCCGAGAAAACGGTCAGGCACAGCGCAACGGCAGCCCCCGCGCCACTGGTGATGCCCAGCAGGGCCGGGTCGGCCATGGGGTTGCGAAACAAGCCCTGCGCCAGCACCCCGCCCAAGGCCAAGGCGCCTCCCACCGACAGGCACAGCAGCAGTCGCGGCAGGCGCAGCTGCCACAGCACGTAGGCCGAGCCGCTGCGCTGCGAGATGTCACCTAGCCAGGGTGGAGACAGCCAGTCGTCCAGCCGGGTGGGCAGGGCGCCGAGCTGCGCGCAGGCCAGGGCGGTGCCCAGGGTCAGCAGCAGGAGCAGCAGCAAACGCCTTCGCGGATCGGCCGGCCGCTGAGCCGCTGTCGTGGCGGGCAGGCGAGACCACCAGCGCCTCAGGGTCAGGTCTTGCGGCATGGCGGTCTTCAGCGCTGATGCAGGGCTTCGGCCAGGCGCGGAAGCAGCTGCGCAAGGCGCGGGCCGAAACCCAGCAAGGCGAGGGCGTCGAAGCTCGCCACCCGGCGCGCGCGACCGGCTGGCGTCTGGGCAAGACCTGGCACCTGCAGCAGGCGATCGACGCCGCCGGCGGTTTGAATCCCCTCCGTCGTCGTCAGGATGACGTCGGGAGCCGCCGCCACGGCCGCCTCCGGGGTGAGCTGCTTGTAGCCTGCCACCTCGGCCAGGGCATTGCGGGCGCCGGCATAGCCGATGACGGCGTCCGCCGCCGTCCCCGTGCCGGCGATGCGCAGCTGCGCCATGTTATGCGCCAGCACGAAGAGCACGCGCGGCGGCAGCTGTTCTCCCTTGCTCAGCTGCCGGACCGTGGCCAGCGCCTGCTGCCAGTCTGCACGCAGGGTCTGCGCCAGCGCCTGCGCTGCTGCCTCCCGGCCGATCAGCGCGCCGACGCGCTCGACGCGCGCAAGCAGACCCTCGAAGCGGTGCTCGGAACGCAGGACATGCAGCGGGATGCCCGCGGCCTCCAGTTGGCGAAGCACGGCGGGTGGGCCGGCGTCCTCGGTGGCCAGGACCAGCGTGGGCGCCAGGGACAGCAGTCCCTCGGCCGACAGCGTCCGCATATAGCCCACATCCGGCAGCGCCTGGGCTGCCGCGGGAAACACCGACGTACTGTCCCGCCCCACGAGCATGGATTCGCCACCCAGGGCATAGACGATCTCCGTCAACGCTCCGCTGACGCAGACCACCCGCTTGGACGGGGCCGCATCGACCAGGGCCGGCAGGCCGAGCGTGCCGGCGGCCAGCAGATGACGGCGGTTCAGCATGCGCCCGCCTCCGCAGGGACATCGCGCAGGCTCTGCAGCAGCTGCCGCCATTCGCAACGCTCCGCCTGGCCGGGCTTGCGCTCACCGAAGAACTGCGCGATCAAGGTGTTCCGTTCGTCGAACAGTTCCAGCGAGCACACCAGGCCGTCCACCGTCGGCTTGCGGACCAGCCATGCCGAGGCGATGTGGTCCTCGCGCAGATGCAGATTGAAGCCGTCGTCCAGCACGTTCAGCCAAGGGCCCATGACGGCCACGCGGTTCACCGGCCCGCTGTGGATCTGGATCATGCCCGGGTTCCCCACGAAACACATGATGGGCACCGCCTCCTGCGCGGCCCGCGACAGCAGCTCCTGGGCGCTGGCGGAGGGCAAGCGATCGACGAACTCCGGGTCCGCCAGGCGCAGGGCCTGGGTGCGGCTCAGGCCGAAGCGCTTGAGCAGGCCGAAGAATTCATGGGTGTCGCGCAAGGAAGCCCAGGCCTTGCGGAAGGCGGCGACGTCCACGCTGGCGTCGGCAGGCTCGGGCGGCTCGCGCCAGGGTTCACCGGGCGTCATGCCTGGCTGCTGTTCGGCGGACGCAAAGGTCTGCACCAAGCGTTCATAGGCCTCGAGCACACTGTCCGGACGCAGGAATACCTTGTGGATGGCCTGCCCGGCGGCGTCGAAGAACTGGAGACTGCGCTGCAGGGCGCCATCGGCCAGGCGCTCCGTGACGGCGAAGCCATGGGCCCATTGCGCATAGAACAGCCGCAGATCGATCGCACCGCCCAGCACCAGGCCCACCGGCCCTTGGTGACTGGCACGCGCATAGATGCCGACTTTCTCGTGGACGCAGCTCTCGTTGCGGGTCAGCGCGAGCAAGGGGCCCAAGGGCTCCAGCGACTCGATGAGCGCGCTCCAGTCGCTGCGCAGCCGCCGGGCCTGCAGCGGCGACTCCTGGCTGGCGAATGCGCCGCAATGCGCCGCGATCAGCTCACCCTCGCTGATCTCCAGCTGGGAGGCGATGTCCCGATGACGGGCCGGGCGTGCTTGCTGGCGCGCCGCCGCGAAGGCCAGGCGCAGTTCCTGATGGTTCGCTTGCATGATGGAGTCCCTCCCGAGGGTCAGTAGTCGGCGCGAAGTGAGAGCTGCAGCTGGCGTCCGGGCGCCGTGAAGGCGTCCAGGGTGGGACTGCTGGCGGCGATGCCTCGCACGTCGCTCCAGCGCCAGTACTTCTTGTTGCCCACATTGCTGAGGAAAGCCGCGGCGCGGAGATGCGTGCCGAGGCGGCAGCTCAGGCCGAGATCGAGCAGGTCGTAGCCCGGCGGCAAAAAGTGGGCGGCACTGCTGGTGCGGCCTGCCTTCTTGGCCGCCACATGCTGCCAGGCAGCCTGCAGGTCCCAGTCGCCGCGCTCCCAGCGCAGCGCGGTGGTGAAGCGTTTCGGCTGCACCGTGTCCAGCGGCGTGTCCACGCCGGCGCGGGTGCTGTCGCCGCGCGTATCGGCCAGGGCGGCGCTCAGCGAAAGGCCCTGCATCGGCTGCCAGGTCAAGCGCGCATCAAAGCCGCGAATGTGCGCCTGCGTCAGGTTGACGTACTGATAGACCAGCGGGTCCGCGGGGGTGCCGCTGCCCTTGACCACTTCCTGGCTGATGAAGTCCCGGTAGCGATTGCGATAGACACTCAGCTGCCAGCGCAACTGTTCATGCAAGCGTCCGCGCAAACCCAGTTCCACGCTGTTGGCATGCTCGGGCTTGAGATCCGGGTTGCCGATGCTTCGATAGCCCTGCGCCGGATTTGCGAAGCCGTTGTTGACTTGATCGGGCGTTGGCGCACGAAAGCCTTGCGACCACTGCAGGTAAGGCTGGAACGCGTTGTTCAACCGCCAGATCAGGCCCAGGCGCGGCGTCACCGCATGATCCGAGAGTGAGACCACCGGGCCGGCTGCGTAGCCCTCAGCGGACGGCCGGAGGGCGTAATGCTCCACACGCAGGCCAGGGATCAGGCTGAGGTCAGCGAGCTCGATTTCATCCTGGACAAAGGCGCCGAGCAGTCGATAGCGGGTGTCCGGAAAGGGCTTGTTCGGAAAGGTTTCGCCGGCCGGCGGCACGGTGCCGTCCCGCACGGCACTGATCTTGTTGCTGCTCATTTCCAGCCCATAGCTCAGGCGCTGCCCAGGCAACTGCGTCTGCGCCAGCGTGGAGAAACCCAGCACTTGCTCCTTGTAGACGCCCTCGCGCGTGCGGTCCGCCGCGATGTAGCGGTCCTCTGCGGAGAACTGACGGGTCTTGGACTGCTGCGCGTAGACCTGCGTGCGCAGCGCCTGCAGCCAGGGCGCGTTGAGGTCTTCGTAGCGATGCTCCAGCGACAGGCGCGTGCGGTCCAGCTCGTCATGGGCCTGCAGCCCGATGACGGCGGTGGGCGTGGACTTGTCGACCACGATGGCATTGGCGCTGAGGACCGTCGTGTCGGTGACCCGGCGCCGCGCTTCCAGCGTGGCTAGCAGTTGGTGCTGTTCATTGATCTTCCGGCCCAGCTTGCCCAGCACGCTGTCGGAGCGGATGTCCGCGGGATTGGGCGCCGTGCGGCTGAGGTTGGCCGCCTCGTTGCGCCCCATGTTCGTGAGCTCATGGCCACGGCGAACCACCGCCGCCAGCAGGCCATGCCAGGGCCCGGAAGCCGCGGCGACGCCTGCGCTGAGTTTGAAAGATCGGTCGGCCGACGATGCCGACGCCGCAGCAAAGCCCGCCTGCTGCTTGCCCTGCGCCAGCAGATCCTCTGGCGCCAGCGTGCGCAGAATCAGCGCACCGCCAAGGCCATCGCTGCCGAACTGCGTGGAGGCCGGGCCCCGCAGGACTTCCGCACCGGCCAGCAGGTCGGTATCGATGGCGTCGGCGCGTCCGCTGGCAAAGGCGCCGAAGCTGAAACTCTGCGGCAGGCGAATGCCATCCAGGCTCATCAGCACCTGGTTGCCCTCCAGCCCCCGGATGTTGATGCCTTCGTTGCCCGCCCGGCCCGTTGACGCCCCGGCTGCGGTAAAGCGCGCAGCACTCGCACGCACGGTGACGTCCACTTCCTGGTCGAGCAAGTCCTTCAGGTCTTTGGCCGCTCGCTGCTGCAGGCGCTTGCGGTCATAGACCGTGACCGTATTCGGCACCGCCTCCGTGCTGCGTTCGCTGCGCGTGGCGCTGACGGTGAGTTCGCCCAGCTGGCTGGGCTCGGCAGGCCCGGTGGGTGGGGCGTCGGCGCCGGCTGAAAATGCCGAGGCGGGGAGCAGTGAGAGCGCGGTGAGCGCCAGCGCGACCGGGGTCTTGCGCAGCATGTGCGGATCCTTGGTGAAGAAACGGCACGGGCTGGCAGGGCAGGCTGGCTGGTGCAGGCGTGAAAAGAAGCGAATGATCGAAATTGTAAATGCAAATGATTTGCAATTGCAATTTTGGCAAAAGGCGACCAACGCCAGATGACGCAAGAGCCTCCGTGTGCAGGCCGCTCAGCCGATGCTAGTCAGCTGCGTCGGATCGAGCAGCTTTTCAAGCGTGGCGCGTGGGATGTCCGTGCACTGCGCGGCCACATCGATGATGGGGCGCCCCTCGCTGTACGCCAGTTTGGCGATCTCGGCGGCACGCGCGTAGCCGATGAGCGGATTGAGCGCGGTCACGAGCACGGGATTGCGCGCCAGCGTCTCCTGAAGCCGTTGCTCGTTCACCTTGAAGCTGGCGATTGCCTTGTCCGCCAGCAGGGGCAGCACCTGGGCCAGCAGCTCGATGCTCTCCAGCAGGTTGCGCGCCACCAGCGGCAGCATGACGTTGAGCTCGAAGTTGCCGGACTGGCCGGCCACCGTGATGGCGCAGTCGTTGCCCATCACCTGCGCCGCCACCATCGCGGCGGCCTCGGGGATCACGGGATTGACCTTGCCGGGCATGATGGACGAGCCGGGCTGCAGCGCTTCGAGCTCGATCTCGGCCAAGCCGGCGAGGGGGCCTGAGTTCATCCAGCGCAGGTCATTGGCCATCTTCGCCAGGGCGACGGCCACGACCTTCAAAGCCCCGGACGCGGCCACCGCGACGTCCTGGCCGCCCATCAGGGCGAAGCGGTTGGCCCCCGGCACGAAGTCGAGGCCGCAAAGCTCGGACAGCGCGCGACAGCACTCCACCGCAAATCGCGGGTCGGCGTTCACGCCCGTCCCCACCGCCGTGCCCCCCAAGGCCAGGCGCTGCAGCGCGGGCTGCACGGCCTTCAAATGCTCCTTGGCGCCCAGCATCTGCGCGGCCCACCCATCCAGCACCTGGCTGAGCCGCACCGGCATGGCGTCCATCAAGTGGGTGCGGCCGGTCTTGACGTGGTGGTGCACGGTGGCCGCCTTGTCGTGCAAGGCCTGAACCAGATGATCGAGCGCCGGCAGCAGCCGGCAGTGAAGCGCCAGCGCCGCGGCCACGTGGATCGCGCTGGGCACGACGTCGTTGCTGCTCTGCCCGGCATTCACATGGTCGTTGGGATGAATGGAGCGGCCCAGTTTCCGGGAAGCCAGCGTCGCGATCACCTCGTTGGCATTCATATGGGTGCTGGTCCCGGAGCCGGTCTGGAAAACGTCGACCGGGAAATGCACCATCAATCGCGCGTCCTCCCAGCCCAGCAGTTCGTGGCTGGCTTCGGTAATGGCGCGGGCATCGACGTCAGCAATGATGCCAAGCGTCCCGTTGCTGCTCGCCGCAGCCGCCTTGATCAGCAACAGCGCCCGGATGAAGGACGAGGGCATCGTCTGCCCGCTGACAGGAAAGTTGAGCACCGCTCGCTGCGTCTGCGCGCCATACAGCGCCTCGGCGGGCACCAGCAGGGGGCCCATGGAGTCGCGCTCCTCGCGTTGGGCTGCGGTGGAGTGGAGAGTCTCTGTCATGGGTTTCAGGCTCCGCGCTTGGAAGAACAGGGAAAGGGCTGTTCCGCTTTCACATATACGCCCTTGCAAGCGCCCATGCAACGCGGCCCGGCCGTTGGCGGGCGCGCAGCAGGCCAGAGCGTGCCCGGTCAAAGCCCCTTCGGGTAGGTCTCCGGCACCAGATCCTCCCGCCAGTGCGGGCTGGTCTCCAGGGGCTCCAGGGCGCGCGTCTTGTCCAGGTGAATGAGCGCATCGAACTGCTGCGGCAGCGTCGCATGAAAGTAGTGGCTCAGCCGCTCGGTCTCCGGCCGGTAAATCACGCCGATCGCCCGTTCAAGCCTGGGCTGGCGCAGCAGCCGCGCGCTGGCGTCGCTGCCGCGCAGCAGGAGGAGGAAGCGTTCGACTTCAAGCGCGTGCATCAGCCGCTCATGGCTGTCTGCGCGCGAGGGCAGCACCTCCAGGCGCCGTGCGGGGCCGCCCCAATCCGAGGCGGCCGTGACGGTCCCCGTGTGCGTGGTGAAGCCCAGCAGCACGGCATCATGTCCATGGCGTTCCCGCACCAGTTGGCCGAGATTGACTTCGCCGCGGCGGCGGCCCATGTCCGTGGCGCGCGCGTCACCGAGATGCGAGTTGTGCGCCCAGACCACGATCTTCGGCGGCCTGCTCTTGCGCGACAGATGCTGTTCGATCTCGCCCAGCGTTTCGGCCATGTGCCGATCGCGCAGGTTCCACGACGAAACGTCGCTGCGGTACATGGTGCGGTAGTAGCTTTCCGCATTGCGCACCAGGCGCGCATTCTGCTCGGCGTCGAAGGCGTCTTCGTCCTTGTCCTGTGTTCGGCGCTCGTTCGCGGCGCGGCGGCGCAGCTCGACCAGCGCCGCCACCATCTCGGCTTCGCAGTCGTGTGCGCCGCGCAAACCCGCCAGCAGGCCATAGAGCTGCGTGTCCGCGCCGTACTGCTCGAAGCACGCATAGCGTTGGCGGACCTGGCAGGCTGCCTCGGGATCGCGCTGATCGAGGTAGTGCAGCACGGCAGCCATGGAGGCGTGCAGGCTGAAGAGGTCGAGCCCATAGAAGCCGACACGGTCCGCCGCCGGCCGCGCCGTGTTGTGAGCCGCCAGCCATTCGACAAAGTCGACCACCTCCACGTTGCGCCACATCCAGGTCGGAAAGCGCTGAAAGCCCGCCAGGGCGTCGACTGCGAATCCGTCGTCGCCCAGGCCCTGGACGAAGCGGTTGACACGGTAGGCATCCGGCCAGTCCCCCTCGATCGCAATCGCGGTAAAGCCCTTGTGCAGCACCAACTGCTGCGTGATGCGGGCACGTTCGCGGTAGAACTCATGCGTGCCGTGGGAAGCCTCGCCGAGCAGCACAAAGCGCGCCTCACCGATGAAGCCGAGCAGGTCGGCGTAGTCGTCTTCCTCGCTCAAAGGGCGGGTCATGCGGCGCAGGGCGTCGACCAGCGGCGAATCGGTGCCGATGTCATCCATGGGAATCTCCCTGCTGCGGAGTGCGACCTAGCGAGGCCCGCAGCAGCAGCTCGCACACCTCCTCGTCGCTGGTCTGCTCGAAACGCTCGTACCAGAGGCTCACTGCCGTGAAGGGATCGGGGGTCCACAGGCATTGCAGTTCGTCGGCGGCGCCGGAGCGCAAGTCCTCGCAGGCTGACCTTGAGGCCACGGGCACCGCGACGACCACGCGCGCCGGGCCCAGGCGGCGCACGGCCCGCACCGCGGCGCGCATTGTGTAGCCCGTGGCCAGGCCATCGTCAACCAGGATCGCAATGCGGCCCTTGAGATCGGGAGGCGGCCGATCGCCTCTGTACAAATGCTCGCGGCGCCGCAATTCCTCCAGCGCCGTCTGCGTGATGGCCTGAACGGTCTCGTCGGAAATTCCGGCGCGGCGCAGCAGGTGGGGGTCCAGGACGCGAATCCCCGGGCTGGCCACCGCGCCGACGGCGTACTCCGGATGCTCGGGCAGAACCAGCTTGCGCACCATGATCACATCCAGGGGCAGATGCAGCGACTGCGCGCACTCAAAGGCCACCGGCACACCGCCCCGCGGCAAGGCGAGCAGGCACGCGCCTGGCTGGTTCGCATAAGCCCTCAGCAGACTGGCCAACTCCCGGCCGGCGTGTTGACGGTCCAGGAATCGTGGCATGGCGAAGGCTCCGCGGCCTCAATGCCCGGCTGTCGCCTGGGAGTGCAGACCGCCCGGCGTCGAGATGCCGGCGATGGCCCGGCCCGCATGGCTCGCGTCTTCCCGTGCGGCAATGTCGCCGATGGACACGATGCCCACCAGCCGCTTGCTGCGATTGAGCACCGGAAGCCGCCGGACCTTGATCCGGCCCATATTGCTGGCCACGTGGTTCAGTTCCTCATCCTCGAAGCAGTACATCACCTCTCTTGACATGACTTCTTCGATCTTGGTGTCCGGTCCGTATCCCGCCGCTACGGCCCGCACGGCGATGTCGCGGTCGGTCACCATGCCGACCAGGCGGTCGTTCTCGCCGACCGGCAGCGCGCCGATGTCGCGCTCGGCCATCAGGCGCGCCGCTTCGCGAATGGTCTGCTCCGGACTCACAACCTGCACATCAGGTGCCATCACTTCAAAAACTTGCATGGTTCACTCCTTTGCCGAATCAAGCTGCTTGATCCGAAAGGAATCCGGCAAGCCACGTGCCGCGGGCTGCAGGGCGCTGCGCGATTGCCCAGCCCCCACTCGGATGCCTACGAAGCCACGAAGGCCCAGGAAGCGCAGCACGGACTGCAGCACTGACTGCAGCCCTGTTTTCAGGTTAGCCCCGAAAGTTGCGCTTTCCAGCTCGAAGGAGGCGCAGGTGTCCTCTGGGCAAGTGGCGTTCCGGCACAAGGTCCAGGCCACTTCACTTGTTGAACCTCAAGGAGCAGCGCATGCGATCGTTCCAGCGCCATTCACGCCCGAAGCGAGCCTGATCAAGCGGCTGGGCTTCAGCGGGCGAATCGAGGCATTCAACACTGATTGCGCCACCTGCCACCAGGGGGCGGCCAGTGCATCTGATCCGCACCGGCGCTTGTGAAGTGGTCGCCCGACGGCTAACCACACGGTGCGGCGGTCGCAGCTTGGTGCGCAGCGCCGCCTTCTTGTCGCCGAGAACATGGACATTCGCGCCGACTGGTCTGCGTTGGATCTATGCTTCGCGCCATAGCTGCCACTGGATGTGGTCCGTCCCGAGGCGATGACCCGTCTGCCGGAGCGGGGACGCCAGGAGTGCAGCAAGGGAGCGTTCCATGGACATACTGCCCCTGCCTGCCCGCATTGACCGCTGGCAGAAGAGCCGCCAGAAGCTCTTCAAATCCGTGCCCGAGGACGGCAAGACCATCCAGTACCTGGGCAAGGAATTCCTGGTCTACCCGAATACCTTCTGGCCCTTCGCCGACAGCCAGCCGCTGGTGCGCAGCATGCGCATCAACGCTGGCGAGCGCGTGCTGGACGTGGGCACCGGGTCCGGTGTCATCGCGGTCTTCGCTTGCTACCGAGGTGCCTCCCAGGTGACGGCCGTGGACATCAACCCGGCGGCGATCAAGAGTGCACGGCACAACGCGCGCTTGCACGGCTTCGACAAGATCATGACGGTGAAGCGCTCGAACCTGTTCGACGAACTCGGGGACGAGCAGTTCGACGTGGTCACAGCCAATCTTCCCTTCCGCAACAAGGCAGCGCATGACGTGGTGGCCCAGTCGCAGTGGGACACCGACTTCCAGACCAACACGCGCTTCTTCCAGCAAGTGGGACGACATCTGAAGCCCGGAGGGCGCATCTATTTCGCTCATGCCAACTTCGGCGCCGTCGACGAGGTGCGCCAGCTGGCCCGATCGGCCGGCTTCACCGTGCGCGCGCTGGCCCGTTCCCCGACGGCCGAGGCGGGAGGCAAGCAGTTCCTTGCCTTCGTCATGAAAAGGGCCAGCTGATCGCGTCCTGCAGGGACGGCGCCCATGAGCGAGCTGTTGGCGACCATCAGGCGCTTGCGCAAGGTTCCGCGGACCGACCTGAGGCTGCGCGTGCGGCGCGTGGCTGTGATGCTGACCAGTTCGCGTTCCGGGTCGACCTTGCTCAAGGAGGTGCTGAGCCAGCATCCGGACATTGCCTCGCTGGACGGTGAACTGGAGCCCTTGCTGGTGCTCACCGAAAACGGCTTCCGCTTCAACTCCGGCAGCGACGCCATCAGCAGGCTCGCCAATCACGAAGAGCTGGGCGATCAGCTGATGGCCGACCTGACCCTGCCCAGCGCGCAGCTGCCGTCCCCTGCGGAACTCAGGCAGCGCTGGGAACGCCGCCTGCTGCTGCAGTTCCCGACCTTGTTCGCCGAAGCTGCGGCCTACGGACGGCTGGGGCAGTCCCTGGACAAGGCACTGGCAAAGATCGACGGCGGCGAGCCGTATGACGAGGACACGCTGCAGCGCCTGATGCTCGCCGAGGTATTCCGCCACGAGGCCTGGCGCATGCGCTACTACGACGGGCATGGCGGCATCGGCGCAGGGGAGGGCTTTGACGAACCCTGCAAGATCGAGGAGCCGCCTTTCGTGCTGCCCCGCAGCTTCCGCCGGCCGTTCTCGGAAGAAGACGCCGAGAGCAAGGTGCTGCTGTTCAAGACGCCCTCCGACGCCTACCGGATCGGCATGTACGAGCAACTGTTTCCCAATGCCCGGATCCAGTACCTGCACCTGACGCGCGGCTATGCGCAATCCGTCAACGGGCTGATGGACGGCTGGCTGTCGGCCGTCGGCTTCTTCGCCCACGACCTCGCGCGCTGCGGCGTGGAGCTGGCGATTGCGGGCTACTCGGACGCCTGCGCCTTCGGCAGGCGGTGGTGGAAGTTCGACCTGCCGCCCAATTGGCGCGACTTCACCAGCGCCAGCCTGGAGGAGGTGTGCCTGAACCAGTGGTTGTCCGCGCACCGGGCCATTCTCGCCAGCGGAGTCAGCGCCTTGCGCATCGCCTTCGAGCAGTTCCTGGCACAGCCGGCGCGCGTGATGGAGGCCATCACCGACCACCTCAACTTGCCACCCCTGCGCGTCCCCGCCAAACTGCCGGTCAAGATGGCCACCGAAATGCCGGCCGAAGGGCGCTGGCGCAAGCGCGAGGGCACCTTGCTGGCCCTGGCGCGGCAGGAAGAAGTGCGGGCCATGATGGCGAAGCTGGGCTATGGCATGAAGACGGAGGACTGGCGATGATCCGCCGATTGTTGGTCCCCTTCCTGATGGGGCAGCGCCGCGAGGGTCTGACCCGGGTGAACAGCCTCGATGCCCGGCATTGGGAGGTGCTCGCCGTCCCCGGCTGCGAGGCCGCCCACATCGACGACACGAATGAGAAGATCAGCTGCATGGCCTCGATCTACGCCAGGCTGGCCTGCAGAGTCCGGGCTGCCGCCGAGTGCGATGAAGTGCCCCTGTGCATTGCCGGCGACTGTGTGTCCACGCTGGGCGTATTGGGAGGCCTGCAGCAGGCGGGCAGGGCGCCCGAGCGCATTCTCTGGCTGGACGCGCACGGCGATTTCCACACCTGGGCCACGACCCAGACCAAGTACGTCGGCGGCATGCCGCTGGCCATGCTGGTGGGCCGCCCAGACCGCCGCCGCGGCGGACGGGATGCGAGCGAGGCCATGCGCCGCACGATAGGCGTGAGCCCCTATCCCGAGCGGCAGATCGTGCTGAGCGACGCGCGCGATCTCGATCCGGGGGAGAAGGAAGCGCTGCGCGAGTCCGGGATCGTCTGCTGTCCCTTGGATGAAGTCCTGCACCATCTGCGGCCCTGGGAGCGGCTGTATGTCCATTTCGACACCGACGTGCTGGATGCGGAGTCCGAGATGCCGGCGCTCAAGTACCACGTCAAGGCCGGCCCTCGGGTGGCAGACGTCGCGGACCTGTTCCTGCAACTCCGCGACCACCGCATCGTCGCGGTCTCGGTGTCAGCCTGGCATGCGGAGTTGGATGAGGGCAACCGTGCCGCGCTGACCTGCCTGCGCCTGCTGAATCAGTTGCTCAGCGAGCCTTAGGCGATTTCATCGGCGAGCCGCCCTGCGCAGCGCTGCGCGTCAGGGTGCAAGGCACGACGCCTTCCTCGCGGGCATTCCTACCTACAGCGTGCCGGCAGCGGCGATGAACTGGGGGCACAGGGCCGCCGTCTCGCCGACGATGAGCAGGCCGGGCTGCCGCGCATAGTCGGGGGCTTGGTTCAACAGGACTTGCAGCGGCGCCGCGAGCACCTGCTGGCTGCGCCTCGTACCGTCGATCACCACGGCGGCCGGCGTGGCGGGATCCAGCCCGTGCCGGATCAGCGAATGGCCGATGGACCGCAGGCGCGCCAGGCCCATGTAGAAGACCCGGGTCTGATGCGGGCGGGCCAGGCCGTGCCAGTCCAGCGCCGGGCTGCCCTCGGCCAGGTGGCCGGGCAGGAAGACGCAGGACTGCGCCATGTCGCGGTGGGTGAGCGGGATGCCCGCCGCCGCCGCACAGCCGTTCGCCGCACTGATGCCAGGCACGATCTCGAAGGCCAGGCCGGCGGCGGCCAGCGCCTGGGCCTCCTCGCCGCCGCGGCCGAACACATAGGGGTCGCCGCCCTTGAGCCGCAGCACGCGGCGCCCGCGCCGCGCCTCGCGGATCAGGATCTGATGGATCTGCGCCTGGCTCATCACATGATCGCCGGAGGCTTTGCCCACATAGATGCGCTCGGCCTGCGGCGGCAGCAGGGCCAGCACCTCCGCCCCGATGAGCCGGTCGTGGACGGTCACCTCGGCCTGCCGGATGCGGTCCAGCGCGCGCAGCGTGAGCAGGTCGGCCGGCCCAGGCCCGGCGCCGACGATGAAGACCTGGCCTGCCGGCCTCCCCGTCGTCTCAGTCACCATGCACACCTCCGATGCATGCGGGCGCCGGCGCTTCGATCACCTCCACGCAGGGGCCGCGGTGAAACACCAGCGCCTCCACGGCCTCGCCGCGCAGCAGGTGCTCGTCGATGATGCGGTCCATGTTCTCCGGCGTGACCTGGTAGTACCAGACGCCCTCCGGCTGCACGCAGAGGATGGGGCCGCCCTTGCAGGCGGCAAAGCAGCTCACGCGGCTGCGCTTGACCCGCAGCTCGCCGGCGTTCAAGCCTGCGGCCTTGAGCTTGTCGCCCAGGCTGTCGAACAGGGCCTGCGACTGGCCGTCCAGGCTGCAGCGTGGGCCCGTGCAGACCAGGAGGTGGCGCCGGTAGGGCGCAATGCTGGGTTTGTCGGGCGCGCCGCTCATGACAGGGCCTCCGAATCCAGGGGGATGGTGTCGTGCCATGCTGTGCCATCCAAAGCCGCCAGGATGTAGTCCGCGGGCAGGCGATGGCGCGCGGCCAGCGCCTCCGGCGTGGCACCTGCCGCGTGCTCCAGGGCCAGGGTCTCCAGCCAGCCCTCCAGGCCGGTGGAGAGGGAGCGGCCGGCGCGCTCGCCCTCGCGGGTGCTGCCGCCTTCGTCCAGCTCGTATTTGTTGGCATAGCCTCTCGGCGTCACCATCAGGCCGTGGCGCACGAAGGTGTGGCTGTTGCCGATCAGCACGGTGCTGAGCATGCCGATGTCGGCCTCGGCCATGTCGGCCAGGGTGCGCAGCTCGATGTGCTGACGGCGGCGGTAGGCGCTCTTGACGATGGCCACGGGCGTGTCCGGGCTGCGGTGGCGCAGGAAGAGGCGCTGGGCCTCGCGGATCTGGCGGGTGCGACGGCCGCTCTTGGGGTTGTAGAGCGCGGTCACGAAGTCGGAGGCTGCCGCCGCCTCCAGACGCCGGGCGATGGCGGGCCAGGGCGTGAGCAGATCGCTCAGGGAGATGGCGCAGAAGTCATGCGTCAGCGGCGCGCCCACCAGGGCCGCGCAGGCATTGAGCGCCGAGGCGCCCGGCACGATCTCGACGGCCACCGGATCCTCGGGCGTCCAGCCGGCCTGGAACAGCACTTCGTAGGTCGGACCGGCCATGCCGTAGACACCGGCATCGCCGCTGGAGATCAGGGCCACCGTCTTGCCCTGGCGCGCGGCTTCCAGCGCGCTGACGGCGCGATCCAGTTCCTCCGTCATGCCCTTGCGCACCACCTCCTTGCCTTCCAGCAGCGGGGCGACCAGCTTGATGTAGGTGACGTAGCCCACCACCACGTCGGCCTCGGCGATGGCCTCGCGGGCGCGCTGGGTCATGTGGGCTTCGCTGCCGGGCCCGATGCCCACCAGCGTGATCTTGCCGCGGCGGGGCGGCGGGGACGAGTGTTCGATTTCAGTCATCAGACATCCTTGCGATGGACACCGTGGCGTTGCGGCCGTCGCTGCCCAGGTGTTTGTGTTTCTCGACCAGCAGGGCGCCTGCTGGCGCCTGGGCCGCCAGCAGGGCGGCGGCCTCGCTGACCGAGGGCGTGCCCGTGTGGCGGCGCACGGTTTCCGAAGGGTGGGGCACGGCGACGCGGGCCAGCTCCTGCGGTGCATAGAAGCGCAGCCGCCAGCCCTGCGCGGCGGCCAGCGCGAGCAGGCCGGCCTCGTCGGCCTTCAGCGTGATGCTGGCGGCCTCGGCCACGTCCCGCCAGCTCGCGCCGCAGCGGGCCAGGGCCTGCGCCACCGCCTCCTGCAGGGTGGCTTGCGAGGTGCCGCGGTCGCAGCCCAGGCCCAGGGCAATCCTCATGCGGCCTCCAAGGGCGGGCGGTAGACCACCAGGCGCTCGTCCAGCGCCTGCCAGCGCTCGGCGCTGACCGGCGCATGGGTGATCCACAGCAAGGCCTGAAAGCGCGCCGGGTCGACGGCGTCGAAATGGTCAAAGCAGTGGATGTTGGCCGGCAGCGGCGTCCTGCGCGTCCACCAGTGCGGGCTGCCCGCCTCCTGGATCAGCGCCACCGGCTCGCCATTGACCACCGCGGCGGAGACGCGCGTGATGTTGATCTTGGGCGCCTCCACCCGCCAGCCCAGCTCACGCCCCAGGATGTCCACCGGGATGGTCTGGCCGACGTCGGAGGCGGTGGTCAGCACGGCCTGTGCGTCCAGCAGCAGCGCGAGCTGTTCCGCCATCGCATTGGCACCGCCCACATGGCCGGACAGCACGGGGATGACGAACTGCCCGGCATCGTCCACCACCAGCACGCCGGGATCCTCGTCCTTGCTGCGCAGGTGCGGCGCGATCAGGCGCACCACCGCCCCCAGCGAGACAAAGAAGACGATCTGGTCGTAGGCGGCGAACAGGGCGCCGATCTCGTCCTTGAAGGCGCCTTCATAGCAGCGCCGCGGATTGGGCAGCTGCTCCAAGGCTTCGGCGAATTTCGCCGCCACGCAGAGTTCGGCATGGGGCAGGGCGCGCGCCAGCTGCGCGGCCAGCTGGGCGCCATGACGGGTGATGGCGACCAGGACGACGCGCGGCGGCGCCAGGGCAGGGTTGACAGGGTTCATGGCAGGACGGGTGAGATGTCAGGGGAGGCTGCGCCGCCCGCAGCGGGCTTCTTCAGGCAGCCGCGGAGGCGTTCGCCACGCTGGCGCAGCGGGCTGCTCACCAGCATCAGGGAGAGGTAGCTGAGCTTGCTGCCGCGCAGGGCCAGCAACTGCTCGCCGCGGAAGATGCGCTCATCCGGCGCCCCGCAGCGCTCGATGAGCCGGGCCTGGGCCAGCAGGCCGCGGGCGAGCAGCCAGTCCAGCAGCTCGTCGATCAGGGGCTTGACCTTCAGCAGCACCAGGGTGTCGAACTCGGGCAGCAGGCGGTCCAGCGCGCTGACGCCATAGGCCGCGGGCACGATGGCCACGGTGTCATCCTGCTCGGCCAGGGGCTGGCTCAGGGTCGCGCAGGCGGCGGTGAAGGCGTTGACGCCGGCCGTCACCTCGATGGGCAGCGCCGGATCAAGCGCCCGCAGCGTGCGTGCCAGGTGGCCGAAGGTGGCATAGGTGCTGGCGTCACCCTCCACCAGGAAGAGCACATCCCGGCCGGACTGCAGCGGGGGCAGCACCCAGTCCGCGGCACGCTGCCAGCTGCGCGCCAGCTTCTCGGCGTCATAGGTCATCGGAAAGAGCAGCGGCTGGTGCTGGGCCGGCGGCTGCAGGCCGGCGCGCAACGCGATGTCCAGCGCGTAGCTGGCGCTCTTGCCGCTGCGGACCGGGTAGACCCAGACGGTGTCCCGGCGCTGCAGCAGCTCCCAGGCGCGGCGGGTGATCAGGCCGGGGTCGCCCGGCCCCAGGCTCAGGCCGTGCAGGACGCCCAGGCGGCGGTGAAGGTCATGCGGCATGGTCGTGCTCCCTGGCGGCCAAGGGAGCCTGGGCCGAGACGATCCAGACCGGGTTCTCCGCGGCCATGCGGTGCATGTGCAGGATGGGCCTGCTGCGCGCCGCCTGCAGCTGCAGCACGTCCCAGTCCAGCGCGAGGGATGCCAGCACCTGCGTGGCGGTGGCCAGGTTTTCCAGGGTCACGAAGTTCATCACCAGCCAGCCGCCCGGGCGCAGCCGGGCCATCACCAGGCGGATGAGATCGTCCAGCTCACCGCCTGATCCACCGATGAAGACGGCGTCCGGATCGGGCCAGCCGTCGAGCTGCTCCGGCGCCTTGCCCAGCACCAGCGTGTGATTGCTCAGGCCGGCGGCGCGCTGGTTCTGTTGCGCGATGGCCAGGTCCTGCGCGTTCTTCTCGATGGCCCAGACATGGCCGCGCGGGCACAGGCGCGCGGCCTCCAGCCCCACAGATCCGCTGCCGGCGCCGATGTCCCAGACGCGGCTGTCGCCACGCAGCTGCAGCCGCGCCAGCGACACGGCACGCACCTCCTGCTTGGTGATCAGGCCCTTCTCCGGCTGGCGCTGGGCGTAGTGCGCGTCGGGCAGGCCGAAGAGCGTCGGCCGAGGCCGCGGGCGCACGCGCCACAGCAGCAGCACATTGGGGTCGGCAAAGCGGCGCTGTGCGGCCTCGGCCGGATGCAGGTCGGCGTGGACGCACTCCTGTGCGGTGCACAGGCGTTCGGCCACCGCGAGCTGGAAGTCATCGCCCAGCCCTTCGGCCAGCAGCAGGCGCGCCACGCGGTCCGGCGTGTTGGCGGGGCTGGTGAGGACCAGCAGGCGATCCTGCTCGCGCAAGGCCTGGGCCAGCGCATACAGGCCATGGTCGGGCTCGGCGCCCGGCTGCCATTCGCCGGCGTCCTGCGCATGGACGGACAGGATGCGGGCATCCTGCCAGGCCAGTCCCAGCCGGGCACAGGCCAGCTGCAGGGTGGAGACATTGGGCAGCACCTCGATCGCCGAGAGGCACAGGCGCGCCGCCAGATAGCCGGCGATGCCATGGCAAAGGGGATCTCCGGTGGCCAGCAGGACCACGGGCAGCTGCGCCTCGCGGGCCTCACGTATCCATTCGGGGACCTGGGCCAGCGGCCCCAGCAGGGCGTGGCGGCGGGCGTCGGGCGCGATGTCCGCTTCGAACAGGGCCAGGGTGCGCGGCGCGCCGATGACCACGCGGGCGCGGCGCAGATGGGCCAGCGCCAGCGCGCCAAGGCTGGCGGCGCCGTCGTCCAGCACGCCGATGATGCGGCAGGGTTGGGGATCAGACATGGGCATCGGTGGAACAGGCTTCGGCAATCTTCTGGCCGTCAAAATCACAGACCAGGACTCGCAGCCGGAAGCGGCTGCCATAGCGCTCCGGGGCGCACAAGGTGCGGACCACCTGGCGCGCCAGGGCGTCGTGGAATTCATTGAGCAGGCCCAGGGCCTGCATGCGTTCGGCGGCAAAGCGGGCGGTGACGTTGGCCGCGATCGCCGCGCATTCATCGGCAGGAGCACCGATGCTGGCGGCCAGTTCGGC
Source organism: Burkholderiaceae bacterium (assembly GCA_041913905.1). Taxonomy (GTDB): domain Bacteria; phylum Pseudomonadota; class Gammaproteobacteria; order Burkholderiales; family Burkholderiaceae_C; genus Roseateles_B. The sequence goes on along the minus strand of JAYSEK010000022.1, from coordinate 60,106 downwards.
CAGCAGGCCGGTGTCCACCTCCGCGCGGTTGGCATGGGTGATGGTCTCGCCCTGGGCGATCTTGGTGAGCTTGCCCACCATGCCGCCGATGACGACCTCGCGCAGCCCTTCCTCGACCGCGGTGTCCAGCGCATAGCGCAGGAAGTCCCCCATCTGCACGAAGCAGGCCTGCGGCAGGCCCGCGCACTCGCGCATGGCGAACTGCTCGGTGCGGCCGCCTGTGGTCAGCACGACCACGCTGTGCCCGCTGCTGCGCCCCACGGTGGCGGCCACCTGCACCCCCTGCACCACGCTGGCGCGGTAGGCCGCAGTGGAGTAGGGCTTGACGATGCCCGTGGTGCCCAGGATGGAAATGCCGCCCAGGATGCCCAGCCGGGCGTTGAGGGTCTTGCGCGCCATCTCCACGCCTTGCGGCACGGAAATGGTGACCTCCAGCCCGGCGTCGTCCAGCAGAGGCGAACCCGCCTCGCGGACGTTCTCCTCGATATTGCGTCGCGGCACCGGGTTGATGGCGGGCCCGCCCACTTCCAGGCCAAGCCCGGCCATGGTGACCGTGCCGACTCCGAAGCCGCCGCGCAGCAGCACCTCGCCAGGGCGGTCGCGCAGCAGGCGCACATCGGCGGTGAGGTGGGCCTTGTCGGTGCAGTCCGGATCGTCGCCCGCGTCCTTGACGACCACGGCATGCGCCAGCTCGGCGTCACAGCGCCCGTCCATCACGTCGAAGTGCACGAGTTGGCCCTTGGGCAGGCGTGCCTCCACCCGGGGCGGGACACGACCCTGCACCAGGCCCAGCACCGCCGCCCGTGCGGCCGCAGCCGAACAGGCGCCGGTGGTGAAACCGGTGCGGGTGCCGCGCTTGGCCGGGCTGTCCATCAGGGGCGGTCCCGGGCTGGCGACGGGCAGCCCTCGGCCAAGGCCAGCAGGGCGTGCAAGGCGGCCACCACCAGCGTCGAGCCGCCCTTGCGGCCGCGGATGGCGATCCAGGGCACCTCCTGCTCCTGGGCCAGCAGGGCCTTGGACTCCGCCGCCGAGACAAAGCCAACCGGCATGCCAACGACCAGGGCCGGCCGCACGCCCTCTTCATGGATCAGGCGCAGCAGCTCCAGCAAGGCGGTAGGCGCGTTGCCGATGCCCACGATGGCACCCTCCAGCAGGCCCAGGCGATGGGCCTTGCGCATGGCCTGCACGGCACGTGTGCTGTCCTGCGCGCGGGCCGCCTCGATCACGTCGGCGTCGCTGATGAACTGATGGCAGCGCATGCCGAAATGGGCCAGGCGCGGCGCCGAGAGGCCGGAGCAGATCATCTCCACATCGGCCACCACCGGCGTGCCGCCGCGCAGCATGGCGCTGACGCCGGCCTCCACCGCCCGCGGATGAAACGCGGTCAGGCCGTTGAACTCGAAGTCCGCATTGGCGTGGATCATGCGCCGCACGATGGGCCATTGCCAGGGCTCGTACCCATGCGAACCGACCTCGGCGTCGATGATGGCGAAGCTCTCGTGCTCGATGGCCTGGCCGGCTCGCGTCAGCTGCTCGGTGACGGTGTTGACGCGGTTCATGCCGGCTCCGCCGCGGGTTCGTGCTCGTGTGCGTGCCCGTGCCGGTGGCCCTGTTCGTGGGTGTGCGCAGGGGTGTGCTCATGGGAATGGCCATGACCCAGCTCGTGGGCGATTTCGCGGTACTTGCAGCCGTCGCAGGGCAGGCGGCTGTCGGGCAGTCCTGCCAGCAGATCGGCCACACGCTGTTCGAGCAGCTGAAAGATCTCGGGCTCGAAGCCGAAGTGCGTGCCGCATTCAAAACGCAGCTGCGGGTACTGCCCGCGCAAATGCTGGACCTGGCGCTGGATGCGCTGCATCAGCGTGCCGGTGTAGAGGTAGTAGGGCAGGACCACGATCTGGCGCAGGCCGATCAGCGCCTGGCGCTGCACCACGCGCTCCAGGCGCGGCCAGGTGATGCCGGTGAAGGCCAGCTCCACCAGCTCATGCTCACCTGACTCCTGCAGCCAGCGCGCCATCTTGGCCATCTCGCCATTGGCCGCGCGATCCGAGGAACCGCGCCCCAGCAGGATCACGCCGGTGCCGCGCGGGTCCGGCATGTCCAGCGCGGCCATGGCCTGCTTCAGCCGCCGCTGCAGGATGGCGAGGATGGGATCGCAGGCCGTCAGGTGCGGGGCGTAGAGGAAGTCGACGGCCGGCGCATGCGCCCGCGCGTGCTCGATGGCCTCGGGAATCTCCATCTTCACGTGCCCGGCGGCATTGAGGATCAAGGGCAGAACCAGCACGCGGCGCGCGCCGATCGCTGCCCGCACCAGGCCGTCATGCAGGGAGGGCGCGGCAAACTCGATGAAGCAGACCTCGATGCGCCAGCCAGGCTGCCGGGCCTGCCATTGCTGCACAAAGGCCTGGATCTCGGCATTGCCGGCGGGCTCGCGCGAGCCGTGGCCCACGAGCAGAAGGGTGGTGGTGTTCATGCGGACTCCGTGGGCACGCTGGCGCGCCGGTAGCGGTGGGTGAAGCGGGGGTCGTACAGCTTGGAGCGGGCGAGCTCGGGCCACTGGCGCGCGCCCAGCGTGGGGCTGGCGATCACCATGGCCTGGCTGACGACGCCGGCCTCACGGCACAGCGTCTTGATCGTGCGGACCGTGCCGCGCAGGATGCGCTGCTGGCCGGGCCAGCTGGCCTTGTGCACGACCAGCATGGGTGCGTCGGCAGACCAGCCGGAGGGTTGGCCGAGATTCAGGAAATTTCCTCCAAAAAGTAGGCTAAGTGCCTGAGAGCCAACGACTTTTCGGCATCAAAACTTCAGGCGCTATGCCGCCTCTTCCTTCTTCTTGAACGGGAAGCGGATGCGCGTGTTCATCGGCTCTACCGCCCTTTCGAGGTCCATCAAGTAGTCGCCGAAGCGGTTGATGTGGATCGTGCGGTACGGCGACAGCCCCGCCAGCAACTCGGCGGTGATCTCGAACTCACTCCGGTCGTGCATGTCCCTGAGCACCTTCGACATGCGGTGCACGTTATTGAGGATGATCATGTTGGCCACCAGGTGGTTGTACTTGACCACCTTTCGCTGCTCGTGGCGCACGTTCTCGGCCATGATCCCCTCGCCGCCGAAGAAGGCCCAGCCGGCGAACTGGTGGAACTCCTCCGCCTTGTTGGTCTCCGCATGGATCGTGCGGCGCAGTTCCGGGTCGTTGATGTACCGCAGCAGGAACATCGTGCGGATCACGCGGCCCAACTCACGGAACGCGAAGTACAGCTTGTTCTTGCGACTGGCACTGCCCAGGCGGCGCAACAGCGTCGAGGGTGTCACCATGCCAGCCTTGATCGATACCGCCACGCGCATCATGTCGTTGTAGTGCCGTGCGATCAGATCCCAGTCGATCGCCGGGCCGCTGAACAGTTGCTGGATATTCTGGTAGCGGGTGTCCTTGCTCGGCTTGAAGAACGTCAGGTCCTTGATGTTGCGGATGCGCGGCATCAGCTCGATACCCAACAGGTGGGCCATCGCAAACACCGGCGTGCTCTGCGCCTGGGTGTCGCCGTGCACCGCGTCGGGCTTGATGTCGGAGCGGTTTCGAATCAGCCCATCGAGGATGTAGATCGCCTCGTAGACACCGCAAGGAATGAAGTGGCTGAACAGCGCGATGTAGGTGTCCGAGACGTGGTAATAGCCAATGCCGCCGTAGCCGCCATAACGGATGTGGTACTCCGACAGCAGGTTTTTCTCGTACATCGACCACTTCGTGCCATCGGCTGCGGCCCGCTTGCCGGTGCCCCAGTAGCGCGGCAACGCAAACCGGTTGTAGGCGTTGATCACCTTGGAGATGGCCTGATCCAGCCGTTCCTCGGTGACGTGGTGCAGGTTCAGCCAGGCCACCTGCTTGCGTGACACGCCCTTGAGGCTGCGCGCGGTCTGGCTGGCGCCCATGTTGCAGCCGTAGCAGAAAAGCGTGGCGATGAGGCGGCCCCGAGGGTCTTCGAGCTTCGACTCGTAGCCCGAAAACGGCCGGAACAGCTTGTGCAGGTCCAGCCACTTCTCCGTCTCGGTGAGCACGTCGATGATGCTGTGAAGGCCCAGCGCGTCGTTCAAGGCCTGGTCCAGCACGGCCAGCTGCGGCGCGGGCTCCTTTTTCTCCACCTTGCGAATCACCAGGCCGTTCGGCCCCCAGGCCACCGAATCGTTGGCCGGGAAGTTCCGGTCAACCTCCTCTGCCAGCGCCGTCAACTTCGAGCACAGCTGCTGTGCGAAGCTGGGGCCATCCAGCGGCAGCCCCAACAGCTCGGCAAACAGCGGCAGCTCGGTGCGGAAGCGCTCTTCCTCCATGAAATGCGCGCGGTAGTCGTCGTACTGGTCGCTGCGCGGCACGTACAGGTCGCCGGACTGCAGCTCCTCGAAGATCCGCATGAACACGGCCATCTCCAGGTACTTGCGGTGCACCTGGGTCTGGCCGTCCGCGTCTGTGGTGACGATGAGCTTGCGCCACTTCTCCGGCAGCCAGCCGAGTTCCAGTTCGGAACCATCGAGCTTGCGCACCGGACGCAGGTGCTCCTTGTGGCTGTTGCGGTGCTCCAGCACCCAGCCGAGCGCCGAGGAGAACGGCCCGTCGACATAGGTCGGCAGCGGCTGCAACACCTCCAGGCACTCGAACACCAGCGCGCGCTTGCCTCCATAGGGCCTCAACATGAACGGGAAATAGTTGTGGTCGGCATAGGCCATGTGCTCGTCGCACTCGGCGATCAGTCGGTCCGGCTCGTCGTGCCACGAATTGCCGACGGCGGCGCCACGCCGGGCGTCCGAGGTCTCCTGCACATAGGCCGTGAGCGCGTCACGCAGCTGGCCCACCAAGCGTTCCACCTGGCGCGTGTGCTCCAGGTGGTACTCCTTCAGGCGCTTCTCGGCATCGTTGTCCAGCTTGCGCACGGTCTTGACGAAGATCTCCGCCACGTCGTCCGTGGCCTGGCGCAGCCGGGACCGGATCAGCAGCACGGCCAACGTGAAGCGCTTGTTCGGCACGAGCGTCTTCATCTGCGCGGCGTCGAGCGCCCGTGCTTCCAAGGTGAGCTGTGCCAGCTTCGTCGCCGCCACGCTGTCGAACTCCGGCAGACCTTCAGCGTGCTGGGACAGCCAGCGGATGTGCTGCAGAAAGCTTGTAACTTCGCGCTTGGTCGGTTGCTTCGGCTCGCGCTTGAGCCGGTCCCAGTCCGTCTTGCCGCCGTGGTTGTCCAGTAGCGCATCCAGGCGCTGACGCGTCTCGGCATCGAGCGCGGTGATTGTGCGCTCATAGATCGCTTGGTTGACCTTCTCGCGCGCGGCCTTGGCCATGCGCAGCAGCACGGTGAATCCAGGCAGCACGTAGCGTTGCTGGACAAGTTCCTCCAGCACGGCGTTGATGATGTCGGCCAGCTCCTGCTTGGTGCCGGCGGCGGCTTCGGCGCGCCCGTCGATCCAGCGCATGGCAGCCGCGTCCGGGTCTCGCAGCGCCAGCGCCTTGAGGACCAGCTGCCGGTGGCGCGAGTAGTCGGCACTGCCGTCGTAGCGGCCGAGCGCTTCCTGTGTCGGCCGCGGCAGTCGCAGCTTGCGGCACACGTGCGCCGTTATCGCGAGCGGGACCGTTGCCAGCGGTACCGAGTAGCCCAGGCGCTGCATCAGCTTCAACTGAACCATGGCACAGGCTTTGGCCGCCGGTCGTCTCAGGCTGGCGATGCCGGCGACGAACGCGCGCTCCTTGGCCGTCGGCGTGTACAGCTGCTCGAGTTCCTGGGGCGCAACGTCGTCCGGCAGCCGCGGGTAGGCGGTCTCTTCGATGCTGCTCATCGTGCTGGGGGACCGTTGCGTCCATCGGCGCCCGACCCCGGGAGTTGGTGCAGCGGCCGATTCTGGCAGCGATCCTGGGCTCGGCCGGGCGCCGAGGCGAGCGCGTACGCTGACGCGTCGCTCGCCTCCCCTCGACGATGTCCAACGTCCTCCGCCTGCTGCCCCGCCTGACCGTCAACCGCGGGCTGTTGCAGGCCGTGGTCAACGAGTCGCGGCCTTGCTGCGCCCTCGGTTTCGTGGAAGAACGCAAGCAGCGGCGGGCGGCTATCGTTCTGGGACTGCCGCAAGTCGAGGACCTGGGTGAACTCGGCGACGGGTTTCGGTTGGGCCACCAAGTCGCCTTCATCGGCAACGTGCGCGCCTTGAGGCTGGATTTTTCGTTCGAGCGGCTGACCCCGCTGCAAGTCGTGCTCGACCCGGCAAACAAGACCGCGCAGCGCGTGATCGGTGCTATCGTCCAGAGCGATGCCTACTTCGTCCTGGTCGTCGGCGCCCACGGCATCACGGCGTTCCGCGCGGACACCAAGCGGACAGAACGCCGCCGGTTCGGCGAGATCGTGCGCGAGACCGCCGAGACTGACGAGTGGCAAACGCACTTCAGTGCACTGGAGCAGGCGCTATGCGACGGGTCGCCGACTCGGACGCCGCTCGCTTGGCTGGGGCGCAGCGACCCCGGGCTGCTGGAGCTTTCTAGCGCACAGGCCTATGAGCTGCGTCCGGCCGGCTAATCCCTCGGCGCGGGATCCCGAGCCGCCGCCGCGGCCAAAGGGTGCGACCGTCCCTGCCTTGCACCGCTGGGACGCCCGGCCGCTTGACGCGCGGTCTTCGATAGCCCCTCCAGAGGGTCTGCCGGGATACGGGTCAAAATCCTACATAAGCGATTTGCATCTAATTCTTGATCACCGTATGCGTTTGGAGAATTAACGAAGACAGCGAGGGCCCGATCAAATGCAATGCCTTGCAGCTGTGGTCCCGCTACCGACACAGAAAACTTGCTCTGCGTGGCAGGCGCCATGACCCTTGTCCAGCACAGCGCCTGCGTGATTCAGCAGCTCGAGTATTCCCTTCAGCCAGATGCCGCCTTAGACCGGGCAAGCGCATGGTCCGCCAGCGCCTTTTCAAATTTGGCCTTCATCGAATCCTGCGGCTTGTCGATATAGCGCAGCGCTGAACTGACGTCCCGCCAGCCCACATGCTCCATTAGATCCTTGATGTCCCAGCCATTGGCACTGGCCCACCCGGCGAAGCCACGGCGCAATGAGTGACTGGAGTAGCTCTGGGCCTCCGCCACGCCAGCCTCAGCCAGGATTTTCCTTAGCAATGGCAGTATCGACTGGCTGATCATGTGATCGCTGGAGACGTTGCCCCAGCGGTCTATGGCCGGAAAGACCGGCCCTGACGTGAGCCCGCTGATTTCAAGCCAGTCAAGGTAGGCGCCTACAGGGCAAAGGCGGGACAGCGCTGGGCAGTAGAAGGCTCGGTCGTCTTCCTCATCTGTGGTCTTGGTGCGACCCGGCCGACAGGTCAACCCCTTCCCTCTCTCGGCAACGACCTCTTCGACGCGCATGTTGGCCAATTCATCAGCTCTGAATGCGCGCCAGAATCCCAGCAGGAGCAAGGCGCGGTCGCGGCAGCGCCTAAGCACATCCGCTCGCCTTCCCTGCTCCAGCGAAGCTTCCTGGTCCTTGGAGAGCCATGCGATGACATCTTCAAGGACATCCAGTTGCAGTGGACGGGCGCGGCGCTGGGCGGTCGCATGCTTTGCTCGAATGCCACGCAGGACTTTATGCACCAGGGGTGAGCGCGTAGGGTCAGCGAACCCGTGGTCAGCGTGCCATCTTGCCAAAGCTGCGAGATGCAGGCGGAGTGTGCTGACGCGGTAGATCGTCGCATGTTCGACGAGATAGCGCGCCACGGTGTCGACCGTTGCAGGCAAAAGACCGTGCCATTCGATCTCGAAATGGCGAATCGCAGAGGCGTAGGCCTTGACCGTGTTCTCACGGTCAGCCGCCTGGATGTAGAGCTGAAGTTCAGCGGTCATTGGGCGCCTACCGGATGGTCTTGGGCGTGTGATGGCTGCTTCAGCCTACTTCTTCCAAGACGGGCACTTACCATTCTTGTCCCGTGGCCCACCGGGCCCACCGCGGGATCCGCATTCCGAGCTACCGCCCCGCCCAGAACCACCTTTGCTGTGCGCCGAGCCGTGATGCCCTGACCGGCTACCCCGTGCCTCAGCTTCAAAGGCAATCGACAAACCGGCGGCAGCCAAACTCAGAACGAAGCCTCTGCGTGACCTGTTTTCCATGTGCACCTCTTTCGCCTGCATGGTTCAGCAGCCTACCAGTCCTTCACGGACACCACGCACATTCGCCGGACTGCTCAGTGTTCAGATGCCCATGCTGGACTTCCGGGCCCTGGGACCATAGCAGGCCAAGCTGCGAACCGCCTGGCGCACTCGCGTCGACAAAAGCCGACCTTTGCAGAGCCCGCGCGGTCGCAGTGAGAGAACGATTCCGCGCCCAATGAAGCAGAAATACAAGCGCTGTCCAAGCCTGAGATCTGCGAAGTTCGGCGGGAGTGCCACTTTGCCCCCGCGGCCCACATAGCTGAAGGACCGGTCGCCGTGCTTTGATCGGGGCAACTTGGCGCGCCCAGTCCGTTCGACTTCCAAGCCACACGCCTTCGTCACACCCGACGCCGATTTACGAGTAGTCATAGCCCAGTGCGCCTCGGACATAACCGGCAACAGCCGAAGAAACAGTCGGGTCACCGTGACGCAATACTTCAATCGGCGCGAGTCCTGCAAACAGGGGCGCCGAGTTCGAGCCTCGCAACCACCTCTTGGTGAAGGACGGGTCGTTCGCGAACAGCTGCAGATCCGTGTGCATGCGCGACAGCGCGGCCAGGCAATCTTGAGCGGTCCGTCGATCTGGCATAGAGACGGCGTCGAGAGACTCACCTGGCTGCAGAGCAAGCATCTGCGTCACCTCCGTGGGAGTCAGCTCCCAGTCCGGAATGACATGGTCACGAAAGTACTCGAGTGGCGTCATTTTGGTCAATGTCACTTGGAGATACGGCATATGAGCCGTGGTCAGTAATTCTATGGGCGGCGATTCTCTGCCGCCGTGAAATCCCTTGCTCCGTCCACTGCTTCGCCGGCCAAACGCTCGACGTCGTTCGATCCCGACGTCGCTGCCGCCATGGGCCAGGTGATTCGAGCAACGCGTGAGGCGCTGGGGCACTCACAGGACGGATTCGCGCTCATGGCGGGCGTCGATCGGTCCTATTACGGCAAGCTCGAGCGCGGTGAACGGCAACCCACGGTGGGTCTGCTCTTGCGCGTTGCGAAAGCTTTGGGTGTTTCGGGCTCCGCGTTGCTCGCCGAGGCAGAAGCCCTGCTGGCGGCGCCCCCCAAGCGCAGACGTTCCTCAAGTCGTTGATCCCGGATGCTGGCCGGTGGCACCGGCTTGGCGTTGCGCATGGGCCGTCGGGCTCTCCAACTGGCTCTTGAGTTGTTCCAGGAAGCTCAAGAAGTCGACATCCATGGCCTGCAACCAGGCCCAGAGCTCGACGACATCCAGGCGGCGTTCGCCAGACTCCACTCGGCTCACAACCGCTTGGGACCGTCCAAGACGGGCTGCAAGGTCGGCTTGCCGTAAACGGCGGGACTGCCGCGTTCTGCGCAGCAGGTTCAGGAGTGCCTCGTTGGATCGGCTATGGAGGGACTTGTGCATCGATGACCTTCGGCGGCACCGTAGGCCCAGCGGGCAGATATCCAGAAAGCGCATCTATTGACTGCGCGTTCGCGTCGTGAATAGCGCGAAAGTTGTCCTGCAGCAGTTGGTTGGGCAGAATTTTGACGGCATATGAGCCGTGTCCACCTATCTCCCTTCCTAGCCGCCCCGCCCGCTGAGGTTTGCATCATCCGGGTGCGCGTTCCGTGGTGACCCTCATGAGGGAGCTATGGCGTCCCAAGGACCATGCGCCCGAGACGTACCTGGGCGGCCCAATGTGGGCATTGCTAGCTCGAATCTCGAGCAGGCCATGGCTTGCTCTGGAGGTCTATAACGGACGCACCGTGGAATCGATCCACTCGAGCGCCCCTCAAGATGTCGTGAGTTGGGTCCGTGTTGCTGGACCGAGGCAGTTCCGCAAGGTCACGTTGCTGATCCCAGATCAACATGTAGCCAGCAGGTGGGTTCAGGTAGCCGTCATCGCCATCTGGCAGGCCGGAAGATCTGAAGCGGCAGCCACGCTCTACTTCGAAGACACGGATGGTGCGGCCTGGCAGCCGTCAGGGCTGAGCTGCGCGCTTCCACCGCAGGTCGAGTTGATCAGTCTTTGGGAGCATGTAGAAACCAGGGGCCGACAGCGTGTGCACACCGCTCCCTGATCGGTGCTAAATCGGTTGAAATCACGTCGCAGGAATGCAGCCGGATCATTGGCGTGTGCGGCAATCCTCTACGGCGCATAAGCGATTCAAGATTGCATGATATTGAAACAAAAACCGCCTTCATCGAAGCAAATCAGAGATACACTGAAACATTGACTATTGAGCCAGCGACGTGGAACATCTCTCCGAAGTCCTCAAAATCCTCGACGGTGCGCTGCGGGCCAACGCAAGTATGGCCGCAAGCTACGCGGGGCTCCTTGCGGACAAACTCGAGGGCGCCGGGGATCGCACCCAGGCACGCCTCATTCGCGATCGCTTGGCGCGTGCGCCGCAAGCTTTGGTGGCCGCTCAAGATGGGGCCAGAGGAGTCAGCTTTTCCAATCTCCCGGTGGACGGCGAGAGCAAGCTGCACACCGTTGATGTGAGTCGTCCGGAGCAGCAGGACCTGCAACTAGTCCTGCCATCTGCCTTGCGGGCCAGGTTGGATGACTTCCTTGCCGGCGTTCGCCACCACGACGAATTGGTTCGCGCAGGTGCTGCGCTGCCCAACCGGCTGCTTGTTTACGGCGCACCCGGCACAGGCAAGACGCAGCTGGCCAGATGGGCCGCTGCGCAGCTGGACCTGCCGCTGTTGACGGTGCGTTGCGATACGCTGGTCAGCAGCTTGTTGGGGCAAACCAGTCGCAATCTGCGACGGGTGTTTGAGTATGCGCAACAGGCGCCTTGTGCGCTCTTTCTTGATGAGTTTGACGCCTTGGCCGGCGCCAGAGGCAATGACCGCGACGTTGGGGAACTGCAGCGAGTCGTCATCGCGCTACTTCAGAACATTGACGCACTCCCAAGCTCCGCCATCCTGATTGCAGCCACGAATCATGAGCAGCTGCTGGATCCCGCGGTCTGGAGGCGGTTCAGCTTCAGACTTGCCATGCCGCTTCCGGCGCTGGAAGCCCGCCGGCAAATGTGGGCAAATTTCCTGCTTGGAATGGCACCTTCCGATGCCGAACTCGACGAGTTGGCCCAGGCGTCGGACGGGGCGTCCGGTGCACTGATTGAGCAAGTTTGCCTAGATGCCAAACGCGATGCTGTTCTGGGACGACATCAGGTCGTCAGTGCCGATACGGCCTTCAGGCGACTGGGGTTGGCAATTGCTATAGCTCAAGGTCAGCGGCTGAACTCGCTCGAAGATGAGATCCGCTGGCTTCGTGCTTGGTACCCTACACGTTTTACGCTGCGCACGTTGGCGCAGCAGTACGGCATTTCCACGCGCCAGATTACAAACACTATCAGGGAGAAGATAGATGGCCACCAGCAGGCAGAGCCCAGCAAGAAGAGGAGCTCATCGACCTGAACCGACCACTGACAAGCCGATTCGGCGCATCCTGTTCGATGGCGCAGACCTGAGCGGTGTCCCGCCTGGTGGCGATGGCCCGACTGAATTCGTTCCAGTCGATTCGGCCTACCGGGCTCGCATGCTGGAATCATTTGCGATGGCCGTCACGGCACTGACGGAGGAGTTCAGCAGCTCTTCGCATGGCGTTGGCACCTTGGTCTTCAAGCTGCGATCCAACGCCATTGCGAAGAGCCACCGGCCGGTGCAATTGGTGAATGAAGCCAACTTGTTGCCGGCAGGTCATGAGCGAGTGGAAGAAATGCTGGTCGCGGCACACTCCGGTAGCGTTTCTTCATTCAGCCATGTCGTCCTGGACCGAGACATCCGCGCCATTCGCGCCAACCTCAGCGCTATTGAAGCCATTGAGCCCTGGGGCGCAGCCAGGCGCCTTCCCGAGGGCATTCAGTCGCTGCGCGAGCAAGGTCGGGCGCTGGTTCGATTGTTCAGATATGCCAACGCCTCGGCCACCAGCCAAGTTGAGCAAGCCGTGCTCGACACCCTAAGGCAGTGGGGGCTCAACCCAGTCAAATTTGATGGTGACGCCTTTGGCTGGTCCATCTTCAGGCTCAAGGGCTTGCGAGATCTCCCAATCGACTTGTTAGCGCGCCTCAGTTCCCTCGCAGGCATCCGTCGCATCCGGCCGGAACCCAGGGCGAATCCGCTCGGACCCGGCTTGCATGGCAGTCGTGGCGACAGTGGATGGGTACCGACACCAATCGGGATCCCCGCGCCGAATTTGCCGACGGTCGGCGTATTTGATACCGGCGTGAGCGGCGGGGCAAATCAACTAGGCCCCTGGATTCGCAGCCAGGACCTCTATGTGCTTCCTCCCGACACTGACTATCAGCATGGTACCCATGTAGCCTCGCTGGTCGCCGGCGCTCGAACTCTGAATGGCAACCACCCCGAGCTGCCGCCCTACGGTGCCTTTGTGCACGACGTTTGTGGCTTGGAGGTGGGTTCCGCCCATGTCGGAGACTTGATCGAACGCTTGAAGGACGCCATCCCCAAAGCTCCTGAGGTCAGGGTATGGAATCTTTCGTTGGGCGTACCGTCCCCGTGTGATGAGCAGACCTTCAGCGAATTCGCCATGGCGTTGGACCAGCTGAGCGACCAGTACGGCGTGCTGTTTGTCGTGGCGGCAGGCAACTACGTGGATGTGCCGCGGCGGACCTGGCCTCCTTCCTCTGGTTTGACCGATCGCATCGGCAGCCCCGCTGAGGCCACTCGCGTGCTGACTGTGGGATCCATGTGCCATGCCGCCGGACCGTTCTCCTTGAACGCCGCAGGTGAACCTGCTGCTTACTCGAGGCGAGGCCCAGGCCCCGTCTTCACGCCCAAGCCCGATATTGTTCATGCGGGCGGAAATGTTCACGCGCCATGGAATCCGGGCGCCTCCAGCCTTGCAGTGGTGACAGCCAACAACACCATTGGCTTGAGCTTCGGCACCAGCTTTGCCGCGCCAGTGGCCGCGTCAATGGCAGCGCATGTTTGGCAAGCACTTGAAGGTCAATCTCAGCCGCCGAACCCCGCCTTGGTCAAGGCGCTGATGATTCACGCTGCACAGCTGTCGTCTCCGGCATATTCACCGGAAGAGCGGCGCTACTTCGGGGCCGGTCTGCCCCTGGATGTCATGGACTGTTTGTTCGACTCGCCGGACAGCTTCACTTTGCTGTTCGAGGCGCACTTGGTCCCGGGCATGAAATGGAGAAAGGCACCCTATCCGATTCCTGCCGCTTTGATGCGCGACGGAAAATTGCGCGCCGAGGTCATCATGACGTGCGCCTATGCGCCGCCCCTCGATTCGAGCGCTGGGGCGGAATATGTCCGGGCCAATGTGGAACTGAGCTTCGGTGTCCTCAAGGACAACAAGATCTCCAGCAAAGTTCCAATGGTTGGTGAGGACTACACTGACGGGTACGAGGCCGCGCAGGTGGAGCATGGTGGAAAATGGGCACCGGTCAAGGTGCATAGGAAGGCATTCCCCTCGGGCGTTGGCGGAGACAGTTGGGCGCTGCAGGCCCGGCCATATCTTAGGGCGTTTGAGCCTGCACTGACGCAGCCCATTCGAACCTACATTCTTTGCACGCTGCGCAGCCTGGATGGTGACCTGACCGTGCACGAGGACGGCGTTCGGGCGCTGGCTTCCTGCAGCTGGGCGAACGTGCCGTTGCCATTGCGAATCCCAGTCAGATCATCATGATCACGGGGTCGTGATTTTGGGCCTGCCAGCAGCTTGCGGAAATGGCGCGACCTAGGGAACTGGCTCAAAGCCCGCGCTTTCGACGCGCCTCCTGGCCGGTGGTGGGCCGGGCATTTGAACACCGAGGTCGTTGGGGCAACATGCGGTGGCGGCGCGGCAGGCTCGCACGGATGGGTTGACGTTTGGCCACGTTGTTCGTCAGTGGCCAGCTGTAGTCGCCACCTAACGCAGCCACCACATGGCCAGCCCCACAAAGATGCCGATTAGCAGCAAGCCCATTACGCGAACAGCCACACCGTCTGCTGCCGCAGTGGCATGGATTCCATGCTTGCTGCCGGTGATCATTGGCGTGATCAGGTTTTCTCTCTTGACTAGCAAGTAGACGAACACTGCCACGATGTGCAGACCGACCATGCCATAGATGACCCACTGCGTTCTCTCATGCAGCCAAGACGCCCAACTGACGAGTTCGTCCGAGGCCAGTCGAACCAAAGGTCCTTCAGTGGCAATCGAGTCTGAGGTGAAGAGGCCTGTACCGGCCTGCAGGAGCAACAAGCCCAGCAAGGCACAGACAGCAAGTGCACCAGTCGGACTATGCCCAGCTTGGCGATCACCGTTGCGTAAGTAGGCCAGCACCGAGCGCAGAGAGACGTGAAATGAAGTGAACCTAGCGTAGCGCGGGCCGATCATGCCCCACAGTATCCGGAAAACCAGCAGACCAAGGGTGGCTGTCCCCAAGCGCAGATGCCAGTCCATCCAGTTTCCGCCGACTTGCGCGGTCATGATCGCCCCTGTGCAGCACAACACCAGCAACCAATGGAACAGCCGGGTGGGCAAATCCCAGACTTTGACGGCCGTTCCCTGGACTCGGCTATCGACGTGCAAAACGTGCGTCGCTGGCGCAGCGCTGCTGTCACTGATCAAAGTGGTGTCCATGCTTTCTCCTCGCTAGCGGTCCGCCACCAAGTGCTGATACGCGGCAACGATTTCCTGCGCTGCTGTCCGGATGTCCGCCTCTGTCGTGTCGTAGCCAAGGCTGATTCGGAGTGCCCCGTTAGCCTGTTGGACCGTGGCACCGATGGCACGCATGACCCCTGACGGCTGGTCGTCATGATCGGAGTGGCAGGCGGCGCCTGGTGACATAGCGATTTTGTCGGCCAGCATGGCGATCAATGCGCGTGCACTTCCGCTGGGCAGGGACACGTGCAGTGTGTTCGGTAGCCGGTGGATCTGCGATCCATTCACCATCAGGCCAGGAATGGCTTCAAGCAAGTGGGTCTGCAAGGCATCGCGCAACTGGGCCATCCTTTGCGGGGCGCCGCTAGCCTGGCTGATCAGCTCCGCCGCCATGCCCAGACCGGCGATATAGGCCACGTTTTCCGTCCCAGGCCGGATGCCACCTTCTTGCGAGGCACCAAATACCAGGGGCGCGATGGCCGTCCCTGCACGCACATAGAGTGCACCAATGCCCTTGGGGGCGTACATCTTGTGCCCGGCGATGGTGAGCAAGTCCGCGTGCATCGCGTCGACGTTCACGCTGACCTTGCCCATGGCTTGCGCTGCGTCGACATGGAACAGTGCGCCGTTCTGTCGGCACAGTCTCCCCACCTCGTCGACAGGCTGCAACGTGCCAAGCTCATTATTGGCCAGCATCACACTGACCAAGAACGTGGGAGCCTCCAGCAACAGGGCTTCCAGCGCCGCTAGATTGACCCGCCCATCTGGATCCACTGGGGCGATCTGAAGGTCCCAACCGCGGCGTTCCAAGACCTTTGCTGGCTCGACCACAGCGGGATGCTCAACGGCACTGATGATGATGCGGCGACGTCCGAGCGGGGCCCGTTCACAAGTTCCCAGCAAGGCCAGGTTGTTCGATTCGGTGGCGCTGCCAGTAAAAATCAGTTCACTGGCGTTTGCACCAATCACCGCCGCCAATGATGCCCTGGCATTGTCGATCGCGGCTTTGGCCGCGCGGCCTTTCTGATGGGACGAGGACGGGTTGCCGTAGTCCTCGCAGAGGCATTGATGGATGGCATGCCGAACGTCCGCATGCACCGAGGTCGTGGCGTTGTAGTCGAGATAGATCACAGCTGCTCCAAAAATCGCTGAGCATCAAGGGCTGCCATACAGCCCGTACCGGCGCTTGTGATGGCCTGGCGGTAGACATGGTCCTGCACGTCGCCAGCAGCAAACACACCCGGGATGGAGGTCATCGTGGCAAAACCGTCGAGACCTGCGCGTGTGAGGATATAGCCATTGCGCATCTCGAGATGGCCCTGAAACATCTCGGTATTCGGCTGATGGCCGATGGCTATGAAGCACCCGGTGACCGAGATCTCGCGCAGGCTGCCATCTCCCACGCTCCTGAGACGCACGGCATTGACGCCACTGGCATCCGTTCCCAGCACCTCATCGAGTGTCTGAAACAGTTGCAGTTCGATGACACCGGTGGCGACCTTCTCCATCAGTCTGTCCACCATGATCGGTTCAGCACGGAATCGGTCGCGTCGATGGATCAAGTGGACCTTGCTGGCGATATTGGACAGATACAAAGCCTCTTCAACGGCCGTGTTTCCTCCGCCCACGACGGCGACCTCCTGTCCGCGATAGAAAAAACCGTCGCATGTGGCGCAGGCGCTGACACCTCGGCCTTTGAATGCGTGCTCCGAGGGAAGGCCGAGGTATTTCGCCGACGCCCCGGTGGCGATGATCAGAGCGTCGCAGCTGTACTCGCCGCTATCGCCATGGAGAACGAAGGGCCGGCAAGAAAAATCAACGGCGTTGATATGGTCAAACATGACCTGCGTTCCGAAGCGCCTGGCGTGCGCCTCAAAGCGTGCCATCAGCTCGGGGCCTTGCACCCCATCGACATCGGCCGGCCAATTGTCCACCTCGGTGGTCGTCATCAGCTGACCGCCTTGGGCAATGCCTGTGAGCACCATGGGCTGGAGATTGGCGCGCGCGGCATATACGGCGGCGCTGTAGCCGGCGGGCCCAGAACCGAGGATCAATACTCGGGAATGAATCCGTGCCTGGCTCATCACTTGTCCTTGAAGATGTCGTGGCAGGTCTTACACGACTTCGCAGTCGCGCCGTAAGCCGCTTTGATCGCGACCAGATCCCCGGTCGTAAGGACTACCTTGAGCTTGAGGGCTTCGCCATGTGAGGCCTCACCCAACTGCTTGAAGCGAGCGACTTCCTTCCAGATTTCTGGCTTGGCCTTGGTGGGCGCCCCCTGATCGGAGCCCGCCGGGAAGTAGTGGAGAACCGCTGCGCTGAGTACGTCGAGGACTTCTCCGCTTCGCTGCATGGCGTCCTTGTCAAAAGGCAACTCACCTTTGGCGGTGGCGTTGATCCGTGCCATCTGATCGCCGATCAAATAGTAGGCCGACTGCCTGGCCTTGATGGTCTTCTCCGGCGCGCTTTGTGCCAGCGCCAGCTGGACTGCAGCAACGCCCACCACCAGCAGCAAGCCTTGCTTGAAATGACTCCGTTCTTTCACGTCTTCTCTCCTACTTTTCTAATGCTGCAAACGGTGTCGTACCAGGATTGCATGCCAACCAATGGCGAGGGGTTGATAGGCAGGATCGCGTTGATGTTCACGCCATTGCCGCGTCCGCCCAAGCGCTTGTCCCACCAGAGACCGTGTTCGAGGTCATCGAACTGCGGCACTGGCCCCATGGCCTTTGATGCCTCGCGCTGCCCGGTGGTGGACGCATCCACGCGCTTACCCCTGCGCCCCTCGGTGGCGCGGCCACCGAACTCCCAGCCCACCGAGTTCGAGACGGCCACAACCCGCGGATGAATGCCATCGGTCACAAACACCCGGACCCTGGCGGTGCCCACGACCTTTTCCTCAGGTGAAGCGCGGAAGGCTTTGTCGCCGAGCGAGCCGGATTTGGGGCGATAGGTGGTCAACTCGACTTCGTCCCCGGTGCGTACGCCGAATCGCTTCGCTGTCGCTGAGTTCATCCACATGGGGTTGTCATGCACGATCTCAGACAAGTACTTCTGGGCAGCCGTCCGCCCTTGCGTATGCACGTTCCACTTGAAGGTGGTAAGGATGAACCGATCCGGCCCCAAGCCGACATGCCATGGCACTTGGGAGAAGCTCGGAAGTCCGTCATCACGCATGCCCAGCTTCCCGGCAACCTTCTCGACTTCGGGGGCATAAATCTCGAATCGCCGAGAGGGTGTCGCGAAGCCACGCATGGGCTCTCCCCTTGCAATGAAGCCGATGGCCTTTTCCTTGCCGGACACGTCTGCTCTGTAGATCACCCCAGTCTTGTCGTCGATGCGGGCGTCCTTCATTTGCTCAACCGACAGCTTGCGCCGATAGACCTCATAGGCCTTGGGCTTGGAGGTATCGACATGGACGCCATAGTGCTGCATGTATTCAAGCCCGTTGGCAAATACCTTGCCATCGGGCCCGAGCGTGGGCAGCTTCGAGCATTGATGACGGACGAAGTCCTCATGCTTGCCGAAGGCAAAGAACTTGGCCTGCTCAGGCCCCAGACGCCTGCCGATTTCAAACAGGCTTTCGGGAAAGCTGGTGGCTTCTCCGGGGGGCGTGACCATGGGCTGGCGCAGCGTCACATAGTGTTGCAGCTCCAGGTTGTTGCGAATGTCGAGGCCCCACCGTTCAAGATACGTGGCGTCCGGCAGGATCATGTCCGCGTAGTGCGCCATCTCTGAGTAGATGATGTCCGAGCAGGCATGGAACGGGATCAAGGCTTCGTTCTGCAGGACGTCGACCGTCTTGGAGCGCCCCTCGGGCCACGTCATGGGCGACACGATGGTGTAGCTCAGATAGACCTCAAGCTTGGCTCGCCCCTGTTCGAGGAAGTCGTAGACCACCTGACCGACCTTCATCTTCTGCCAGCGATTGGCCAGCGGCCATTCCGGCGGGTCCTCAAGGTCCGTGCGGATCTTCGCGCGCGGCGGTACGGGCTGCGGCTGGGGATAGCGATCCTCGCTGAGCTTTTCCTCCAGGCCGTAGCAGTAGCCTCCCACCTTGCCCACGGAGCCAACCAGCGCATTGAGCATGACCACCGCCCGCTCTGCATTGAAGCCGTTGTAGTGGGCACCGGTGCCTCGATTGGTGAAGGCGGCGACACTCGGCGCGGCCCGTGCGAACTCCATCGCCAGCCGCTCGATGTCGGCAGCGGGTATGCCGCTGAGCTGTTCGGCCCACTGCGGCGTGCACGGCTGGAGCCATTCTCGGAGCCGGTCCTCACCAGGTTGGACGAAGTCCTCAATGAAGCGACGGTCATGCAGATTCTCGCGCAGGATCACATGGCCCATCGCGAGGGCAATGGCACCTTCTGTGCCAGGGAAAGGCTGGAACCACTCGTCGCTGCGGCCTGCCGTGTTGGACATGCGCACATCAAAGGTCACCAGCTTGGCGCCATGATCGAAGCGCGCCTTGACGACCCGTCGCACGAAATGCAGGCCCCCTTGATGCGCTTCATAGAAGTTGGATCCAAAATTCAGGAAGTAGCGGCAGCGCTCTGCGTCGATCGACTCCCAGTCTGTGTCGCCGAGGCTCACGTAGTTCGCTGCCCGCTTGTTCGACGAACAGATCGAGCGATGATTCAGCAGCACCGGCGAGCCGATCGCGTTGAGGAAACGATTGAACTCGGCCTCGTATCGAGAGCGCCCTTGGTGGATGGCGACCCGTTCAGGGTGCCCGGCATCAACGCACTTGCGGATGCGGGTGGCGATCTCGTTGTAGGCCTCGTCCCAGGTAATGCGTTTCCAGAGCCCCTCACCGCGCTTACCGGCGCGCTTGAGCGGGTAGAGCAGTCGCTCCGGATAGGTGTTGATGGTCGGTCCGCTCTGTCCCTTGGCGCAGGTCATATAGCTGGCCTGGTTGGGATCGAGCGGATTGCCACGGATCTTGACCACCTTGTCATCCACGACGAAGCCCTCGATTCCGCAGACGGTCGAGCAGTTCAGACAGACGCTTTTGACCTTCCTGGCCTTGCGATAGTCGGTGCGAATCTTCTTGACCGTTCCGGCGACATTGGTGGCGTAGTTCAGTGGCTCGTGTGCCGCCATGGCCGCTGCGGCAGGCTGCGGCGTTAGGAGAATCGTTTCACCTACCGCCAGGGTGGCGAGTGCACCAATACCAGACTTGACGAAGTTTCGGCGTTGCATGGCGTCCTCCTCAGCTCTTCTTGGCGCCAGTGCCATAGTCGGACTTCAGTTGTGACCAGGTATCCACCTCGTAGGTGAACGGATCATGGTTGCGCCCCTTGGGCAGCTTCTTCTCGACCTCGCGGGGCACCACCGTGCCGATCCCGCGGTACTTGACGCTGGGCTTCGTGCCTTCCTCTGGCTTCAGGACGGTCAGCTGCGCGGCAGCGCGCGCATTGAGCTGGCTGACCTTGCTGTTTGGGTCGTTGAGATCGCCAAAAGCAAATACTTCGGCTGGGCAGACCTCAACACAGGCGGGTTGCATGCCAGCCTCCAGCCTGTGGCTGCACCAGTCGCACTTGTCGGCTACTTGAGCCACAGGATCGGTGTGGATGGCACCGTAGGGGCAAGCGGCGATGCAGTCCTGCGAGTTGTCGCAAGTACTCGTGTCGATGCGGACGACACCATCGGCCCCACGGGAGATCGACGTTGTCGGACAGGCTTTTAGACAGGGAGCGTCCTCGCAGTGCATGCACAAGGTGGGCAGGAACGCGCGCTTGAGCGTAGGCCTGCCTATCGAGTTCAAGCCCTGGTGGTCGTAGTAGTAGACCTTGGTCCGAAAATTTCCCAGCGAGACCGAGTTCTCCACCTTGCAGGCCACGGAGCATGCATGGCAGCCGATGCAGCGCTCCACATCCAGGGTCATGCCATATCGAACAGGTTTGGCAGCGGAATTGCTCACGCGAACGCTCCTTGGCTAGGCACCGAACTCAGAACACGATGACCTTGTCGGCCCAGAGCGTCCAAGTAGTCAGCTCATCCATGTTGCCGCGGTGCGTGCCTTCGGTAAGCTCGCCTTCACCCATGCCGCGGGCGTCCATGCAGGTACCGCAGACGCCCACTTGGCCATCGCGACGCGTCACCATACCCAGCATGTCCTCGACCTTGTAGTAGCCCTGCGGGACTTTCTGGTTGCCCTTGGCGCACAGTGCGCTGTCGCCCATGAGAAAGACACGGACCTCTTCGCCATCACGTTTGGCGACGGCGCCAGCCAGGCGAAGGCCGTTGTAGGTGCGTTCGCTGCCGTAGGGAGCGTCATTGAAGATGAACAGGTATTTCATGGATTTCTTTCCTTCAGAATGAAAAGCGCCCGAGGACGTAGACGTTGGCGTCATCCTTGAAAGCGCCATAGCGGGTGTCGGGCTTACCGCTGAACAGGTTGGCCCCTCCCTCGACTGTCCAGCCGTCGGCTGGACTCCAACTCATGAACGGGTTGAAGTGCGTATCGCCTTCGCGCCCGACAAACACCTGAGCTCCCCCGCTCAGGGTCTGGTTGTTCCATCGACCTTGCAGCCGCGCATGCAGCGTGGCGCTCACCCGTTCGACGGGGCGCACGCCAGGTGCCAGGCTCGACAGGTAGCGGTCGCGTGAAGTCATGGCCTCGACTTGTAGTTGGGCCGAAGCCGTCAAGTCCGTGCCAAGCTCTCGCGAGTAGCCGGCGATCAACTTGATCGCATCGTCGATCGAGTGCCGGCTGACGACGGCGCGGCGTTGGCGATCCGCATGACGGCCCGCCCCCTCCAGCCACACGAGCCCCCCCCACGCGTTGCCAGTGACGCTTGCCCCCGCATGGAGGATTCGTGGCCTGTCGAACTGCAGCGTCTCGCCGTCAATGAAGAACCGGGATTCACGCGCGTCGAAGCTCGCCGCATAGCCGGCGAGGTCCCAGCCGCTGTGGTGCCCGGAGACCTTCACCGCCACATCGTTGCCATTGCCGGTCCCGACGGCTTCCATGGCCTGCCGAGTGGGCAGCATGGCTGCAAATCGCTGAGGGTCTGGCGCTCGATCCCCCTTTGCGCGCGCCACCACGGTCTCGACATCCAGATCAGCGACGCGCCAGGAGATCCTCCCGGCATCCACAGGATCCTTCATGCGGTCGAATCCTCCGCCGGTCAGGAACGAATCGTGGTTCTTCGGGAAGACGTCGTTGACGTAAAGGTAGTCGCTGACGCCCCAGGTCAAGATCTGTCGCCCCAGCCTCAGACTGAGATCGGTGCCAGGGGCCCAGTCCACGAAGACCTCTCTTGCGCGGACCCTGCTTGAATGCACCGCGCGGTCGCTCAAGGCTTCGATGCGTAGGGACGCCGAGAACGAATCGGACACTCGCTGCTCGAGCAGCAGTTCCCCCATGGCCTCCTGCGACATGGACTTGCACCCTGACAGCTGTGCACAGTCCGTGTCAGCCAGGCGCTGAACCTGGCGCAACTGTGCAAAGCCGCTGGCATCTGCGACCGCTGCAGAGGCCCAGGCGGCCGTGATCAGCGCGGTGAGGCTGGCAAGCTTCATTGGGCAAGGGTGGGCGGGTTGCGCAGGCTGCGTTCCGAAAACAGCTCATCGCTCAGGCCGACGTCATAACGAATTGACTTAAACACCACTTCGGTGCGGTGGCCCGTCAGGCCATTGATCATCGAACGCGCGGATACCGTCCAACGGCCGCCGATCTCCTCCACCTTGTCGGCCTTGAAAGTGCGTTGCAGCTTGCCCTCGGTGTCAAAGTACTCTTCCTTGAGCGGCAGCCAGCGTTCCTTGTCGACCCAGCTGACACGCCGTGCATAGCTGGCCGCTGTCTTTGGCTTGCTTTCGACAACATAGGCCTGACGATCGCCGATGTTCTCCTGCTTGAGCAGCTGATGCTGTTCCTCGTCCAGATCGCGCCCGGAAATGTCCTCGTAGGTGAAGTCAGAACCGACAAAAGAGGAGCGCTTGTCGTCCGCGGCCACCCGCTTGACGGCCTTGAGCGCGGGGAAGTACAGCCAGCGGTCGTCTTCTTTCTTGGCGTACTTCCAGACCAGGAAGCCCATGCCGCGCACGTCTGCCGGCGCGTCGAAGGTGATCAGGTACCGTTGGTCTCCGCCGGAGCCCACGTTGACGCGCCACATGTTCATCGCCCGCTCACGCTGGGAGCCTTGGGCGTTGACCAGCCGCATGGCCACCTTGGCCTGGAAGTCCTTCCCGGCCTGGTAGAAGTTGGTCAGTTCCTTCTGGATGATTTCTTCGCCGGACGGCGTCTGGGCGAACGAAGGCGCGAAGGTCAGGCTGAATGCAACTGCGCAAGCAATGCTGCGAAGGGACGGGAACAGACGAGGCATGGAATGCAGCTCCATTTCAGAGGCGGAAGGTTTTGATCAGTGCGGGGAGCAGCGTCAGCGAGGCCAAGGCGCTCAAGGACATCATCGAGACGATGAAGGCGCCGACCGTGACATAGGGCGTGAGCGGTGCAGCTAGCATCACGGCGAAGGCCACGGCGAACATCAGCGCGTTGCGAACGACACCCTTGCCGGGCCACTGGATCACCCACTGCAAGGCCTGTTGACGTTGATCGTCCGTCAGCGGGAGCCCGCCGCGGATCTCTTCGGAACGCTGGCGATAGCGGGTCACCACATGGATTGCAAAGTCCACTGCCATGCCCAAGGACAGGCAGGACAGTACGGCGACCGGCATGTCGATGGCCTTGCCGCTCCAGCCCAGCACGCCGAAGATCAGCAGCGCGGTCAGCAGCAGCGGCACATAGGCCACCAGCGCCCACTTGATCGAGCGGAAGTCAGCTGCCAACACGGCGAACACGACGGCCAATGCGATCACAAATCCCAGGATCATGTCCTTCAGCACTTCCTGGTTCCAGACCAGGTTGAAATGCGCCGGACCCGCGGCTCTGACCGTGAACGGCATACGCTGGTCCTGCACGAGCTGCTGAACCCGCGCTTCCACTTGCTGCATCGCCTGGGCGTCTCCGCTGCGCAACTGAAGCAGCACGTTGGCCTGCTGGTACTCATAGTCGATGACCCGGTTGAGGTCGCTCGGTCGCGCGCCCATTGAAAAGGCCATGAGGTACTGGCCAGCGGTGTCGGCATCGGCCGGGAGGACTTCGGCCTTTGCTTCGTTGCTGGTCAGAACGCGGTTGATGCGCTTGAGGTAGTCCGCGACGGACAGGCTGGTACCGACCAACTGCCGGTCCGCCAGGTCCTTCTGCAGGGTCTCGATGGCTTTGAGTACAGCGGGGTCCTTGACGCCATCGGCCTTGCCCGTGTCGATCACCAGCGACGCAGGCATGGCGCCCCCCATCTCCTGGCTGAACAAGGCGTCGGCCAACCGCACTTCGCTGCCGTCCTTGAACCAGCGCAGCATGTTGTTGTCCACGACGGATCGAGTGACACCCCAGACGCTGAAGGCGGCGATCAGTGCACTGACCACCAAGGTCGGCCCAGCGCCCCGAATCGACCAGGTCGCCAGCCTTGCCGTCAGCGTGGACAGGACGTCGTCGCCTTGTCGCTGCTGTGGCAGTGGCACAAGCATCAGGCACGCAGGTAGCAGATAGAAGCTGAGCAGGCGCAGCACCACGGTGCCCAGCACGATGATCCCGCCGAACACCTTGACTGGAACAATGGTCATGAAGAGCAGCACTGCGAAACCCAGCGCGGTCGCGATGGCAGTGAAGCGAACGGGCCGAGCCACCGCCGCAATCGTCTGACGAATCACCTCGCTGCGATCGGCGCCCGGACGGTAGCGCTGGAAGAACTCGTTGAAGATGTGGATGCTGTCCGTGGCAATCGCCATCAGAAACACGGGGGCCATGGAGCTCATGATGTGGACCGGGAAGCCCAGCGCGATACCGGCACCCATCGCCACCATGATGCTGACCATCGCAGTCAGCATCATCACGCCCGCCAGCCACCAGCTGCGGAACATCCAGAACATCAAGGCCATCATCAGGCCGCCGGCGATGGGCGCGAACAGGCCCATCAACTTGAACATTTCGCTGCCGAAGAGGTCCCGTGCCACGGGATCCCCGGTGATGTAGACCTGCTCGGAGGCGAAGCTCTTGAGGGCCGCCGTGCGGATCTCTGCACTCAGCTTGGCGCCGTCTGCGCCCTTTTGCAGCGGCACGTAGATTGCGGTGGTCTTCTCGTCACGTGAGATCAGCCGGTCGACGAACAGCGGGCCCTCGAACAGCTGGTCGCGGAGCACCTTGATGCCTGCCTCATCCTTCGGGGCTTCAGCCAGCAGAGGGGCGATCCGCAGCATGTCATCGGCTGCGGTCACGTTGTCGACGGTGAAGAGCGAAGTGACGTCGCTTTTGACAATGCCAGGCAGTGCTAGGACGTCGAGATTCAGCTGCTCCAGCTTGCGCAAGCTTTCCGCGTTCAGGACGCCGCCGGCCGGACGAATCGCCAGGACAATTGTGTCTTCATGCAGGCCGAAACGCTTGTCGACCTCGTCGTTCCAGACACGGACGCCAGCATCTGGCGGCAGCATGTTCTTGGGGTTGGTGTCAATCTTCGCCCATGGAAAGACGGCAGCAAAGAGCATGGCCACCAGCACACAGATGAAGAGCGCCAGGCGTGGGCGCGCGAGTGCGACGGCCGTCATGCCGCCGCTGTGCTGGTGGGAAAAGTGATCGCCTGGAACTGCGCTCATGGATTAGGCCTTGTGTGTCTCTGTTCAGGGCGAGGTGTCAGTACATCTTGTTGAGCCAGAAGCGCTCGAACATCACCTTGCCAAGGTGGTTCCAGGGCCCAGGCATCGCCAGCTTCACATCGGGGTTCGGCTCAGCGTAGAAATTCCCAGCACCACGGCCGGCCATCCACCCACCCATCTCGACGAAGCACTGCCCGTGCCCCTCGTAGCGATGCTGCCCCGTGCGTCCCTCGAGCTCGTCTGCGATGTTGCGAGCGGCTGCTTCGGCTTGCCCGTGGGCAAAGACACCTGCCTTTGGCAAGGCCTTGCCATTGGCCAAGGGAATGCCGACGCAGTCGCCCACTGCATAGACGCCCGCGAACTCCGTCCGCATCGTGTTCCGATCCACCGGCAGCCAAGCGCCTTCCTTGGCTAGGCCCGACTCGACCAGCAGAGGTGGCACACTGTGCTTGGGGATGTAGGCCAGGTGATCGAAGGCTGCCGTCGAGTCACCGAAGTCCAGCTTGCCGTCGGCCGTCAGCCCCTTGATCGCATGCTTCGGGAAGTACGCAATTCCCTTGTGCTTGAGCATCTCGACGAACTGCGCCGACACCTTCTCGCCAGCCACCGGCATCGGGCCTGGCTCGGGGGTGTAGATGGACACCTCCGGCTGCCCACCCAGTTGCTTGAGACGCTTCTGCCAGATCATGGCTGCCTCATACGGTGCCGCGGGGCACTTGAAGGGCATAGAGCACACCAGCACGGCAACCTTGCCGCGGCCGGGGCGGCCGCCGAGATCATGCAAAGCGGTGGCGCCTTCCGCCGAATAGACGTTGTGGCCGACTGAGGCAATGCTCTCGAGGCCCCGCATGTGGGTGTGCGCGCCCAAGGCGATCAACAGCATGTCTGCCTGAATCTCGCCACGGTCGGTGATGACGGTCCGGCTCTCCGGGTCGATCCGGGTCACCCTGGCCTGCTGGAATCGAATCCCCTTGCGGGACACCCGGTCGATGGGAACGGTGATATCGCTGAGCTTGCGCGTTCCTGCAATCATCCAGAGGTAGGAGGGACTGAATTCGTACTGGGCGAACTGGTCGACCAGGACAATTTCCACCTTGCCTTGCGTCCGTGCAGCCAGTTCGTTGGCGGCGGTCACACCGCCAATGCCGGCACCCACTATCACCACTCGCTTGGTCATGATGTGCTCTTTCACAGGCTCGAGAACTCGAGCTTCTTTTCGTAGATGACGCTGTCGCCGCTGCGCTTTTCGATGCGCGGCTCGGTAAAGAAGTTCTCCAGGCCGCCGTCACTGGCGGGCACCATTTGGATATCGCGGCCACGGCTCATCAGCACGCGGTCGGCGTCGATGGCGCCGAAGAAGTAGTCGCGCTTCTCGGGGTGTCGAGAGGCCTCGGATACGTCGGCAGGCACCCATCCAAGCTCGGGTACGTAGAAGCGCGTCCAGCAGTGATAGCCGCACTTGAAGTGGGTGATGTCACCGCCGCTCATCCCCGCGGGGAAGGCTGCGCCGATTTCGAACTCGCACGCCACGCCGCAGCAGCGCAGAATCGCCAGGAACAGCGTGTGGAAGTCCGTGCAGTTGCCGCGCCCCATGGAGCAAGCCCACTCGGTATCTCCGCTCCCCCAGCCTTCGCCCGACTTGTCATAGCTCATCGTGGCGAGCACGTGCTCGTAGGCGCCCCGTGCAACGTCCAGTGCACCCTGGCGGCTTGCTTGGATTTCGCGGGCTGCGGAAACGATGTCCGGCAGGAAGCGGATCTTGCGAGTCTCCGACAGTTGCGCCTTGAGCAGTTGCGCGTCCTGCGCCAGCGGCACCCGACGGGGCGCATTGAGGTCCACCTTCCATTCGCGGCGTTCAACGATGGCGCGGTAGTGGATATGAGCAGCGCCCCCGCCCTGGCCCGGCGTCTGGGCATGCAGGATGGCGTTGCCAAAGACAGGATCGAAGCCGATGCCGACCGGCATGGTCGCATCAGTTTCGATGGCGATGATGTCCTGATGAGGCGTTGAGGCCGGCAGCGGCAGCCAGATCTGGATCGGATCCTTGTCGTCCCTCGGCTCGGGGATGTCCAGCTGGTAGCGGATTTCGACGGTACGGGAAGCGCTCATATCGATGGTCCTCTTACTTCAGCAGGCCCGTCGATCGACCCACTTGCTCGATCACGTCGAAGTCCTTGGGGTCCGCCTTGACAAACTTCTGGGCTCCCTGGATGTCCAGAACCTGTTTGTCCAGCGCGCGGCTGGCGTCCAGGCTCAGGAAGGCTGCGGCAAATTTCTGGATCAGCTCAGGGGGCAGATCCTTGCGGGCCGTCCACACGTAGTCGACGTATTCGGGCGTCGTCCAGATGGCCTTCACTCGGGATTTGTCGAAGCGGTTGGCTTCGCTCATTCGATGCCAGACCTCGATATTCAGGGCGCCAGCTTGGACCTTGCCGGACTCCACCATCTTGACGGTGGCGTCGTGGGCACCACTGAAGACCGGTTGCCCCCCGAAGTCCTTCTCGGGGTCAATGTGGTACGTCGTCATCAGGAAATGACGAGGGAAGAGATGACCAGAGGTCGAACTCTTGGCACCGAAGGCGAAGGACTTGCCCTTCATGTCCTCCGGCTTGGTGATGCCCGCCGTTGTGCTGGCGATGAAGACGCTCTTGAACTGACGATCAATGTCGCGCATCACGACCGGTTGGGCGCCAGCCATCACCTTGGCCTGCACGTAAGTGAATCCACCCAGCCAGGCGAAGTCGATCTTGCCGGCAGCCAGCGCGGACACGGCGGCACCGTAGTCGATGACCGGCACGTACTGGACTTTCACGCCCAGCTGCTTCTGCAGATAGTCGATCATCGGCTGGTACTTGCGTGCCAGCTCAGTCGGGTTCTCGTCAGGGATACCCGAGAGGCGGATGACGTCTTGACTGAAGGCAGAGAGGCTTGTCGCTGCCAGACAGGAGGCCAGCAGGAAGCTGCGCTTGGATACCATGTGAAACTCCAAAGATTGTTGATGCAGTCAGTGACTCGGGATCGCCTCATCCAAAGGGGCTGGTGCGGTCTGCAACTCCCAGCCGCTGCAGGGGGCCTGCATCCAGCGCGAGGCATCCACACCTGTATTGCACGGAGTGAGTTCGTAGATGTGCTCGGAAGTACCCACGTCCGCCATGCGTCGTGCCGTCACTGTCGGGGTATCGGGCATTGATTTCAGCGAGGCATCGCGGGGCCTCAAGTGGAAGCATTGACCCTCGGGAAGCTGCATGCTGGTCTGCACCACCAGGCGTGCCGCATTGGCCTCGACAATGCGCTGGATTGGCACGAGCAGGTCGCCCAGTTCGACGGGCAGTGGCCTCGCTTGAATGCCGTCCCCTTCGAGAGCAGCTGCCGAGAACTGTGCATCGACCCGCGATGCCTTCTGGCCATGGTCCGACCGCAGAATCGCGCCACGAATTCGATCGCCCGCGGTGTCGACCACGGTGACCAAGGCCACCATCGTGATCAGCAGCAGGGTCAGGTCTTGCAGGTGGAAGAGACTGATCGCCGTGTTGAGGGCGTCACCGATGCCGCCGGCGCCGACAAAGCCCACCATGGCGGTAGCGCGGACATTGACCTCGAAGCGGTAGAGCGTGAACGCAGCAAGGCGGGCCCGAACCTGAGGAAGAACACCGAACAGGAAGGTGGCAACCCGTCCGGCACCCATGGCTTGCAGAGCAGCCGGAGGCCCGCCTTCCACTTCCTCGAGCACATCTGAGTAGAGGCGCCCCAGCACGCCCGTGTTGTGCACCGCGATCGCCAGAATGCCTCCAAGAGGACCGGCCCCGACCCACACCACGAACACCAGCGCCAAGGTGAGCTCCGGCATGGCGCGGGTGATCTGCAAGAACCAGCGGCTGAGCCACTTCGTGCCATGTAGCACAGAGCTGGCCAGCCCGTTGGCACGCACCGGGTCGGGCAAGTAGCTCCCTGTGGTCAGTTGATTGGCGGCCAAAGGCGCCAGCAAGAACGCCAGGACTGCCGACAACACCGTGGCCACCCAGGCCATGGCCAAGGTATCAAGTACTTGCGACGCCGCCGTCCTGATGAAGTCCCACTGCAGTGGCACGCTCTCCGTCACCAGCATGGCAAACGACGGATGAGCCAGATCGCTCCAGGGAATATCCAAGCTGGCCACCGCAGCCGAGGTGCTGAGTCCAGCGGCAACAAAGGTGTACCAGCTAGGCGAACGCCGCAGCCAAGCGCTGATCAACTCCAGCGTGATGACAAACACCAGGACGGCAATGAGTGCAGTGGCCAACTTGTCATACTGGAAGTAGCGGATGGCCAGCGCGATTTCGCTGCCCAAGCCCCCAGCGCCGACGACACCGAGGATGGTGCCGCTGCGGATGTTGCACTCAAGTCGGAACAGCGCATAGGCAATCCACTGCCGCGAGACCTGAGGAATCACAGAGAAGAGCAGAATGGCCAGGCGTGAGGCCCCCATGGCACGCATGGACAGCACGGTGCGAGGGTCCACGGACTCCGCCAGTTCCGAATAGAGCTTGCCAATCGATCCACCGACAGTCAGGCCGATTGCAAGGATTGCTGGAATGACACCCAGCCCGAACATGCGCACAAAGATGTATGCCCAGACGATCTCTGGGATGGATCGGAAGAAGGCCAGTACCCAACGGCCCAGAGTACGGACGATCTCGAAGGAGTACCTGATGGGGGCCGGCGCGGCCTTGGGTGGCTGTGGCAGGTCGGGAACGCGAATAGTCACCAGTGCCAGCAGCCCCCCAATCAGCACGGCCAGCACCGTGCCCAGGATGCCAACGAAGAGGCTCTCCAGAGAGAGGCTGGCGATGCGCTGAATGAAGTCTGCGGAGAAGTCCGGCTTTGCAAATCCAGCGAGGATGCCCATCGCATTGTTCAGCCCATCGCGATCAACAAGCTTGCTCGGATCCACGCCCACATACTCGCCGGCCACGACGGCCGAAAGTGCGATGCCGCCCCATAGCAGGAAGCGGCGCCACTCAGCGCGACGGCTTGCCTGCAGCTCAGTGGCGTTCATTGCTGCCCTCGTAGAGGTTTTGCAGCATCCGGCTGCTCACTTCCGCTGGCACGCAGTCGAAGACCAGGCGGCCGTCTCGCAGTCCAATGACTCGCGTGCAGTCGTCCCGGACGATCTCGAACCAGTGCGTGCAGAAGACCAGGGAGACTTCGCGCTGCTTGGCCATGTCCACGATCTGTCGTGTCACCGATCGCGCGGTGTTGGGATCCAGTGAGGCGGTGGGCTCGTCGGCCAGCAGGACCTGCGGATCGGCGATCAGGGCGCGCGCGATAGCCACACGCTGCATCTGCCCGCCGCTCAAGTCACCAGCGCGTGTCCATTGGTAGTCCCCGATGCCCAGTTGGTCGAGCACCTTGCGGACGCGCTCCTTCTCGACGGGGACAAGCGATGCACGCAGGGCCTGGCTCCAAGACCAGTTCGGCAGCAGGCCGGCAACGACGTTCTGATGCACGGAGGCTTGTTGGACGAGAAGGCTGTGTTGCTCAACAATGCGGCAGCTGGAGCGATAGCCTTGCAGACGCTTCCATGGCAGTTGCTCGAGGTTGGCGCCATCCACCTCGACGACCCCCTCGGTCGAGCGAAGAGCGCCGGCCATGATGCGGATCAAGGTGGACTTCCCGCCGCCGCTCGGCCCAATCAATGCAATGCGATCGCGCGGACGGAGACGCAGGTTGATGTCGTGCAGCGTCTTCTTTGCTCCCCAGGCCTTTGCCACCCCACGCAGGGCGACCTCTGGCGCTCCAACCATAGTCATGGCTAGCTCTCCCTTGTTGTGGCCCGCTGGGCGGGCTCGGAGTTTGTGTGTGCGAACCATCACGCAATGGCGTGACAGAAAACCGTGCCGTCAGTTCAACGCAAGTCGTTGGGTTAGCATATCCCTAGATCAAGCGATAAACTTGTAAACAAATTAATTGATTAGAATCATGCCGGAAATCCAGCCGATGTCAATCAGGTCCTTCAAGACCGAGCTGTTCGACCAGTTCGCTCGGGTTGCAAAGGCCTTGTCAAGCGGGGTGCGTCTTGAGATCCTGGACCTCCTTGCGCAGAAGGAGTACAGCGTCGAGACGCTGTCGGACATGCTGGGACAGTCGTTCCAGAACATGTCCCGCCACCTGCAGGTACTCAAGCAGGCCAAGTTGGTGAGTTCTCGCAAGGACGGCAACTTCGTCCACTACCGGCTCACCGATGAGGACGTGTCCGACTTGGTGATGCGTCTGCAGGCGGTGTCTCAACGGCACTTGGCCGAAGTGGATGAAGTCCTAGAGCGCTTCCAGTCACACGCGACCGAGTTTGAGATGGTCAGCATCGACGACGTCATCGAGCGCGCCAAGCATGGCGACGTGATCGTGCTGGACGTGCGTCCCCCTGGCGAATTCGCGCAGGGGCATCTGCCTCATGCGACGAACATCCCTCTGAGTCAACTGCAATCCCGACTGGGTGAGTTGCCTGCCGACAAGAAGATCATCGCCTACTGCCGAGGCAGGTACTGTCTGATGGCGTACGCCGCGGTGGACTACCTGCAGGCCCAGGGCCTAGCAGCAGAGCGGATGGGGGAGGGTGTCGTCGAGTGGAAGCTACAGCATCAAATGCTTGAGCAGGGGTGAGTTCCCACGGTCCGGCACTTAGCCAGGCTCGCCAGACGCTGGCGTTTTATGGCTTGAGATTGGTTGCGGTGCGCTGGCCACGACGCGAGGTCGGGGCTGATTTTCTTCATGTTTGAGCCCGCGGCGTCGCTGCGCCGGTCCCCATGGCCATTTTGCCGTGCGAACGGGCCGCCCCAGGCGAAAGCGCGGACTTTTGACCTTCGGATTTGATAACAGCATATTAAGCAATGCCAAAAAATGGCAAATGGTCCCGCGTTGACTTGCGTATCGTTTTACGTAACATGCGAGCTACGTAACACACACGAAATTGGTGGCAGACATGGCTCGTCCCGGCATCCGCAAGCACGAGGTCCAGAAAGCAAGGCTGGCTCTCATCAGGAGCGGGAGACACCCCTCTATCGACGCCATTCGCATCGAGCTCGGAAACACCGGCTCCAAGGCCACGATCTCTCGGTACATCAAGGAGATTGAAGCCGATGAAGGGGGCGCTGCGCTGCCGCAGGCCTCCATCAGCACCGAACTGCAGGCCATCGTGGCAACTCTGGCAGCTCGCCTAGAGCTGGAAGGCCAGGAGCGCCTGGACCTTTTGCGCACGGGGCACGCCGAAGAGGTGCGCCAGCTGCGCGAGGCCTTGGACCAGGTGCGCGGCGAGGTTCGGGCCGCACGGATGGAGTCCGAGCACCGTCAAACCGAGCTACTGCAGGAACGGACCGCTCGGCAGCGGGTCGATGCGGAGTTGGAGGAACTGCGCCTGGAACACTGTGAGTCGCTTGCGCAGTCCAGCGCGCAGCTGACCGGCATGCAGGGTCAGCTCAAGTCCGCCGAAGCCCATATTGCGTCCCTCGAGGCAACGCATTCCAATGCACGGGAAGCGTTGGAGCACTTCCGCACTGCGTCCAAGGAGCAGCGCGATCGCGAGGCCAGGCAGCACGAGCAACAGCTGCAGTTCCTCCAAAAGGAGTTGGCATCCACAGCAGACGCTCTGTCCACCAAACAATCCGAACTCCGGGCTGCGTTGCAGGAAAAGGCCGAGGCCCTAGCGCAGTTGGGCACGGCCCGCGCCGAGAAGCGGCTGGTGGAGGAGCAACTGCGCGAACTCAAACCCTCAGCCGAGCGCCTCGCATCGCAGGCACAGGCGATCGTGGTGATGCGAGGGCAAGCGGAGCTGGCCAACCAGCAGTATGAGACGCTGCGGGCCCGCGCCAACGAGTTAGAGCAGAGGAACTTGGAGCTGGAACGGCAGCTGGCGGCCAGCAGCGCCTCCGCTCAGACGCAAGACCAGTTGCTTCACGAGGTGTTGGCCCGCATTGGTCAAGCCGAAAAGCAGGTCGGCGGAAAGCCTAATCGATCGAAGCGTACGGAGCTAAAGTAGTTCTGTGTCCGGGGCTGAACTGGGCCCACAGCTCGTCGCTGACATCGCCGGAAGCTGCCAGGCCCACGCGAGCTGCCCCAGCCAGCAGCTGCGCCTTGGCCATGGGCTCCTCTTCGGGCTGGCAGTGCAGCAGGTATTCACGGCCCGACGAGGTGGTGAGGACGCGGCGAGCGGGATCAACCGCCCGCACCGCGCTTGTGTTTCTCACAACACCGGGTTCCCGCAGCATCAGCAGATGCAGGTGCCCTGACGAAGTTCGGAGGGCTCGCCAAGAGAGGACATGGACGCTGGGCTGCTCACTCAGCGACGGAGCGTCTCGCTCATTCATGAAGACAAAAACACCAACGGGGTTGAGTTCAGGACAGGGCATGGCAGCGTGGGCGAATGTAGTCTTTCAGATCAAGAACGAAGCGGCAGCAGGTCAAAAGCGTTGGCCCAACTCCAGCACTTTGGCGAGAGTGGATTGACGATTGGTGTCGTCGACAACCACAAGCAGCCGGCGTGGCCAGTAAGGCGCTGGGCTAAGCCCCCGCGGCATCGTCGGCACCAACCTCACCTTGGTCATCACGGTTTCCCCATAGGTTTGACCGAAGAGCACGAACTCGACCTCATCAATTTCGGCGAGAAGGTGGTCGCGGAGGTCTGCTGGAAAGATGGTCGTGTCCATTGTCGAACTGACATAGTTAGCAAGGCCCGCCATCTTGTGTAGCGGAAGGCACCGCCGTCAAACCAAACTGTTTCGTTTAATTCAGAGCAGACGCGCCGCCCGGATTCGTGCTCTGGTCAACCCATGCTGCTGTAGACACGGCCGCGGTCGATTCAGGCAAGTGGTTCGCTCTTTCGGCCAGCTTTGGAAGTAGGTGCACATTCAGCATAAGAGTTGGCGCCCTTACTTCTTTTCCGCTTAAGTATCATTTTCGACCGTATCTCGGCACATGCCCAAGAGAAGCTCCAGGCATCGCGGCAGGACGCTATGCGGTACCGGACAGAGGCTGAGACGGTGCAGGGGATGCTCGATCGAATGAGCGCGCCGGCAGCACCGGTTGTGCCATCAGGGCGCCGTCAGAAAAAGACCGGGTGAAAGCCGCTCGCGTTGCGAGCGCTGAAGAACTCCCACCACACGTTGGCTTGAGGCAAGCAGGAGAAACTTTTAGGGTCGAAAAGTTCTTGTATATCAAATACTTAGGTCAATTTTTGGAGGAAATTTCCTGAATCTCGGCCAACCCTCAGCCGGCTTCCAATAGGGCGGTTTCAACCTTGTGCAGCAGGGTGATCGACAGAAAGATGCACAGCGTGCTGCGATGCCGGGCCAGCTCCACCAGGCTTTCCCCCGCGGGCATGGGCGTGCGTCCCTCCACCCGGGTGAAGATCACCGTCTGCGTGACTTCGGGCAGCGTGAGGCTTTCCACCGCCGCGGCCGCCGAGGCCATGGCCGAGGACACGCCGGGCACCACGGCCACGGGCACGCCGGCCGCATCCAGCGGCTGCACCAGCTCGATCAGCGCGCCATACAGCGCCGGGTCGCCCGTCTGCAGGCGCACGACGGTGGCGTGGCGCCTCGCCTGCTCGATCAGCCAGGTCGACATCTGCTCCAGGTCCATGTCCTTGGAGTCGCGCAGCACGCAGCCGGCCGGCGCCCAGCGCATGGCCGCCTCATCGACCAGGGAGCCGGCATAGAGGATGGCGCCGGCGCCGGCAATGAGGTCCCGGCCGCGCACCGTGATCAGATCCGGCGATCCGGGCCCGGCGCCGACGAAGTGAACCGTACCCAGGGCGGGCTGGACAGCGCGGCTCATGCGCGGGCGCTGATGCGTTCGTCCACGCACAGCCGCAGCAGGGCACCATGGTGCCGCGCCAGGGCCTGCGCTCCGCGCACCAGCAGCCAGGTCAGCACCGGTTCGGTCAGCACCACCGACAGGTAGGACGCCGCGAACAGCGCCCACCCCTGCAGCGCGGTGGCCGTCTGCCCGTTGGCCAGCCAGAAGCCCACCATCAGCGTGACGCCCCCGTAGTACAGCGCGTCCAGCTGCAGCAGATGGCGACGGGTCAACGGACGCCCGTGGCGCCCCAGCAGCCGGTGGGTGACGATCAAGGGCACGATCAGCGACAGGGCGTTGACCGCCAGATGGACCAGATCCTGCGGCTCGAACAGCAGGCCTTGCATCAGCAGGCCCAGGCCGAAGCCCAGCAGCGTCGGCACGAAGCCGCACAGCAGGTAGATGGGCATGGCGCCCACGAAATGAAGCTCGGAAGGCCCGACCTTCACATGCGCGAGCTGCATGCAGGCCGTGAAGAAGATCGCCGCCAGCAGGCAGCGCAGCAGCAAAGTCGGCTGGCGCAGCAGGGAAGGGGTGTAGCGCGCCAGCAGCAGGGCGGCGGCGCCGTTGGCGAAGAGCAGTTTGGCCGGCGACAGCAGGCCCGGTTCGATATGCATGGCGACATCCGAAGAGGTGATGCCCAGTCAGCGGCGCGCAGGCAGGCGCCGCCGGTCTGACAGGGCGAACGTGGGACGGAGCGAGGCATGAGCGGTTCCAATCAAGGAACTCACATGCCCAGTTGGCTCAACAGCCTAAAACACGCTCTTCGCGCTCAAGGGGGACGAATCATGACAAACCCTCCGGCCCGCACGCCCCGTGCAGGCTTGAAGCCAGGAACCACTGAGCCGCGGAAGGGAAAGGGAAGGGAAAAGGCAGGATGCGGTCCCGGCGCCAAGCCGGATGCGCAACAGCCCGACCCGCCCACCGCGGCATCAGCACCAAGACACTGCAGGCCGGTCTCCGGGCTTGCAAGTCCGGAGCGTGGAACTCCGGCAGGCCGCTCCTTCCCAGACCTCAGTCCAGTGGATTCAAAGCGCAGCCCTGACCTTGCTTACCGTTGCGGGGGCAGCGTTGGCATTGCGAGCTCCTGGGCGGAGCGCCGCGCACCAACTTCCCGTTTCACCAGGCCAGTCCGGGCGGACCACCTGGCACCTTCAGTGTGCGGGCGCAGTATACGGGCAATTGGCAGCGCAACAGACCAGCGCAAGAGCCTGGGGTCTCACGACGGGCACCCGCCGCGATATCTCAGCGATTGCATGCATCTGCCCAAGGCATGGGGCTGCCGGTCTGATGCCGGAAATCGGTTCGGTGCCGCTGGGGTGCCGCTCATGGGGCGAGTGCAACGCCGCTGGACGGCCCGACCAGACGAACTGCCGTCTGCGTAGCATTTGTTGGTTTACATAATGCACATTGTCGACACTAATCGCATAGAAACGCATAGAAACTCAGCACGAGCCCCCGCTCAGGCGCACCGATTGCCGCAGCTGCCCGCTGCATAAGGTGGCAGCGCCATGCGAGGTATTCGAAGGATGTTCCTTCCAGTTCTTCAAACACGGGCTCCTGCCCGCTGACGCCTCCTGCACGATCAGCCGTGGGCGCGGCAATGTGGCGCCACCTTCAGCGGCTGATGGACTCGCTGTCGCATCGAGCGGGCCAGCCCTTCGCCGTCGAACTTCCGAGCGGACGCCGGCTCGCAAGCGGCCATGGCGATCCCCGCTTCCGCTTGATCTTTCGCAGCAGGTCCGCGGTGCGGGCAACGCTGCTGCGCGGCCATGTCGGCCTGCTCGAAGCCTTCGCGGATCAGCAGGTCGAGCTCGAAGGTGACCTCCAGCAGGCCATCGCCGCGGGCATGGCTGCCGGCATGGACATGCAAGCCATCGGTTGGAACCGGCTGATGAACCGCTTGCACGACTGGCGACACTCCGCAGCGTCGCCAGTGCGGGCCAAGGCCAACGCGCGAGCGCATTACCCGCACAGCAGCGCCTTTTACCGGCTGTGGCTGGACGAGCCGGGCCTGGTCTACACCTGCGGCTACTGGCCCGAGGGCACGCAGACCCTGGAGCAGGCACAGGAACGCAAGATCGACCACATTTGCCGAAAGCTGCGCCTGGCGCCTGGCGAGCGTTTCGTGGACATCGGTTGCGGCTTCGGCGGCTTCCTGTTCCGCGCGCAACAAACCACCGGGGCGCTGGGCACCGGCATCAACACGACCACAGAGCAAGTGCAATGGCTGCGCGAGCAAATCGCGAAGCGCGGCTTGGCAGATGTGCTCCAGGTGCGCGAGGCCGACTTCCGCGAGGTCGACGACACCGGCTACGACAAACTCGCCTCCATCGGCGTGCTCGAACATGCGGGACGCGGCCTGCTCGACGAGGCCATCCGCGCACACGCCGCCTACCTGAAGCCTGGCGGGCTGGGCCTGCTGCAGTTTGTCGGCCACGTCGGCGAGCAGGAGACGGACCTCTTCATCCGGCGGCACATCTTTCCCGGCGGCTGGCTGCCGGACATCTGCGCGGTGCTGGCTGCGCTGGAGCGGCACGGCCTGGAGGTCATGGATGTCGAGAACCTGCGCCGCCACTACGCGCTCACGCTGGACGTGTGGGCCGATCGGTTCGCGCGCAACTGGCCGCAAATCCATGCGCTCGATCCGGCCCGCTATGACGAGCGATTCCGCCGCCTCTGGCTGAGTTACCTGCTCGGCAGCGCGGAGAGCTTTCGCGCAGGCCGCACACAGCTGTTCCAGGTCCTGTTCAGCAAGGGAAGGCTGGGGCCGGCGGACTACCCCATGGGGCGCGGCTTCCTCTACAAGGCCTGAAGGCGCTGCTGCCCCCTCCTCCTGCATCCCTTGCGGCAAGACCTGCAGCGCTTGAACTCTGTGCCTGGCAACCGCGCGGAAGCGGCCTGAGGCTGCAGAAGCAACGCCTGCGCCGGCTCAAGCAGCCGGCTGCGGGACGAGGAAGTGCTCGAACCAGTCGGCAGCGAGCATGGCGACCCGTTCCATGGCGCCAGCCTCCTCGAACAGGCGGGTGGCGCGAGGAATGACCTCCAGCCGCTTGTGCTGCGTGCCCAGTTCCAGGTAGGCACGCCTGGCGATCGTCAGCAACTCGTCGTCCAGCCGCCCCACGATGAACAGCACGGGCACCTGCACGCGGGACCATTCCGCGGCGACCAAGTCCAGCGGTGGCGCGGCAGCGACGACGGCCGCCATGTGCAGGGATTGCTCTGCCGCGCACACCATCGCGGCAGCGGCGCCAGGGCCCGAGCCGAAGATGCCCAGCGGCAGGGTCTTCATCCGAGGCTGCTCCTGCGTCCAGCGCATCGCCTGCAACAGGCCGTGCGAGAGTCGATGAACGGTATCCACCTCGGCCGACTCGGCGACCGGGCTCGGCGGCTGGTCCGGCTCCAGCATCAGGGTCGCAAACTGCCGCCGCTGCAGAAGGCCGGAAACGAAGCGGTGCCGGCCCAACTCCCGCGCGCCCGCGCTGCCATCCAGCAGCATCACCAAGCCCCTGGACCGCGCATGCAGATGCAATTCGGCGGTCAGTGCCGGCCCGATCGCTATCCGATGTTCCTTCATGCTCGTCAACCCCGGTTCATCCGACAAGGCCGGGGCCCGGTCTTCGCCGGACACGGCCCGCTCCTTTCATATGTAGCTCAGGAATGCAGCTTGCGCTTCACGCAATCGAAGGCCTTGCGATAGCGCAGACCGGCATGCCGGCTGCACTGCACGCACTTGATACTTCGCAATGGCCCTGCAGGCCCGCGCCACTAGAGTTGAGGCAAGGGCAAAGCCGGCGCCTGCGAAGTGTGGCGAACCAGGACGTCGCAACGCCGGTGCGCACGGGCCCGGCACTCCGCCCGAGCGCCTTGCGCAGCGGTTGACATGCAGCGCGCTCAGGTCGCGACTTCGGGATCGTCGTCGGCGCGTTGATCCACGTCCGCATCGATGCCCAGGCCCTGCCGCGCTGGCTCGGCATAGGCGGCTTGCTCGATGGCCTCGTCGTCAGGGCCGTCCATGTCCGCCAAGGCCTCTTCCACCGTGGCGAAGGGGCCAAACTCCTGCCGGCCCTGGACGTCGATCCAGTGGTAGCCGTCGGGCCGTGCCCGGATCTGCTTCAGGCGCTCGTCGCCCGGGTCGAGTGTCAACGGCGGCGCGGCCGCTCCTCGCTGCGCTGATTTGTTGTGGCTCATGGTGCACCGCCCCGCTCTGGACCTCGGCACGGCTTGGCCGACGCCGTTCATCCAATCTACGCGGCAGCACCCGGCAAGCATTGCGCCAGCGCAATGCAGGGGGCCGATCCCGACCTGGCGTGGATCGGAACTTGCCCCCGTTTGACTTACGGCACCTGCCGAGCTGGAAGGTCGCGCGGCCCAGGCTCTCGCGGCCAGGATCGGCTGACGGCGCGCAGCGGCAGGCCAGCCTGCGTCTCAGCGCACGCGCAGCGTGTGCGTCCAGGCGTGGTCGCTGGCGGACAACATCCAGGCGTAGCTGTCCTCTGAATTGCCTTCGCCCGGCCAGGGGTTCATGTAGAGCACGTAGTTGCTGCCATTCCAGACTTCATACCCTGTGCCCACCATGATGTGGCCACCGCCCGACGTCCAGCCGAAGCGGATCATGAACGGCCGGTTGGTGTTGATGTCCGACACGATGGCGTTCCAGGACGAGGCGTAGGCATAGGCGTTGGTGCCGATACCCCAGTTCGCGAGCACCCCCTGGGCACTGCCGCTTCCGCCATACAGCGCATTGGGCCGGTTGGCGTAGCTGCTCCAGTTGAAGGTGCCATTGCCGCAGGCATAGTTGATGCCAAAGGCCCAGTTGACGATGCCGCACTGGCTGGGCGGCGTCTTGTAGAAGCTGATCAGCGCCTTGCTGGAGGCTGACCAGCACCACTGGCTGTGCTCCTGGATGGTCTGGGGCACGTTCAACGCCTTGTACTGCGCGAATGCCAGGGCGCTGAGCAAGCTGAGCAGCAGGCCGAGCAGCGTCTTCTTCAGGAATGCATTCATGGCTTCTCCATCGACTCTTCAATGTTGGGGGCCGTGGTGGCGACTCATCGTTGGGCATCCAGGTTCCCGCTGACGGCAGCCCGCAGCGGCTCCAGCAGCTGCGCTGCCTCCATGAGCCCGGCGTTGGCGTCCGTGCCGCCACGGGCCAGGCCATGGCGCAGCAAGGCGTCGCGGGCGGACTGCAGCGTCGCATAGCGCGCGCGACCGTCACTGCTGGAAACCACCTCCAGCAGGTCGGACCGGGCCTGGTAGACGCGAATGAAGCGCAGATTGCTGCCATCCGCATTGCCATGGGCGCGCCGCAGCGCCTCCAGCTCCCTGGCCAGCCCGGCACCGCCAAAGGAGACCGCCTGCCAGCGGCCGTCGACCCGTTGGACGGTGACCAGCCCCACCGCCCGGTCGTCCACCTGCACGACGAAACGCCAGGCGCCGCTGGGTGCGGCCATGCCGCCCAGGCTCGTGCGACCGGCGGCAAGATCCCGTGGATCGATGGCGTGGACCTCGAAACCCTGCCCGATCCGGGCCTGGGACAGCTCCTGCAGGTCGGACACCTCCAGGGCCATGTGGCTGGGCAGCAAGCCGGCGTAGTACTGCTGCTTGCGCTGCTGATAGTCGGCCAGGCCACGCTTCGCGGCGGCCAGCGCCTGGCTGCGGTCCTCGTACCGCTGGGCGGCCATGGCGGCCATGCCGCCGGCAGGCGACGCTGACACCGATTGAACAGCCATGAGCGCCGCGCACAGCAACGCGCCCGGCAATGGCAATGCCTTCATCTTGGACATGAATTTCTCCTTCGCTTGCGATGGGTACGGCGTCAATTCCCCCCTCGCCGCAGGCGGTGCAGCCCGCCTGGCACGCCGACGAAGGTCGGCACGGCGCCAGCGGCGGCACGGCTGGGATTGCGATCGGAGCGCCGCCAGCATTGGAGCGCACTCTTGTCATTATCCGATCCAGACAGCAATTCGCGAAACGATGTTGCCAAGACGACCACGGCAGGCACGAGCGAACTTTCCCGCAGACAACATTGACAGAACCTTTCCATGGGACAGGAAGGCACTGGACAAGGCGGCCTTGCCGGTTCACGAAGCGCCTGCAGCGGGCCTGCGGCGGGTCCGGCGGCCTGTTGAGTCGCTCCAGCGCTAGCATGCGGGCATGAGCCGTACCCCTGCCACGCCCTGCCCTGACTTCGACACCGCCCTGCAGCAGATCGCCGAAGGCGTGCAGCCACTGCTGGCGCAGGGGCAGGTGGCCAGCTACATCCCCGAACTCGCACGGGTGCCGCGGGACCAGTTCGGCATGGCCATCGTGGGCATCGATGGCCGGACCTGGGAAATCGGGCATTCGCACCAGCGCTTTTCCATCCAGAGCATCTCCAAGCTGTTCGCCCTGCTGATGGCCTTGCAGCATGAGGGCGATGCGCTTTGGGAGCGCGTGGGCCGCGAACCCTCGGGAACGCCGTTCAATTCGCTGGTGCAGCTGGAACATGAGGGCGGCAAGCCGCGCAATCCCTTCATCAATGCCGGCGCACTGGCGGTCACCGATGTGCTGTGTTCCCGGCATGTCCAGCCCGAGACGGCCCTGGTCGATCTGCTGCGCAAGCTCTCATGCGCTCCTGGCGTCGACTACAGCCTGCGGGTCGCACAGTCCGAGCGCAAACACAGCGATCGCAACGCCGCCATGGCCCATTTCATGCGCAGCTTCGGCCGCCTGCAGAACCCGGTCGACCGCATCCTCGATGCCTATTGCAGCCACTGCGCCATCGAGATGAGCTGCGTGGAACTGGCCCGCGCCATGCTGCTGCTGGCTAACCATGGCGAATTGCCCTGGAGCCGCGAACGGCTCCTGACGCCCAGCCTGGCCAAGCGCCTCAATGCCCTGATGCTGACCTGCGGCACCTACGACGCCGCTGGCGACTTCGCGTTCCGCGTGGGACTGCCGGCCAAGAGCGGGGTGGGCGGCGGCATTGTGGCGCTGATTCCCAATCTGTGCGGGATCTGCGTGTGGTCGCCGGGACTGGATGCCAACGGCAATTCGCTGGCGGGCGTGGCCGCGCTGGAATGGCTGACGACGCTGACGGGACGATCGATTTTCTGAGCCTGGTGAACCCGGATGGCGGCCGCCTGCAGGTGCGCAGCCAGTTCCCAGCGACGGAGACTTCACCAAACCTCTGATTTGGCGCAGGGACTGCCGACCGCCGCTCAGGCACGCTCCGGGGCTCGGAACTGATGCCCCCACCATGACTCACCGCCTCGACCATCTCCCGCTGGTCTACAGCTGCTCAGGCTGCTCCAGCGCCGCCCAGCTGGCCAACCACCTGGCCGTCAAGCTCGACCGCGCTGGTTTGGCCGAGATGAGCTGCATCGCCGGTGTGGGCGGCGGGGTCCCCAGCCTGGTCCGCAAGGCGCAGGAAGCGCAGGAAGCGGGCCGCCCCATCATGGCGCTGGACGGCTGCGCGCTGGCCTGCGTCCAGGCCTGCCTGAGCAGCCGTTCCGTGACGCCAAGCGTGCATGTGCAACTGCAGCGCCTGGGTGTGAAGAAGGTCTACCACGAGGGCTTCGTGCCGGACCAGGCCGGCGCCCTGTTTGACCGCCTGGCAGCACAGGCCATCGAGCTGGCCAGCAGAAGCGGCGGCGAAGGTGGCAAGGGCTGCGGGGGTTGCGGCGGCTGCTCCTGCGCGGCCTGAGCCGCAGGCAGCGCTCAGTCCCGGCGAGCCCCAGGATTGGCGAGCGCCTCGTTGCCCGCCGCAACATCCACTCCGTGGGCAGCCAGGTAGTCACGGATCAGCTTGCGCACCACTTGCGAGGGCGTCACGTCCTGGCTGGCGCACAGCATTTCAAGCGCTTTCTTCTTGGCCGGGTCGATCAACACCGTCAAACGCGCCGTCTTCATTTCCATGGCAGTCCTCGCTATGTTAATCACATTATAATTGCATCAACATCAAAGGCGCATTAGATTAGCCTCCCCTGCGGCTTTGCCGGGCATACGCAATCCCATGGCCTTTCAGCACCTGCTGCATCTGACTTCGCGCCACCGGACGCGCGCCAGCAACCGCCGTCTGGGCGCGCTGCTGGCCTTCGTGGCGGGTGCCGTCAACGCCGGCGGCTTCCTGGCCGTGCAGCGCTACACCTCGCACATGACCGGCATCATTTCCGGCATTGCCGATGATCTGGCGATCGGCGAGATCCGCCTGGCGCTCGCCGCCCTGGTCTCGCTGCTGTCCTTCGTGGCGGGCGCTGCCAGCACGGCCCTGCTGATCAACTGGGCGCGGCGGCGCGAGCTGCACGGCAAGTACGCCCTGCCCCTGCTCATCGAAGCCTTGCTGCTGCTCACCTTCGGCCTGGTCGGCGCCCATCTGCGGGCGCTGCCGCACTTGCTCGTTCCCACGGCCGTGCTGCTGCTGTGCTTCATCATGGGCTTGCAGAACGCCATGGTGACCAAGATTTCGCAGGCCGAGATCCGAACCACCCACATGACCGGCGTGGTGACGGACATCGGCATCGAGCTGGGCCGGCTCCTCTACTGGAATCGTTCCAGAGAGCGTGACGCGATCCACCGGGTGCAGGCCAACCGCGACAAGCTGGGCATCCATCTGCTGATCGTCAGCCTGTTCTTCGTCGGCGGCCTGGCCGGGGCGCTGGCCTTCAAACATCTCGGCTTTTCGGCCACCCTTCCCTTCGCCCTTGCGCTGGTCCTGATCGCGGCGCCGCCGCTGTGGCTGGACCTCAAGGCCTGGCGCTGACCCCCTTCCCCGATCCCCATGAGCATGAGTGAATCCTTCTTCGTCCTTGAAGATGCCGAAAGCGCCGAGAGCGCCCTGCACGTCCGGCCCTACGTGCATGAAACGCTGGACAGCAAGTCCCTGCATTTCTCCATGGACGAGATCCAAAGCACCATGTGCCTGACGGCGCCGAACACGCTGGCGCTGGCCTACACGCGCACGATGATGGGCTTTCTGCTGTTCAAGCCGCGGCCGGCCACGCTCGCGATGATCGGCCTGGGCGGTGGCTCGCTGGCCAAGTTCTGCCACCGGCATCTGCCAGCCACCCGCATCAAGGTGCTGGAGATCAACCCCCATGTGCTCGCGCTACGCCGCGAGTTCCAGGTGCCGGACGACGACGCGCGCTTCAAGGTTCTGCTTGCAGACGGCGCAGACTTCATCCGCTTTGCGCCCTACCAGTTGGACATATTGCTGGTGGACGGATTCGACTACCACGGCC
The DNA here is from genome assembly GCA_041913905.1 of Burkholderiaceae bacterium. Classification (GTDB taxonomy): domain Bacteria; phylum Pseudomonadota; class Gammaproteobacteria; order Burkholderiales; family Burkholderiaceae_C; genus Roseateles_B. Next base: position 15,644 of record JAYSEK010000022.1, on the reverse strand, counting down.
AGCCGCCCTCGCTGTGCTCGCAGCGCTTCTACGACGACTGCCGCGATGCCCTGCAGCCCGGCGGGATCCTGGTCGCCAACCTGCACACGGGCCACGCCGACTTCTCGCTGCATCTGGCGCGCATCGAGCGCAGCTTTGCCGGCGAATTGCTGGCGATCAGCGACGAGGATTGCAGCAACACCATCGTCATCGCCTGCCGGGGCCGCCTGCCCCAGTTGCAGCGCGCGTCGGCCTTGCGTTGCCCGCCAGGTTTCGACCCCGACGCCTGGGCAGGGCTGCTGCCAGCGCTGGAGCAGGTGGTGGGCGCGAGCCGCCTGGCCCAGGCTGACGCGGGTGAACCGAGACGGCATTTCGCCCGCTGAGCATGCCCGGCTCCGTCTCGGCGGCCCGAAATGAAAGCCGCCGCCGCGGCGTCAGGCAAGACCTGACGCCATCGGCGGCGGTTCCAACATTTCCGCGTGAGATTGCCGGGTCACTCCCCCGGCGGGGAGACGTCAGCGGACGACCGCGATCTGCTCGCGGGCACCGCCCTTGTAGGTGAACAGGGTCAGGGCGCCGTTCTTGATGTCGCCCTTGTTGTCGAAGCTGATCGTGCCCGTCACGCCCTTGTAGCCTTCGGTCTTGGCCAGCACCGGCAGGTACTTCGCAGGATCAGCCGAGCCGGCCTTCACCATGGCCGCCACCATCACGTTCGTGGCGTCGTACACGTACGGGGCATAGATCTGCACCTCGACCTTGTACTTCTCCTTGAACTTGGTCTTGAAGTCGTCCATCGACTTCTTGGACTCGCCTTCCACGCCACCAGCCTCGGCGCACACCACCTGGCCGTCACCCATGGTGCCGCCCGACAGCTTGGGCAGCTCGCCCGAGCAGATGCCGTCGCCACCCATGAACTTGGCTTCGATGCCCAGCTGCTTCATCTGGCGCAGCATCGGACCCGCCACGGCGTCCATGCCGCCGAAGAAGATCACGTCGGGCTTCTTGCCCTTCAGCGAGGTCAGGATGGAGCTGAAGTCCGTGGCCTTGTCGTTGGTGAACTCACGGCCCACCACCTTGCCGCCGGCGGCCTTCACGCCCTTCTCGAACTCGTCCGCCACGCCCTGGCCGTACGCGGTACGGTCATCGATCACGGCGATGGACTTGCCCTTGAGCTGCGTCACGGCGTACTTGCCCAGCGTGCCACCCAGGTGCACGTCATCGGCCACCACGCGGAACGTGGTCTTGTAGCCATTGCGCGTGAACTTCGGGTTCGTGGCCGAGGGGCTGATCTGCGGAATGCCCGCGTCGCTGTAGACCTTGGAGGCCGGGATCGAGGTGCCCGAGTTCAGGTGGCCGATCACGCCGTTGACCTTGGAGTCCACCAGCTTCTGTGCAGCGGCCGTGCCCTGCTTGGGATCGCCGGCGTCGTCTTCGGCCAGCAGCTCGAACTTGGCCTTCTTGCCGCCGATCATCACGCCCTTGGCGTTGAGTTCATCGATGGCCATGCGGGCGCCCAACTCATTGTCCTTGCCCAGGTGGGCAATGCCGCCGCTGGTGGGGCCGACGTGACCGATCTTCACGACCAGGTCTTGCGCCATGGCAGCACCGCCCAGCAGCAGGGCGACAGCACCCACAACCACATTCAACTTGACTTGCATGAATAACCTCCGAGTTGGAAGAAGGAGAGCGTTATGTTGTCGATTGCTCAACGCCGCAGACCATACTCCAAATCCGGGTCGCCCTCTATGGGGAAAGCATGGAAAACCATGCAGGGTGCTGAGGCGTTGCGCCGGCCGCACGCATGCCGCGCCAGCCGCGGGTCAGCATCACTGAAACGGACAGGGTTCTGCGCGGCCAGCGGCGCAGGGCCGTACGCCCGGCCCAATGCTTGCCTGGCCGCTGCTTGCCTGGCCGGTGCCTGTCAGCCCTGCGACGGGCCCGGCGGTGACACAGCCTCGGCGCTGAGCGCCTCCATCACATGCAGGTGCAGGCTGGGCTTCAGCGATTCGATCAGGGACTCCGAGAGCTGCGGCGACATGCGGATCAAGGTCTCCACCAAGGCACTGGGCAGTTCATCCCGCAGCAGGCGGTCCAGGGCCTGCTCAAGAATGGCCTGGAGCCGCTCATCGCTGATGCCGGGCACATGCCCATTGCCCTGCCTCACGGCGGTGGTCCCAGGGTCGAGTTCAGCAGACGATGACGCTGCCGAGGCCACGGCCTGCACCGGGTCGGGCCCAGGCGCTTGCGCCTGCGGCAGCGCAACAGGGCCGGCGTCAACGGAAGAAGCCGAAGGCGCTGGCGCATAGACCTCCAGCACCTGCTCGTGCAAGGCAGGAGGGCGCACCGGCGCCACCGCAATGGAGAGATCGATGAACGGCAGCTCGCCCGCATCAGCCGCGGCCGGACGCGGCTGCACGACCTGCCAGGGCGTCATCACACCGCCGTCTTCGGGCTGCGTGTGCGCCGGATCGGAAGCCGACGAGTCCTCGCCCCAGTCCAGGCTGATGGGCACGATCTCTTCGTCGCCCAGCCGGCTGTGCTGCCAGCCCTCGGTGCTCAGGCCCGAGGGGGATTTGGCGAGACGCTGCTCATCCAGCACTTCCGTCAGCGTGGGCACCACGCGGGTGCCTGTCGAACTCATGAATTGACCTCGTGATGCTTGATGTCCAGCCCCATCTCTCGATAGGCCTTGTAGCGGCGCCGGCCGGCCTGCACCTGTTCAGGCTCGCTGGACAGCACCTCCAGCACGCGGTCCACGGCGGACACATCGGCCATGAAGTCGCTGCCAAGATTGAGCACGGTGCGGCAGTGCGGCGCGGCGTCCTGGCGTTCGGCCAGCACGATGGGCGTCGCGCGCAGGAGCGCTTCGTCCACGGAGCCCCGCACCAGCAGGTGCGGCACGAAATCGGTGGGCTCTTGTGTCCAGAGGGCGGCGTCCAGGCGCGACAGCAGGGACGCCGGCCCCAGCACCAGAACCTGCGCGCCGCTGCCGTAGGCCTTGCGCAGCAGGCGCGTGGCGAAGTGCAGGCGGTCGGAGACGCCGGTGTAGAAGCTGACCTCAGCCGCCATGCCCACCTCGCAGCATGTCGTCAATAACGCCCAGGCTTCTCACCAACACCCCCTCTGCCGATCACTTGGCCTGGGACAGCACGAAGTGCGTCAGCAGGCCCACCGGGCGGCCGGTGCCGCCCTTGGCTGCGCCGCTCTTCCAGGCGGTGCCGGCGATGTCCAGGTGGCCCCAGCGGTACTTGCTGGTGAAGCGCTTGAGGAACAGCGCAGCGGTGATGGAGCCACCGGCGCGCGAGCCCACATTGGCCACATCGGCGAAATTGCTCTTGAGGCCTTCCTCGTATTCCTCGTCCAGGGGCATGCGCCAGCACGGGTCCAGGGCCTGCTCGCCTGCAGCCGTCAGCGCGGCGGCCAGTTCGTCATCGCTGGCGTACATGCCGCTGCGCACACCGCCCAGGGCGATCACGCAGGCGCCGGTCAGCGTGGCCACGTCCACCACCACGGCGGGCTTGAAGCGCTCGGCGTAGGTCAGGGCGTCGCACAGGATCAGGCGGCCTTCGGCGTCGGTGTTCAGCACTTCGATGGTCTGGCCGGCCATGGACGTCACCACGTCACCCGGCTTCAGCGCCTTGCCGCTGGGCATGTTCTCGCAGGAGGGAATCAGCACGACCAGGTTCAGCTTGGGACGCAGCTCGGCCACGGCACGCAGGGTGCCCAGCACGCTGGCGGCGCCGCCCATGTCGAACTTCATCTCGTCCATCTCGGCACCGGGCTTCAGCGAGATGCCGCCGGAGTCGAAGGTCAGGCCCTTGCCCACCAGCACCACCGGCGCCTGGGTCTTGGGGGCCCCCTCGTACTTGGCGACGATGAACTTCAGCGGTTCGTCGGAGCCTTGGGCGACGGCGAGGAAGGAGCCCATGCCCAGCTTCTCGACGGCCTTCCTGTCCAGCACTTCGACCTTGATGCCGTGGCTCTTGGCCAGCGCCTTGGCCTGCTCGGCCAGATAGCTGGGCGTGGCGTAGTTGCCCGGGCGGTTGCCGCACTCCTTGGCCAGTTCCACGCCGGCCGCTATGGCCTGGCCGCGGTCCAGACCGAGCTTGACGGCCTTGGCGACTGCCTTGTCGGCCAGCAGCGTGAGCTTGCTCAAAGCCGGCGCTGCAGGAGCGCTGGGCTTGGTGTGGCGGTAGACGTAGACGGCGTCGGCGGCGGCCAGCACGGTCTGCTCGGCCAGGCCTTCGTCCAGACCTTCGAAGCCCAGGTACACCACGGCGGCATGGGCAGCGTTGCGGCCCTTGACCAGACCCAGCGCGGCGGCCACGGCGGCCTTGGCGCTCTTGAGGCCGGGCTTGCCTGCGGCGGCCAGCACCAGGCGCGCGGCCTTGATGCCGGCCGGGCGCTGCACCAGCAGGGTCTTGCCCGACTTCAGCTCGAAGTCGCCCAGCTTGATGGCGTCCTTGGCTGCATCGGCCACGGCCTTGTCCAGCTTGGGCGGCAGGGCCTCACCGGCGATCACGACGATCAGGGCGTCGGCATTGATGCCGGCCAGGGCGTCCAGGGACGCAGACTGAGTACGGAAGTCCATAATGCGGTGCAATTAGTAAAGTGCTCGGATGTTATTCGATTCCACCTTGAGGAAGGATCTGGCGCGCAGCTTCGGCGTGACCGTGATCGTCATCCTGACCGTCGTCCTCACCTACCTGCTGATACGCACCCTGGGCCAGGCGGCGGGCGGCAGCGTGGCGCCGCAGGACGTGCTGCTGCTGCTGGGCTACACCAGCCTGGGCTACCTGCCCATCATCTTCAGCCTCGCGCTCTTCATTGCCATCGTCGCCTGCCTGGGCCGCATGTACCGCGAATCGGAGATGACCATCTGGTTCGCCAGCGGCGTGGGCCTGTCGCGCTTCATCCAGCCGGTGCTGCGCATGGCCGCGCCAGTGCTGGTGGCCGTGGCGGCGCTGATGCTCTTCGTCTGGCCCTGGGGCAACCAGAACAGCGAGCAGCTGCGCGAACGCTATGAAAAGCGCTCCGACCTCTCGCGCGTCGCGCCGGGCCAGTTCCAGACCTCGCGCGATGGCAGCCGCGTGTTCTTCATCGACCGCGACAGCCAGGACGGCAGCGTGGGGCGCAATGTCTTCATCCTGACCGAACAAAAGGCGCAGGAGTCGGTCACCACCGCGCATCGCGGCCAGATCGAGTTCCAGGGCAACGACCGCTTCCTCACCCTCGCCCAGGGCCAGCGCAACGAGATCGACAAGGACAGCGGCGACAAGACGCTGGCGCGCTTCGAGCACTACCGCGCACTGATGGATACCCAGGTGGAGCGCGGCGACGCCGAACTGCCGCCCAAGGCCACAACGAGCCTGGACCTGCTGCGCAAGCCCACGCCGCGCAACCTCGGCGAGCTCACCTGGCGCCTCGGACTGGCGCTGGGCGCGGTGAACCTCGTGCTGCTGGGCATCGGGCTTTCGGCGAGCAACCCGCGCCGTGCCAGCAACTGGAACCTGCTGGTCGCCCTGCTGAGCTACATCATCTACTACAACCTGATCAATCTGACCCAGAGCTGGGTCGCCAACGAGCGCACCACCCTGCCCCGCGCCCTGCTGGCCCTGCACGGATCGGCCTTCGTCCTGGCCCTGCTGCTGCTCTGGTGGCGGGACAACAGCAACCGCTTCTGCCTGGCGCGCGCGCCGCGCAAGGCGACGGGAGCCGGCACATGAAGACCGTCCGCCGCCTGCTTTACCGGGACATCGTCACCGCGGTGTTCTTCGTCGCCCTGGCCTTCCTGTCGCTGTTCTTCTTCATCGGCTTCGTGGAAGAACTCGGACGCGTCGGCAAGCGCGACGGCGCGGCCATGCTGGCAGGCCTGCTGGCGCTGCTGGAGATGCCCTCGCATTTCTACGAGATCTTCCCGATCGCCGTGCTGATCGGCAGCATCTTCTCCCTGGCGCGGATGGCGCAGTCCAGCGAGTTCACCATCCTGCGCACCGGCGGCCTGGGTCCGGGCCGGGCGCTGGGCCTGCTGGCGACGCTGGCCGCGCTCTTCGGTGCGCTCACCTTCGTCGTCGGCGACTACGCGGCCCCCTGGGCCGAGAAGAAGGCCGAACTGCTGCGACGCGACCCCAAGGATCTCACTGCGAGCGGCACGCCGGGCGTTTGGCTCAAGGACAAGACCTCAGGGTCGGAAGGCGAGCGCAGCTTCTCCATCAACGTCAAGTCCGCCTTTATCAGCGGCGAACTCGGCGGCGTGCGCCTGTTCGAGTTCGATGCGCAAGGCCGCCTGCTGAGCCGCACCGAAGCCCAGCGCGCCCAGGTCGACAAAGACGGGCTCTGGCGGCTCTACGACGTCGACCGCAGCCAATGGACCACCGCCGAACCAGGCCAGCGCGCCCGCGTCTGGGAAAGCCATCTGGATGAATGGGAATGGCGAGGCGGCCTGAGCTCCAACGTGGTCAGCGCCGCAGTACTGCCGCCCTGGTCCATGTCGACGCTGGAGCTGTACCGCTACACGCGGCACCTCTCTGCCCAGGAGCAGTCGGCACAGCAGTACGACATCCAGTTCTGGCGCAAGGCCCTCTACCCGCTGGCCTGCTTCGTGATGGTCGCCCTGGCCCTGCCCTTCGCCTACCTGCACGGCCGATCCGGCGGCATCAGCCTCAAGGTCTTTGGCGGCATCATGGGCGGCATCAGCTTCGTGCTGCTGAACAACCTCGCAGGGCACCTGGGCCTGCTCAAGCAGTGGTCACCCTGGGCGGTGGCCTCGGCGCCCAGCCTGCTCTACCTCGGCATTTCGCTGGCCGCCTTCGGCTGGCTGGTACGCTACCGCTGACATCATCCATGGACGGCTTGCTCCTTTTTGCCCACGGTGCCCGCGATCCACGCTGGGCTGGCCCTTTCGAGGCCGTCGCGCGCCGCATCGCCCAGCAGCGCCCTGGCCAGGCCGTGGCGCTGGCTTTCCTGGAATTCATGCAGCCCGACTTCGCCGGCGCCGCGGATGCGCTGCGGGCCCAGGGCTGCACGCGCATCCATGTGATTCCCATGTTCCTGGGCAGCGGCGGCCATGTGCAGCGCGACCTGCCCGGCCTCGTCGAGCAGCAGCGGCTGCTGCATGGCGAGCACGTGCAATGGGAACTCCACGCCCCCTTGGGTGAGATGGACAGCGTCATCGAGGCCATGGCCGCCGCCTGCCTGGCGCCCCTGAGCATCCACACTGGCAAGACCTGACCCTGGAGCCCTCCCGTGAACCTTCACCAGTTCAAATTCGTCCAGGAAGCGGTGCGCCGCAATCTCAACCTCACCGAGACGGCCAAGGCGCTCTACACCTCGCAGCCCGGGGTCTCCAAGGCCATCCTGGAGCTGGAGGAGGAGCTGGGCGTGGACATCTTTTCGCGCCATGGCAAGCGCCTGCGCCGCGTGACCGAGCCTGGCCTGCAGGTGCTCAAGTCCATCGAGATCATCATGCGCGAGGTCAACAACCTCAAGCGCATCGGCGAGGAGTACTCCAAGCAGGACGCCGGCAAGTTCAGCATCGCCACCACGCACACCCAGGCGCGCTACGTGCTGCCGGCGCCGGTGGCGCAGCTGCGGCGGCAGTTCCCGCAGGTGCAGGTCAGCCTGCACCAGGGCAATCCGGAGCAGGTGGCGCGCATGCTGCTGGACGAAACCGCGGACCTGGGACTGGCCACCGAGTCGCTGGCCGAGTTCGAGGACCTCGTCACCCTGCCCTGCTATGAATGGCAGCACGTGCTGGTCGTGCCGGCCCAGCATCCGCTGGCGCAGGTGGACCGCCCGAGCCTGGAGCAGCTGGCCCAGGAGCCGCTGATTTCCTACCATCCCAGCTTCACGGGACGCACCCGCATCGACAAGGCTTTTGCCGCCCGCCGGCTGAGCCCGGACATCGTGCTCGAAGCGATCGATTCCGACGTCATCAAGACCTACGTCCGGCTGGGCATGGGCGTGGGCATCGTGGCGGAGATGGCCGTGCGCGACGACCCGCCCAACGGGGATCTCGTGTCGCGACCGCTGGGCCATGTGTTCGGATTCAACACGGCCCGCGTGGCCTTCAAGCGTGGCGCCTTCCTGCGCAACTACGTCTACGCCTTCGCCGAGCTGTTGTCCGACCGACTCAACCGCAGCCTGCTGCAGCGCGCGCTCAGCGGCGAGGCCAGCGACTACGACCTCTGAACCCGACGCGCCCATCCCCTCCGCCCGCATGAGCCAGACACCCGCGATCCACTCCCGCCTGCCCCTGGTCGGCACTACCATCTTCAGCACCATGTCCGCCCTTGCGCAGCAGCATGGCGCGGTCAACCTGGGCCAGGGCTTCCCGGACTTCGATTGCGACCCGGCGCTGCTGGAAGCCGTGCACCAGGCCATGCGGGCCGGGCACAACCAATACCCCTTGATGAGCGGCGTGCCGGCCCTGCGCCAGGCCATCGCGGCCAAGATGGAGGCGTTGTATGGGCGGCGCTACGACGCCGATCGCGAGATCACCGTCACCGCCGGCGCGACGCAGGCGCTGCTGAGCTGCCTGCTGGCCATCGTGCATCCCGGCGACGAAGTCATCGTCCTGGAGCCCTGCTATGACGCCTACGGCCCGGCCATCGAGCTGGCCGGAGGCCGCGTGGTGCGCGTCAGACTCCAGGCCGAGAGCTACCGGCCCGACCTCGCGGCCATCGCGGCCGCGCTGACACCGCGCACGCGGGCCTTGATGATCAACACGCCGCACAATCCCAGCGGCCGCATCTGGCCAGCCGAGGATCTGCAGGCCTTGTCGGACTTGCTGGCAGGCACCGAGGTGCTGGTGATCAGCGACGAGGTCTATGAACACATGGTGTTCGACGGGCGGAGGCACGAGAGCGCTGCCATGTACCCGGGGCTGGCGGCGCGCAGCTTCGTGATCAGCAGCTTCGGCAAGACCTACCACGTGACCGGCTGGAAGGTCGGGCACGTCGCTGCGCCCGCGGCGCTGATGGCCGAGTTCCGCAAGATCCACCAGTTCAACGTGTTCACGGTGAACACGCCCATGCAGCAGGGGCTGGCCGACTACATGCGCGATCCCAGGCCCTACCTGGAGTTGCCGGCCTTCTACCAGCGCAAGCGCGATCTGTTCCGCGCCGGCCTCGCTGCGGCCGCCCCGCGCCTGCGCCTGCTGCCTTGCGAGGGCACCTATTTCCAGTGCGTGGATTACAGCGGCCTGGGTGCGGCGTCCGAGTTGGCGCCGGATGAGTTCTGCCGCTGGCTCACCCGGGAGATCGGCGTGGCAGCCATTGCGCTGTCCGCCTTCTATGGCGAGGCCAGCGACGATCGCCTGGTCCGCTTCTGTTTCGCCAAGAAGGACGAGACGCTGCAAACCGCCCTGGACAGGCTGCGCCGGCTCTGAAGGCTGGCGCCCGCGTTCAGCAGCGGGCTCAGCCCTTTGCGCCGTCCTTGGAGAGGTCCAGGTCAAGATCGACCGGGCCCGGCGCAGGTGCGGGCCCGCCCGGGCGCTGCCAGGGCATGGTGGCCATCATGTGCGAGGGACTGCCCTGGCGGCTTGCATCCAGGGGCAGGAACAGGTCGATGTCCTCGCCGCGCACCTCGCGCTCTGAGATGTCGCGCGCCACGGCGTAGAGCATCAGAATGTCCCGGTAGGCGGCCAGCGTGAAGGCATGGCCGTCGGGATCGCCGTGCGCCAGCAGGGTCTGGATCAGCTGCATGGTCATGGCAGCATCGCGCCAGCTTTGCATGATCAGCTCGGTGGCTTCGGCATAGGCCAGCAGGCCCTCGCCGGCCGCGATGTCGGTGCTCCATACCGGCGCCTGCGCATGGAAGCGGTCGGCGAATTCCCTGGCCACGCGCTCGAAGCCGGCCTGGTCGCCATGGCGCTGCAGGATCTCCAGCAGCTTCAGATAGGGCAGCGCCGTGTGCCGGCCTTTCTCATGCAGGCGCTGCGAGAGCAGGTGGATCGCCGCCTCCTGCTGACCCAGCACCATGAAGAAGTCGACCTGCTGCTCCAGGTCGATCAGCTCCTCCACGCTGACGCCCTCGGCAACAGCACGCTCGGGCAGGGTCTGCAGCGGCTGCAGATCGGTGTTGGCCTGCGGCATGTCCAGCAGCTGAACGCTGACGGCCTCCTCGCCAGGCGCTGCCTCTTCTGCTGCGGTGATGAAGGGCGCGGGCCCGGTTCCGTCGTCTCCCGCCTGCAGTTCGCTGTTGAGGAAGTCGCGGCCTGCGGCATCCTCATCTTCCGAAGATGTCATGCGGAAGGCGGATGCGGCATCCTGCACCGTGGGCGCAGGGGCTTGCACCGGCTCAGCCATGCCAGGCGCACCGACGACCCGGGCCGAGGGCGGGCGATGCGCCCTTTCAGGTTCCGGCAGATGGGCCCACCAGGCCTCATGAGTCGCACGGCGCAAACTCTGCAATTGCATGAACAGCCAGGCACAAGCCACGGCCAGCAGCAGGCTGATGCCGGCCAGCATCAGCAGCCAGCTGCGATCCACGCCTTGCGGCTTGCGGAGCTGGGCCGAGAGCTGCTTCAAGGCATCCTGCACCTCACGCCCCTCGGCGCGCATCCGGGCCAGCTCGGTTTCCAGCTCGCGCACGCGCTGCTGCGACTCCTGCACCGCGGGCGCAGCGGACGACGACGGCGCCGTCACCGGTGCGGGTGCAGCCGACAGCAGCTCGGACGCCTCCAATTGCAGGCGCGACGTCGGTGCCTTGCCAGGCATGGGCGCCGCTGGGCTTGCGGCCTCCGCCAGCGTCGGCGGCTTGGTCTTGCCCGCCGGCGTTGGGCGCGCCCTGGCCGCTTTGCCTTGCGGTCGCGCTGCCGCATGCGAGGCCTCGCCCACAGGCGGGGCAGAGGCACCCGCCCGCGCACTGCCCTCCTCCGGGCCCTTGCCGGCAGGCTCTCTGGATTCCAGCACAGGCAGCGAGCCCGCCGCCGTGCTGCCGGACGGCACAGGCCGGCCCTGGGCCAGCAACTCAGCAGGCTTGGCGCCGGCCGTGCCCAGCGCGGCACGCAAGGCCGGCGAATAGAGTTCATCGCCCTCCAGCACAGCCGGTTGAGCGTCAGCGCGCGCGGGCGTTGCCACCGGGTCGATCAGGGCCGTGAACTGTCGCGTGTAGCGCGTCGGACAGCCCAGGCTCAGACTCACGTTGACAAGCGGCTCGTCGATGGGAACGAGGCTGCTGACTCGAACGGCGCTGACTTCGCCTTCGGTGCGCCCTTGCAGCTGCACCTGCACCTGGTCGGCCGGCAACCGCGTCTCGCCGGCCACGAGCACGGCTTTCACGCAGTCCGGACTGAGGCTCTCGCCCGGCAGCAGCTGCACGGGGAAGACCAGGCGCAGCGGCTGGAACAGCGCCGACTGCGTCTGCGGTGCACCGATGTTCAGCGCGGCAACTGGTGCGGCGGCGCAAAGTCCAAGGACCAGCACCGCCAGCCCGGGGCTCACGGCGCAAAGCTTGAAATCCTCAGGCTTCGAAGTGCTGGCCATGCGACTTGTAAGTACTTTGCAACAGACTCTAGCACCAGCCCGTCTGGCGCCAAACACTGATTTGCCGTGCCTGCCCCATGTTTCTGTGAAGCAGCACCGGGACTTGACGCTTCATGGACAATGGGCCAGAGGTGCCCGGTTCAACGGGACGCCATGTCGTACCGGGGGCTGTCGCAGCCGTGACAAAGCATGAGTAGCACTGTTCTTACAATTTCCGAACGCAGCAATATCGAGTCGGGTTCGTGGTTTTCCAAGCTGTCACTGCCCCTTCGCAACGACATCCTCTCCAGGGCCGTGGTGAAGCGGGTACCGGATGGCACCATGCTGTCCTGCCGCGGCGAGCCGGCCGAAGAATGGGTTGGCGTGGCCAAGGGCGCCGTGCGCATCAGTTCGGTGTCGCTGGCGGGCAAGCAGGTATCCCTCACCTATGTCGAGCCTGGCACCTGGTTTGGCGACATCTCGCTCTTCGATGGCCTGCCGCGCACCCACGATGCGGCCGCCCATGGCGAGACCACGCTGCTGGTAGTCCGCAAGCCCGACTTCAAGGACTTGCTGCAGCGGCACACCGAGCTCTACGAGGCCCTGCTGCGTCTGAACTGCCGGCGGCTGCGGCTGATGTTCGACGTGGTCGAGGACTTGAACACCCGCCCGCTCGCGGCCCGGCTGGCCAAGCAGATCCTGCTGCTGGCGCGCTCCTATGGCATCGCGCAGGGCGAGGAAATCCGCATCGGCCTGCAACTGGCCCAGGAAGACCTGGCGCAGCTGCTGGGCGCCTCGCGCCAGCGCGTCAACCAGGAGCTCAAGGGCTTCGAACGGGACGGCGCGGTGCGCGTCGAGCCCACGCGGCTGGTCGTGCTCAACAAGGACAAGCTGCTCGCCATCGCGGGGCGCTGACCGGCCCGGTGGGGTCAGGTCTTGCCCGTGCCGCCGCCAGCCGGCTCCTGCAACACCTCATCCCTTCGCTATCGGAGCCCCATGGACGCATTCACCGGCACCCGCCCTCCTTCACACGCCATTGACGCCGAACGGCTCGCCAGCTGGGCCCAGGCCCGCGTGCCCGGCTTTGCCGGCCCGCTGCAGATCGAGCAGTTCAAGGGCGGGCAGTCCAACCCCACCTACCAGCTGCGCGCAGCGTCTGGCACTTACGTGATGCGCGCCAAGCCTGCGCCAGTGGCCAAGCTGCTGCCCTCGGCCCACGCGATCGAGCGCGAGTTCAAGGTGATGCAGGCGCTGGGGTCAACGCAGGTTCCCGTGCCGCGCATGCTGGCTCTTTGCGAGGACGAGTCGGTCATCGGACGGGCCTTCTACCTGATGGAGTTCGTGGAGGGCCGGGTGCTGTGGGACCAGAGCCTGCCAGGCATGACGCCCGACGAGCGTGCGGCCCTCTACGACGAAATGAACCGCGTCATCGCGGCCCTGCACAGCGTGCGGCCCGAGGCCATAGGACTGGCCGATTTCGGCAAGCCCGGCAGCTACTTCGAGCGCCAGATCTCGCGCTGGAGCAAGCAGTACCTGGCCACCGTGACCCAGCCCATCGCTGCCATGGATGAGCTGATCGACTGGCTGCCCGCCCACGTGCCCGAGGCCGCCCGCTCGGACGCCGAGGTGTCCATCGTTCACGGCGACTTCCGCCTGGACAACCTGGTCTTTCATCCCACCCAGCCCCGCGTGCTGGCCGTGCTGGACTGGGAGCTGTCGACGCTGGGCCACCCGCTGGCCGATTTCAGCTATCACTGCATGTCCTGGCACATCCGCAAGGCGGGCGCCGCGCACGGCCTGGCCGGACTCGACCTGAAGGCACTGGGCATCCCTGCCGAAGCGGACTACATCCGCCGCTACTGCGAGCGCACGGGCCGTGTCGACGTGGCCGCCGTGCAGCGTGACTGGAACTTCTACATGGCCTACAACCTGTTCCGCATCGCCGCCATCCTGCAGGGCATTGCCAAGCGGGTCGAAGAAGGTACGGCTTCCAGCGAGCAGGCCCGCGAGGCCGGCGCGGGCGCCCGACCCATGGCCGAACTGGCCTGGCAGTTTGCGCAGAAGGCCGCTTGAATCGGCCGCCCCGGCACGGCTGCAGGGGCGCCAGCCTCACTGCGAGGAGTCGGGGTCCGGCAGGCTGCCGTGCATCGTGGTGCTGGAGGGCACGCTCGGCCAGGGGCTGGAGTCGCCGAGCGCCTGGTTGACCCGCTCGGCCGCCTCAACGGCGATCTCACAGAGCTTGTAGAGCGCCTGAACCTCATTCAGGCGCGGCTCTTCCATGGCCGTGCGCAGGTAGAGATTGCCGCGCATGCTCATCAGCACGAAAGGCCGGCCTGGCGTCACCAGGTCCTGGGACACGCGCACCAGCGCCTCGCTGAGCCGCCCTTCGATCCAGACATGCAGCAGCTCGCGCGCAATTCCCAGCACGCCGAACTGCGTACGCACGATCTTGGAGCTGATCTGGTTGAGCTTGGGGAACATCACCAGCCAGCGCATTTCCTCGGGCGTGTCGGTGTCCACGCGGGTGCGCAGCGTGTCGGTATAGGCCTCGAAAACAGCACCCTCGAGCTGGTCCATCAGCTGCTGCTCGATCACCATCATCTGCAGATCGCCATGCAGCCGCGCCTCGTAGCGGACGCGCAGCTCATGCCCGGGAATGTAGGCCCGCTGCGAGCGCCCCCATTCGATGCGCACGGCGCCCCCGGTCTTGCCGGGCGGCATGTCCACGATGAAGCCCTCGCCTTCCGCCACGACGCGCAGCTGCCCGCCGAGCGACTCGGCCCATTCCGCGATGGGCTTCCAACGTGCCGCGTTTGCGCGCGCCACGAACCAGTGCTGAAGTTGTTTGATTACCATGGGCAGGCAGTGTGCATCCAGGAGCACCGCGATCGCGGCAAACAGGAGAGCGACGATGATCGACGTTTACACATGGGCGACGCCCAATGGCCACAAGGTCCACATCATGCTGGAGGAGTGTGCCCTGCCTTATCGCGTCGTTCCAGTGGATATCGGCAGCGGTGCACAGTTTGAACAACACTTCCTGCAGATCAGTCCCAACAACAAGATCCCCGCCATCGTGGACCCGGACGGGCCGGATGGCGCGCCGATCTCACTGTTCGAGTCCGGTGCCATCCTGCTTTACCTGGCCGGCAAGACAGGCCGCCTGCTGCCCGACGATGTGCGCGGCAAATACGAGGTTCTGCAGTGGCTGATGTTCCAGATGGGGTCCGTGGGGCCGATGCTGGGTCAGGCGCATCACTTCAGGCTCTATGCACCGCAGAAGCTGCCCTATGCCGTGGACCGCTACACCCGCGAGGCCCAGCGCATCTACGGCGTGATCAACCGGCGCCTGGCTGCCAGCACCTACCTGGGCGGCAAGGCATACAGCATCGCCGACATCGCCGTCTTCCCCTGGCTGCGCTCCTGGAAGAATCAGGGCGTCGAGCTGTCGGACTACCCGCATCTCAAGGGCTGGTTCGACGAGATCGCTGCACGGCCGGCGGTGCAGAGGGGGCTCGAAGTCCTGGCCGATCAGCGCCAGCCGCTGACCTCCGACAGAGCCCGGGAAGTCCTCTTCGGCCAGCAGCCAGAGGCCGTGCGACGGGCCGTCTGAGACGCCCTTGAACGGCGCAGCGGCGACTGCCCGGGGGCCGTCAGGCCTTGATGTCCAGCAGGGCTCCCTCGGCTCGCACCTGGGTCTGCAGCACCTTCAGATTGGCCACATAGGCATAGGTGGCCGAGCGCTGCTCGACGATTTCCTTCTCGATCTGCACCGAGGTCGTGGCATTGGTGGCTTCGCGGGTCAGGGTGTCCGACCGCTGTTGATCCTGGCCCTCCAGCGATTCGGGGCGCTTGGCCGCGCTCGCCAGGTTTTCGGAGCTAGCACGCAGTCGCTCGTTCGCTGCGGACATGCCGGAAAGCGCCGTGCTCAAGCTGATGGCCATGGAATTCTCCGAAAGATGCCCTAAATTGGGCCCCAATTTGCCGCCTTTTCGGCGGATCACAACGGAACTTTAGCCCGCCTGGCCGCGAAAAGGGCGGAAATTTCGCCGCTGGAGCCTCCTGGGGCGGGCGATTCCGGGTCTAGCGTCGAATTTCACCGCTTGTGCCACGAACCGGGCGCCGCGCGGTCCAGCCTCTTCGCTATCGGCATAGGGGGCCTCCATTTGGAGGCGCCCCTGCCACACCACCCGGCATGCG
>JAYSEK010000021.1:0-90838 GCA_041913905.1 Burkholderiaceae bacterium | reverse complement strand
TCCTGCTCCATCCAGTCCATGGTGGCGGCGCCATCATGCACTTCACCGATCTTGTGGTTCACACCGGTGTAGTACAGGATGCGCTCGGTCGTCGTGGTCTTGCCGGCATCGATGTGCGCCGAAATACCGATATTGCGGTAGCGCTCGATGGGGGTCTTGCGGGCCATGATCTTGCTCCAGATGCAGTGAGCCGCCAGCGGGTCAGTAGAAACCCGAGGCGGCCAGAAAAGTCGTGTTTAGAAGCGGAAGTGCGAGAACGCCTTGTTGGCGTCAGCCATACGGTGGACTTCGTCACGCTTCTTCATGGCGCCGCCGCGGCCTTCCGAGGCCTCCAGCAGTTCGTTGGCCAGGCGCTGGGCCATGGACTTCTCACCACGCTTGCGGGCCGATTCCTTCAGCCAGCGCATGGCCAGAGCCATCCGGCGGACGGGGCGAACTTCCACGGGAACTTGGTAGTTCGCACCGCCGACACGGCGGGACTTCACTTCGACCATGGGCTTCACGTTGTTCAAGGCGGTCATGAACACTTCCAGCGGATCCTTGCCGGCCTTCTTCTCGACTTGTTCGAGGGCGCCGTAGATGATGCGCTCGGCGACAGCCTTCTTGCCCGATTCCATGATGACGTTCATGAACTTGGACAGATCAACGCTACCGAACTTGGGATCAGGCAGGATCTCGCGCTTGGGTACTTCGCGACGACGTGGCATGGGTATTTCCTTCTTCGCTTCAGTTGGTCTGGCAATGGCTCGCTGCCATCTGCCGCAACCGGGGACGATCACGCATTCGGATCATCCACTTACTCGGCCGCTGTGCCCTCAACAGGGTCATGCGCTCCGCAAAAACATCCGACCAGAGCCTGACGGCCGGTCGTGACAACTCAATTAAGCCTTCTTCGGGCGCTTTGCACCGTACTTGGAGCGGGACTGCTTGCGATCCTTGACGCCTTGCAGATCCAGCGAACCGCGGACGATGTGGTAACGCACACCCGGCAGATCCTTCACACGGCCGCCGCGCACCAGCACGACGCTGTGCTCTTGAAGGTTGTGACCTTCGCCGCCGATGTAGGAGATCACCTCGAAGCCGTTGGTCAGGCGCACCTTGGCAACCTTACGCAGAGCGGAGTTCGGCTTCTTTGGGGTCGTGGTGTACACGCGGGTGCACACGCCACGACGCTGGGGGCAAGCCTGCATGGCAGGCGACTTGGACTTCGTGACCTCGGTCTCACGACCTTGGCGCACGAGTTGGTTGATGGTTGGCATAAGTAACTTGTTCCCGTTTGAAGTCACAGACCTCTGGCTGTCCGGCGCGCTTCGCCACCTGGCAAAGCACCGCCCGAATCCTGTCAATTGCGCCTCACAAGGAAGCACAAAAGCGCGCAACGCCAAAGCGCCGCACGCTGAATTCAAGCTGTCTGCACCTCGATGGGCGCAGCTAGACCAACTAGAGAGCCCTCGATTGTATGCCAGCGGGCGTCTTTTGCACAAGCGCTCCGGCCGCGAAGCCCGATGGGCAGGGCGTTTGCGCGGAAAATGCGCACTGCGTCGCGGCCGGTGCCACGCCGGGCCAAGCCCACGTCGCCCGCGACTTGCCCCCGCTTCGGCACCGTGGTCTCGCTCTGTCCGCCCTGCCCGCTCTCTGCAAACACCCTGCCGTGTACGCCGATCATGCTCAGCCCCGCCTCCCTGTTGCCCCCAGCCATCTCCGCCGTCGACTGCGCCGAAACGGCAGCGACGACAACCGCACGCGTGCCCAAGCTGGTGCTGGACACCCAAGTGGTCATGGAATGGCTGGTCTTCCGAGACCCCGCCATCCGTGCACTGGTCGACCCTATCGAAGCCGGCCGCTGGACCTGGATCGGTAGCGCCGCCATGCGAGACGAGTTGCTGCACGTGCTGTCCCGAGGCGTCGCGGCGCGCTGGAATCCGGATCCAGCGACCATCGCAGCAGTGTTTGCCCGGCTGTGCCAGATGCCGGAACCGCTGGCCGGCGCTCTGCCCCCGCCTTTGCTGAAGTGCCGGGACAAGGATGACCAGAAGTTCATCGACCTTGCGCTGGCCCAGAAGGTCGACGCCCTGATCAGCCGCGACAGCGATGTGCTGGCCCTGGCCAAGCGCGCTCGCAAGCACGGCCTGGCCATCCTGCGGCCTGAGCAGTGGTTGCAACAGCTACAGCCCACGGCCGAAGGTCGGTCAGCCGCAGACGCCAGCCAAGGAACGTAGCGGCCAAGAAAAAACCGCCGCCCCTTGCGGGTGCGGCGGCTTGTCGGGGCGCAGGCCGGGTGGCCCCGGCCCTCGCGGCCTGCCTTACTCGGCGGAGCCTTCGCCAGCCGGCTCGTCCAGAGCCGCCAGCTGCACGGCAGCCATTTCCTCGGCTTCCTGCATGGCGATGGCACGGCGCTCGGCGTCGTCCATTTCCTCCTTGGCACGACGTGCCTGGTGGAAAGCCATGCCGGTACCGGCGGGGATCAGGCGACCCACGATCACGTTCTCCTTCAGGCCACGCAGCTCATCGCGCTTGCCCATGATGGCAGCCTCGGTCAGCACGCGGGTCGTTTCCTGGAAGGAAGCGGCCGAGATGAAGGAGTCGGTCGACAGCGAGGCCTTGGTGATGCCCAGCAGCACATCGGCGTGGGTGGCGATCATCTTGCCCTCGGCGCGCAGGCGGTCGTTGGTGTCCAGCAGCTCGGAACGCTCGACCTGCTCGCCCACGATGTAGGACGAATCGCCCGGGTTGACGATCTGCACGCGGCGCAGCATCTGGCGAACGATCACCTCGATGTGCTTGTCGTTGATCTTCACGCCCTGCAGACGGTAGACGTCCTGCACTTCGTCGACGATGTAGCGAGCCAGCTCCTCGATGCCCAGCAGACGCAGGATGTCCTGCGGATCGGCCGGACCGTCGACGATGCCTTCACCCTTGTTGACCACCTGGCCTTCGTGCACCAGGATGTTCTTTTCCTTGGGCACCAGTTCTTCCCAGACCTTGCCGTCCGGATCGGTGATCTGCAGGCGAACCTTGCCCTTGGTTTCCTTGCCGAAGGAGACGGTACCGGTCTGCTCGGCCAGCACGCCCTTGTCCTTGGGCGAGCGGGCTTCGAACAGTTCTGCCACGCGGGGCAGACCGCCGGTAATGTCTCGGGTCTTCTGACCTTCGACCGGGATACGGGCCAGCACTTCACCGGGGGCCAGATCCTGGCCATCGCGGATCTGGATCAGCGCGCCGACCTGGAAGCCGATGGTCACCGAGTGGTCGGTGCCGGGGATCTTCACTTCCTGGCCGTTGGCATCCAGCAGCTTGACCTGCGGACGGACCACCTTGGCGGCGCCACGACGCTTGGGATCGATCACCACCAGGGTGGACAGACCGGTCACCTCGTCGACCTGCTTGGCCACGGTGACGCCTTCCTCGACGTTCTCGAACTTCGCCTGACCGGCGAATTCCGTGATGATCGGGCGGGTCAGCGGATCCCAATTCGCGAGCACCGTGCCAGCCTTGATGGTCTGGTCGGCCTTGACGTTCAGGGTCGCGCCGTAAGGCACCTTGTGACGCTCGCGCTCACGACCGTGCTGGTCGGCGATGATGATTTCGCCGGAACGCGAAATCACCACCAACTCGCCCTTGCCGTTCGTGACGTAGCGCATCGTGGCGTTGAAGCCGATGATGCCGTCCGACTTGGCTTCCACGCTGGAGGCCACGGCAGCACGCGATGCGGCACCACCGATGTGGAAGGTACGCATGGTCAGCTGGGTACCCGGCTCACCGATGGACTGCGCGGCGATCACGCCCACGGCCTCACCGGTGTTGACCAGGCCGCCACGGCCGAGGTCACGGCCATAGCACTTGGCGCACAGGCCGAAGCGGGTGCCGCAGGTCAGCGGGGTGCGGACCTTGATCTCGTCCACGCCGGCCTGTTCCAGCACGTCCAGGGTGTCTTCGTCCAGCATATTGCCGGCCGGCAGCAGCACGCCTTGCGTTTCCGGATGGACGACGTCGATGGCAGCCACGCGGCCCAGCACGCGATCGCGCAGGGATTCGATGACTTCACCGCCCTCGACCAAGGCACGCATGTTGATGCCGTTGTCGGTGCCGCAATCGTCCTCGACCACCACCAGATCCTGGGTCACGTCGACCAGACGACGGGTCAGGTAACCGGAGTTCGCGGTCTTCAGCGCCGTATCCGCCAGACCCTTACGGGCACCGTGGGTGGAGATGAAGTACTGCAGAACGTTCAGGCCTTCGCGGAAGTTCGCGGTAATCGGCGTCTCGATGATCGAGCCGTCCGGCTTGGCCATCAGGCCCCGCATACCGGCCAGCTGACGGATCTGGGCCGCGCTACCGCGGGCACCGGAGTCGGCCATCATGTAGATGGAGTTGAAGGACTCCTGATCCACTTCCTTGCCGTTGCGGTCGATGGTCTTCTGCTTGGACAGCTGCGACATCATGACCTTGCCGACTTCGTCGCCGGTCTTGCCCCAGATGTCCACGACCTTGTTGTAGCGCTCACCGGCAGTCACGAGACCCGAGACGTACTGCTGCTCGATCTCCTTGACTTCCTTCTCGGCGCGTTCGATCAGCTCGTACTTCTGCTTCGGCACCAGCATGTCGTCGATGGCGATCGAGATGCCGGCGCGCGTGGCCAGGCGGAAGCCGGACTGCAGCAGCTTGTCTGCCAGCACCACGGTTTCCTTCAGGCCGCACTTGCGGAAGGAGGTGTTGATCAGGCGCGAGATTTCCTTCTTCTTCAGCGCCTTGTTGATGTTCGAGAACGGCAGGCCCTTGGGCAGGATCTCGGACAGCAGGGCGCGGCCGACGGTCGTGTCCACCAGCTTGGTCTCGGGGATCCACTCGCCCGTGTCCTTGTCCTTGGTGTATTCGGTCAGACGAACGCTGATCTTGGCGGTGATCTCGACGGCGCCGTTCTCCAGTGCGCGCAGCATCTCCGACACGTCGGAGAAGACCATGCCTTCGCCCTTGCCGTTGATGCGCTCGCGGGTGGCGTAGTACAGGCCCAGCACCACGTCTTGCGACGGCACGATGGAGGGCTCGCCCGAGGCGGGGAACAGCACGTTGTTGGAGGCCAGCATCAGGGTGCGGGCTTCCATCTGCGCTTCGATGGACAGCGGCACGTGAACGGCCATCTGGTCACCGTCGAAGTCGGCGTTGAAGGCCGCGCAGACGAGCGGGTGCAGCTGGATCGCCTTGCCTTCGATCAGCACGGGCTCGAAGGCCTGGATGCCGAGGCGGTGCAGGGTCGGTGCGCGGTTCAGCAGCACCGGATGCTCCTTGATCACCTCTTCCAGGATGTCCCACACCACCGGGGTGCCGGATTCCACTTCCTTCTTGGCCGCCTTGATGGTCGTGGCGATGCCCATGGCCTCCAGGCGCGAGAAGATGAAGGGCTTGAACAGCTCCAGCGCCATCAGCTTGGGCAGGCCGCACTGGTGCAGCTTCAGGGTCGGGCCCACGGTAATCACGGAACGACCGGAGTAGTCCACGCGCTTGCCCAGCAGGTTCTGACGGAAGCGACCGCTCTTGCCCTTGATCATGTCGGCCAGGGACTTCAGCGCACGCTTGTTGGCGCCGGTCATGGCCTTGCCGCGGCGACCGTTGTCCAGCAGGGAGTCGACGGCCTCCTGCAGCATGCGCTTTTCGTTGCGCACGATGATCTCAGGGGCCTTCAGCTCCAGCAGACGGGCCAGACGGTTGTTGCGGTTGATGACGCGACGGTAGA
Source organism: Burkholderiaceae bacterium (assembly GCA_041913905.1). Classification (GTDB taxonomy): domain Bacteria; phylum Pseudomonadota; class Gammaproteobacteria; order Burkholderiales; family Burkholderiaceae_C; genus Roseateles_B. Next base: position 85,107 of record JAYSEK010000021.1, on the reverse strand, counting down.
GGTCGTTCAGGTCCGAGGTCGCGAAGCGGCCGCCGTCCAGCGGCACCAGCGGACGCAGGTCCGGCGGCAGCACGGGCAGCACGTCCATGATCATCCAGTGCGGCTTGATCCCGGACTTCTTGAAGGCTTCCATGACCTTCAGGCGCTTGGAGTTCTTCTTGACCTTGAGCTCGGAGCCGGTCATGTCGTTGCGCAGGCGATCGATCTCGATGTCGAGATCCATCTCCTCCAGCAGCTTCTTGATGCCCTCGGCGCCCATCAGCGCGATGAACTCGTCACCGTACTCGGCACGCTTCGCGTCGTAGTCGTCCTCGCTCATGATCGAGAACTTCTTCAGCGGCGTCATGCCGGGGTCGACGACCACGTAGGCTTCGAAGTACAGCACGCGTTCGATGTCGCGCAGGGTCATGTCGAGCACCAGGCCCAGACGCGACGGCAGCGACTTCAGGAACCAGATGTGCGCGCAGGGCGCGGCCAGGTCGATGTGGCCCATGCGCTCGCGGCGCACCTTGGTCTGGGTCACTTCGACGCCGCACTTCTCGCAGATAACGCCGCGGTGCTTCAGGCGCTTGTACTTGCCGCACAGGCACTCGTAGTCCTTGATCGGGCCGAAGATCTTGGCGCAGAACAGACCATCACGCTCGGGCTTGAACGTGCGGTAGTTGATGGTCTCGGGCTTCTTCACCTCGCCGAAGGACCACGAACGGATCTTCTCGGGCGAGGCCAGCCCGATCTTGATCGCGTCGAAGTGCTCGTCCGGCGTGAACTGCTTGAACAGGTCCAGCAAACCTTTCATGTGTTTCTCCTGTTCCGTCTCTTAGTTGCGCTCGAGCTCGATGTCGATACCGAGCGAACGGATTTCCTTCACCAGCACGTTGAACGACTCCGGCATGCCGGCGTCGATGGCGTGCTCGCCCTTGACGATGTTCTCGTAGACCTTGGTACGGCCGTTCACGTCATCGGACTTCACGGTCAGCATTTCCTGCAGCACGTAGGACGCGCCATAGGCTTCCAGGGCCCACACTTCCATTTCACCGAAGCGCTGACCACCGAACTGCGCCTTACCACCCAGCGGCTGCTGCGTGACGAGCGAGTACGGGCCGGTCGAACGGGCGTGCATCTTGTCGTCCACCAGGTGGTGCAGCTTCAGCACGTGCATGTAGCCCACGGTGGTCGGACGCTCGAAGCGCTCGCCGGTGCGGCCGTCGTACAGGTAGGCCTGGGTACGGCTCTCGGTCAGACCCTTGCGGGCAGCGATGTCGTCCGGGTAGGCCAGCTTCAGCATGCCGCGGATTTCTTCTTCCTTGGCGCCGTCGAACACCGGGGTCGCGAAAGGCACGCCCTTGGACAGGTTCTGCGCCATCTCGACGATTTCCTTGTCGCTGAGCTCGTCCAGGTTCTCGGGCTTGCCGCCGCTCTGGTTGTAGAGCTCATCCAGGAACTTGCGCAGCTCGCTGGCGGCCGCATGCTGCTGGAGCATGTCGCCGATGCGCTGGCCGATACCCTTGCCGGCCCAGCCCAGGTGCACTTCCAGAACCTGACCCACGTTCATCCGCGAGGGGACGCCCAGCGGGTTCAGCACGATGTCGGCAGGCGTACCGTCGGCCATGTAGGGCATGTCTTCGATCGGGGTGATCTTGGACACGACACCCTTGTTGCCGTGGCGGCCGGCCATCTTGTCGCCAGGCTGCAGGCGGCGCTTGACGGCCAGGTAGACCTTGACCATCTTCAGCACGCCGGCGGGCAGCTCGTCGCCCTGCGTCAGCTTCTTGCGCTTCTCTTCGAAGGCGAGATCGAAGCTGTGGCGGGTCTGCTCCAGCGAGTTCTTGATCGATTCCAGCTGGTTGGCGACCTCGTCCTCGGCGGGACGGATGTCGAACCAGTGGAACTTCTCGACCTCGGCCAGGTACTCCTTGGTGATGACCGTGCCCTTGGCGATCTTCTTCGGACCGCCGTTGGCGACCTTGCCGGTCAGCAGCTTCTCGATACGGTCGAAGGCGTCGGCCTCCACGATGCGCAGCTGGTCGTTCAGGTCCAGGCGGAAGCGCTTCAGTTCATCGTCGATGATCTGCTGGGCGCGCTTGTCGCGCTGGATGCCTTCGCGGGTGAAGACCTGCACGTCGATGACGGTGCCGGAGGTGCCCTGGTCCACGCGCAGCGAGGTGTCCTTCACGTCGGACGCCTTCTCGCCGAAGATGGCGCGCAGCAGCTTCTCTTCCGGGGTCAGGGTGGTTTCGCCCTTCGGGGTCACCTTGCCGACCAGCACGTCGCCGGGGCCGACTTCCGCGCCGATGTAGACAATGCCGGACTCATCCAGGCGAGCCAGCTGCTGCTCGGACAGGTTCGGGATGTCGCGGGTGATTTCTTCAGAGCCCAGCTTGGTGTCGCGGGCCATGACCACCAGTTCCTCGATGTGGATCGAGGTGTAGCGGTCTTCGGCCACCACGCGTTCGGAGATCAGGATCGAATCTTCGAAGTTGTAGCCGTTCCAGGGCATGAACGCGACCAGCATGTTCTGGCCCAGGGCCAGCTCGCCGAGATCGGTGGAGGCACCGTCGGCGATCACGTCCCCCTTGGCGATGCGGTCGCCGCGCTGGACGATCGGGCGCTGGTGGATGTTGGTGTTCTGGTTGGAACGCTGGTACTTGATCAGGTTGTAGATGTCGACGCCGACTTCACCGGCCACCGTTTCCTCGTCGTTGACGCGGATCACGATGCGGTTGGTGTCGACGTAGTCCACGACGCCGCCGCGGCGGGCCGTCACGACGGTGCCCGAGTCCTTGGCCGCCACGCGCTCCACGCCGGTACCGACGAAGGCCTTTTCGGGGCGCAGGGTCGGCACAGCCTGACGCTGCATGTTGGCGCCCATCAGTGCGCGGTTCGCGTCATCGTGCTCCAGGAAGGGCACCAGCGAGGCCGCGACGGACACGATCTGCGTCGGCGCCACGTCCATGTACTGGATGCGCTCGGGCGAGGTCAGCACCGATTCGCCGTTCTCACGGGCGGACACCAGTTCGTCGACCAGTTGGCCTTCCTTGTTCAGGGTGGCATTGGCCTGGGCGATGACGTACTTGCCTTCCTCGATGGCGGACAGGTAGTCGATCTGGTTGGTCACCTTGCCGTCGACCACGCGACGGTAGGGCGTCTCCAGGAAGCCGTACTCGTTCAGCTGGGCGTACAGCGCCAGCGAGTTGATCAGACCGATGTTCGGGCCTTCCGGCGTTTCGATCGGGCAGACGCGGCCGTAGTGGGTGGGGTGCACGTCACGGACTTCGAAGCCGGCGCGCTCACGGGTCAGACCGCCCGGGCCCAGGGCCGAGACGCGACGCTTGTGCGTGATCTCGGACAGGGGGTTGGTCTGGTCCATGAACTGGGACAGCTGCGAGGCACCGAAGAACTCCTTCAGAGCCGCGGAAATCGGCTTGGAGTTGATCAGGTCGTGCGGCATCAGGGCTTCGGTCTCTGCCTGGCCCAGACGCTCCTTCACGGCCTTCTCGATGCGGGCCAGGCCCGAGCGGTACTGGTTCTCGGCCAGTTCGCCCACGCAGCGCACGCGACGGTTGCCCAGGTGGTCGATGTCATCGACTTCACCGCGGCCGTTGCGCAGCTCGACCAGGATCTTGACCACGTCGAGGATGTCCTCGTTCGACAGGGTCATGTTGCCTTCCGGCGTGTCGCGGCCCACGCGGGCGTTGAACTTCATCCGGCCGACGCGCGACAGATCGTAGGTGTCTTCGCTGTAGAACAGGCGGTTGAACAGGGCCTCGACGGCGTCTTCCGTCGGCGGCTCGCCGGGGCGCATCATGCGGTAGATGGCGACGCGGGCAGCCAGCTGCTCGGTGGTCTCATCCAGGGCCAGGGTCTGGCTGATGTAGGCGCCTTCATCCAGCTCGTTGGTGTACAGGCACTGGATGTCCTTGATGCCGGCGGCGCGCAGCTTCTTCAGCAGCGAGTCGGTCAGCTCGTCGTTGGCCTTGGCGATGATCTCGCCGGTGTCGCCGTCGACCATGTTCTTGGCCAGCACACGGCCGATCAGGAAGTCCTCGGGCACGGTGACGTGCTGGGTGCCGGTCTGCTCCAGCTGGCGCACGTGGCGGGCGGTGATGCGCTTGTCCTTTTCGACCAGCACGTTGCCGCTCTTGTCCGTGATGTCAAAGCGGGCGACTTCACCCTTCAGGCGGTCGGCCACGAATTCCATCTGGGCACCGGAGTCCATCAGACGGAAGTTGTCGAACACGAAGAAGTGGGCCAGGATCTGCTCGGGATTCAGGCCGATGGCCTTGAGCAGGATAGTGACCGGCATCTTGCGGCGGCGGTCGACGCGGAAGTACAGGATGTCCTTCGGGTCGAACTCGAAGTCCAGCCACGAGCCGCGGTAGGGAATGATGCGGGCCGAGAACAGCAGCTTGCCGGACGAGTGGGTCTTGCCCTTGTCGTGCTCGAAGAACACGCCGGGCGAGCGGTGCAGCTGCGAAACGATGACACGCTCGGTGCCATTGACGATGAAGGAACCGTAATCGGTCATCAGGGGCACTTCGCCCATGTAGACCTCTTGTTCCTTGATTTCCTTGACCGTCTTGGCCTGCGGGCTCTCACGGTCATAGATGATCATCTGCAGGCGGGCGCGCACGGCCGCTGCATAGGTCAGGCCGCGCTGCTGGCACTCACGGGTGTCGAACGGCGGCTTGGCGATGTTGTATTCGAGGAACTTCATCTCCACGAACCCGTTGTGCGACACGATCGGGAAGGCGGAGAGGAAGGCTGCCTGCAGGCCTTCAGGCTTGCGTTTGGCAGGGGGAACGTCTTTTTGCAGGAAGGCGACGTAAGAGTCCTTCTGCATGGTCAGCAAATAGGGAACGTTCTGAACGTTCTCGCGCTTGCCGAAGCTCTTGCGGATGCGCTTGCGCTCGGTATAGCTATAGGGGGTTGTTTGCGCCATAAACACTCCGTGGCTAGCCCCCACCTGGCCATGGCAGGGGCTGCGTCGGCGACTGGCTATTCAGGCATTGCACCCGAAGCTTGGTGGTTGGCCACTACCAACCGCTGGCGGACAACCCCGGTCGCATGCTCATGCGAAAAACCGGAGTCCGACCAAACCTGCTCTCTGCAGTCGGATCAGAGAACACTTGAAAGAACCGCGAATCATACCTCGCGAAGCACTTTCAGCTGTTCTCAATCAAGATAAACCCGCAATGACGAAAAAGGGGAAGCCCGAAGGCAACCCCTTTTCGAATCCAGGTGAACCTGAATTCGTGCGGCGGGCGGCGTAGCGAGCCGGTCGAGGTCGGGCTTGAGACGCGGAGCCGTACTGGCGTACGGCGAGCATCGAAAGCCCGAGATCGGCCGGCGCAGTAGCCGAACGCCGTACGAATTACTTGAGTTCGACCTTGGCGCCGGCTTCTTCCAGCTTCTTCTTGGCGGCGTCGGCGTCAGCCTTGGACACGCCTTCCTTGACGGGCTTCGGAGCGCCGTCGACCAGGTCCTTGGCTTCCTTCAGACCCAGGCCGGTGATTTCACGCACGGCCTTGATCACGCCCACCTTGTTGGAGCCGGCTTCAGCCAGCACCACGGTGAACTCGGTCTTCTCTTCAGCAGCGGCAGCGCCACCGCCAGCAGCGCCGCCAGCGGCGGGAGCAGCCATGGAAGCGGCGGACACGCCGAACTTCTCTTCGATGGCCTTGACCAGGTCGTTCAGTTCCAGAACGGTCATGCTGTCCAGAGCAGCCAGGAATGCGTCTTTATCGAATGCCATGATGTTTCCTAAATACAGATAAGTTGCAGTTGATGCGGTGATCGTCGTCGATCAGGCAGCAGCGGGGGCTTCGGCTTCTGCGCCGCCACCACGTTGCTGAGCCAGTGCAGCCAGCACGGCAGCGGTACGCTGCACGGGCGACTTGAGCAGGCCGGCCACTTGCGACAGCAGCACTTCCTTGCTCGGCACGGCGGCCAGGGCCTTCACGCCATTGACGTCCAGGGCCTTGCCACCATAGGCGCCGCCCTTGATCACCAGCTTGTCGTTGGTCTTGGCAAAGTCAGCGATGACTTTGGCAGCCGCGACAGCATCTTCCGAAAAGCCGTAGATCAGCGGGCCGACCATGCTCTCCGAAGCGACCTCGAACGAGGTGCCGGCCACAGCGCGACGCGCCAGGGTGTTCTTCAGCACGTGAAGATACACACCTTGGGCACGCGCGGTGACGCGCAGCTTGTTCAAGGCTTCAACGGTGAGGCCACGGTACTCGGCCAGCGCCAGCGTCTGGGCCTTGGCAGCCTGGGCTGCCACGTCCGACACGACGGCTGCTTTCTCGTTGCGATTGAGACTCAAGGTCTACTCCTCACAAAAATGCCTTCGGTCTTTCGACCTCCGGCACACCGGAATTCAGCGACCTTCTGTCAGGAACTCACACCCGAACCTCTCGGTTCCGGCACAAAACTTTCCCTTCAGCGGGTACGCCATCTGCGCTGGCCGCCACGCAAGGTGGCCATTAAGCGTCGCCCCCGGTACTGCAGGGCTTCACGCCAGCGGTCTTGGATGACGCGCCTCCGTCAGAAACGGAGGCGCCCCACCAATCTTGTCGCGCGGCACCAGACTCGCGCCGCGCAGATTCTTTGGCACCCGGCACCAAGGCGCCGGGTTACCGCGCCTTAGGCAGCGGCTGCAGCGTTGATGCTGGCGATTTCGACACGGGCGCCGACGCCCATGGTCGAAGACACAGCCACCTTGCGCAGGTAGACGCCCTTGCTCGAAGCGGGCTTGGCCTTGTTCAGGGCCTCGACCAGCGCGCGCAGGTTGTCTTGCAGCTTGTCGGTGTCGAACGAGCGACGGCCGATGGTGCCGTGGATGATGCCGGCCTTGTCGACGCGGAACTGGACCTGGCCAGCCTTGGCGTTCTTGACGGCGGTGGCGACATCCGGGGTCACGGTACCGACCTTGGGGTTCGGCATCAGGCCGCGGGGACCCAGGATCTGACCCAGGGTACCGACGATGCGCATGGTGTCGGGCGAGGCGATGACCACGTCGAAGGGCATGTCGCCAGCCTTCACGCGCTCAGCCAGGTCTTCCATGCCGACGACGTCAGCGCCAGCAGCCTTGGCTTCTTCAGCCTTGGCGCCTTGGGCGAACACCGCCACGCGCTTGGTCTTGCCGGTGCCATGGGGCAGCACGACAGCGCCGCGCACCACTTGGTCCGACTTCTTGGCATCGATGCCCAACTGCACGGCCACGTCGATGGATTCATCGAACTTGGCGGTGGCCAGTTCCTTGACCAGGTTCAGCGCGTCACCCAGGGGGTACAGCTTGGTGGTCTCGACCTTGCCTTGCAGAGCTTTTTGCTTCTTGGTCAGCTTAGCCATGTCACACACCCTCCACGATGATGCCCATCGAGCGGGCCGAACCAGCGATCGTGCGAACGCCAGCGTCCAGGTCAGCAGCGGTGAGATCCTTCTGCTTGGTCTTGACGATTTCTTCCAGCTGGGCGCGGGTCAGCTTGCCGACCTTGTCCAGGTGGGGGCGCTGCGAGCCCTTCTCGATCTTGGCAGCCTTCTTCAGCAGCACGGTCGCGGGGGGCGACTTGATGACGAAGGTGAAGCTCTTGTCCGCGAAGGCGGTGATCACCACCGGCAGCTTCAGGCCCGGCTCATAGCTCTGCGTCTGGGCGTTGAACGCCTTGCAGAATTCCATGATGTTCAGGCCGCGCTGACCCAGCGCGGGACCGACCGGAGGCGAAGGATTTGCCTTGCCAGCCGGAATTTGCAGCTTGATAAAGCCGACAATCTTCTTGGCCATGATTTCTCCTAGAAGCGCCGCGGCGGCCACGCCGCTGCGCCTGAGTGCTAGCGCCAGGGACTGGGGCTTGCGCCTTTACCCTGGCTCCTCTTGCCCGCGTCTCGTCGCAGGCTGGCTACGGATGCGTTTCTCAGGCGCCCGAAAGCACCGGAAGGGCCGCATCGGGCCCTTTTGTTCTTGGCGTCAGACCTTCTCCACCTGGGAGAAGTCCAGCTCCACCGGCGTCGCACGACCGAAGATCGTGACCGAGACGCGCACCTTGGACTTGTCGTAGTTGACTTCCTCGATGGCGCCATTGAAGTCGGTGAAGGGGCCTTCCTTGACGCGGACGATTTCGCCGACGGTCCACTCGACCTTGGGCCGGGGCTTCTCGACGCCTTCCTGCATCTGGTTGACGATCTTCATCACCTCGTGCTCGGAAATCGGGGCCGGGCGGTTCTTCGCGCCACCCACGAAGCCCGTCACCTTGGAGGTGTTCTTGACCAGGTGCCAGGTGTCGTCGTCCATGACCATTTCCACCAGCACGTAGCCAGGGAAGAAGCGACGCTCCGTCACGGACTTCTTGCCGTTCTTCAGCTCCACCACCTCTTCGGTGGGCACCAGGATGCGGCCGAACTTGTCCTGCATGCCGGCGCGGTCGATGCGCTCGCGCAGATTGCGCTCGACGGCCTTCTCCATGCCCGAATAGGCATGGACCACATACCAGCGCTTGGGCAGACCGGCCGGGGCGGCGTCGGTCGCGACGACTTGTTGCTCTTCGCTCATATCAGTCCTTTTGCACCAGCTCAGCGCTTCCAACCCAGGATCAGGTCATACAGCAGCCATTCCAGGGTCTTGTCCGTCAGGAACAGGAACAAGGCCATCACGACAACGAAGGCAAACACGTAGCCCGTCATCTGCGTCGCCTCTTTGCGGGTGGGCCACACCACCTTGCGCACTTCGCGCAGCGAGTCCTGGCCGTAGGCGATCAGGGCCTTGCCGGATTCGGAGGCGAAGAAGGCACCGGCAGCAGCCGCCAGCAAGGCCAGCAGCGCTCCCCACTGGGCCAGCGCACCCTGTTTGGACAGGGCGTAGTAGGCCACCAGCGCACCGATCAGCAGCAGCACGGCGCCGGCCAGCTTGGCCTTGTCTGCACCGGAGGTGACGGTTTCGACTTGAGGATTGGACATTGGATTCGCTTTCAGCGCCCGATTCGGGCAAGGGTCATTTCTGACCCATCAGCAGCAAAGCCCGCCGAGATGCACTCCCGCGGGCTTGGCTTGACCACAAAGACCAACAATCCTGATCAGAGATCGTTGGCAGGGGCAGAGGGTCTCGAACCCCCAACCTTCGGTTTTGGAGACCGACGCTCTGCCAATTGAGCTATGCCCCTGTGGCCCTTCAAAAATTACTCGATGATGGTCGCAACCACGCCCGAGCCGACGGTACGGCCACCTTCGCGGATAGCGAAGCGCAGGCCGGTTTCCATGGCGATCGGAGCGATCAGCTTCACGGTGATGCCGACGTTGTCGCCGGGCATGACCATTTCCTTGTCCTTCGGCAGCTCCACGGCACCGGTCACGTCCGTGGTACGGAAGTAGAACTGGGGACGGTAGTTGTTGAAGAACGGGGTGTGACGGCCGCCCTCTTCCTTGCTCAGCACATACACCTCAGCGGTGAAGTGCGTGTGCGGCTTGATGGTGCCGGGCTTGGCCAGCACTTGGCCGCGCTCGACGTCTTCACGCTTGGTGCCGCGCAGCAGGATGCCGACGTTGTCGCCAGCTTGACCTTGGTCCAGCAGCTTGCGGAACATTTCCACGCCGGTCACGGTGGTCTTCTGCAGATCACGGATACCGACGATTTCGATTTCCTCGCCGACCTTGATGATGCCGCGCTCGACGCGACCGGTCACCACGGTGCCACGGCCAGAGATCGAGAACACGTCTTCCACGGGCAGCAGGAAGGCGCCGTCGATGGCGCGCTCAGGCGTCGGGATGTAGCTGTCCAGAGCGTCAGCCAGGCGCATGATGGCAGCCTCGCCCAGATCGCCCTTGTCGCCTTCCAGCGCCAGCTTGGCCGAACCCTTGATGATCGGGGTGTCGTCGCCGGGGAAGTCGTACTTGCTCAGCAGCTCGCGGACTTCCATTTCCACCAGCTCCAGCAGCTCGGCGTCGTCCACCATGTCGCACTTGTTCAGGAAGACGATGATGTACTTCACACCGACCTGACGCGCCAGCAGGATGTGCTCGCGGGTCTGGGGCATCGGGCCGTCAGCGGCCGAGCACACCAGGATCGCGCCGTCCATCTGGGCGGCACCGGTGATCATGTTCTTCACATAGTCAGCGTGGCCGGGGCAGTCCACGTGAGCGTAGTGGCGGTTGGCGGTCTCGTACTCGACGTGAGCGGTGTTGATCGTGATGCCGCGAGCCTTTTCTTCGGGCGCAGCGTCGATCTGGTCATAGGCCTTGGCTTCGCCGCCGAACTTGGAGGCCAGCACCGTTGCGATCGCAGCGGTCAGCGTGGTCTTGCCATGGTCAACGTGACCAATCGTGCCCACGTTCACGTGCGGCTTGGTACGTTCAAACTTGCCTTTTGCCATCTTGCGCTCCTGGCGATCAGATCAGAAAAGAGAAGGGGAGAAATGAGGTGGTGCCCATGACGCGGATCGAACGCGTGACCTCTCCCTTACCAAGGGAGTGCTCTACCACTGAGCCACATGGGCATCGACACGGGTTTGACGACTGCTCATCAAGCCTTCACCAAACCGGTGTCGACACGTCTTTCAAGCTACCGCTGGAGCGGGAGACGGGAATCGAACCCGCGTCATTAGCTTGGAAGGCTAAGGTTCTACCATTGAACTACTCCCGCCCGGGAGTTTTCTCTTTGAGCCAGAACCACCGACTCATCGAGTGTGCTTTTGCCTTGGTGGAGGAGGCTGGATTCGAACCAGCGTACGCGTAAGCGGGCAGATTTACAGTCTGCTGCCTTTAACCACTCGGCCACCCCTCCGAGGCAAGCCCGCTACTGTAGCACAGCTTTCCGAAGTCTCAAGCATTCTTTCGAAAACTTTCATCACTTCAGTCGTCGATGCCGCAAAAGCCTCAAGTACACCAAAGGCCTCACCAACACCCACTCACTGCACCCAGCCGCGATCTCGCCTTGAGATCACGTCAGCGGAGCCCGTGACTATAGCAGACTTGAACAGACGGCGGCAAGGCGCCGCCAAAACATAGCACCCCTGGAACGCATCTCATGGCCACCCGAACGCATACCAGTCAGCTACCAAGCTTCCGATCAGACTCTCCAACGCCCTGACAAGACTCGCCCTCAAATAGGCCGACGCCGAACGGTCGCACCGCCACCACAGCAGGGAAAACACGGCCCCAAAAGTGGTAGCAAACTGGATCTATTGATCGTTATAGTGGCATGGCATTGGTTGCATTTGAGGTGTGTTTGGTGATGTCTTTGGCCGGTGGATCTTTCCCGCACGGATGACGGCATCAAGTCTTTCAACAGGCCAGACCCATGTTCGCTGGCCACATCGAGGAGCAGTTCATGAAGGTCACTAAGACCCCCGTCGCCGCTGCGGTAAGCATCGCCCTGCTGGGCGCTGCGCTGGCAGCGCAGGCACAACAGGCCGAGCCGGCCAAGAAGGACGGCAATCAGCTGGAGCAGGTGGTCATCACCGGCATCCGCGCATCGCTGCAGTCGGCGGCCAACATCAAGCGAAACGCCAACGCCGTGGTCGACGCCGTGACCGCCGAAGACGTGGGCAAGCTTCCCGACTCCGACGTCGGTGAATCGCTGGGCCGCCTGCCTGGCATCACCGTCGGCCGTGCTTTCGGCCAGGGCGCCTCGGTGTCGGTGCGCGGTTCGGATCCGCAGATGACCTACACCACCCTGAATGGCCAGTCCGTCGCCTCGACCGGCTGGTACGACCAGGCCACGGTGGACCGCTCCTTCAACTACTCCCTGCTGCCCTCCGAACTGATCGGCGGCATGGAGGTCTACAAGTCCTCGCAGGCCGACCTGACTGAAGGCGGCATTGGCGGCACCGTGATCGTCAAGACCCGCAAGCCGCTGGACCTGAAGGCCAACACCGCCTTCGCCAGCGTGAAGCTGGGCAAGGGCACGGTCAGCACCGATCTGGCCAAGGACGCGGCGGGCCTGTACAGCTGGCGCAATGACGCCAAGACCTTCGGCGTCTTGGTGGCTGGTGCCATGGAAAAGAGCGATTACGTGCGTCGCGGCATCGAGTCGGACGCAGGTTGGTCCGGCGACGTCGCGCCGGCCACCTTCGTGCAGAACCGCAAGCGCACGGCCATGAACCTGACGCTGCAGGGCAAGCCCGCCGACAACATCGACCTGGGCCTGAACTACCTGAACCTGGAGCTGACTGGCGACAACACGAACAGCAACCTCTATCTGTTCATGGGCCAGAACGACAGCAACTGCAAGCAGAAGAATGCGGCCGGCCTGTGCGTGAAGGCCGTGGCCGGCGACGCCGACCCCGTCAACACCTTCATGCAGACCTGGGCACGCCAGGGCAAGATGAGCTCGGACAGCCTGGTGCTGAACGGCTCGTACCATACCGACAGCTTCAAGCTCGAAGCGGTGGCCGGCCAGACCAAGGCCAAGGGCGGCACCACCCACACCATGAACTACGGCGTGGGCTGGTGGGACGACGGCCAGAGCCTGCCCAAGTTCAAGGGCACCATCGACGCCACCGGCAAGCAGATCGCGATCTCGCCGTCGGTGCCGATGGACGTCTCCGTGACCAATCTGCCCAAGAAGCTCTCCCCCACGGGCTGGGCCACCGACCAGCAGCAGCCCAACGCCGACCGCGAAAACTTCGCGCAAGCGGACGCCACTTTTGACCTCGACTGGAACGGTCTGACCTCGTTCAAGACGGGTCTGCGCGCCACCAAGCACAAGTACGAGCAAAGCGCCCTGCGCGGCAAGTTCAGCAGCACCGTCATCCAGGGCAACACCAGCGATCTGTACAGCGGCTCCATCAAGATGGGCCCCAACGGCTGGGACTTCCCCAAGGCCAACCTGGACGCGATGGCCGACCTGTACACGAAGAACACCGCTTCCTGGACCGTGCAGCGTTCCAGCTTCGCGGAAATCGAGGAGGACAACCGGGCGGCCTACGGCATGTTCGAGTTCGAGAAGGCCGGCTGGCGCGGCAACTTCGGTCTGCGCTACGTCCATACCAACGTGACCGGCCGCGGCTACAAGTTCGACGGCACGCCGCTGGCGCCCAACGATGTGCCCAACAACGATGGCTGGGGCAAGACCATCCGCGAGGAAAAGGCCAGCTACAGCGACTGGCTGCCCAGCCTGAACGCGGCCTACAACATCGACAAGAACCTGGTGCTGCGTGTGGCCGCCTCCAAGGCCATCACCCGCCCAAACTTCGAGTACATGTTCCTGACCAAGCAGGCCGGCTACAACGACGACCGCGTTGGCAACGAATCCATGACCTTTGGTAGCGTGGGCCTGAAGCCGCAGTCGTCCAAGCAGTTCGACCTGGGCATCGAGTACTACTACGGCACGGGCAACATGGTGTCGGCAGCGGTCTTCCACAAGACCATCGACAACTTCGTGACGGCCCTGGTCAAGACCAACCAGAAGCTGGGCGTCGTCGACCCGCTGAGCAAGGTCGACAACTGGACCGTCAACGAGTACATCAACGCCGGCGGCGGCAAGATCAACGGCATCGAAACCCAGATCAACCACAGCCTGGACAACGGCTTCGGCATCGCGGCCAGCTACACCTACGCCGACGCCAAGGCCCCCAGCGCCAGCTATCCGGACCGCCTGGCCCTGTTCACCCAGTCGTCCAAGCACACCGTCAACCTGGTGGGCTTCTACGAAACCGCTGACTACTCGGCCCGTCTGGCCTACAACTGGCGCTCCAAGTACATGATTCGTGAAACGGGCTACTACAGCTACCGCATGCACGATCCGTACGGGTCGCTGGACTTCAGCGCCGGCTGGAACATCAACAAGAACCTGCGCCTGAGCTTCGAGGCGATCAACCTGCTGAAGAAGGACGATGTGCAATACGGGGCCGCCGATGCGGACAACCCCAACGTCAAGGGCAGCATGAAGGTCGGCTACCCCGCCTGGTCGTTCATGGGCGAGACCACGTATCGCCTCGGTCTGCACGCCAAGTTCTGATCGCAGACAGCCTTTTGTGAGGAACTCAAGCCCGGCTCAGCCGGGCTTTTTTGTTCTTCCCGGGCAGATCGGTGAAGAACCTTTCTCGTCCGTGTCACCCCAAGGGGCAGCTGCGAAGCACAAATGCGAGTGGGGGCCGCATGCCCCCACTCGCGATCAGACACTGCTCAGACGAACCGGGGCGTCAAGCGCCGCGTCAGCACAGCGCGCTGGCACCGCCAGCACCGCAACGCGGTGACCGCGATGCGGGCGGGCAGGCGCTGGTGGCGCAATTACCCGTGGCGGGCGGGCAGTTCTGCGTTTCAGGCACGCCCGTGGGACACCCCGAGGCGGCATTGACCGTCATGCAGGGGCGGTTGGTGGGATCCTCGCCGCAGGCGGCGATCGAGGTGTAGCCGCCGGCCACGTCACTCAGCTCCTGGCTGCTGAGTTGACGCACCGAGGTCGTGGACAGCTTCAGTTTCTTGCTCATGTTCAGGTCTCCAGTCGAAATATGGGGAATGGCTATCGGGACGGGGCGCCGCGGCGCTCAGATGCACCAGCCCTTGGTGACATGGGTCGTGGGCGTGGGGCAGTTGGCGGAGGCCGGCGGACAGGTGGCCGTGGCCTGCGGGGGGCAGTACCTCGTCTGGCAGGGGTCGTTGGATGGACAGGGGCCGCAGTAGGCGTTGGACAGCGAGGTGTTGCCGGTCGGGCCGCCGTCAGCACCGGCCACCTGGCCGACTTCTGAGGAGGACAGGCTGCGCACGGAGGTCGTGCTCAGCCGCAAGCGGGCGGATTTGCTCATTGAGAGTCCTTTTGACAGGGGACAAGGGAACGCGGCATGGAAACAGCCGCAGTGGGAGTGCCGGGGCCGTTCACGGTGGCCCCTAGGCAGCAGCGCCTCAGTGCCCGTGAGCTCCGTGCAGCTCGCGAGCGCCGGTGGCGCGTTCGCCCCTGTGCGTTCCGGCCCGGCCGAGCCTTCCTGCACAGCGGCGCGTTCAGGGGTCGGCGGGGTGCGGGATCAGCCGGGCAGCGTCAATCGCAACTGCCGAGACGAGCGCCCCACCGAACGGCGCGACTCACGCCCCCGGGATGCAGACGGCCCCCGTGGGAGCGCAGCCGCGGTCGTGCGTGGGCGACACACAGGTCGGAAAGCTGGCCGGAGGACAGCCTGCGGAGGCCGGCGGGCAGTCGGCCGTCGCCGGAGGGCAGGTATTGCTGACAGGGCAGCCCACGGACCAACCCGCGCAGCCCGCTTGAGCGGGGCCGGTGTACGACACCGGCGGCGTGTAGCCTCCGGCCACGCCCTGCTGTTCGCCTTCGTTGAGATGCCGGACCGAGGTCGTGCTCAGGTCCAGCTTCTTGTTCTTGCTCATGGTTCTTCCTTGGATGGTGAGCCGCCTTGAACTGCAGCCTGCGGGGCTCGAAAGCAGGCACTGCGCATGCGTTCAGAATTGCAGAGGGGGCGCAGGCTGAAGCGCCCGCCGGCCCGCCAGGAAGGGCAGGCTCCAGCGCAGCGACGAGACCCGTCCCTGCTGCAGTTCCGCCAAGGCCAGGGCCAGCCCGGCATAGCCCTCCAGCAGGCTCAGATCCGGCGCCTCCGCAGCTTCCAGCTGGGCCAGCAGACCCTGGTCGCCGTCGACCGCGTGCTGGAGCCGGAATCGGGAAACCAGCTCGGCCCGCTGCGGCGCCAGCTGCTGCAGCAACCAGGCGGAGCCGACGCTGCCATGGCAGAGCCAGGCATCGGAGAAGCCCAGGCTCGACAGGGGCCGCCGCGACAGCGAGTGCAGCAGACGATCCGCCCAAACGTCCAGGCGCGCATCGCCCAGCGCCAGACCGGCCAGCTGCAAGGCCGCGGCCATGCCAAGGTCGCCATAGCACCAGGCACAGCGCGACCCACCCGGCTCTTCGGCGGCCACACCGAAGTGGGCATGGCCGGCGCGCTGTTCGTGCCGCCTGAGCGCCTGCAAGCTGCCCTGCAGCAGGCGCCGACCCTGCACGGCGCCACTGGCCCGCAAGGCCTGCGCATAGGCCAGCGCCGCCAGCACGCCGGCCTGGCCATGAGCAACGCCCAGGTCAGTACAACCCGTTGGATGCACATCCCCCATCGGGAAGCCGCGAATCCACGCTGCAGGCGTAAACCAGGCGAGGCCGCCCGCGGCGTCCGTCCTCGCCATCGCCGCTAGACGCCCGATGCAGGCTTCGGCCAAGGGCAAGGTGCAGCCCTGTTGTTCGCGAAATGCCGCGTAGACCAGCAAGCCGCCAAGGCCGCCGATCAAGTCGAAATGATGAGGCAGCCCCTCGCCGGCCCGCAGGCTGTCCAGCAGGTGCTCATCGGCCTCGCGCGCCGCCTCCTCGGCCAGTCCCAGCCCGTGCCGGCGATCCAGTTCCAGCGCCGCCAGCAACAGCCCCTGGATGCCCTGGAACAGCCCGTGCGGGTAGCGCGGCAGCACGGACAGCAGGCGCATCAGCTGCTCCCGCAGCCAGCCGGCCTCCACGCGGGGCGCCTGGCCGCGCGCCGCCCCGAGTTCGCCCAGCGCACTGAGCGCCAGCAACTGGCCTGCGGCGCCGCGTGCATAGGTGGCGTCGCGCCAGTCCTGGTCCAGTGCCGCGCGAAGACGCCACCGCACCGCATCGATCAGGCGGCGGTCCGCCTCCGCCGTCATGGCGCGGACTCCGTCGAGGCCTCCGGCTTGCGCCGCGCCTGGCGCGCACGCAGCAGGCGCCGCGCAAAGTCGTACAGCAGGGTCTCGTGCCGGCGCGGTTCGCTGGGAGCCAGGCGATTGCAGTGCATGTGCAGCAGGCTTTCCAGGACGACGTCGCGCAGCGTCTCAGGCTGGGTCTGCAGATGAGTCTGCAGATGGGTCTGCAAGGCCTGCACCAGCGACTGGCGTCGGGGTGCCTGGGCGGCCAGCACGGCCTGCCAGCGGCCCAGGGCGCCTTCCCCCCGCTGCAGCCCTTCCAGCTCGCGCCGGAATTCGCGAAAGCGTGCGCCTATGGCCACCAGGGCGGCCGAGCGTCCCGCGCTGCCGGCCTGCTCTTCCAGGAACTGCCGGGCCAGCTTGTCCAGCATGGCCTCGCGCTGCAGCGGATCCGGGCACAGTTGGCCGGCGTAGGCATCTATGGATGCCAGCGCGTACAGCCAGCGCGGCGGGGCGTCCTGCAAGCCCTCGCCGGCCTCAGCCTCGATGTCCAGCAGGGACAGGACGTCCTCGGAGTCCAGCGCAAAAAGCTGCTCAACCAGCGCCATGCCCTGCGCACCGCCATAGCGCTGGAGTTCCGGCAGGTAGTCATCCGCCTGCACGCGCCACAGCAGGCCGCGCCGCTGCGCCTGCGCCAAGCTGGCCAGCAGGCGGTCGGTCAATTGCAGCAGCGTGGCCCGGTCGCGGGCCTGGAGGCGCAGGCGCAGGTGCTCGAAGCTGTCCTGGAAGCGCACGAAGAACCAGGCCTTGATCTGGTCCTGGGCCCTCGCCTCGCGCATCAGCGGGGCCACATGCTCGCGCAGCACACGGTCGGCGTAGCCGGCGCCGGTGTAGAGGCGCAAGTAGACCCAGTCCTCCAGGCAGGGGCGGCGTTCGCCTTCGGCCACAAGCGCCGTCCTGCCAGGATGCCAGGCCGCGGCGGGCTCAGCCCTTGATGCGGTCCGCGGCCTGCGCAGCGGCAGCAGCCATTCCTGGCTGTGCTGCTCAAAGGCCTGCTGCTGCTCGGCCGCATTGAGGGCCAGGCATTCATGCAGCAAAGCCTGGGGCAGCTTGATGATCTCGTCCAGCAGCAGGCCGACCGAAGCCGGGTTGCTCAGGTCCACCGGCAGGTGGTTGTCGTGCTGGTCCCAGGTGACGAAGCGCGGCAGGCCGCGCTCGGCGCGCCAGGCGTCGACGTGGCCCTGTGCAGCGGCCTTGTTGAGCGCATCGATGCCGGCGGCATCCAGCAGCCAGCGGGCGCGCGCCAGGATCACCCCCTCGTAGGCCACGCGCGGCAGGAAGGGCAGATGCTGGACGGCCTGCGGCCAGGCAAAGCCCAGCCAGGGCCCGTCCTCGTCCTGCAGCCCGGCCAGGAACTCATAGGTGCCGAGCTGCCGCGCGCTGTAGTTGTGCGCGCTGCTCAGGCGCGGGATCACGCGGCGCCCGCTGCGCAGCTCTCTCAGCACGAAGCGGTCGCCCTGCAGCTGGATGCTCAGGTCGCTGAGCCAGAGTTGCTGCTCGCGGGGCTTGTCGCTGCTGCCCGCATAGACCAGCTCGTGGCTGGACAGCGACGGGCGGCGCAGGATGTTGAGCAGACGATCCTGCGGATGATGGACCAGCTCGGCATACAGGCAGTCCTCGCGCTCGTCGCGCCCTTCGCGTGCATAGCGCGCGGCTTCCTCGCCGAGGGCCGGGCTCAGGTGGCAAAAGCGCGCGATCAACTCCAGGCCGTTGCGCCCGCCCAATCCCCGCAGCTCGAACTGGGGCGGCTGGCCGGCCGCAGCGGGCAGGCGGGCGAGCTGGGCGTACAGCCCTTCGGGCAGCGCCGGCTCAGCCGGTTCGCCCAGGCCCTTGAGATCATCCGACGTCAACTCAATGGCCGCACCCCGCGGCCCTTGTGCGAAGAGTCTCTTGAGCACCAGGCGCTCCAGCGGCAGCATGGCCAGCGCCGCCCCGCCCTCCCCTGCGCCGGCACCGCCCAGCTTCAAGCCCTCGAGCAATGGCGACGCCAGGCTGCCACGGTTGGGATAGGGCACCCCAAGCTCCGGATGCAGCGCATAGGCGAGGTTGACCTCGCGCTCCTCGAAGCGCTCACGGAACAGGCGTTTGTAGTCCTGGCGCATGGCCGAGCGGCGCGCCGTGTGCCGCAGCAGCACCTCCAGCTTGCGCACCAACGCCTCGACTTGCGGCGCATCCAGCGACAGCGGCCGCGGGTCCAGCGTGTCGATCTGCAGCACACCGCGGCTGAGATCCTCGCTGCCGATCTCGCGCTCGACGCGGGCGCGCAGGGCTTGGTACGCCGGCACCAGTGAGCCACCGCTGTCCGCCTGGGCGCGCAGACCGTGCAGCTGGCGCTGGATGTCCAGCAGACCTGCTATCGCCGGATGCGGCGCTGTCCGGGCCAGGGTCTGGTCCAGGCTGCAGGCCGTCCCCGCCGTGGGCGCCAGCAGCGGCAGCAGCAGGCGGCGGTCGATCAGCTCATGCAGGAAGTCGGCGGCCTCGGCAGGCTCGACCTCCAGCTGCCGGCACAGCAGCGCATTGAGCTCATCGAAGCCCCGGGGATGCTGGGCGCCGTCCTCCAGCAGCTGCAGCGCTTCGCCATGGACCAGCTCCACCGCCCGGTAGCTGCGCTGGCGGTTGGCCTGGTAGACCCAGTCGACATAGCTGAGGTGCTCCCCGCAGCGCACCGCCGTGTTGCTGAGCTGCCAGAGCAGCTGCTCGCGCCAGCCTCGATCCTGCAAGGCGCGCTCCAGCAGGCAGGCCTCCACGCCGCTGTCCAGGTGGATGCCGCGGCGCAGTGCGGGTGTCGCCACGCTCGCCAGGGCCTCATTGCTCGGCGCGACCGCTGCGATCTTGGCGAGCTGGACCTGGGCGAACAAACCGAAGGGCGTGCAGCGGTAGGCCGCGCGACTGAGAAAACGCGCCAGGCTGGCGACCAGCTTCTTGCGCTCGCCGGGCAGCCGGCTGACTTCGCCCGCCCCCTGCCGAAGCTCCTGGAGCCTGGCATGCAGGGACGGGGTGGAGACATAGAGCCCTTCCTCCAGCCAGGGCTGCGCGTACAGCGCCAGGATGTACTGCTCGGGATCGGCGCTCTGCTGCCAGTCCTGGAAATGTTGCAAGGGCAGCAGGGGATGGCGCAGCAAGGCGAACCCTGCCGGCGCGATCAGCTCTTTCATGGTCTCCCTCCGAGACGGACTCCGCGACACTGGAGACCCACCGATCCGGTGCATGCTGGCGCCGGCCTTCGGATCCCCCTCCAGCAATCTCTCTTGGCGTCGTGTGCTCGACGCTCTGCGCGGATCCTTCAGCGCCCCGCCCGCATCAATTCATGGGCCATCGTTCCAATGGCTTAGCTACGCGCCCATGATTCGCACCGGCCGAATGCCTGTCCTCCCTGGCGCGCCCACCCGAGGAAGCACCAGTAAGAATCCACTTCAATAGTTTGGATACCAATTTAATACCTGCAGCAGTCCAGCGCAAGCATGGAATCCAGGACGCGCCACGACGGTCGCGCTCACCTGTCAGTTCTTACAGGTCAAAGGAGTGGCCGCGCACGCGAAACCGTCAGCGGCTCGCCTGGGCGGCCTCGCGCAGGCCTTCGAGCCAGTCGCGATGCGAGGGCAGCTGCTCCAGCAGCCGCTGTGCGCGGGTCTGCACCTGCGCCAGCTGCTGCCGGGCCTCACGCCGCTCCACCTCGCCGATTGGGAAGCCCCGGGTCGCGAACTTCATGCCGTAGAGGACGTACAGGTAGTTCTCGACATTGAAGAGCTCGAAGCGACTGCCGAAGTCCGTGGCCTGCGGCGGTGCGACTCGCCATTTCGCCAGCCGTTCCTGCAGGACATCGGAGAGATGGCAGGCTTGCCGGTTGTCCCGCCAGAAGTCCGAGTCGCTGCGGTCCGACAGGTGGTAGTGGAGCTGGACGAAGTCGATGATGCGGTCCCAGGCCAGTCGCGTCGCCTCGTTGAAGTGGCGCCGCAGCGCCGGCTCGTCGCCACGCTGGCGCGGGAAATTGCGGGACAGCAGCTGGGCCGAGAAATCCGTCACCAGGATGGATGTCGCCTCCAGCGGTTCGACAAAGCCCTGCGCCAGTCCCAGGGCCACGCAGTTGTGGCTCCAGAGCTGCTGGCGGTAGCCGATCTTCATGGCGATCTTGCGCGGCGCGAAACCCGCCTCCGGCCGCCCCAGATAGCGTGCAAAGGCGGCCACCGCCTCGTCCTCGCCCATATAGGCGCTGGCATAGACGAAACCGGTGCCGCGGCGCTGTGTCACGGGGATGTCCCAGATCCAGCCGGCGCGGTGCGCCGTCGCCAGTGTGTAGGGAGCGATGGTCTCATCCGGGCCGATGGGCACTTGCTGGACCAGCGCGGTGTCGGTCAGCACCTGGTGCGACTTGTCGACGAACGGCACCTTGAGCACCCCTTGCGTCAGCAGCGAGGCAAAGCCGCTGCAGTCCACGTAGAAGTCGAAAGCCAGCCGTTCGCCCGAGCGGGTGCACAAGGCCTCGATCCCGCCGTCCGCCGAACGCTCCGCACCGACGATGGTCGCCACCTGGTGCCGGACGCCGAAGCGCTGCTGGGCATTGCGCGCCAGCAGCTGGGCGAACTGCTGCGCGTTGACGTGATAGGCGTAGTCCATCTCGCCCACGTAGGGGCCTGATGAAATCTGCTTGGGACTGCGGCCGGCCTCCGACAGCCGCGCGGCCACCGAGACGGTGTCGAAGGGCGGCTCGCCGCCCTGCTCCAGCCAATAGGGCGTCACATCCATGCCGCCGGGGAAAGGAGACGCGAAGGCGTGGAGGTAGTGGTGCCCGGCGCCATGCCGGGCCGCATCCAGCCAGCCCTGGAACTTGATGCCCGTCTTGAAGGTGGTTTCGCAGGACAGCATCAGCTCGGCCTCGCCGATGCCGAACTTCTGCAGCGACTGCTTGATGAAGGGCACCGTCCCCTCGCCCACGCCGATGATGGGCACCTCGTCCGACTCGATGACCGTGATGCTCAGCTCCGGGTCGGCCAGCAGTTCGCGCCCGAGGTGGTTGGCCGCCAGCCAGCCTGCCGTGCCGCCGCCGATGATCGCGATGTTCCTGATCTTCATGGGAGTCCTGCCTGCTGCGGCCGTGCCGCTCAGAGTTTGATGTACCAACGCCGCCTGTCCATGAGCCGGACGATGCCTGCCCACACCACGACAAAGGCCAGGGCAAAGCTGAGCGATTGGATCTCGGGGCCGAAGGCATTGCCTACTGGCGCAAACACCGTGCGGTACAGCGGCCCCATCCAGCCGAAGCCTTCGAGGAACACCGTGCTCATCCAGGCACCGGCGTAGGCGGCAATGGCGTTGAGGCCAAAGGAGCGCCCCAGCGGCGGCAGGCCGCGCCGGTCCACCAACTCGTAGGCCAAGGCCAGGGCCGCAAAGGCCCAGCCGCCCGTCCAGAGCACGAAGCTGGGTATCCACAGCTGCTTGTTCCAGGGCACCCAGTGCGCCGCCAGCGCGCCCAGCAGCAGCAACAAGGCCGCGGGCAGCCACAGGCTGCGGCCCCGCCCCAGGCGCAGGCGTTCGCCGGCAATCAGGCCCAGCACGGTGCTGCCCAGGGCGCCCAGCGTGCTGAGCAGGCCCTCGGGATCGTGCCCCAGTCCCGTGACCGGGTCCCATTGGTAGTTCCAGCGGCCCAGCAGCAGGGTGTCCAGACGCGAGGCCAGATTGCTGTGTGGCTCCCAGCCACCACCCAAGGCCATCAGCGCCCCATAGCCCAGCAGCAAGGCAGCCAGGGCCATCCAGCGCGCGCGCTCACTGCGCCACAGCGAGCCCAGCAGCGCCGCCCCCGCCAGGCACAGGCCGATGCGCTGCAGCACGCCCATCAGGCGGAACTGCGGCTTGTCCATCAGCCACCAGGCCAGCAGGTGCAGCGCCAGCCCGAGGGCGAAGACCTTGGCGGCCCGCCTCAACAGCGGCGGCAGCAGGGTGGCCGTGGCTTCGCCGCGACTCCAGCGCCCGCCGTTGGACAGGCTGAGGCTGACGCCGGCGATCAGCAGGAAGAAGGGAAAGATCAGGTCGGTCGGCGTGCAGCCGTTCCAGGCCGCATGCTCCAGCGGCCAGAACACGTGGTCCCAGTCACCGGGGTTGTTGACCAGCAGCATCGCGGCCACGGTGAGACCGCGCAGGGCGTCGACCGAGGCCAGGCGTTGAGGGGCGTTCATCAGCAATCCTAGAAATCGCAGCGGCTTTCCAGCGCTGGCTGCGGCGCAGGAACGCTGTCTTCGCGTGCCATCCCTTTTCGGCGGTAGGCATCGACGGCGGCATCGACCTGGGCCGGGCTCAGCAGCTCGTTGCGCGCATGGAAAACCCAGTCCACGTCCTGTTCGTAGCGCCGCAGCGCGCCATGGGCCGGCAGCAGGCCGCCCGGCGAGAACCACAGGTTGAAGTTGATGGACATGGGCACGACCGGGTAGTTGCGCCCGCCATGCTCGGCGACCTGGCGGCCGTCCAGAAAGAGCCGCACGCGCCCGCCCCCCACCTGCATCAGCAGCACGTGCCAGGCCGCGTCGCCGGCTCCCAGCGCACCAAGCTCCTCATGCGAGCCGTTGTAGGCCGCCCAGGGCTCGACGCGCACGGTCTGCCAGCTGATGCCGTAGAGCCGCGTCTTGTCGCTGCCCCAGCCGCCGTTGGGTAGGTACTCCCAGTCGATCTCGCTGAACTCGGGATCGAAGTCATGCCGCAAGGGCGCCACGGCATAGAAGGTCTGGATGATGGGATCGCCGTCCGCGCCCTGCACCGGCGCGTCGCTGAAGCGCACGCGGGCGGCGTAGGTTCCTTCGAAGAACTTGCGTTGCTGGCAGATCTGGGCCTGACGGGTGCCGGGGCCGGTGCCGTCGGTCTCTGCGGTGAGGCGCAGCAGGCGGTTGCGCTTGAGCGCGGGATCGTCGATGAGCCGCAGCTGGGACTCCCCCCACTGCGCGCCGGGCACGCCGGGATGCCCCGGCGCCGAGCGTGCCGTCCAGCCGGCGGCGCGCAGGCCTGCTAGGTCGGCATCGCTGAAATCGTCAAAAAAACGGCCGGCCCCGCTCTGCGCGGAAGCCGGCCCAAGAGACAAGGCAAGCACAAGGCTCACCACATGAAGAAGCGACGGGCGCATCGGGCTGAACAGGCGGAACAGGCGAAACGGTCAACGGCCCGCGGGCAGCGCGTCGGCCTGCACCGGCGTCTCCCGCGACGCCGCCCCGTTGCCGCCCGGAAAGCGGACGAAGAAGTACAGCAGCAGCACGGGTGCACCGCAGGCAATGGTCCAGAGGAAGAAGCGCTCGTAGCCCAGGGCGAGCTGCACGTCGCCGCTGAAGGAGCGCGCCAGGATGAAGCCCAGCTGCATCACGCCGGAACCCAGCGCGTAGTGCGCCGTCTGGAAGCGCCCGGGCGCCACGACCTGCATGATGAACAGGATCATGCCCACGAAGCCGAAGCCGTAGCCGAACATCTCAAGGGCGATGGCTGCGCCGATATGCAGGATGTTCGTCGGCAGGAAGGCCGCCAGATAGTAGAAGGTGACGCTGGGCACGGCCATGGCCAGCAGCAGCACTGGCATGGCGCGGCGCAGGCTCAGCCGCGAGGTGAAGTAGCCGCCCAGGATGCTGCCGACCAGGAAGGCTGCCGTGCCCACCGTGCCGTAGACGCCGCCGGTCTGCTCCTGGGTCAGGCCGAGGCCACCCTTCTCGCGCGCTTCCAGCAGGAAGAGCGGGCCGATGGTCTGCACCTGGCCCTCGGCCAGCCGGAACAAGACGATGAAGAGCATGAAGACCCAGATGCCCGGCTTGCGCAGGAGATCCGCAATCACCTCGACCAGGGTTTGCCAGACCGCCGATGCGCCGCCTTTGTTCGCCTGGGCCGGCAGCGGGTTGGGCAGCGCGAAGGCGTTGTAGCTGGCCAGCAGCGCCAGCAGCACGCCCAGCATCACGAAGATGGTCGTCCACGCGTTGCTCAGCCCGAAGCGCTCGGCCAGCATGCCCGCCAGGATCAGCAGCCCGCCTTGGGTGAGGAACTTCGAGGCATTGAAGAAGGCGCCCTGCCAGCCCGCGTAGGCGGCCTGCTCCTTGTCCGCCAGCGAGGCCATGTAGAGGCCGTCGCAGGCGATGTCATGCGTGGCCGAGGCATAGGCCAGCACGAAGAACACGGCCAGCGACGCGCCGAACCAGCTGGGCAGCTGCAGCGCCAGCGCGACGGCCAGCAGGCCGACCGCGCCGAGGAACTGCATGCTCACGACGATGCGCTTCTTGCTGGGGATCAACTCCAGGAAGGGGCTCCACAGCGGCTTGAAGGCCCAGGCCAGGCCGATCAGGCTGGTCCAGCGCGCGATCTGGTCGTTCTCGACGCCCAGCTTCTTGTACATCATGCTGGCGATCAGCATCACGACAAAGAACTGCATGCCCTGCACGAAGTACAGGCTGGGCACCCAGCGCAGCGGGTTGGACCTCTGGGAACCTGGGGCTTGCGGGATCGCGCTCATGGGATTTCCTTGTTGTTGTCCGATGCAGACCTCAGCCCAGGCTCACCGGCGAGGCTGCCGTTGCGGCCAGCTCGCCCTGCAGCCAGCTCTTCAGCGCCGCCAGGGCGCCATCGGCGTAGCCCCAGCTGACCACGGTCGGCGCCTGCACGTCCAGGGCCTGGAAGGGATTCCACAGCACCAGGTGGAGGTCGGGCCGCCAGGCAGCGGCGTTGGCACCGTAGCGCAGGCGATGGGTGGACGCCACGATGGTCCGCCGGCCGTCCTGGGGCACCTGCGCCCAGTCCAGGCCCAGCAGGTCGTCCAGCATCACGATCTCGGCGTCTGCGAAGCTGCTGAACAGGCCGGCGATCTGCGCGCCGGTCGGGCCGGCTTCGCTGACCATGTCCGTCGGCACGTCCGTCTGCACGTACACCCGCACCGGCACATCCAGCGCAGCTGCCTGGGCGCCGCGCAGGGCCGTCAGGCCCCGCGACCAGGCCTCGGCCATCAGCGCGCCGTCGGCCTCGCGCACGGCGCCGTCGTAGTCGTCATGGCGCACCGGATAGGCCTGGGCCAGGCGGTGCAGCCGATCGCGGGCGCGGGCGCCTTGCTCCGCGCTCAGATCGCCGCGGGCAAAGGCTTCGCGCAGCGCGCGGATGGACTGGCCCTGCTCTTCCAGCGACCCCTGGGCCAGGATCATGTCGGCGCCCGCCTGCAGGGCCAGCACGGCGGCGCGGTCGTAGCCGTAGCGCTCGCAGATGGCCTTCATCATCAGCGCGTCGGTGATCACCACGCCGTCGTAGCCCCACTCGCGGCGCAGGATGCCGCCCAGGATGGTGGCGGACAACGTGGCCGGGTACTCGGGATCGATCTGCGGATAGACGATGTGCGCCGTCATCACCGCCGGCGCGATCTCGCGCAGGGCATGGAAGGGGCGCAGCTCCAGCGCGTCGAGCTCGGCGCGGCTCTTGTCCACGGTGGGCAAGGCCAGGTGGGAGTCGACGTGCGTATCGCCATGGCCGGGGAAATGCTTGACGCAGCAGGCCACGCCTTCACGCAGCGAGCCCCACATCCAGGCGCCGGCCAGGCGGGTGACCTCATCGGCGCGCTCGGAGAAGCTGCGCTCGGCGATCACCGGATTGGCCGGGTTGTTGTTGATGTCCAGCACCGGCGCGAAGTTCCAGTTCACGCCGATGCTGCGCAGGCCGCGGGCCACGGCGGCGCCCACGCGCTCGCACAGCTCGCTGTCACCCGCCGCGCCCAGCGCCATGGCCGAGGGCGCCTGCGGCAGGAAGGTGGCGCGCACCACCGAGCCGCCCTCCTGGTCCAGGCCGATCAGGGCATTCGGGCCCATGACCTCGCGCAGATCGCGGGTCAGCTGCCGCACTTCGGCCTCGGTGCCGAGGTTCTTGCGGAACAGGCAGACGGCGCGGATCTGGTGCTCGCGCAAAAAGGCGGCGGTGGCGGCGTCCAGGGTCTTGCCCTGGATGTCGACCATCACCAACTGGCCGGCGTGCTCCGGGAGAAAGGTTTGAGCTTGTGTCATCACGCGGCCTCGCTCAGTGGGTCTTGGTGACCTTGGCCAGATGGCGCGGCTGGTCGGGGTTCAGGCCCCGCGCACGGGCCAGGGCCTCGACCATGGGATAAAAGCTCTGGATCGCGGCGATGGGGTCCAGATCCTCGTTGCCGGTGCAGGCCAGCTCCAGCTCGGCGCCGGGCGTGCCGGCCGGTGCGGCCAGCAGCACGCGGGCGCCGCGGCCGCGCATTTCCTCGGCCAGGGCCACGAGGCCGGCCTGGGCCGGACCGCGCGGCGCGAAGACCAGCAGCGGGTAGCCCTCCTCCACCAGCGCCATCGGTCCGTGCTTGACCTCGGCGCCCGAGAAGGCCTCGGCCTGGATGCCGCAGGTTTCCTTGAACTTCAAGGCCGCCTCGAGCGCGATGGGCAGGCTGGTGCCGCGGCCGATCACGAATAGCTTGTCGGCGCCGCGCAGCGCGTCCACCGCGGCGTCCCAGCGCAGGCCGGCCGCCTTGCTCAGATCGTCAGGCAGCTGCTGCAGCGCGGCAGCGAGGTCCTCGTCGCCCTGCCAGGCGGCGACCACGCGGGCGCCAGCCACCAGTTGAGCGATGTAGCTCTTGGTGGCGGCCACGCTGTTCTCGGGGCCGGCATGCAGCGAGAAGACATGCTCGGCGGCATCGGCCAGCGGTGAGCCGGCGGCATTCACGAAGGCCACGGTGCGGGCGCCGCCTTCACGGAAGAAGCGCGTGGGCGCCACCAGGTCCGGGCTCTGGCCGGACTGTGAAAAGGCCAGCGACACCAGACCTTCGCAGGCGATCTTGCTCTGGTACAGCGTGATCAGGGACATGGGCAGCGAGGTGACCAGACGGCCCAGGCGCGCCATCACCAGGTAGGCCATGTAGTGGGCCGCGTGGTCCGAGCTGCCGCGCGCCACGGTCAGCAGGCTGCTGGGCGGCACGGTGCGCAGCGATTCACCCAGCGCTGCATAGGCGTTCTGGTCAGCGGCCAGCTGGCGTGCAACGGCGGCGGGGGCGGCCAGGCACTCTTCCAGCATGCGGGTCTTGAGATCAAGCGAGGTCAATTCCATCTCCTTCAACGACCACGCCTTGCACCTGCAAATCACGGTCCAACACCACAAAATCCGCCCAGGCGCCGACGGCCAGCCGGCCGCGGTCGCTCAGGCCCAGGTAATCCGCCGCATGGGTGCAGACGCGGCGCGAGGCGTCCGCCATCTCCAGGCCCAGACCGACCAGGTTGCGCAGCGCCTGGTCCATGGTCAGCGTGCTGCCCGCCAGCGTGCCGTCGGGCAGGCGCACACCGCCCATGCACTTGGTGACGCGATGGCGGCCCAGGCTGTATTCGCCATCGGGCATGCCGGCCGCGGCCGTCGAGTCGGTCACGCAGAACAGGCAGGGGATGGCGCGCAGCGCCACGCGCACCGCGCCTTCATGCACGTGCAGCAGGTCGGGAATGATTTCGGCGTAGCGCGCATGGGCCAGCGCCGCGCCCACCATGCCGGGTTCGCGATGATGCAGACCGGTCATGGCGTTGAAGAGATGGGTGAAGCCGCCAGCGCCGCGCTGCAGCGCCTCGACGCCATCTTCATACGTGCCCAGCGTGTGGCCGATCTGCACCTGGAAGCCGGCGGCGCGCAATTGCTCGGTGAGGTCCAGGTTGCCAGGCAGCTCGGGCGCCAGCGTGATCAGGCGTATGGGCGCCAGCGCGTTCAGCGCCTGCACCTCGGCAAGTTGGGCGGCCCGTGCGAAATCAGGCTGGGCGCCCAGCTTGCCGGGGTTGATGTAGGGGCCTTCGAGGTGCACGCCCAGCACGCGGGCGGCCTGGGGTTCGCGCTCGCGGCACACCGGCCCGAGGGCTGTCAGGGCCGCGCGGATCTCCTCCATGGGCGCGGTCATGGTGGTGGCCAGCAGCGAGGTCGTGCCGTGGCGCACATGCAAGCGGGCAATGGCCCGGGCGGCGTCGCCGCCTTCCATGGTGTCCCGGCCGCCGCCGCCATGCACATGCACGTCGATGAAGCCGGGGAGGATCAGGGGCAGGTCCCGAGGTCCGTGGCGGACCTCGTACTCGGTGACCGCCTCGCCCTCGATCCGGGTGATGCGGCCGCCTTGGTGCTCCAGCACACCGCGGATGAATCCCGCCGGTGTCAGTACGAATCCGTCAGTGTGCTGTGCGTCGGTCATCCATCCCGCCTCATCTCCGCAACGAAGTCGTAGTAGTCGCTGCGGCAGTACGAATGGGTCAGCTCCACGGCCTGACCCGATTCCAGATAGCCCACCCGTGTGATGAACAACACGGCCTGACCCACGGGCACTTCCAGCAGGCTGGCGAGACGGGAGTCGGCATTGATGGCACGAATATGCTGAAGCGCGCGCACCGGGGCGCCGCCCAGGCGGCCCAGGTGCTCATAGAGCGAGGCCTGGACGGACTCCGGGTCCGGCAGCACGGCCTCGGGCAGCACGCTCACTTCGTAGGCCATGACCACGGCATCCGCCAGACGCAGGCGCTCCAGGCGCGCGACCCGCTGGCCGGTGGTCAGGCCCAGGGAGAGTTGCTCGTCCGGCGCGGCCAGCGTGAAGCCGCGCGTCAGCCAGCGCGAACTGGGCTTGAAGCCGCGCTGGTGCAGTTCCTCGGAGAAGCTGGTCAGACGCGACAGCGGTTGCTCCAGCTTGGGCGCGATGTAGTTGCCCGAGCCACGCTTGCGAATGATCAGGCCCTGTTCGACCAGGCGATCGATGGCCTTGCGCGCGGTCACGCGCGAAAGATCCAGCGACTCCGACAGCACCCGCTCGGAGGGCAGGGCTTCATCGGCCTGGTAATGGCCTTCGCGAATGGCCTGGGCCAGCTTGTGCGCCAGCTGCATGTACAGCGGCGAGGCGGCTTCGGGGTCAGGCTTGAATTGGAACGGCAGCTTTGTCATCGTGTACCCGTCTTGTCGTTGAGTGCACTGCCGACCAGGAGCAGTGCGCCGTCGGCCGAATCACCTTGGGACTCGACGCAACGGGCACGAATGTTGCCTGAGAAATGAGCCAAAAGACGCTTGGCAATGCTGCCAGCCAGGGCGAGAGGCAGCGCCTCCTCTGGATCCAGGCTGCGCGCCAGCTGCTCCAGGGCCGCGACGGCCTGGTCTCGCAAGGCCAGGGCCGCGGCGTCACCGGCATCGGCGGCATCCAGCACCATCGGTGCCAGCGAGGCATAGCCATGCTGGCCCGCCGCGGCACACCAGGCCAGAATGGACTCCCGGTCCTGCCCCGCCACCGCCCAGACGCGCCGCGCCAGCCCGCTCACCGGCACCCGCCCGTCCAGCGCCTGTTGGGCATGGCCCATGGCGCGCAGGCCCAGCCACGCGCCGCTGCCCTCATCGCCGCAAATCCAGCCCCAGCCAGAGGCAATGGCGCGCGAGCCATCGGCGCGCAGCACCTCGCCTACCGTGCCGGTGCCGGCCGCCACCACCACGCCGGGGCGACCGCCATGAGCGCCCAGCACCGTCGTATAGCCGTCGTTCTCCAGCAGCACGGCAGCCAGGCCCGGCTGGGCCGAGATGAAGGCCTGGGCGTCAGCCAGCACGTTGGCGCCGGACAGACCTGCCGCCAGCGCGCATTCGCCCAGCTGCAGACCCGGCAGACCGGCTTGCTCGGCCGCCCGGGCCAGGGCTTCCTGGATATGCCGCCAGGCCTGGGCCACCCCCTGCCCCAAGGCCGAGGGGCCGGCTTCGCCCTGCCCCAGCACCCGCCCGCCGCGGTCCGCCAGCTTGACACGGGTGCCCGTGCCGCCGCCATCCACCCCCACGAGGTAGCGCACCCCGGCCAGCGCCTCAGGGCTCGCCAGGATATGGTGCAGGGGCAAGGGCTGATTCATAGTAATACCAGTTTAGTACCAGAGTTGGCCGAGCGTCAATTGGTATTGCACTGGCTTACAGCAAGGCCGACCGACAAACTTGGCGCAACGCAAAGGATGCGGCTCGGCAGCGTTTCCATGCAGCCGGCATCGTGCCTGGCCCGCTTGGCGCCCCAAGCGGAACAATACCAGTTTAGAACCAAGGGTGGGATGGGGCCGGCCCCAGGGTCTACCCGGAGCAGTGGCCCGCTGCGGGGCGATGCAGGCAGGCGGGCCGCCGGCGCTTCAGAGTCGCCAGTCCAGGCTCACGCCACGCTCGGCCAGCCAGGCCTTTGCGACCGAAAAATGCCCGCAGCCGATGAAGGGCTGAGGCGGGCGCGTGGCGGAGAGCGGCGAGGGATGGTTAGCCTGCAGCACGAGATGCTGCGGCCCTGCGGCCTCGATCAAGGGCGCCTTGGCCTGCGCGTGCGCGCCCCAGAGCAGGTAGACCTTGGGCGCGGCGTGGGCGGCGGTGGCGGCGATGAGTCCGTCCGTGAGCGCTTCCCAGCCCTTCCTCGCATGGCTGCCGGCCGCGCCCTCCTCCACCGTCAGCGAGGTGTTGAGCAGCAGCACGCCCTGGCGCGTCCAGGCCATCAGGTGGCCGTCACGCGCGGGCGGCAGGCCCAGGTCGCGCTGCAGTTCCTTGTAGATATTGCGCAGCGAAGGCGGCAGCTTCTGCCCCGGTGGGACCGAGAAGGCCAGGCCCTCGGCCTGGCCCGCGCCGTGATACGGATCCTGCCCGAGGATCACCACGCGGACCTGCTCCAGCGGCGTCAGGGTCAGTGCGCGCAGAGGCTGGGCCGGAAACACGACGGCGCCCTCGCGCTGGCGGCGCTCGACGAAGGCAACCAGCGCCTGGCCTTCGGGACTTTGGCGCCAGCGGTCCACGACGGCATGCCAGCCGGTCGAGAGCGCGGAGGCATCCAGCACCTCGCCCAGCGGACGCGCCAGGGCATTGGGCGCAGCGGCAGCGCCTTCGTCCAGCAGCGAGGCCTGCATCAGGCGAACAAGGCCGCGAGGGCCTCGCCGGGTTCCGGGGCGCGCATGAAGGCCTCGCCCACCAGGAAGGCGTGCACGCCGTGATCGCGCATGCGCTGCACGTCGGCACGCTGCAGGATGCCGGACTCGGTCACCAGCAGGCGGTCCGCCGGCACGCGGTCCAGCAGACCCAGCGTGGTGTCCAGCGTGACCTCGAAGCTCCGCAGATTGCGGTTGTTGATGCCCACCAGCGGCGTGTTCAGGCGCAGCGCGCGCTCCAGCTCGGCACCGTCGTGCACCTCGACCAGCACGTCCATCCCCAGGTCCAGCGCGCAGGCTTCGAGGTCTGCCATCAGCGCGTCGTCGAGGCTGGCGGCGATCAGCAGCACGCAGTCCGCGCCCATGGCCCGTGCCTCGACGATCTGGTATTCGTCGACCATGAAGTCCTTGCGCAGCACCGGCAGCGCGCAGGCGGCGCGGGCGGCCTGCAGGTACTCGGTGGCGCCTTGGAAGAACTGACGATCGGTGAGCACGCTCAGGCAGGCCGCGCCATGGCGCGCATAGCTCTGCGCGATCTCGGCGGGGCGGAAGTCCTCGCGCAGCACGCCCTTGCTGGGGCTGGCCTTCTTGATCTCGGCAATCACGCCGCTGCGGCCGGCGGCGATGGCGCTGCGCAGCGCCGCGATGAAGCCGCGCGTCGGCCCCTGGGCCGCGGCCTCGTCACGCAGGCTGGCCAGCGAGCGCAGCGCGCGCGCCGCCGCCACTTCCTCGTGCTTGACGGCGTTGATCTTGTTCAGGATGTCGGACATGGTCGTTGCCTTGATTCATGGATTTCGAGCGCCAGGCCTTGGCTGGCTCACAGGCTGAGCCCCTCGCGCCGCGTCTGCAGCCGGTGGGCCAGCGCATCGGCGATCTGGCTCACCAGCTGATGCTCCTCGCGACTGGCGCCGCCGCGGGTCTCCAGCACGCGCAGGGCCTTGCCGCCGTCGTCGTGACGGAACTCCAGGGCCAGGGAGCGGCGCTTGCTGCCGCCGATGCAGAACAGCGCCCAGCCTGTGCCGTCCAGGCGCTGCGCTTCGCCGTCGACGCCCACGGGATCGAGCTGGCGCGTCGCGAAGTCCAGCCGCCAGCCGCAATGCTCGCGCCGCAGCAGTCCCCAGGCAGCCATGCCGGCCACCACCAGGCCCAGCGCCAGCCAACCGCCAGCGCCGCGCCAGTCCTGCGGCAGCAAGGGCACGCCCCACAGGCCCAGCGCCGTTCCCGCCAGGCCCAGGCCCCAGGACAGCGGGTGCACCTCCACGCGGGGCAGCAGCACCTGATCGGCCTGGGGAATCTCGTCCCGCAGGCGCCGGAACAGGGCGACGCTGGATCTCATGCGGCGCCCAGGGCCTGGGTGGTGCCGATGAACTGGTCGAGCTTGGCCCGCGCTGCACCGCTGCGGATGGACTCGCGCGCCCGTTCGACGCCCTCGCCGATGCTGTCCGCCACGTTGGCCGCGTAGAGCGTGGCGCCGGCATTGAGCAGCACGATGTCACGCGCCGGGCCGGGCTCGTCAGCCAAGGCGCCCAGCAGCATCTGGCGGCTGTCCTCCGGGCCGCTGACCTTGAGGCTGCGGTTGGAGGCCATCGCGAGGCCGAAGTCCTCGGGATGGATCTCGTACTCGCGGATCTCGCCGTTCCTCAGCTCACCGACCAAGGTGCCCGCGCCCAGCGAAATCTCGTCCATGCCGTCCTTGCCGTAGACGACGACGGCATGCTCGGCGCCCAGGCGCTGCATCACGCGGACCTGGATGCCGACCAGGTCCGGATGGAACACGCCCATCAGGATGTTGGGCGCGCCGGCCGGGTTGGTCAGGGGGCCGAGGATGTTGAAGATGGTGCGCACGCCCAGCTCCTTGCGGACCGGGGCGATGTTCTTCATGGCCGGATGGTGGTTGGGCGCGAACATGAAGCCGATGCCGCACTGGGCCACGCTGGCGGCCACCTGCTCGGGCTTGAGCATGATGTTGGCGCCCAGAGCCTCCAGCACGTCGGCGCTGCCGGTCTTGCTGGAGACGCTGCGATTGCCGTGCTTGGCCACCTGCGCGCCGGCGGCGGCGGCGACGAACATCGAGCAGGTGCTGATGTTGAAGGTGTGGGCACCGTCGCCGCCCGTGCCGACCACGTCGACCAGATGCGGCTTCGGTCCGAGCGGTACCTTGACGGAGAACTCGCGCATCACCTGCGCAGCGGCGGTGATCTCGCCGATGGTCTCCTTCTTGACGCGCAGGCCGATCAACAGCGCGGCGGCCATCACGGGGGACATCTCGCCGCTCATGATGCGCCGCATCAGGGTCAGCATTTCATCGTGGAAGATTTCGCGGTGCTCGATGGTCCGCGTCAGGGCTTCGTTGTCGGTGATGGGCATGGCGGCTCCCGGTTCAGGCTTTGAAGTAATCGCGGACGGCCGCGACGGCGCGGTCCACGCCCGCCGCGTCGACGTCCAGATGGGTCACGAATCTCAAACGGTAGAGGCCAGTCGCCAGCACGCCGCGCTCCTTGAGGAAGCGCAGCAGGCCGGCGGTGCGCTGCGGATCGCCGACATCGGCGAAGACAATGTTGGTCTGCGGTGGCTCGATGGCAAGACCTGGCACCCCCGTCAGGCCCTCGGCCAGGCGGCGGGCCAGGGCATGGTCCCTGGCCAGGCGATGCACATGGTGGTCGAGTGCGTGATGCGCCGCCGCGGCCAGCAGGCCGGCCTGGCGCAGGCCGCCGCCGGCCATCTTGCGCCAGCGGTGCGCGGCCTTGATTAAGTCGCGCGAACCGCACAGCACCGAGCCCACCGGCGCACCCAGGCCCTTGGAGAAGCACACGGAGACGCTGTCGAAGTGGCTGCAGATGCGGCGCGCCGCCGCGTAGGGGTCGTCCGCATCCACCGCCACGGCGGCGTTGAAGAGCCGGGCGCCGTCGAGGTGGCGGGCCAGGCCGCGGCGCCGGGCCAGCCCGGAGGCCGCAGCCAGATAGTCCATGGACAGCACCTTGCCGCCGATGGTGTTCTCCAAGGTCAGCAGCCGCGTGCGGGCGAAATGGGCGTCGTCAGGCTTGATATGGGCCTCGACGTCGGCCAGCAGCAGGCTGCCATCGGGTTGGTTGGGCAGGGGCTGAGGCTGGATGGAGCCCAGCACCGCCGCACCGCCACCTTCCCAGTGGTAGGTGTGGGCCATCTGCCCGACCAGGTATTCGTCGCCACGCTGGCAATGGCTCATCAGCGCGCAGAGGTTGCTCTGCGTGCCAGTGGGCATGAAGAGTGCGGCCTCGAAGCCCAGCCGGGCGGCCACGGCCTCCTGCAAGGCGTTGACGCTGGGGTCGTCGCCGAAAACGTCGTCACCCAGCGGCGCGGCCCTCATGGCCTCGCGCATGGCCGGCGTGGGCTGGGTCACGGTATCGCTTCGCAAGTCAATCATGGCCTGACAGCTCCTTGGCAAACATGCGCGGGCCCGCGGCGGCGGCTCCCTGGCGCTTCAATTCAGCGCCTCAACTGCAGGAAATTCTTCAGCATGGCATGCCCATGCTCGGACAGGATGGACTCCGGATGGAACTGCACCCCCTCCAGCGGCGTGGCCGTGCCGGCCAGCTCGCGGTGGCGCAGGCCCATGATCTCGCCGTCCTCGCTGCGGGCGGTGACGATGAACTCCTTGGGAAAGCTCGCCTCCTCGACCACCAGCGAGTGGTAGCGCACCACGGTGAAGTCCTGGGGCAGGCCGCTGAAGACGCCCTGCTGGTCCGTCGTGATCACGCTGGTCTTGCCATGCATCTGCGTCTTCGCCCGCACGATGCGGGCACCGAAGGCTGCGCCCATGCTCTGGTGGCCCAGGCACACGCCCAGCATCGGCAGCTTGCCGGCAAAGTGGCGGATGGCCTCCACGCAGACGCCGGCTTCGGCCGGTGAGCAGGGACCGGGCGAGAAGACCAGGTGATCGGGCTTCAGGGCCGCGATCTCGTCGACGGTGATCTCGTCATTGCGCACCACCTTCACCTCGGCCCCGAGTTCGCCGAAGTACTGCACCAGGTTGAAGGTGAA
Source organism: Burkholderiaceae bacterium (assembly GCA_041913905.1). Classification (GTDB taxonomy): domain Bacteria; phylum Pseudomonadota; class Gammaproteobacteria; order Burkholderiales; family Burkholderiaceae_C; genus Roseateles_B. The sequence continues at coordinate 49,585 of JAYSEK010000021.1, read as the reverse complement.
GCTGTCGTAGTTGTCGATCATCAGCAGCATCAGCGCGCCTCCTGTTCAGCGGCGCGCATGGCCGCGGCTTCGACCCAGGCCCGCACCAGGCCCGGCAGTTGTCCTTGCAGCGCCTGGCGTTCCGGCTGGAACAGCGTGGCGACGAAGAAGGGATGGCCCCGCAGCTCGACCGCCCGCACATCCTGCGCCGGCCCCAGGGCTGCGGTCTGCAGAGGCCCGGCGGTGAGTGCGGCCACGAAGTCGGGGTTCAAGCCGAAGCGGCAGCGGTAGCCCTCGGTAAATGCTTGCCCGCCATAGGCGCCATGCAGCCGCGTGCCGGGCAGGGGCGTGAGCACTTCCTGCTGCTCCACCAGCTCGCAAGCCAGGTGGTGGATCACGCGCCGCTCGCCGGGCCCGGCGGTCTCTTCATGATCGGCATCGGCCCAGCCCAGCACGCTGCGCGCGTACTCGATCACCGCATGCTGGAAGCCGCCGCACGTCCCCAGAAAGGGCTGGCCGTTCTCACGGGCCTGGCGGATGGCCCGCAAGGCGCCGTCCATGCTGCGGTAGGGGCTGCCCGGCACGCACCACACGCCATGGGCGCGGCGCAAGGCGCTGCCGTCGCCGACTTCGTCGCTGGCGAGCCAGCGCGACTGCAGGGACAGTTTCAAGGCTTGACCGGCCAACTCCAGGGCCAGGGGAATAGCGCGATGGGCCAGGATGGCGTCGTCGCGATCGCCCACCAGCACCAGTTCGATGGTTTGCGTGGCGCTCATTCAGAAGCCCTCCTCGACCAGCTCGGCCGCGCGCAGCAGCGCACGGGCCTTGGCTTCCGTTTCCTTCCACTCCAGCTCGGGCACGGAGTCCGCCACCACGCCGGCCGCCGCCTGCACGTAGAGCATCTGGTCCTGCACGATGCCGGTGCGGATGGCGATGGCCAGGTCCATGTCGCCGGCATAGCTGAGGTAGCCGCAGGCCCCGCCGTAGATGCCGCGCTTGACGGGTTCGAGCTCATCGATGATCTCCATGGCGCGGATCTTGGGCGCACCGGACAGCGTGCCCGCCGGGAAGGTGGCGCGCAGCACGTCCATGTTGGACAGCCCCTCCTTCAGCAGGCCCTCGACGTTGGACACGATGTGCATCACGTGCGAGTAGCGCTCCACCGCGAAGGCGTCGGTCACCTGCACGCTGCCGGTCTTGGCGATGCGGCCGATGTCGTTGCGCGCCAGGTCGATCAACATCAGGTGCTCGGCGCGCTCCTTGGGATCGCCCTTGAGCTCGGCTTCCAGCGCCCGGTCGAGCTCCGGCGTGGCCCCGCGCGGCCGGGTGCCGGCCAGGGGGCGGATGGTGATCTTCTCGCCCTCGGCCACGCGCTCGTGGCGCACCAGGATCTCGGGCGATGCGCCGACGATCTGGAAGTCCCCCATGTCGTAGAAGTACATGTAGGGGCTGGGGTTGAGCGAACGCAGCGCACGGTAGAGGCTCAGCGGCGACTCGGTGTAGCGCTTGGACAGGCGCTGGCCGAAGACGATCTGCATGCAGTCGCCCGCAGCGATGTATTCCTTGGCACGCAGGACCGCGGCTTCGTAGTCGGCCCGCGCGAACTCGCGCTGCACCGGGTGTGATTGCCCGCGCCTCACCTGCGGGGCGGAGACGCTGTAGCTGAGCTTGTCCCGCAGTTCGGCCAGGCGCTTCTTCGCCTTGAAATAGGCTTCGGGCTGGGCCGGGTCGGCATAGACGATCAGGTAGAGCCGGCCCGAGAGGTTGTCGATGACGGCCAGCTCCTCGCACTGCAGCAGCATCACGTCCGGCGTGTCCAGGCCCCCGGTCTTCTCGGTCTTCGCAAGGCGCGGCTCGATGTAGCGCACCGCGTCGTAGCCGAAGTAGCCGGCCAGGCCGCCGCAGAAGCGCGGCATGCCGGGGCGCAGCGCCACCTTGAAGCGCTGCTGGTAGGCCTCGATGAATTCGAGCGGATTGCCCTCGTGCGCCTCCACCACCACGCCATCGCGCCGCACCTCGGTGCGCTGACCGTGGCTGCGCAGCACCGTGCGGGCCGGCAGGCCGATGAAGGAGTAGCGCCCGAAGCGCTCGCCCCCCACCACCGATTCCAGCAGGAAGCTGTAGCGGCCCTGGCCCGAGCCGGCGCAGAGCTTCAGGTAGAGCGACAGGGGGGTCTCGAGGTCAGCAAAGGCTTCGCTGATCAGCGGGATGCGGTTGTAGCCGTCGGCGGCCAGGCTTTGGAATTCCAGTTCGGTGATCACGGTCTCGTCTCGCGAATGCATCGGCGCTGGCGCATGGGCGCGGGCGACCGATCGTTCAGATCAGCTTGGCTGACATGCCGCAGCACTGCCCATGGGCAGGCCGTCGCACGGAATCGCAAAAGAGTGTGGCCCCGGGAACCAGGGCCGGCAAGCAGGCCAAGCGCTTCAGTGGGTGAAGGCGGACGGGCGTCGCCAGGGCCAGGCTCCCCGGTCGTTCGACCCCTTGATCTGCTTGCGCGTGATGAACATAGTGCGGCCGAGTGTAGCAGCCATGCACGGAAACTGAGACTTGCCCCTATTTCATGCCTTCGTCGTTCAGACATACTCCTTCTTACAAGTTCTGCGGCTGTCACGCAGACATCCTTGGAGTGAGACATGCGTCGTTTGTTCCTTGCAGCGCTGATGGCGTTGGCGCTGCCTCTGGGCGCGAATGCCCAGCCGGTCGAAGTGGCGGGGGTGAAGTACGAACCCCAGGCCGAGGTGGGGGGCCAGAAGCTGGTCCTGAACGGAGCGGGCGTCCGCTACAAAGCCATCTTCAAGGTCTACACCGCCGGGCTGTACCTCAAGGAAAAGGCCACGACGCCGGACGCTGTCTTCAGCAGCGCGGGCCCCAAGCGCCTGGCCATCCAGATGCTGCGCGAGATCGACGCCAACGAGCTGGGCAAGCTCTTCACCAAGGGCATGCAGGACAACGCCAGCCCTGAGGACTTCTCCAAGTCCATCCCGGGCGTGATGCGCATCGCCGAGGTCTTTGCGGCCAAGAAGAAGATGAGCAGCGGCGAAGGCTTCTCGGTCGAGTTCATCCCCGGCACCGGCACCGTGATCCACGTCAACGGCAAGCTGCAGGGCGAGCCGATCAAGGAGCCCGAGTTCTTCACCACGCTGCTGCGCATCTGGCTGGGCAAGAATCCCGCCGACAGCCAGCTCAAGGACGCCCTGCTGGGCGCCGAGTCGCGCGGCCGCAGCCGCTGAGATCGCCCGCGGGCTGATTCAGCGCGCCAGCAGCGGCCCGATCTGGTCCAGCCGGTCCAGGTGGGCCAGCGCAGGCACCGCATCGATGGGCTCGCCATGGTTGTAGCCATGGCGCAGCAGCACGACCTGGCAGCCCGCGGCATGGGCGGCCTGTGCATCATTGCTGGAGTCCCCGATCATCCAGGCGTCCGCAGGCGCCACGCCCAGGGCCTCGCAGGCCATCAGCAGCGGGAGAGGGTCGGGCTTCTTGCGCGGGAAGTCGTCGCCGCCGAACACGCGGTCAAAGTAGCCCGCCAGGCCTTTGGCCGCCAGAAGGTCGCGGGCAAAGCGGGCGGGCTTGTTGGTCAGGCAGGCCATGGGCAGGTCTTGGGCCTTGAGCAGGTCCAGGCCCTCCATCGTGCCCGGAAAAAGGTCCGACGCCTGGCCATTGAGCTGCAGGTAATGCGACTGGTAGCGCGCCCAGGCCGCGTCGTACAGGGCCGCATCGCCGCCCACCTGAGCCAGCGCCGAGCGGATCAGCTGCTCGCTGCCGCGCCCCACCGCCTGCAGCACCCACTCGCGCGAGACGGGCGGCAGGCCGAGGTCCGCCAGGGTCAGCGCCAGGACGGCCACGAAGTCGCCCACGGTGTCGACCAGGGTGCCGTCGAGGTCGACGAGAAAGGCGCAGGGACGGGGCGCAGTGGGGGAAATGTCAGGGCTCACGACGGGGCTTACGGCAGGGACGCCAGCGCATGAAAAAGGCAGGCCGCGATCGTAACCGCAGCCTGCCTCGCCAAGGCGCCCGGCCGGCCCGGACTCAGAACGAGGTCTGTACCGAGAAGGACAGCAGCTTGTGGTCCCCGAAGAAGTCCCACTTGGACTGGTCCTTGGAGACGTCGTACTGCGCCTTCAACGCCACGTTCTTGTTCAGGTCATAGCGCAGGGCCAGGCTTTGCGTGCGCCGGCCCTCGATCGCGAAGCCCAGGTTGTTTTCCTGAGTGCGGTAGCGCGACACCGTGGCCATGGCCGTCCAGTCCTGCCAGCGGTAGCCCAGGCCTACCAGGAAGTAGTTGTAGACGAAGTCGGAGGTCGACTGCTGGAAGCGGTTGATCTCGCTGCGGAAGATCCAGGCCCGCCCGTCATAGTTGAAGGACAGCCCGGCGATGATGGTCCGGTAGCCGGGCAGGTTGTCGCGGCGCGTGCCGTCGGCCAGATCGCTCCATTGGTAGTTGTTGAAGCGCATGAGCATGACCCGCGCGCTGTAGGCGCCGTCGGACACGGTCAGGTAGCCGCCGACGATGTTCGACCACTTCTCCGTCGTCGGATCGCCCCAGTAGATGCGCGTGTTGTAGGGCGCGTTGTCATGCTGGAAATTGCCGGCCCAGATGTTGCCTTCGAGGGTCCAGCCGCCCTTGAGCGCACCGCTGTAGGCCAGGTTGACGCCGTCGTAGGCGTAGATGGGCCAGCCGTAGACGTCTGGCGCCGGCCGGACCCAGGGGTAGGCCGTGCCGATGTAGAGGAAGTCGCTGTAGTAGTACAGCGGGATGCGCTTGCGGCCCGCCTGCAGCGTCCAGGCATCGTTCAGGGCATAGGAGAGGTAGGCCCAGTCCAGCGTGGGGCTGTAGTTCTTGTTGTTGGCCCGCGAGACGATCTGCGCCGTCGCCGACAGCGCATCGTTCACCTGCACCGTGCCCTGCAGGCCCAGCAGGGATTCCTGGTCCGCCTGCCAGCCGCGCGATTTTTCATACACGCCAACGTATTCCCAGTTCTGGATGGCACAAGGGCATTGCCACTCCATGTAGGACCGCTCGGTGCCGCTGAGCACCTTGGCCACCGTCAGCTGCGCAAAGCCGGACCAGCTGAAGCGCATGTCTTCGGCCGCGCAGGGGCTGGCGCTCATCAAGGCCAGCGCAGCCAGGGCGGTCAGACGAAGCCCGGCATGCAGGGATTGCTTGACTGTCTTCATGCTCGCCGTCCTTTCACTTGATCTCGGCCAGAACCTTGACGCTGCCATCCACCTGCGCGGCATCGATGTAGCCGACCAGGTTGGGATTGCTGGCCACCAGCTTCTTGACGGCGGCGGCATCCCCCACCTCCTGAGGTGGCGCGCCTTTGCCGGTGAAGACCATGCGCGACCAGTAGGCCTTGATCTGCGCCTCGCTGCGGCCGGCGACCTGCGAGTAGAAATGGCCGTAGGCCGGCGAGCCGGCGGTCTGGTCGACGGGGATGGCCTTCTCCCCGTTGGGAAAGGTCTTGACCGTCCCCAGGAAGATGGCGGACACCTGGTCGTTGTTCAGCTTGGGGGCATTGCTGGAAGCCCCGGCGACCACGGCCAAGGACTGCCCCAGCGCGGCCTGGGCCACCCAGAAGGCAGCGGCCCCCACCAGTGATTGACGCAAAAGTCGAGCAACAAGCACCACAGCGTTCTCCTTTGCAAAAGAACCAACAGTGACGGACTGTCGCGGCCCCGGGGTCTTGCCACAGCCGGCCGCGCGCATCGGCATTCATTCGCTGCAGGACGCGCGGCAGGGCGGCGTCCCGTGGGAGCAAATGTGCGCCCGATGAAACTTGCCGGCAACGCGGCCGGGCGCCGATTTGCGCGAAAGCAACCCCCTCCCCCTTCGCCCCGCCCTGTTCCGGGACTTTTTCCCGCTGCGCCCCAGTTCGGCGGGCGCCCGGCAGCTGGCCTTGCATCCGGTCATTGCAGACCCTGCCCCCGGGGAAGATGCGGAGCCGGGCGACGCCGGTCCGGGCGGACAATGCCGGCCATCGCCCACCCTCCCGGGCTCAGAGATCCCCAACCATGTCTGCCAACACCCCACGCCGCGCCTCGCATCCGGCGGTCTACTTCGTCCTCTTCGCGCCTTTCAGCGCGCTCAGCGGCTACCTGGCCATCGCCGCCGCCTACGCGCTGGCCCAGGCCAAGGTGCCCGCCGAGGCGATTGCCGGCCTGCTGGCGGTCACCTTCATGCCGCATGCGGCCAAGTTCCTCTGGGCGCCCATCGTGGACCTCACGCTGACGCGCAAGACCTGGTACATGATCGGTTGCATCGGCTCCGCCGCAGGCATGTTCATCACCGGCTTGACACCTTACAAGCTGGAGTCCATCCCCTTCCTGACGGCCGTCGCCGTGGCAGCGGGCATCGCCGCCAGCCTGCTGGGCATGTCGGTGGAAAGCCTGATGGCCCACAGCACCCCGGACGAAGAGAAGGGTCGCGCCGCCGGCTGGATGCAGGCCGGCAACATGGCCGGCAGCAGCCTGGGCGGCGGTCTGGCCTTGTGGATGATGGAAGACCTGCACATCTCGGCGATGCTCACCAGCAGCCTTCTTGCGGTGCTGACCCTGGCCTGCGCCTCGGCACTGCCCCTGGTCAAGGACAGCGCTGCCGCCGAGCGCAGCCCAGGCTTTGACTTCGCTGCCAATGCCCGGGCCGCCGGCAAGGATCTGTGGGAGGTCGCGCGCTCGCGCATGGGCCTGCTGGCCATCCTGGTCTGCTTCCTGCCCATCGGCAGCGGCGGTGCCGGCAATCTGTGGTCGGTGGTGGCTGCGGACTGGCATGCCAGCGCCGCGACGGTCGCGCTGGTGACGGGCGTGGTCAGCGGCATCGTCTCCGCGGGCGGCAGTCTGCTGGGCGGCTTCATCTGCGACCGCATGGACCGCAAATGGGCCTACTGCCTGTTCGGCGGCCTGCAGGCGCTGTGCGCGCTGGCCATGGCGGCCGCGCCCCACAGCGAATCCAACTTCGTCGTCTTCACCACCCTCTACGCGCTGAGCACCGGCCTTTGCTACACCGGCTACGCCGCCGTGGTGCTGGAGGCCATCGGCAAGGGCGCCGCCGCCACCAAGTACAGCCTGCTGGCCTCGCTGGCCAACATGCCGCTGAGCTGGATGACGCTGGCAGCCGGCTACTCCCAGGCCCGCTGGGGCAACAACGGCATGCTGCAGGCCGAAGCCGCGATCGGCGGGCTGGCCCTGCTGGTCTTCGCCCTGGCCGCCAAGGTGGCCCAACGCCGCGCCGCGCCGGCCGTGGACGCCACCGAGGCTGCCAGCGCCGCCTAAACTTTTGTCCAAAAATTCGGACATTTGTCTAAAATGTCCTCATGGACAGCCCCCGTCAGCGGCTGCTCGCCCTTCTGCGCGAGCAGCCCTTCATCACCCAGGAAGCCCTCGCCGCACAGTTGGGGCTGGCGCGCTCCACCCTCACCCACCAGCTGGCCCAGCTGACCCGTGAGGGCCTGATCCTGGGCCGTGCCTATGTGCTGGCCGAGCCGCGGCAGCTGCTGTGCATCGGCGCCGCCAATCGGGACCGCAAGCTGCGCACCCTGGGTCCGGCGCGCCTGGCCAGCTCCAATCCAGCATCCCAGCTCGAAAGCGCCGGAGGCGTGGCCCGCAACATCGCCGAGAACCTTGCGCGACTGGGCCTGCCCGTGCAGCTGCTGACCGCCGTCGGCCAGGATCCAGCGGGCCAGGCGCTGCTGGCCGAGGCCGCTGCGCTGGGCATACGCACCCAGGGCAGCCTGCAGCTGGCCGACGTGCCCACGGGCAGTTACACCGCCGTGCTGGACGAGCAGGGCGAGCTGCTCATCGGCCTGGCCCAGATGCAGGCCTGCGAGGCCCTGGACCCCGGTTTTCTGCAGGCCACGCTGGCCTTGCGCCGCAGCGCCAGCTGGACGGTGCTGGACCTGAATCTGCCCTCGGCGACCGTCGCCGCGCTGCTGGCGGAGGCCGCGGCCAGCCAGCGGCAGCTCGCCGCGGTGGCCGCCTCGGTGCCCAAGATGGACCGCCTGCCCCAAGACCTGCGCGGGCTCTCCCTGCTGCTGCTCAACCGCGACGAGCTGGCCGCCTGCACCGGACTCCAGCTCGACAACGAAGCCGCGCTGGCGGCGGCCTGGGCCCAGCTGCAGTCCCGTGGGCTGCAAGGCCTGGTGCTGACGCAAGGTGGCGGCGCGGTGCGCTGCGCCCGGGCCGGGCAGACCCTGGCCGAAGTGCCCGCGCTCGCCGTGCCCGGCATCGTCGAGGTGACCGGCGCGGGTGACGCCTTCTCGGCCGGTGTGATCGCCGGCCTGCAGCGCGCGCCGCTGGACCTGCCGGCCGCCTGCAGACTGGGCCAGCGCCTGGCCGCCCTCACCCTGCAAAGCGCGGCCACCGTGTCGCCGCTGCTGAGCCCCGCCCTTCTGGAGGAGTGCATCCCATGAACCTGCCCCTGCTTTTTGCCCCCGAAGTGGCCCGCGCCCGCGAACAGGGCCGGCCCATCGTCGCGCTGGAATCCACCATCATTTCCCACGGCATGCCTTATCCGCAGAACGTGCAGACGGCCCGCGAGGTCGAAGCCATCGTGAGGGCCGAGGGCGCCGTGCCCGCCACCATCGCGGTGATGGGCGGCAAGATCCGCATCGGGCTGGCCGACGAGGAGCTGGAGCTGCTGGGGCAAAGCCCCGACGCACTCAAGCTCAGCCGCCGCGACCTGCCTTATGCGCTGGTCAGCGGCCATGTCGGCGCCACCACGGTGGCGGCCACCATGATCTGCGCGCAGCTGGCGGGCATTCCCGTCTTCGTGACCGGCGGCATCGGCGGCGTGCACCGCGGCGCCGAGACCAGCTTCGACATCTCGGCCGACTTGCAGGAGCTGGCCCGCACCTCGGTGGCCGTGGTCTGCGCCGGGGCCAAGAGCATCCTGGACCTGCCGCTCACGCTGGAATACCTGGAGACCCACGGCGTGCCGGTGCTCTCGATCGGCCAGGACAACTTCGCTGCCTTCTACACACCGGACAGCGGGCTCAAAGCCGACTTCCGCATCGACGATCCGGCCGAGCAGGCCCGCTTCCTGCGCGCCAAGTGGGGCCTGGGCCTGGCCGGCGGCGTGGTGATCAGCAATCCCGTGCCGGCCGACGAGGCGATGCCGCGCGAAGAGATCGAGCGCATCACCACGCAGGCGCTGCAGGAGGCCGAGGCGCAGGGCATCCAGGGCAAGGGGGTGACGCCCTACCTGCTCGCACGCATCAAGGAACTCAGCGGCGGCCGCAGCCTCGCCACCAATATCGCCCTGGTGCGACACAACGCCCGCGCCGGCGCCCGGCTGGCGCTGGCCCTGCAGCATGCATAGCGTCACGCGCTGACGTCACCTCTGGTCCGGCGGCTGCAGCCGAACCGGACGTCAACGGCTGGTCCTCAGATGGAGGGCGTCGTGTGCGCCTTCTGCTCCGCCTTGTCCCGGTACATGTCCTGATCGGCGATGCGCATCAGCGCCTGGGCGTCGTGGGCCATGGACGGGTAGACCGCGATGCCCATGGCCGCGCTGACCCGCACCGCCAGGTTGTGCACCGAGATGAAGATGGGCTGCTCCAGCAGGGCCGACAGCTTGGCCTTGACCTGCTCGGCCTGGGCCAGGTTGTCCACATCGGGCAGCAGCACCAGGAACTCGTCGCCGCCGATACGGCCGACGGTGTCCGCCTCGCGCAGGGCCGAGGCCAGGCGCTGGGCCACCACCTTGAGCACCTGGTCGCCCGCTTCGTGGCCGTAGCGGTCGTTGATGGGTTTGAAGTCGTTGAGGTCCACGAAGATCAGGGCCAGGCCCTGGCTCTTGCGCTGCGCCTGCGCCAGCGCGCGGTCCAGGCGGTCGTGGAGCAGGCGCAAGGAGGGCAGCCCCGTCAGCGCGTCATGGTTGGCCAAGTGGCGCACCACCTGCTCGGCGCGGGCGCGGCGGGCCACCTCTTCCTTCAGCTCGTCCAGGCTGCGCTCCACCGACTCCGCCATCTCGTCGATGGCTTCCGACAGCTCGCCGAATTCGGTGCTGTGCCCCAGGCTGATGCGCTGGCCCTGCTGACCCTTGCGCACCTGGTGGGCCCAATGACGCAGCAGCTCCACCGGCCGCCGCACGGAGCGCTCGTAGCGCAGCGCCATGAAGACGGCGTTGGCGGCGGTCAGTACCAGGCAGACGATGGCCAGCCAGGCGCTGAGCCGGAGCTTCTCCTGCAGCGGCCCGAATTCGGCTTGGTGGCGCCTGTTGAGGGACTGACGCACGGCACGCAGCGGGCCCATGATCTCGGCCTTGGCATGGCGGTAGGCCGGCCCGTGCAGCATGTCCAGCGCATCCTTCCAATCCTCCTCGGCCAGCGTGTAGACCGAGCCTCGCGTGTCGACCTTGCCCATGGCCTGCTGCTCGGTCTTCATCAGGGCCTCGGAGCGGCGCAGGGCCTCGGCCAGGCGGGCATAGTCCTCCGGATCGAAGCCGGCTTCCTGCAGGCGCTCCTGCATGGAGCGGGCCGATGCCGGGTTCCTCATGCCCCGGGGCTGGTCCAGGGCCAGATCCCAGTAGACCTCGTCATAGCCTTCGGGCTCGGCCTGCAGGCCCTCGCGCATGCGCGCAACCTCGCGGTAATGGTCGGCGAACTGGGCCTCGCGGCTGACCACGAAAAGCCGCGCCATCAGGGTCAGCTCGTCGGAACTTCGCTGCAGCTGCGCCACCAGCCGGTCGCGCTGCATGAACTGCCGCTGCTGCTCCGTCACGCTGCGGTAGCCGGCCACCAGATAGCCGACCGCCGCCGTCGTCACCAGCACCAGCACGATCTGGGCGACGAGGTTCAGGGCCAGCTTGGTTCGGAACAGCATGGTGGCGGCAACTCCGGCAACTCAGGGCTGAAGGCCCCGCGGGCCCAGGGGACGAGCCTGCACCCAGCTGTGCGCCGCCAGCTCGATCAGGTCCAGCACATTCTCGAAGCCCCGCGCGCTGCCAAAGTAGGGATCCGGCACTTCCTGCCCCTGCCGGCCGGGCACCAGATCCAGCAGCAGGCCTAGCTTGGGCAACAGCTCGGGCGGGCACAAGCGCCGCAGCGCGTTCAGGTTGTCCAGGTCCATGGCGAGGATATGCTCGAAGCGCAGGAAGTCCTCCGGCTCCACGCGCCGTGAGCGCCACTTTTTCTCGACGGCATAGCGGCGGCGCGCCAGCGCCTGCACGGCGCGGGGATCCATGCCCTGCGCCCGCGAGGAAGCGCGCACGCCGGCCGAGGCCACGCGGCCCAATCCCAGGGCGGCGGCCTGCGCCTTGAACACCGCCTCGGCCATGGGCGAGCGGCAGATGTTGGCCGTACAGACCAGCAGCAGGGAAGTCATGGCGCGGATTATGGGCGAGCCCGGCGCGCCCGAGCCCCTGCCAAGCCCCTACAAGCCAGGGCCCAGCCCGGCGGTCCCGGCCCGGGTCGCCGCAACCGGCGGACGCGGTTGCGGCGTGGGCGGGATGGCGCGAATCAGCGGCTGCCGTCGCCCGGCAGATAGTCCGCAATGGTCACGAGGCGCATTTGAACAATCCGCTCCACGGGCACATTGAAATACCGGGCTAATTCCCGCGCGACACGAAAAAGAACCGGCCGCCCGATTTCTGCCCGCTTGATGGACGCGATGGAGACACGAAATCGCCCCTGCTGGCAGCATTCCGCCATTTCCTCCTGGGTCTGCAGTTTCTCGTTGCGCAGGCTTTTCAGCACGTCCTTGACAAGAAATACCCGGCCCTGCTGGACCATGGGCTCATAACGGACGACTGCCTGGGTATTGGTTGCAACCGGGAGCGGCCTGCCTTCATAAGACAGGGGCGGCACCTGCAAACTATTTGCCGAATGGATCGCCGGGGGGATAGCCGGGGGGATGGCCGGGGGGATGGCCGGATGGGCAGCCGACTGCTCCTCATCCAGGCCGGTATCGATTTCCTTGCTCATCGGGACCTCGTCAGGAATGACTGGTGGGGCGGGCCTGCTGAAGTGCAAAAGCGGGGGCAGGTGCCGCGTCGATGCACGGTGCATCGATGACCCGGACGATAGGAAAACGACCCGAAAAGTGCCTTCCGGGAACCTTCCGGTGGCTTTTTGGGCTCAGCGGAGGATCAAATCCAAGGGTTAACACCTAGCAAAGTGGCGCCAATCGCCTCGAGTGGGGCTGAACAGCCTGTTTGGAAACATTGAGATTCTGGGCCCTCGGGCCTGCGCTGTCAGCGCCAGCGGAAGGCCAGAGACGCTGCAACTGGGGATCAGATAGCCGCCGGCGCGATGCGCGAGCCCAGGCAAGCGCCCGCAGGTTTCCGGCAGGTCGGCACACCGGCCACATGCCGCTGGATCTCCCGCCGAATAAAACCAGCAGAACCCGGCAGACCAGCGCCATGAACCGGGCTGCTGATATTCATCGCAGCAGCTTCGCGGAAGGGAATCATTCGCTGCGCCGCCTAGGCTTGATCCCGAATCCCCTGGGCGCCCTCAAGGGAGCCTGCAGGATTCGAAATGGTCTCCGGAAATTGATGTCATGCCTCTCGGCGCCAGTAATCATGGACCGTTGGTCGAATATCCGGAGGCTTTCAAACCCATTGAATCTCGCCCAGCGAGGGAAGGAAAACCATCATGTCTGACTGCACCTGCCAACAAAACGCCCTGAGCGCCGAAGACCACGTGCCGGATTTCAGCGTCCACGGTTTTGACGTCTCCAGCAATGAGCTCAGCGCCAACCTGGAGGGCGTGCACGCCCTCCAGCTGTCGGCCTGCGTCTCCGCCAGCTACCAGAACGGCCAGCTGTGCTTCACCCTGCCGATCTTCGGCAAGAAGTGCATCAGTGTGCCGGTCAAGATCCCCGTCGGCGCCACCCTCAAGGTCTGCGGCCAGACCTGCGGCAGCATCATTCCCACCGGCATGAAGCTGACGCTGTACGTCAACAACGTCGCGGTCTACACCTTCACGATCGGGCGGTGCTGAGGCGCCGTTGACGGCGACCTGACGACGGTTCGAGGAGGGGTTTGAGATCACCGGACGAACACCGGGGAAGCACCGGGAAAACACAGAGAAGGGCAGCCGCAAGGCTGCCTTTTTTCTTTGGGCACCGCTCGGAATTCGCCAGTGCGCTGCCCACCGGGATGCGGCGACAACGGGGGCAGGTCTTGACACTAGATTGATGCAATCACTGCCTGAGAGCGAATTCACTCCGGCGTCACCGCCGGAAACTGCAGCTGGAAATGCACGCCGGCACCGGGTTCGCTGTCGAGCTGCAGCTGGCCCGCCAGGCCGCCGACGACGAGGTTGTGGACGATGAACATGCCCAGGCCTGAGCCGCCCTGGCCCAGCTTGGACGTGTAGAAAGGCTCGTAGACCTTGTGCTGCACCTCCTTGGCGATGCCATGGCCGTCGTCGCGGTAATCGAGCACGACGAGGGGGCCCTGCTGCGCGGCGGCAATGCGGATCTGGCCGCCCAGCCTGCCCTCGAAGCCGTGCATGATCGAGTTGCTGATCAGGTTGTTCAAGATCTGTTCGATGTGGCTGGGCTGGCCGTCCATTTCGATGGCGGGATCGACGTCGACATCCACCTTGACCTCGCGTTGGCGGATCTGCTCGCCCACGGTGTTGAGCACATCGTCGACGGTCTGACGCAGATTGAACTTGCGGCGGCGCAGGCTGGTCTGGTCGACAGCAACGCGCTTGAAGCTCTCGATCAGCTCCGCCGCGCGTTGAGCGCTGCGCAGGACGATCCGGTTGGCTTGCTGCATGTCGGCCAGCATTTGCGTAAGCCGGCTGCGCGTCATGGTCTTGTCCTCGATGGCGCTGCTCAGCTCGCCGAGCTTTTCGTCCTTGGCCGAACACATCAGCACGATGTTGCCGATCGGGGTATTCAGCTCGTGCGCCACGCCAGCGACGACGCGGGCCAGCGACGCCAGCTTTTCCGACTCGGCCATCTGTTCGGCGGCGTGGCCGAGCTCGCGCGTGCGCTGCTCGACGCGCGCCTCCAGCTGCTCGGTCAGCTTGCGGTACTGCTGCTCGCTCGCGCGCAACTCGCCCACCGTGTGTTCGACGGCACTGCTCATGCGGTTGAAGTTGCGCGCCAGCTTGGCGACTTCATCGCGGCCGTTTTCGGGCAGGCGCCGGTCGTAATGGCCGTCGGCAATGCTGCGACTGCTCTCGACGAAGGTCATCAGGTTGCGTGTGATCCAGTAGCCGAGCGCGCTGAGCAGCACAAAGGTCAGTCCGATTTCGGTCAAGGCGATCAGCGCACTTTGCTGGAACACGCTGGCCTTGGCCTGCGAGATGATGCGGGTCGACAAACCGAATCGCAGGGTGCCGACGGGCTGCCCGGCCAGGCTGAGCGGGCGTTCGATGTGCAGGACGTTGCCCGACAGCGCATCGGCCACCTGGGTGCTCGGGGGCGGCAGCGTTTGAACGTCGGCGATGCCGGCCTTGGCGGCAATGCGCTGGGCGTTGTCGCGCACCACCACGTATTGCACGCCCTGGTCGACGTTGCCGATCATTTCATTCAGGTTGTCCTGAAGCGTGGCGTAGTCGCCCTGCACCAGATAGGGTGCCGTCGCGACGTTGAGCATGCGCACGGTCTGCTTCAGGGCCGCATCGGTGCTGACCAGCATCGCCTCGTTGATCAGCCGCATCGCGTTGAGCAGCAGCAGGCTCAGCATCAAGACCTCCACCAGCGTCGAGGCCAGCATCAGCTTGAAGCGCAGCGAGTACGGATTGAATTTCATGATTCAGCGCTTTTCCGCCAGTCGGTCATGCAGCCGGGCCAGCGACAGGTCGAGCTGTTGCATGGCGGCGGGATCGACCGGGACGAATTCCGTGTGGCTGGACTCGAAGAACTTCAGGCCTTGCTCGCTGTACGGAAACTTTTCGAGTACCGCCTTCATGCGGGCCAGCGCGGCGGGATCCAAGCGCGGGTGGGCCGCGATGATCAGGCTCAGCGCGCTTTGGGTGCTGCCGATGATGCGCAAATGGCCGGTGATCTCCTGCGGCATGCGCTCGAACACCGAGCGCTGCGCCGCCGCCGCGCTGCCGGGATTGAGGTCCAGCGCAAGAATGGCGTTGCTGTCCGTGCTGTAGTAGTAGGGCGTCAGGTCCTTGGCGAAATCGAAGCCGCGCTGGCGCAGAAAATCCTCGATCTGGAACGAGACGAAGGCCAGCCGGTGCGGCAAGTGCAAGGTGGTACCGCGCAGGTCGCGCAGGGTTTGCGCCGGCGAGTTCTTGTGCACCAGCAACAGCGCATAGAAGTCTGCGCGGATCGCAATCAGCGGGGTGAACCGCTGTTCTCGCTGCGCCAGCCGAACGAAGTGCGGGGCGCTGATGATCAGGTCGAAGTCACCGTGAGCGGTCCGTGCCAGGAAGCGCGGCAGATCGGGCGCGCTCTGGAGTTCGACTGCTTCTTTCAATTCGCTTTGCAAAAAGGCCTGTAAAGGCGCGAATTCGATCAGCAGGCTGCGCGGACTCAGATAGGGCAGCACCCCGACGCGCAACGGGGCGGCACGTGCCGCCGGCAGCAGAAGCAGCGAGCACAGCAGCAGCAAAACGCACATGCGGCGATGCATGGCACTCCTTACGGCATGCGAGGGGGTCTGGCCTTGCCGCCGCGGGTCAGCGCACCCGGCCCTCTTTCCACGCTTCCAGCAGCTTATCGTAATCAACCGTTTGCCCCGGCGGCTTTTCATTGGCGAGGCGCAGGTGCGGCGCCGCGTTGCGCTTCTGCCAGTGCTCGGGCGCCTGCTTGGCGTTCAGCTTGGGCGCGCAGCGCGTCATCTTGCCTTCGCGAGCGATCTCGCTCATCGTCTGATCCATCTGCTCGGCCAGTTGGTCGAGCGCCTGCTGCGGCGTTTTCTCACCGCTGACGGCCTGGCTGATGTTCTGCCACCAGAGCGGCGCCAGGCGCGGGTAATCGGGCACATTGGTGCCGGTCGGCGTCCAGGAGATGCGCGCCGGGCTGCGATAGAACTCGACCAGCCCGCCCAGGCGGGGCGCCGCCTGGGTCAGGGCCTCCGAATTGATGTCGGACTCGCGGATCGGCGTCAGGCCAACCAGCGTCTTCTTGAGCGAGGTGCTCTTCGCCACGGTGAACTGCGCATACAGCCAGGCCGCCTTGCGCCGCTCCAGCGGCACGCCCTGCAGCATGGTCCAGGAACCGGCGTCCTGGTAGCCCAGCTTGACGCCGTCCTGCCAATAGGCGCCATAGGGCGAAGGCGCCATGCGCCACTTGGGCGAACCGTCCTTGTTGACGACCGGCAGGCCGGGCTTGGACAAGGCGGCCGTGAAGGCCGAGTACCAGAAGATCTGCTGTGCGACATGGCCCTGGCCCGGCACCGGGCCGGCCTCGGTGAAGGTCATGTTCATCGCCTCGGGCGGCGCGTATTTCTTCAGCCATTCGAGGTACTTGGCCAGCGCATACACCGCGGGCGGGCCGTTGACCTCGCCGCCGCGCGCCATGGAGGCGCCCACCGGCACGCAGCCGTCGACGCGGATGCCCCAGTCATCGACCGGCTTGCCGTTGGGCAGGCCCTTGTCGCCGGTGCCGGCCATGGACAGCCAGGCGTCGGAGAAGCGCCAGCCCAGCGAGGGATCCTTCTTGGCGTAATCCATGTGGCCGTACACGCGCTGGCCGTCGATCTCGCGCACGTCGTTGCTGAAGAAGTCGGCGATGTCTTCATAGGCCGACCAGTTCAGCGGCACGCCCAGCTCGTAGCCGTACTTGTCCTTGAAGCGCTTCTTCAGATCGGGGCGGGCGAACCAGTCCGCGCGGAACCAGTACAGGTTGGCGAACTGCTGGTCGGGCAGCTGGTACAGCTTGCCGTCCGGTCCGGTGGTGAAGCTGCGGCCGATGAAATCGTGCACATCGAGCGTGGGCAGCGTGACGTCGTGCCCCTCGCCCAGCATGAAATCCGACAGCGGCACGGTGAGCCCGTAGCGGTAGTGCGCGCCGATGGAATCGGAGTCATTGACCCACATGTCGTAGCCGCTCTTGGCGCCGCCGGCCATCTCGGTCTGGATCTTGACCACCAGATCGCCTTCCGGAATGGTGTCATGCACGACCTTGATGCCGGTGATCTCGAAGAACGCGCGCGCCATCACCTTGGATTCGTACCGGTGGGTGTCGATCTCTTCCGACACCACCCGCACGGTCATGCCGCGAAACGGCTGGGCCGCCTCGACGAACCAGCGCATCTCCGCCAGTTGCTGCTCATAAGTCAGCGTGCTCGGCTGGAATTCCTTCTTGAGCCAGCGCTGCGCGGCGGCCAGATCGGCCCGTGCCGGCCCTGCGGACAACAGGGCGCACATCGCCACCCCGGCCACCGCTGCCATTGCCACTGTTCTAGCCATGCGGGCCTCCTATGAATCGGCGTCAGGCGGCGGCCAAGTCCTGCGCCGGCCGCATCTGCCATTCGGCAAACGACATGGCGCGCCCCATCGCAGGGGAGGACGCATGCGTGCCCCAGCCCAGCCGCTGCAGCAGCACCATGCCCGCCCTGCCGATGAAGACGCGACACTTGCGCCGAGGGCGAAGAGGGTCGCAGGGTCAAGGGGTCGCGAACAGGGAAATTCAACCGCAGGCGGGGCGGTCTGGCAACAGCTGCTGGGCGGTTCGAGATGCCAACTCGTGCTCAATTTCTTGATGCAGCGTTGCCGCTCATCGCCGGGGCGCCTCAAAGTGCGCCCCTTCGCCCGCGCTCAGGCCTCCGGAGGTATCAAGCGCTCCTCAGCGCTATCGACGCATGCTGCATGGCATCGATGCGGGTTTGCCAGCCATGCCCCGTGGAGCGCAGGGCCATCAGCGCATCAGCGTCCGCCAGCGATTGCTCATCAGGCCATCGGCCAGCGCCTGCGCCTCCAAGCGTGCCAGGGAACTCGGCGCGAAGTGGGTAGGACATCGAGCTAATCCAAAGACTCAGCGCCCCTCTTGCGCCGCCCTTGGATTCGGCCTCTGGATTGAGGAGCAGACGGCCCGGTGAGATCAAGCCGCGCAGGGCGGCTTGGTCTGGGCGTGGGAGAGGGTTGGTGGCGACGGTGGGGTCAGGTCTTGCCTATGGATTTGATGGCTGTCCCCATGGTCCTCGCGCATCCCTTACCTGGCGGAGTCAATTGGGCTGTGAGTGATGCAACAGCAAGTCAAGCGTCGTTATTCTCGATAATTGGATCCTTGCTCGCGAAGAGCTGCGTCGTAGCCCCTTGGCTGGAAAAAAGCAGGATCACGCCTTGTTGTACCTGCTGGGTGGTCGGCATGGTAATGGACACCGCATTAGCGGCCGCCAGGGTCATGGACGGATCGATAGCCGGTGTGTCAACCCGATCATCAACGGCGCCGACCAACAGCCAGTTGTTCGGCGTGGGACTCGGGTTGGCGCTCGCAATGAAGGGAACGAGCACGAAAGTGACCATGCCAGCATCCTGTGGGATCTTTAGCGGCGATTCCACGCGCTGGGTGCAGGCGTAGTCTGTGTAGTACGCGCAGACTGCCCGGTTGGGCTCAGCCAAGGGAGCGCCCGCCTGGACGTAAAAGGTATGGCTCATCGTTCAACTCCTGGGTTCAGGGGTGGGAGAAGACGCCGCGGACGGCGCCGGGGTGGGAGCTGGGGTCCAGTGGCGCTGAGCCTCCAGCCAATCCAGCAGTTCTTGGGCGGCCTGGGTTTGGCCAAGGCAGCTATGGGCGCGAGCGGCAAGGCGAGTCAAGCCGGCATGCCTCCGCAGCAACGATGCAAGCTGCACATCGTTCAATTCGGTCAGCACCTGGAAGCACACTTGCTGCCGAGCCGCCACGGCGCCAACCTCGGCCTGGAAAAGAAATAGGTCGAGCTTCGCCTGTGTCAGCTTGAAATCGCCCTTGGACTTTGCTGATGCGCGGACGAGCGACTCCTGGCTATCGCTCAGATACTTGACTGCGGCTGCGCTGCCATTACTGTCGAACCAAATGGCTTGCGCCAACTCTGCCTGAAGGGGGAGCCATCGCGCTGGCAACTCTTTGCTCCTGCCAAGCGCGTCTAACCGGCGAGCCAGCTGACCAGCGATGCCATGGCGCCCTGGAGTGACACGAACCACACCGCTTTCCGCTCGTATCAAACCAAAGGCCCACGTCCGATTCTTTGTATCAAGCGCGGCCAAGTCCTGAAACGCGTCTACTGCGCTCCGGAAATACTGCGCAGCTTCAGGCGCTCTAGTTGCTCGCCACAGCGCATCCCCTAACGCATACGCCGCATTCCCCTGCTTCTCCAGCCAAGCATGGTCTCCGGGATATTCGGCTCGCAGTGCTTGCGCCTGCTCCAGAGCCTGTCGAAACGTTGCCTGCGCCGCAACATAACGCCCCATCTGCACCAGTGTCGATCCCAGCCAACTGGCCGCCGTAACCTGAGAAGCGCTTAAGGTTGCGTCATCCGGCCGCTGCAAGTGGACTTTTTCCAAGCCCGCCATCGACCCACGGAACAGCGGCTCCGCTTCTGGCAATCGCCCTTGGTCCAGCAGCAGAATGCCCAGGTTGCTTTGCGCCGAGGCCAACTCCACTTGCGCATCCAGATCGCCCGGAGCCACCTGCAACCACGCAGCACTCACATCCCGATACCGCCCCAGCGCCACCTCCGCCGCCTCAAACTTCCTCTGCGTGTAATAGATGTGCCCCAGCCAGAACGCCGCCGCGCCCTGCGCCTTGCGCCAGGCCGGCAGCATCTCGGCATTGGGAGGCTCGCCCTGCAACAGCGCGTTGGCCTGCTGCAGCGGTTCCAGCGCGGTGTCCAGCTCGCGCTTGGACACGCGCACCTCGCCGATCACGGTGAGGGCCTTGGCGCGTTGCAGGCGCTCCATCGCGGTCGCATCGTCCTTGGCGGCAAGGTGGCTCAGGGCCTTGGCGCCCACGCTGTCCAGCAGCTCCAGGCGGCCGATGGGGCGGAGCTTGTCGGCGAATTCGCCGAGCATGTAGGTGACGAGATCGTCGGCCTGCTGGCGGCGCTGCTGGGCCACGGACTCTGCGCGTTGGGCCCGCCAGGCCATGCCGCCGGCCAGCACGGTGAGGCCGGCCAGGGCCGCCACGGCGCCGCCCTTGATCCGTCCGGCCCAGGCGGCACGGCGCTCGCAGCTGCTCAGGAAGCGCTGCTCGCCCTCAGCCAGGGCCAGCAGGCCTTGCCGGCGCAGGGCCAGCGCGTCCTGCAACTGCCGTCCGCGCGGCCAGAGGAATTCCGCCGCCCGGCCGCCCTGCTCCCAGCGCTGCACCTGCTGGCGCAGGCGGGCGCGCGTCTGCAGATCCTGGCGATGCTGGGCGATCCAGTCGGTCACGCGCGGCCAGCGGCGCAGCAGGGCTTCGTGGGCGACGCGGAAGCCCGGCGCCTCCTGCGTCGACTCGCTGCTGCGCTCGCTGACCAGCAGACGCGCGTCCACCAGCGCCTGCACCAGCTCGCGCTCGGCGGCGCTGCGCAGCTCGCTCCACAGGGCGCGGCGGCCGCCCACGGGACTGGCCTCATCCTCGCCCACCAGCACCAGCAGCGAGAGCACATGCGGCAGGGCGTCCTGCTGCACCGGGGTCAGGCCGCGGATCAATTGCTCGGCCTGTTCGGCGATCACGCCGTCCAGGCCCCCCGTGCCACCCGTGGCCCCGCCCAGGGCCTGGTAGGCCGCGAAGCTCAGCTCGCCATGCGGGCTGCGCTGCTGGTAGAGCTGCTCCAGCGTGTATTGCAGCAGCGGCAGGGCGTCCGGGCTGGCGGCGGCGGCGTCGCAGAGCAGGTCGTCCAGGCGCTGGTGCGTGAGGGCATCGATGCCGAAGCTCAGGCCCGCCGCGCGGGCTGGCAGGCGCACCATCTGGGCGATCTCGGCGCGGTTGGGCGGCGCCAGGTCCAGGTGGCCGCCCTGGGCCTTGTCGCGCATCAGCCAGGCGTGCTGGGCCAGCTGGGGGTAGTAGTCGTTGCGGCAGGCCGCAACCAGCAGCACGCAGCCGCTTTCGGCCAGCTGCTGCAGCAGGCGCAGGGCCGGCTCGCGCTGGGCCTCGTCACCCAGCGGCGGGCGGAACAGGGCTTCCAGGCGGTCGATGAACAGCAGGGCGTAGGCATGGACCGGCTCGCTGGCAGGCCCGGCGCCGGTCAGCCGCTGCAGCGCGGCGCGCAGCTCGGCCAGCACGGTGGCCGGGGTGTCCGTCAGGGCGCGGGCCAGGTCGTGGGCGTTGAAGCCGGCCAGCAGGGGCTCGCCGGCCGGGGTGTCCCAGTCCAGCAGGGCCGCCGCCAGGGCCAGGGCGAAGGCGGGGGGCGGCGCGCCGGGCGCGGCATCCTCGGAGGCCAGGCCGCTCAGGTCGGCCAGGTCCAGCTGGCTGCGGCTGATCAGGCGCCAGCCGCCTTCCAGCGGCTCGCGCTGCAGGGCCGGCACCAGGCCGGCGCTGACCAGCGAGGTCTTGCCCGAGCCGCTGGGCCCCAGCACCAGCACCAGGCCGTGCCGGCGCTGCAACTGCAAGGCGGCGCAGCGCAGCAGCTCCTGCGTGGCCTGCTCGCGGCCGAAGAAGACCTCGGCATGGTCGGCATCGAAGGCCTGCAGGCCGCGGAAGGGCGAACCGCCCTGCCAGGCGCCGCTGCGCGCCTGGCCGGTCCCGCCGCGCACCGGCGCGATGACGCGGTAGCCGCGCTTGCGGATGGTCTCGATGTAGCGGGGCTCGGTGGCGCTGTCGCCCAGCGCCTTGCGCAGCTGGTTGATGCTTTTGTGAACCGGGTTGTCCCCCAGGCCGCCCTCGGCCAGGGCGTCGCCCCAGCAAGATTCGAGCAAGGCCTCGGCGCTGATCACCTCGCCGGGCGCGGCGCACAAGGCCAGCAGCACGGCCATGGCGCGGGGCTCGACAGCCTGCTCAAGGGCCTGCGCGCCGGGCGCGGCATGCGTCAGGCGGTTGGCGGCCGGGTCGACCCGCCACTCGCCCAGCTCAAAGCGTTCGGCCGGCGCCTTCGCGGGCGCCGCTCGTCCCAGTACCGCCATGCCTCACATCCGTTTTCCGCGGCTGATCCGGCCCCGCCGGGGTCAGGTCTTGCGCTGTCTTTTAAACTGAGGAGCGGATGCCAGCGGCACCCGCAGACTGCCGGCGAGTATAGGGTTGGATGGGCGCGGCTGTTCACTTGCCCGTGCAGCATTTGCGGGGCAATCGCCCGTCTGTTCGGACCATTGACGGGATCAGCTGCGTATCAGCCGCCTGCCTGGGATTCGCGGCTCAGGAGCCGTAGCCGAGGTCCTGGACCTCGACCAGCCGGCCGTTCTCGAAGCGCAGGGACTGCATGAACTGCTGGGGGCCGAAGTTGTAGACCCACTCCTCGATCACCACCGGCACCTGGCGCTCGACCTCCACCGCGCTCTGCACGGCCGGGCCGCCGCCGGGCGGGCGGGTCCAGACCGTCTCGCGCAGGCGCTGGGTGCGGTACTCGGTGCGCAGGCTCTGCCCGAAGGGCGCGCCGCATTTGCCCAGCACCTCGGCCTTGTGCAGGCCGGGGTCTATCACCCAGCTGTTGCAGCGGAAGGCCTGGGCGGGTTGGGCGCCCAGGCACGCGGCGCTCAGCAACAAGGCCGCAGCGTATCGCGGTCGGGACGAGGGGGGAGAGGATGAGCTCGGCATCCTCCGCTAACGAGCAAGGATGCGCGTTGGTGCACACAGGCCGTGGCGGTGCGTCAGATTGCCTATCATTCAGACATTGACAGGCCAAGTGAGGTGAGCCATGCGTCCATCCCTGGTGCTGGCGTTGAAGCGCAATGCCGTTCGCGAGCTGGTGAACCGCTTCCGCACCCGCAACCCGCGCGTGTTCGGCTCGGTGCTGCACGGAACGGATGTCGAGGGCAGCGACATCGACCTGCTGGTCGACGCCCTGCCGGACGCCACGCTGTTCGACCTGGGCGGCCTGCAGGATGAGCTGGAGACCCTGCTGGGGCTCCCGGTCGATCTTCGGACGCCAGGCGACCTGCCGCCCCAGTTGCGCGAAGTGGTGCTGGCCGAGGCCCAGCCCCTATGAAGCAGCAGCGCCTGCCGGACTATTTGGCCCATGGCTATTTCGACATCAACCTGGAAGTCGTCTGGGAAACCGTGCAGGCCGCATTGCCGGACCTGCTGCGCCAGTTAGCACCGCTGCGCTGACTGCGCCCCTGTTTCAGCGCGCCAGCTCCGCCCGCATCGCGTCAATCACCGCCTTGTAGTCCGGCTTGCCGAAGATGGCCGAGCCGGCCACGAAGGTGTCGGCGCCGGCGTCGGCGATCTGGCGGATGTTGTCCACTTTGACGCCGCCGTCGATCTCCAGGCGGATGTCGCGGCCGCTGGCGTCAATGATTTTGCGCGCCTGCTCCAGCTTCTTCAGCGCGCTGGGGATGAAGCTCTGGCCGCCAAAGCCCGGGTTGACGCTCATGATCAGCACCAGGTCGACCTTGTCGATGACCCATTCCAGCACGTCCAGCGGCGTGGCGGGGTTGAAGACCAGGCCGGACTGCTTGCCCTCGCCCTTGATCAGCTGCAGGGTGCGGTCCACATGGGCCGAGGCCTCGGGGTGGAAGCTGACCAGGTCGGCGCCGGCCTTGCAGAAGGCCTGGGCCAGGGCGTCGACAGGCTGGACCATCAGGTGCACGTCGATGGGCGCGGGCGTGCCGTCGGGCTTGACGGCGTGCTTGCGCAGCGCCTCGCAGACCATGGGCCCGAAGGTCAGGTTGGGGACGTAATGGTTGTCCATCACATCGAAGTGGATCCAGTCGGCACCGGCCGCCAGCACGTTGCGGACCTCCTCGCCCAGACGGGCGAAGTCGGCGGAGAGGAGGCTGGGGGCGATGCGATGGCTCATGGCGGGCAGTGCTTGGAGGAAATCGGACCCCGGCCCCCAGGGTGGCGGGGCGCCGGGGAGGCAGAACCCGCGATTTTACGAAAGCGCCCCGCCCAGACGCCGCCAAGCCCGTGCCCGTTCAGCGCGGCGGCGTGAAGGCTTGCCGCGCGGCGTCCACCTTGGGCCGCCAGGCGCAGCCCGGGGCGTGGTCATTGATCAGGCCCATGGCCTGCATGAAGGCATAGCAGGTCGTGGGGCCGACGAACTTGAAGCCGCGCGAGCGCAGGGTCTTGGAGAGGCGGCGCGAGGTCTCGGACTCCCCCCGCACGGGCGCATCGAGGGCTTGCGCCGCCTCCTCGAAGCCCCAGAAGAAGGCGGCGAGCGAGCCGAACTCCTCGCGCAGGGCCGGCACCAGGCGGGCGTTATGGATGGCCGCCTCGATCTTGCCGCGGTGGCGCACGATGCCCGTGTCCGCCAGCAGGCGCTGCACATCGGACTCGTCGAAGGCGGCGACCTTGGCCGGATCGAAGCCGGCGAAGGCCGCGCGGAAGGCCTCGCGCTTGGCCAGGATGGTGCGCCAGCTCAGGCCCGACTGAAAGCCTTCCAGGCACAGCTTCTCGAAGAGCCGCCGCTCCTCGGTGACGGGGTAGCCCCATTCGGTGTCGTGGTAGTGCCGGTAGGCCTCGAAGCCCGGTGCCTCGCACCAGGCGCAGCGGGCATGGCCGTCCTCGGCCACATGGATTCTCGTGTTCATGGCAGCGCCCAAGCAGGGTGTCGACAAAGCCCGCAGCTTAGGGGACAACGGCAGTCCTGGCCGGCCCGGAGCCGTGCGGAGCTCGCACGCCGCACAAAACGAGGGGCTTTGGCCGCTGTCCCTAGAATGGATTGCATGGCTCATCTCGAATTCAGCTGCAGCGTGCAGGTGGCCGCGCTGCCCGAGCAGACCGACGCCGAGCGCGGTCTGCACGCCTACAGCTACACCATCACCATCACCAACAGCGGTGACACCGCCGCCCAGCTGGTCGCGCGGGAATGGACCATCACCGACGCCGCCGGCACCGTGCAGGAGGTGCGCGGCCTGGCCGTGGTGGGCCACCAGCCGCTGTTGCAGCCGGGCGAGAGCTTCCGCTACAGCTCCTGGGCGCAGATCGCCACGCCGCAGGGCAGCATGCGCGGGCGCTACCTGTGCGTGAGCGAGGCCGCCGAGGTCTTCTACGCCGACATCCCCGAATTCCTGCTGGCCGAGCCCAGCCAGCTGCATTGATGGCGGGCCGCCTGTTCACCCGCCCCGAAGCCTGGGACCTGACGGCCCTGCTCAACGCCGCCGATCCCAAGGCCCCGCTGCCGGCCCGCAATCTGTGGCTGGCCCGCCTGCTGGAATGGCTGCGCCACGCGCCCACGCTGCGGGATGACGAACGTGCGGCCGACGCCACCCCCCTGCCCCTGCTGCGCCTCAAGCACCTGCTCAATGTGCTGGAGCGCCATCCCGAGCACCAGGCCGCGGTGCGCGGCGTGATCGCCCGCTGCTGGGCGGATCTCAATGCCATCGGTCTTTTTGCCGACGTCGGCTTTGCGCCGCGCATGGCCTTGTGGGGCGAGGTCTTCCACCGCCTGCGCCTGCGCCTGCTGCCGGGCACCGTGGACACCACCGAGCTGGGCGAGCTCTTCGCCCAGCTCTTCCCCGACAGCGCCGACGAGGCCTGGCTGCGCGGCATCGACGGCCCGCTGCTGGCCCGCCTGCAGGCGCTGATGTTTCCGCAGGGCGAGGACGGCGGCTGGCGCGCCCCCATGCGCGACGCCCTGACCGTGCTGATCAGCACCGTGCGCGCGGCCGGCCTTTCGGGGCCGCTGCGCCTGCGCATGGGTGCCGACACGCTGGCCGGCCATCCCTTCGAGCAGCTGGTGCGCGCCAGCGAGCAGTTCCTCGGCGCCCTGGACAGTGGCGACGACACCGCCCTGCGCCAGGCCCTGCAGCTGCTGCGCGCGCTGCTGGACCAGTGCCGCGCCGCAGTGCAGTCGGTGCCCGAGCACCTGGAGGCCTACGGCGTCTCGGTGGACATCATGTTCGACGTGGAGCAGCTCACCGAGCGCCTGCGCCGCATCGAAGACCTGCTGGATTGCCTGGTGGCCACGGACCCGGGCCCGCGCCTGCTGCAACTCTGCGCCGAGCTGGTCCGCGTGACCCACGAGCGGCGCAGCCTGCGGACCCTCTTCGCGCGCCACTACTCGCTGCTGGCACGGAAAGTGGCCGAGCGCAGCGCGGAGACCGGGGAGCACTACATCACCCGCGACCGCGCCGAATACCGCGACATGCTGCGCCGCGCCGCGGGCGGCGGCGCCGTCATCGCCGGCACCACCTTTGCCAAGTTCGCGGTGATGGCCCTGGGGCTCAGCGCCTTCTGGGCCGGCTTCTGGGCCGGCGCCAACTACGCGCTGAGCTTCGTCCTCATCCACCTGCTGCATTGGACGGTGGCCACCAAGCAACCGGCCATGACGGCGCCGGCCATGGCTCACAAGCTGAGCCAGATCGGCAGCGAGGACGGCCTGAACGGCTTCGTGGACGAGGTGGCGCACCTGTTCCGCTCGCAGATCGCCGGCATCGTGGGCAACCTGGCCGTGGTGGCGCCGCTGGTGCTGCTGGTGCAGGGCGCCGCCTGGCTGATCGCCGGCCGGCCGCTGGTGGGCGCCAAGGATGCGCACTACGTGCTGCACTCGCTCAGCGGGGTCGGCGCCTCCTGGTTCTTCGCGGCCTTCACCGGCGTGCTGCTCTTCATCTCCAGCCTGATCGCGGGATGGGCGGAGAACTGGTTCGTCTTCCACCGCCTGGACAGCGCCATCGCCTGGAACCCGCGCATCGTCGCGCGGCTCGGGCCCACGCGTGCGCAGGCCTGGGCGGCCTGGTGGCGGGCCAACATCTCCGGCATGGCGGCCAACATCAGCCTGGGCCTGATGCTGGGCCTGGTGCCGGCGCTGCTGCAGTTCCTGGGCCTGCCGCTGGAAGTGCGCCATGTGACGCTGTCCACCGGCCAGTTGGCTGCCGCGGTGGGTGCACTGGGCCCCGACGTGATGCTCACGGCGCCCTTCTGGCTGTGCGTGCTGGGCATCCTGGGCACGGGCCTGCTCAACCTCACGGTGAGCTTCACCCTGGCGTTTCGCGTGGCGCTGCGCTCGCGCGGCATTCAGCTGGCCGACCGCGCGCGGCTGCGGCGGGCGATCTGGCAGCGCTGGCGCACGGCGCCCGGCAGCTTCCTGCGGCCGCCCGCAGCGCCGGCGCAGCGCTGAGGTGCGGCCTCAAGGCTCGTGGGGTTCGCGTGCGGGCGGCGGTGGCGGCGCCTGTTCGCGCTCGCCGCGCTTGCGGCCGGAGAACATGGTCCACCAGACGATGAAGATCAGCAGGCCCAGGGCCGCCAGGGCCTCCAGCACAATCACGCCCATGTTGTTCGCCTCCTCTGCTTCCGCCCCTGAATCCACCGCGGCCAAGGCCGGCCCCGCCCGCCGCAGCCGGCTCGGCTGGCTGGGCGCGGCGATTCTAGGGCTGCTGGCCGCCTGCAGCAGCACGCCGCTGCCGCCGGCAAACCCTGCCCCCGTTCCCACGGCCACACCGGAGCCGCCGCAGTCGACCGCGCCCGTGCTGCTGCGCGAACGCGCCCGCTGGGTCCAGGCCAGTTGGTCGGACCTGCCCGGCTGGAACGAGGACAGCGCCCTGGCCGCCTGGCCCGCCTTGCTGCGTTCCTGCAGCAAGCCGGCGCCGGGCTGGGCCGCCGCCTGCGCCCAGGCGCTCGTGGCCGACCCGCGGGATGAGATCGAGCTGCGTGCCTGGTTCCGCGAGCACCTGCAGCCCTGGCGCGTCGAAAGCCTGGACGGCCAGACCGAAGGCCTGGTGACCGGCTATTTCGAGCCCCTGCTGCAGGCGGCGCGCAAGCCCCAGGGCGCCTTCCGCCTGCCCCTGCACGGCGTGCCGCCGGACCTGGCCCAGCGCCGCCCCTTCTACACCCGCGCCCAGATCGAAGGGGATGCCGCGGTAAAGGCGCGGCTCAAGCCGCAGGAGCTGGCCTATGTGGACGACGCGCTGGAGGCTCTGGTGCTGCACATCCAGGGCTCGGGCCGCGTGCAGATGCGTGAACCTGACGGCCAGCTGCGCCTGCTGCGCATGGCCTTTGCCGGCCACAACGACCAGCCCTACCAGTCCATCGGCCGCTACCTGATCGACAAGGGCGAGCTGCGGCCCGGCGAGGCCTCCTGGCCGCAGATCCGCGACTGGGCACGGCGCAATCCGGCCCGCATGAGCGAGCTGCTGTGGGCCAATCCGCGCTATGTGTTCTTCCGCGAGGAGCCCCTGCCCGACCCCGAGCTGGGCCCCAAGGGCGCCCAGGGCGTGCCGCTGACGCCGGGCCGCTCCATCGCCGTGGACAAGGCCAGCATTCCCTACGGCACGCCGGTCTGGCTGGACGCCACCGAGCCGCTGGGCAGCACGCCGCTGCGCCGCCTGGTGATGGCGCAGGACACCGGCAGCGCCATCGTCGGTGCCGTGCGCGCCGACTTCTTCTGGGGCTGGGGTCCGGAGGCCGAGATGCAGGCCGGCCGCATGAAGCAGCCGCTGCGCCTGTGGGTCTTGTGGCCGAGGGGATGAGCCCAGCGCTTATTCGGCGATCTGCACGCCCTTCCAGAAGGCGACGCGGCCCTTGATGGCCGCAAAGGCTTCGGTGGGCTCGGGATAGAACCACACGGCGTCCGGATTGAACTCGCCGTTGACCAGCAGGCTCAGGTATTGAGCCTGGCCCTTCTCGCTGCTGCTGCGGTGGTTGCTGAAGCTGGTGTAGGCCTTGTTCAGCGCGGACTCGGGGAAGTAGTGGTTGCCGTCCACCAGCACCGTGTCATTGCTCTCGGCGAGGATCACGCCGTTCCAGATGGCTTTCATGGCCAGGACTCCCGGATTGAAGATGCCGCGACTATAGGACGCCGCCAGCGGCACCGACGCAGCCCCGACAATCCGCCCCATGCATCAGCCCCTGAAACGCTTCCAGACCTACCGCGGCAAGGACATCCGCATCACCAGCGGCAGCGCCCGCGAGCTGCCGCCTGGCAGCTTCGCCATCCTGGCCATTGGCGGTGGCGCCGAGGGCTGGGGCCTGGCCCATATCGGCCCGGACGGCGATGCCGCCGACCTCGGGGGCGAGTACTACTTCGCCACCGCCGAGGAGGCGCTGGACTTCCTGCACCAGCTGATCGACCTGATGCTGGACGGCGCGCCCGGCGAGGCCTGAGGGCCGCGCGAGCGGGGGTGTGACGCGGCCCCGCGGACCGAGCAGTCAAACGCGGCCCCGCTGGCCGCTCAGGGCAGGCGGCGCAGATCCTTGTCCGCCAGGCCCACCAGCAGCGCCCGCCCATCCGGCATCGCGCGGAACTCGCCATAGACAGCCGCGCGGAACAGCGGTTCCTGGCCTTCCTGGAAGTACCAGGCGTCGCTGACCAGGGTCCAGTGGCCGTTGACGGGGCTGAGTTCCAGGATCTGCAGGCCGGGCGTCGGCGGCTCGCCTGGACCCAGCAGGCGGATGTCGGTGAGCACGCCCTGCTCGTCCAGCCGGCCCTCGACGCGAGGGCGCGACTGCCAGGGCGCGGCGATTTCCGCCACCGCCGGCCGGGACGGCAGCGCGTAGTTGAGCCGCATGTAGTCGCCCTGGATCAGCGATCGCGGATCGGCCGGCGCCAGTTTTACGAAGACCGGCCGCCCCTGGGCGATCAGGCCTTCCTTCTGCCAGATCAGGCCATTCACCAGGCCCAGGCTCAGCAAGGCGCACAAGGGGATGCTCCAGCGCGCGGCCCCCGTGGGCCAGGCGAAGGCCGGCGGCGCTGTGCGGCTGCGCTCGCGGGTCAGCCACAGCCAGGCGCCCAGCACGGCGCCGGCGGCGACGAGGATCAGGGCCTTGTCCGTCAGCGGCAGCGCCAGTTGGTAGTAGAAGCTCCCCAGCGCCCACAGCGCGACCGCCGCTGCACTGAGCGCCAGCGCGCGGCGCCCGCGGACCAGGGCCAGGCCCAGCACCAGCAGGCTGGCGCCCAGGGCGGGCAGAACCCAGGACAGGCCCGTCAGCAGCAGGACAGGCAGCAGCAGGCGCGGCAGGCGCAGGGCCGGCCAGGCCCGGGCCAGGACGGCAGCGGACAGCAGCGTGGACAGGACCGACAGCGCGGCGGGCCCCAGCCAGTCGCGGCGCCACAGATGACCGCCGAGGATCGCGTGCAGATCACGCGCAAGACCTGACCCCAGTGCGCCGGCCATCATGAAGCTGGGGCCGGACAGCCAGGCCAGCGCCGGCAGCAGGCCCAGCGCCCAGCCGCGCAGCACCGGTTCCCACACCGCCGCATGCGCCGCGCCCGCCGCCCGCAGGCCCAGCGCATGCACCCCGGCCTGGACCAGGGCCCAGACCCCCAGCGCCAGATAGACGGTCCACCACAGTGCGGTGACCCGACCGTTCCACCAGTTCTCCCCCGGCAGCAGGGCCAGGCACAGCCAGGCCCCCGCCATGCCGAGAAGCAGGCGCAGCCAGTGCCTGGGCAAGGCCAGCACCAGGGCTGCGCAGACCAGCAGTCCGGCGCTCAGCGCGCCGCGGTAGGGCAAGTCCCGCGCCAGCGCATAGCCCACGCTGCACAGGCCCAGCAACAGCAGGGGCAGGGCCAGTTGCTCAAGGAACAGCCCGGTGCTGCGGCCGCGCAACAGGGCCACCGCCGCGGCCAGCAGGCCCAGGCCCATGACATAGGCCGTCGGCCCATGCTGCCAGGCGCGCCCGAAGAGCAAGGCCAGGAAGATCAGGAAAGGGATGACCGCCAGCCAGGCGCCCAGGGCCGTCAGCACCTGCACCGGCCAGGGCCGGCCCGCCTCAGGCAGCCCGGCTCCGGCAGGCAGCAGCGCTTCCTGGCTGGCCTGCGCCATCCAGCCCGGCAGGCTTGCGCGTTCGTTCTTCATTGCGCCTCCGCGGGTCGGGTCGTGCCGCGCACACGGCGCAGAATCAATTGCACGCTGGCGGTCAACAGACCGGCCGCCGCCAGGCCCAGCAGCAGCATGGTGCCGATGGGCTCCCCCCGCTGCCCATCCAGCAGCAGCCGGGCCAGGCCCGACAGCAGCAGGGTGTCCAGCGCCAGGGCCTGCGCACTGAGGGCATAGACCTCGCCCCACTGCCACGCGGCGGCCAGGCCGGCGCCCAGCACCAGCAGCCCCAGACCGTACTGCGCCTGCACGCGGTGGGCGAACAGCCCGCCCAAGGCCGTGGCCGACAGCGCGATCACGCCCAGCAGCACCGCCGCCCGCCAGGCCCAGGGCTGAACGCCCGACGTCGGCGGCTTGAGGGCCATGGCCACGCACAGCAGCGCCAGCGCACCAAAACCGCAGGCATGCACGGCCAGGGCGCCCGACTCGAAGCGCCACTGGAATCCGGCATGCGCATGGGTCCAGAGGCTGATGCCGGTGACGACGACCAGCACCCAGGGCGTCCACACGAGCTCGCTGCGCGCGCCCCAGCAAAGCGGCAGGGCCAGCGCCGCCCAGAGCGCAAACAGCTGCCAGGGGTCCGCCCCCGTGGGATAGGTCTGACCGAACAGCGCGAGCAGGCCACCCAGGGTGAGCAAGGCCAGCAGCCCAAAGGCGCCGCGCCAGGCCGGCCGCGCCCAGGCGCCCAGCAGCGTCGCGGCCAGCAGCCCCTGCAGCAGCGCGAAACGCAGGCTGCGCGGCAGCTCGGCCCAGTTCGCCGCCACCCACATCATCACGCCCAGGCCCAGCAGGCCGGCGGCCAGGCCCGCCGCGCCCAGGCGCAGCAGGCCCAGGGCGTCCTTCGGCGCCTGGTCCAGGCCGCTCAGGGCCCACAGGCGCCGGGCTCGCGGCGCATCCAGGCCCTGATCGGCCGTCCATCGATACAGCTGCTCGTGCAGACTCATGCATGCCCTCCAAGGCCATGTCCCGCGCATGGCAGTCTCGCCCGCACCCGCTGGCGCAGACGTCCCGACGCTGAGCAGCTGCGTTGGCCCCTCATGCGGTCCTCGCGCCATGGGCGGGACCGGTGCGATGATAGCCAGCCCCGCCACCGCGCAAGAAGGAGCCTCCATGGGTCAGATGATCGAATTCCCGCGGCCCGACGGCAGGCCCGGCGCGGCCTACCATGCACCCGCCGCGCCGGGCGCGCCGGGGCTGGTGCTCATCCAGGAATGGTGGGGCCTCAATGCGCACATCCGCGCGGTGGCAGACCGCTTCGCAGCGGCCGGTTTCGAAACCCTGGCGCCGGACCTCTACCGCGGCCGGATTGCCAGCAGCGCCGACGAGGCCAGCCACCTGATGGACGGGCTGGACTTCGCCGACGCCACGCACCAGGATCTGCGCGGCGCCGTCCAGCACCTGGCCGCACAGGGCCGCAAGGTCGGCGTGCTGGGCTTCTGCATGGGCGGGGCGCTCAGCGTGGCCGCCGCGGTGCACGTGCCGGAACTGGGTGCCGCCGTCTGCTTCTACGGCATCCCGCCGGCCGATTTTGCCGACCCCGCGCGCATCCGCATTCCCTTCCAGGCGCACTTTGCCACGCGGGACGACTGGTGCACACCCGCCGCCGCGCACCACCTGGAGCAGGCCATGCGCCAGGCCGGGCAGCAGCCCGACTGCCATCACTACGAAGCGCACCACGCCTTCTTCAACAGCGCCCGGCCCGAGGTCTACGATGCCGCTGCCGCGGAACTGGCCTGGCAGCGCAGCGTGGATTTCCTGAAGCGGTCGCTGGCCTGAGCCGGGCTGATCGCGCGCCGCTCAGCCCTGCAGCGCCCGCAGCAACAGGCGGGCGCTGGCCACATTGGTGGCGCAGGGCACGTCATGCACATCGCAGGCGCGGACCAGGGCGTTGATGTCGGGTTCGTGGGGCTGCGGCGTCATGGGGTCGCGCAGGAAGATCACCGCGTCGACCTCGCCGACGGCCAGGCGGGCGCCGATCTGCAGGTCACCGCCCAGGGGGCCTGACAGCAGGCATTCAACAGGCAGACCGCATTCCAGCTGCAGGCGCCCGCCGGTGGTGCCGGTGGCCATCAGCTGGCAGCCGGCGAGGAATTCGAGGAATTCGCCCGCCAGGGCCACCATCTCTTGCTTCTTGCCGTCATGGGCGATCAGGGCCAGCTTCATGCGGCCCATGATAGGGCGCTGTGGTTACAGCGAGATATCGAGAATGGTCTCGGGCACGTCTTCCAGCCAGGCCGACAGGCGCTGCTGGACGCGCTCCGGCGCACAGGCGGCGGGCAGGTAGTCGTCGGCGCCCTCGGCCAGGTCGATGACGATGTCCTCGAACTGGTTGCCGCCCAGCATCAGCACCTTGGTGCGCCACAGGCTGGGATCGGCCTTGATGCGCCGGCACAACTCCATGCCGTCGATGGGGCCGGGCATGAAGCGGTCCAGCACCACGGCATCCGGGCGGCAGGCGCGGGCCAGGATCTCGGCCGTGGCGGCGTCGGCGCACTCCAGGATGTCCAGGTCCTCGTCCTCGAGGCTCGCGCGCAGCAGGCTGCGGATGTCTGGCCGGGATTCAATGAGCAACAACTGCTTGCGCATCAGGCACCTTTCAAGCGTCAGGAGGGGTCGGGAGCTGGGGGCGAAGCGTCGCAAAGCCCGCCGGACCTGACCAAGGGGTAAGTCCTGACGCCGACCTGATCCCGGCCCCGGCGGCGCTTCGGGTGCGACTTTTGTCACGAATTGAAGCCTCAGGATTTGCCCGAAGCGGCCGAGGCGCCTGCCCGGCCGGCCGCCGCGCGGTGCCGCCCGCGTGCGTTTGCGGCCCTCAGATCAGGCCGCGGCGCTCCTGGTCCTTTTCCAGCGAGCGGAACAGCGCCCCGAAGTTGCCTTCGCCAAAGCCCAGGTTGTTGGCCCGCTGGATGATCTCGATGAAGATGGGGCCGATGATGTTCTTGGTGAAGATCTGCAGCAGATAGCCCTGCTCGTCCCCGTCGACCAGCACCTGGTGCGCCTGCAGGCGGGCATGGTCCTCGCGCACGCCGGGCACGCGCTCGAAGACCTCGCGGTAGTAGTCGGCGTCGATCTCCAGGGTCTCGATGGGGCTGCCTTGCAAGGCGTCCAGCGAGGCCAGGATGTCCTGGGTAAGGAAGGCCAGGTGCTGCACGCCGGGGCCCTTGTACTCGCGCAGGTATTCGGCGATCTGGTCCCGGTCGTCCTTGGGCTGGTTGATGGGGATGCAGAAGGAGCCGTCCGGCGAACGCAGCGCAAAGCTGGTCAGGCCGGTCTTCACGCCCTGGATGTCGAAGTAGCGCACCTGGGTGAAGCCGAAGATGTCGCGGTAGAAGTCCGCCCACTTGTCCTGCTCACCGGGCGGGACGTTGTTGGTCAGGTGGTCCACCACCAGGAAGCCCTTGTCGGGCTGGACCAGGGGCTGCTCCAGGGGCACGAAGTCGCGCTCATAAAGGGACAGCGGCGCCGTGCCCCAGGACTGCGCGTCGATGAAGTAGATCAGGCTTTCGCCGATGCCCCAGACCGCGGGATAGGGATGGTCCTTCATGGCGGCCGGCACCTCGACGGCACCCCGGGCCACCGCCGCCTGCAGCGCGGCCTGGGCGTCGTCCACGCGCCAGCCCATGGCGCTGATGGCCGGGCCGTGTCTGCGGGCGAACTGGGCCGAGTGCCCGTCGCGCTCGGCATTGATCAGGAAGTGGATGTCGTTCTGGCGGAAATAGCGGATGTCCTTTTGCGCGTGACGACGCAGCTTGGAGAAGCCGAAGGCCAGGAACAGGGTTTCGAGGTACTGCTGGTCGGGTCCGCAGAATTCGGTGAATTCGATGCCGCGCAGGCCGCAAGGGTTGATCTGGCTCATGGGGTCTCCTGATTTGCTGGAATAAGGAAGGGGATCGATTGACCCTGATTCTTCAAGGGGCTCAAATTCGAAGAAAGCGAATTTCTTTGTGGAACTTCTTCGAAAAAATCGATCATGAAGCTGGACCTGGACGCGCTTGCCGCGCTGGATGCGGTCGTCAGCACAGGCAGTTATGCGCAGGCCGCGGACCAGCTGCACAAGGTCACCTCGGCGGTGAGCTACCAGGTCAAGAAGCTGGAGGAGCAGCTGCGCCTGCCCCTGCTGGATCGCAGCGGCTATCGCGTGCGCCTGACACCCCAGGGCGAGGCCGTGCTCAACGAAGGCCGCCGGCTGCTGCAGCATGCGCAGCAGGTCGAGGCCCTGGCCCAGCAGCTGGCCTCGGGCTGGGAGCCGCGGCTGCTGGTGGTGGTGGACGGCATCCTGCCGCAGGCGGACACGCTGCGGGCCCTCAAGCAGCTGGCCGAAGAAGGCGTTCCCACGCGCATCCAGCTCAAGATCGAGTTCCTGCATGGCGTGCAGTACCGCTTCGACAAGGAGCAGGCCGACCTGATGCTGGTCAAGGACTACGAACCCGACGCCCAGTGCCGGGCCGTGGCCCTGCCCGAGGTGGAGTGCGTGCTTTGCGTGGCACCCGAGCACCCGCTCGCCCGCCTGGGCCGGCCGGCAACCCTGGCCGAGCTGCAATCCCACGTGGAGCTGAGCGTGCAGGACAGCAGCGAACGCGGCGATGATCGGCACATGTTTGGCGGGGAGCGCGTCTTCTACCTCTCCGGCTTCATGGCCAAGCGCCAGGCGCTGCTGATGGGCATGGGCTTCGGCTGGATTCCGCGCTACCTGGCGGACGAGCCCCTGGCCAGCGGCGCGCTTCAGGAGCTGGCCTACGAGGGCGGCTCGCGCTACCGCTTCACCCCCTGGCTGGTGCAGCGCCTGGACCGCCCGCTGGGACGTGCCGGCCAGCGCCTGGTCGAGCTGCTGGCGCCCGGCACAGCGTCCTGCCCTGCATCTGCCGCCGAGGACCGCCTGCATGCCTGAAGCCAGCCTGCTCCTGCTGCTGGCAGGCGCCGTCTTCCTGCTCAATGCCATGCCGGCCTTTGCCCCGCCGACCTGGATGCTGCTGGCGTTCTACGCCTTGCAGCAGCCGGGCACGGCCCCTCTGCTGATCGCGGGCGTGGCGGCCTGCAGCGCCACCGGCGGTCGGCTGCTGCTGGCGCGTTCGGCCCAGCGCATCAGCACCAGCCGCTGGATGCGCCCGGCCATGCGGGCCAATATGCACGAGGTGGCCCAGGCCATTGGTGGGCACCAGCAGGCCAGCGTCCTGGCCTTTCTGGCCTTTGCCATCAGCCCTTTGCCGTCCAACGTGCTCTTCCTGGCTTACGGCCTGGCGCGGGCCCCCTTGCATTTGCTGGCCTGGCCCTTCTTCGTCGGGCGCTTCATCAGCTACACG
Organism: Burkholderiaceae bacterium; assembly: GCA_041913905.1. GTDB lineage: Bacteria > Pseudomonadota > Gammaproteobacteria > Burkholderiales > Burkholderiaceae_C > Roseateles_B. Next base: position 13,584 of record JAYSEK010000021.1, on the reverse strand, counting down.
CTGGCGGTGATCGGCGGCAGCTATGTGGGCCGCCAGATGCAGTTCAGCGGGCTGGCTTCGGGGCTTTACTTCGTCGCCAGCCAGTGTCTGCTGCTGCTGGGGGTGTGGCTCTTCACCCGCATCAACTGGCGTCAGGCGCTGCGCAGCCGCTGGCTGCGCTGGTGGCGCTGACGGCGGTCGCAGCCTCGGGGCTCAGGCGGCACGCGAGCCCAGCCGGCGCAGCTTGACCAACTGCGCCTGGGCCTGATCCGGCTTCAGCTGGCCGACCATGCCGATCAGCGTTTCGTGGATGGGGGCGATGCCCACGAAGCCCAGGATGTTGCGCTCCAGGGACTTGAGACTGTGCGCCCGGTAGTAGTAGCGGTAGACCAGCGCCGGCATGCCCATGGTCAGGACCACGCGCGCCGAACGCCCCTTCAGCCCCTTGTGGCTGAAGGGATTGCCGCCATCGGCCTTGAAGGCAAAGCCCGGGCGCGCCACCTGCTCCAGAAAGCCCTTGAGCAAGGCCGGCATCTCGCCCAGCCACAAGGGAAAGACGATCAGCAGGTGCTGCGCCCAGGCGATGTCGTCCTGGGCCTGGCAAAGCCCGGGAGGCAGCTCGCCCTGCTCCCATTCCTGCTGGGAGCGCAGCAGCGGGAACTCCAGCCGGGCGACGTCCAGCCGGCGCAGTTCATGGCCGGCGTCCAGCGCCCCTTGCGCGTAGGCCTCGGCCAGGGCGTGGCAGAGGTGCGGCACCGTGCCGTCCGGATGGCCTTGCACGATCAGGACTCGGGTCATGGCGGCTCCACCGCAAGGAAAGCGACAGCGCCATCTTGCGGAGCTCGCCCACCCGGCGCCTTGATCTGGCGCAGTCCGGTGCGGCCCAGCGGCTCTGGCGCGGGCTCAAGGTCAAGGCAGCGCCGGATGCCCCAGGCCGCCGCTTCATTCCAGGACCAGCACCACCTTCACCGAACTGTCCACGGCACTCTTCTCGATATAGCCCACCGCCTCTGGATTGGCGGCCACGAATTTCTTCACGTCTGCCGCGCTGTTCAGCTCCTTGGGCGGCGTGGCCTTGCCTGAAAAGGTCAGGCGCGACCAGGCTGCCTTCACCTGGGCGGAGGTCTTGCCCGCCGCCTTGCTGTAGAACTGCTCCCGCACCGCGCTGCCTTCCGGCAGATCCACCAAGGCCGCGGTTCCCGAGCTCCCGGGCAAGGCGTTGGAGCGGCCCAGGAACACGTTGGCTGCCTGCTCGGGGCTCAAGCTGGCAAGGCTGCTTTTCGCGCTCACGACCACCGCGACCTGCGCCTGGGCCCCGAGTGCCATCAGTCCCAGGCACAAGGTCAATGCGGCCGGCAGGATTCTCTTGATCTTGAGCATCGTCATCTCCTTGTTCGTTCGAGTCGCACGGTCCTCAGGGCAGCTCAGAACACCAAGTCCCAAGAAGCCGACAGCGCGTTGGCGCTCCCCGTGAAGGGCTGGGCGGCGCGGTCGCGCACGCGGTCCCACTGCAGCTTGAGGGCGCTGCGGCTGTTGAGCTCATAGCGCACTGCCAGCAGCTGGCTGCGGACGGACAGCGGCTCATAGCCCTCCACACGCGACTTTTCCTTGTACTGACTGATGCCGACCGTGGGTGTCCAGGGTCCGAAACGGCGGCCGACCGTGAGCAGATAGAAATCAGCGTCATAGCCGGCGGCTGCGCGCTTGGATCGGCCCAGCTCGGAGCGGATCACCCAGTCGCCGGGGTCGGCATTGAGCGCAAAGCCCAGAAAGGACTGCCGACCCTTCGTCGAGCCGTCCGCCAATTCGCCCCAGGCCTCGCCATGCGGCCCCTGCTGCAGGTCGCTGCGGATGTAGCTGACCCGTGCACTGAGCCAGTCCTGTTCCATCTCGAGCACACCGCCCACGATGGCGGACCAACGCACATCCATGGGCGCATCCGTCATCAGTCGCGAATAGGGGTTCTTCTTGCTGGTCTCGCCCCCGTACAAGCCTTCCGCGCGCAGCGTCCACCCACCCAGCTCGCCGCGCCAGCTGGCGCTCACGCCGTTGTAGTTGACGATGTCCCAGCCATACACATCCGGACTGGGACGCACGGTGTTGTAGGCGTAGCCGATGTCCTGGAAGTCGGAGTAGTAGTACAGCGGCAGACGCTTGCGGCCGAACTGGATCGTCCACGCGGTCGAAGCCTTGTAGCTCAGGTAGGCCCATTCGAGGTTCAGGTGCTGTTCCGGCAGCGTCCGCGCTGTCAGCTGCGTGGTGACGGACCAGTCCTTGCTGGGCGTCCAGGTCACCTGCAGCCCGGCGCGGCTTTCCTGGTCCGCTCGCCAATCCTGGGTGTAGACCCCGGCATGGGCCCAGTCTGCAACATAGCGGGTGCAGTCCGATTGATAGGCCGGCGCCATGCTGACCCCATCGACACAGGCGCCCGTACTGCGTCCCAGCACCAGCGACACGAAACCCGAGGTCTGCCATTCCTGGGCGTCAGCCGTCGCCAGCAGGCCCATGAAGCCAATAGCTAGCGCGCCAAATGCGCGCACATCAACAGCTCGCATCGAACTCTCCTTCACTGCCCGTGACAGGTGTTCAAGAACCGCCGCGTGCGCGGTGCAGATGGATCCTGCTGCGCACCGTGGCTCAGTTATAGCGAGTTGCCGTCGCTGGTGTCTCCCTCAATGCGGGCCGACTTGCCTGTGCAGTTGCATGCGCGCCACCCGCAAAGACAAATGGTCGTCGCATGCGTGCATTTCCGCACAGAACGCCGACGCACCTCAAGGCAGCGCCGGATGTCCCAGGCCGCGGTTCATTGCATTCAGGATGGCCCCGTCGTCCTGGCTCCACTCCCAGGCAAAGAGCCCTGCCAGGCCTTGTTCGCGAACGAAGCGGCCCTTGGCCAGCACCGCCCGCGGGTCGTCATAGCCCAGCCACAGCTGTAGGCGCGGATGGTAGAGGGCGTAGGACTGCGTGAGCGCATCGAACAGCACCCGGTAGCCATGCCGCGGCCGCCCTTGGGCGTCAAAGTAGCGCCGGGACAGCGCCGCCCAGCCCATCGCGCCATCGCCGCCCGGGAAAGGACCGCTCTTGGCCGCGCCGCGCCGCGGTTGCGCCACCCCGCTGAAGCCGCGGCCGTACATGGCCACGCCGGCCACCAGCTTGGACTTGGGCACGCCGGCGTCGACCAGGTTCTGCACCGACTGCGCCAGGCTGTCGTCCGAATCCGGCCCCGAGCCCTGCAGGCTGCTGTGGTGACCCACGCGCTCGGACCAGCCGCCGTGGTAGTCGTAGCTCATCATGAAGACGAGGTCCAGCGCCGACGCGGCACGGCGGTAATCGATGCGGCGCGTGATCTGCTGGATGGGATTGACGGCCACGGTCAGCTGGTAGAGCCGCCCTGTCTCGGCCGTCAGGCGATCCAGACCCGCGCGCAGGTCCAGCATCAAGTCCGCAAAGCCTTGGCCGTCCGCCGGGCTGCCCAGGGCCACGCCGTTGGCGCTGCCATTGCCGCCGGGGTGCTCCCAGTCGATGTCCAGCCCGTCGAAGGCCGGATGCTCGCGCAGGAACTGCAGCGCCGAGGCCACGAAGACGGCGCGCCGCGGCGCCTCATTGGCGAAATGGAAGAAGGGGTCGGACCCGCCCCAGCCACCCACCGAGGCCAGCACCTTCAGCTGCGGCGCCCGGCCCTTGAGCTCGGCGAAGGCGGCGTCGAATCGGGCATCGACCGGGCCCCAGCCCAGCGCATGGTCCGCACGGCCTTCGCACTTGGGCGCATCCCTGGGCAGCTGCCCCGGTCCGCAGGCGCGCACAAAGGCGTAGAGCACGTGCGTCAGGCTGCCCGCCGGCAAGGCCGTCAGGCGGCTGGGCGGCTCCCAGTTCGCCACGTAGAGGCCCAGCACCTTGCCGCTGGTGGGCTCGAAGTCCAGTGCGCCAGGCTTGAACAGGCCGGCAGCCGGCGGCGGCGCAGGCTGGGGATCGGCCCAGGCCGGGGCAAGAAGGCCTGCTGCCAGCAGCAGGCACAGGCCGCGGCCGAGGTGGCGAGGAAGGAGGAGGTTCAGCATGGCATCCCTTTCGCGCAAGAGCTCGTAGCCTAGCGCATTAAAGATGCCACTTTAATACCAATTATCCAGTATGACTGCTGCGACTCAGGGCGCCACCTGGATGCGGACCTGCAGCTCGCGGCTGCTCACGGACTCGGCATCGCGGGTGCTGAGCGTGCCGCGCTCGCTGCGCCGCAGTTGGCCGCCGCTGCGGGCCACGGTCACCCATGCGTCCAGCGGGACCAGGGCCGTGGACTCCAGCTCGGTGCGCACCGGCGGCTGGCCGGGCCCGGCCTCGCTGGGGGTCAGGTCTTGCGTCCGCAGGCTCACCCGCACCGGCTCGCGACCGCCCGGCCAGTGCGGCTCGAGGCTGAAGCCGCGCACCTGCTCGACAAAGCCCTGGCGCAGCTGGGCCCGGCCCGCGTCGCGGGATGGGGCCTGGTCTGCCGAGCCGGCGGCGATGGGCATGCCGAGGTCCAGCCATTGCAGGGGCGTGAGTTCGCCCAGCTGTATCGTGGCCCGGTAGCCATTGAGCACCGTGAGCCGCTGCAAGACCTGACCCTGCGCGGCCTGCTGCTCGGTGCTCAGCACGATGGCGCCGCGCGGCGACACTGAGCCGCCCGTGCCGACCACCACGGCGCCGTCGCGCACGCCGGCCACGGCGGCCTGGCTGACGTGGCTGTCCACCCAGCGCACTTCGATCCAGAGATTGACCCGCGGTTCGGCCGCCCACGCAGGCAGGCTGGCGATGAGGAGGAGCCCCGGCAGGGCGCGGCGCAGCAGCTTCATGCCACCAGCATACGCCGCCACACCCGCTGCCGCCGTTCCGATTAGCGGCCTCATCATGCGCTTGTTGCGGCCTTGTTCGCGGCCTTGTTCGAGGCCCTCACCCAAGGGCGCAGCGGCCACAACAGATTCAGCGCCAGGCCGCTGAGCACCAGGGCCGCCGCACTGAGCTTCCAAGCCGGCAGGGGCTCATGCAGGATCCACGCTGCCGTGCTCATGCCGAAGACCGGCACGAGCAGGGCCATGGGCACGATCTGCGATGCCGCGTGGCGCGACAGCAGCCAGCTCCACACGCCATAGCCGAACAGCGTGTTGCCAAAAGCCTGCCAGGCCACGGCCGCCCAGGCGCCCCAGCCGGCATGGCTCAAGCCCTCGGCGATGCGGGTCGGGCCCTCGAAGACCAGGGACATCAGCAACAAGGGCGGCGCCGCGAAGATGCTGCTCCAGACCACGTAGGCCAGCATGTTCACGCGGCCGGCCTTCTTGCCCACGATATTGCCGCTGGCCCAGCTGAAGGCCGCCAGCAGGACCATGCCCAGGCCCAGCACGGTGGTGCTGCCATCGGTGTGGCTGGCGATCACGCCCAGCCCGCAGGCGGCCAGCCCCAGGGCCAGCCACTGATAGCCGCGCACCGCCTCGTGGGTGATGCGCATGGCCAGCAGCAGGGTGAAGAAGACCTGGGTCTGGATCACCAGCGAAGCCAGCCCGGGTGAGATCTGCGAGCCCATGGCCAGGTAGAGCAGGCCGAACTGCCCGACGCCGACCAGGGCGCCGTAGGCCGCCAGATTGCGCCAGGGCACGTCGGGCCTGGGCAGGAAGAAGACGGCCGGGACCACGGCCAGCGTGAAGCGCAGCGTGGCGAAGAGCAGCGGCGCAAAGGCGTCCAGCCCCAGGCGTATCACCACGAAGTTGCTGCCCCAGATGGCCACGACGGCCAGGGCCAGCAGGAAATGACGGAGGGGAAGGCTGCCGGGACTGCTCAAGTTGGGCCTCGCTCGATCGGACACCAGGGGATCCGCAGCCTAGCAGGGCTTGGGCTGCGCCGCCGCGCAGGGGGCTTGCGCATCGCACAGCATGCGGGGCGAGCCCCCCCATCAGGGGGCGTGATCCGCATCTGCGCCTGGGCACAATCGCGCTCGCCGCATCGGCATGCGACACACCGGAACGCTCATGAACGAACTCGTCTATCCCAAGGAACGCAGCCTTGGCCTCATCACCCTGGTCCTGGGTGTCATCGTCTGGCTGGGACTCATCGTCGGCACCTTTGGCACCGCCCTGATCGGCCTGCTGCTGGCCTTCGTGCTCTATGTCTTCGTGCAGTCCGCCCTGATCTCGTACATCAAGGGCAACGGCGTGGAGCTGACGGCCAACCAGTACCCGGACCTCTGGGAGCAGTTCGAGGACTGCTGCCGCCGGCTGGAAATCGCCAAGCTGCCGCGCGCCTATGTGCTCAACGGCGACGGCGCGCTCAATGCCTTCGCCACGCGCTTCCTCGGCACCCAGTACGTGGTGCTGCTCAGCGGCACGCTGGACGCCATGGCCCTGCATGACGACGGCGTGCGCTTCTACCTGGGCCATGAGCTGGGCCACCTGCGCATGAAGCATCTGCAGGGTCAGGTCTTGCGCTGGCCGGTGCTGTGGCTGCCGCTGCTGGGCGCCGCCTATTCCCGGGCCCGCGAATACACCTGCGACCGCCACGGTGCCGCCTGCTGCAAGACCCCCGAGGGCGCCGCCCGCGCGCTCGCCGCGCTGGCCGCCGGGTCGCGACGCTGGCGCGACCTGGACCTCAAGCACTACCTCAAGCAGCTGCGGGACACGCGGGGCTTCTGGATGTCCTTCCACGAGCTGTGCGCCGCCTATCCCTGGACCAGCAAGCGCGTGGCCCGCGTGCTGCCGCAGGCCAAGGTGCCGGGCCGCAACCCACTGGCCTACCTGCTGGCCATCTTCGTGCCCTACGCCGGCCGCCTGGGCGCCGGCTTTGGCCTGCTGATGCTGGTCTACATCGTCGGCGTGCTCGCCGCCGTCGCCATTCCGCAGTACCAGGAATACAAGCTGCGGGGCGTCGCGGCCCAGGTGCTGACGGACTCGGCCCCCGCCCGCCAGGCGCTGGCCAACTACTACAGGGAGCAGGAGACCGTGCCGGACACGCTGGACCAGGTCGGCATTGCCGACACCCTGCCCTTGGGCCAGAAGCTGCGCCTCAATGGCGAGAACATGACCCTGTCCATCACGCTGGGCAAGGGCACGCTGGACCTCGTGCCGCAGGTGCAGAAGGACGGCACGCTGCTGTGGTTCTGCGAGACGGGGGGCGAGCTGAAGCTGCAAAAGCTGCCCATGAACTGCGACAAGGGCATCCAGTGAACGGCGCCTGAACGGGCGGCGCCGGCGGCAGGTGCCCGTTCAGACGGCGCGCTGCTCCAGCACGAAGTTCGCGCCGTCGTACTGGCCCAGATGCTCGACCAGATAGGGCATGCAGGCCTGCAGCTCGTCGTGCAAAGTGAAGGGCGGGTTGGCCACGAACATGCCGCTGCCCAGCATCCCGAAGCCGCGCTCGTCCGGCTGGGTGACGGTCAGGCGCACATGCAGCCAGCCCTTCTTGGCCGAGGCATCGGCCGTGGCCTTGAGGCGCGTGGCCAGCTGCGCCGATTCCAGCGCCTGCAGCTGCGGGTACCAGATCATGTAGACGCCGTCGGCGAAGCGCTGCAGCCCTTCACGAAGGGCGGCCAGCACTTTCCCGTAGTCCGTCTTGATCTCGTAGGGCGGATCCATCAGCACGGCACCCCGGCGCGAGGGCGGCGGCAGCTCGCCCTTGAGCGAGGCGAAGCCGTCCTTGTCGGACACCTGGGTGTTGGGCCGCGTCTCCAGGTAGCTGGCCAGGATGCGGTGATCCGTGGGATGCAGCTCGTAGACGCGCAGGCGGTCCGTCTCGCGCATCAGCAGATTGGCGATGGCCGGCGAGCCCGGGTACTGGCGCAACTGGCCGTCGGGGTTGAAGTCCTTGACCAGCTGCACATAGGCGGCCAGGGGCTCGGGCAGATCCTTGCGGTCCCAGAGCCGGGCGATGCCGCTGCCGTATTCGGCGTTCTTCTGGGCATAGCGGCCTTCGATCGAGTAGCCGCCGGCGCCGGCGTGCGTGTCGACCAGGGTGTAGGGTTTGTCCTTTTCGCCCAGATAGCGCAGCACACGGGCCAGCACCAGGTGTTTGAGAACGTCGGCATGGTTGCCGGCATGGAAAGCGTGTCGGTAGGCGAGCATGTGCGCACTGTAGCAAGGGGGCCGCAACGCACCTAGCGGCGGCGCCTCTAGCACAGCGGCATCCCGCCTGCTGGACGCCGCGCCAAGTCCGGGCGCGGACGGCGCTGTCGCCGGGGCGGCAGGCAGCGTGGCAGCAACTTGGCTACGCTTGCCGTCCCTGTGCAGTCCTCGCGGCCCCTGCCGCCTCCCAGCCCACCATGCCCAATCTCTTCGACCCCATTCGCGTCGGCGACCTGGACCTCGCCAACCGCATCGTCATGGCCCCGCTGACGCGCAGCCGCTCGGTCGGCCTGAAGCCCGGCCCGCTGGCCATCGAGTACTACCGCCAGCGCGCCAGCGCCGGCCTCATCATCAGCGAAGGCGCGCAGGTCTGTCCCGAAGGCCAGGGCTATCTCGACACCCCGGGCATCCACAGCCCCGAACAGGTCGAGGCCTGGCGCAAGGTCACGGAGGCCGTGCATGCCGAGGGCGGCAAGATCGCCGTGCAGCTGTGGCACGTGGGCCGCATCTCGCACGCAGACTTCCAGCCCGGCGGCGGCGCGCCGGTGTCCTCCACGGCCCGCCCCATCCAGGCCAAGACCTTCACCGCGCGCGGCCTGGAACCCGTCACGCCGGCCCGCGCCCTGCGCACCGAAGAGATCCCCGCCGTGGTGGCCCAGTTCGCCCATGCGGCCCACTGCGCCATGGAGGCCGGCTTCGACGCCGTGGAGGTGCACGGCGCCAACGGCTATCTGATCGACCAGTTCCTGCGCGACAGCATCAACGACCGCAGCGACGCCTACGGCGGCTCCATCGAGAACCGCGTGCGCTTCCTGGTCGAAGTGATGACGGCGGTGAGCCAGGCCGTCGGCGGCGGTCGCACCGGGCTGCGCCTGAGTCCCGTCACGCCCGTCAACGACGCCGGGCAGGACAGCCAGGCCCAGGCCCTCTTCAACCACGCCGTGGAGCAGCTGGCCCCGCTGAAACTGGCCTTCCTGCACGTGATTGAGGGCCAGACCGGCGGCGCCCGGGACATCGCCCCATTCGACTTCGAGGCCCTGCGCCGGCGCTTCACAGGCGCGTGGATGGTCAACAACGGCTACAGCCGCGAGATGGCCCTGAAGGCCGTCGCCGAGGGGCAGGCCGACCTGGTCGCCTTCGGCCGCGACTTCATCAGCAACCCGGACCTGGTACGCCGCCTGCGCCTGAATGCGGCGCTGGCCAAGCCCGACCGAAGCACCTTCTATGGCGGCGGCGCCCAAGGCTACACGGACTACCCGGCGCTGGCCTGAGCGAGGGCCGGAGCAGCTCAGCCGCGCCGCATCTTGGCCCGGAACAGCTCGGCGATATTGACTTCGCGCGGCCCCGGCACCAGCTCAAAGGACTCACCGGCCTGCAGGCTGCCGGGCTTGAGCACGGCCAGGTAGAAGCCGCACCAGCCGCTCTGGCTCATCAGCTTGGCGGCCTGGTTAAAGCCCATCACGGCGTTGAACTTGAAGCAGGGCTGGCGCGGCTCGCTGACCGCCAGCTCGCAATCCGCGAAGCGCAGTACGTCGCCGATCCAGACGTCCTTTTCCAGCAGCCCCTGCAGCGTGAGGTTCTCGCCAAGAGCCCCGGGCGCCAGCGGCTCGTTCCAGCCCGCCACCCCGGCCTGCGCGCGCACGGTCTGCCAGAACGCGTAATGCTCCTGCGGGTAGGCATAGACGGCCTTGCTCAGGCCGCCGTGCACCGTGAGGTCGGCCTGCTCGTCGCCGTCCAGGCCCAGGGGCATCACGGCAATGCGGCCCTCCTGGTTAGTCTTTCGGATGCCACTGGCATGGGGCTGGTCGCCGATGAGCAGGGGCTGGACGCGCCCGGTGTTGAGGGAAACAATCTTCATGCCGATGTTCAAGTGGCAGGACTGGAGAGGCCGCCACTCTACGCCAGGCATGTCGCCCGGGTCGTGCGCAATTCGCGCGCCCGGCACGGCCGGGGCTGGCCCACACTCGAATGAACCCGTCGACACTGCACAATGTGCATCGCCTTCCAGGCGGGCGCGAGGCGGTAGCTGGCGGTACCTGGCAGGCCTTGAGTGCAAACATGAACAGGGGGAAATCAAAATGAATTCGCAAACCTTCAAGACGAACATTGGCCGCGCCGCTGCGCTGCTGGCCTTGACGCTGGGCCTCGCAGCCTGCGGCAGCGGGGCACCCACCAATCAGGCGCCCGTAGCCAGGCTGACCACTCCATTGGGCACGATCCTGCCAGGCGAACCCATTGCACTGGACGGCCGCGACAGCACCGACGCCGACCAGGACCCGCTGAGCTATGAATGGACCCTGACCGCAAAGCCGGTCGGTAGCATGGCATCCCTGGGAGAAGGGACAGGCCTGCGCTTTCTGGTGCCCGATATCGCGGGACGCTATGAAGTGAGCCTGCGGGTCACCGACGGCAAGGGAGGCGAATCCCGGCTGACCCGCAGCATGGAGGTGCAGGCCGCCCCATCGCTGGCCATCGTAATGACGGAGCCGGAACCGGCGTCCGGCCTCGTGCACCTGCGCTTGAACCGCGAGAGCGTGAGCACCAGCGTGCTGTGGTACGCCGATGGCATCACGCTCAACGCCACGGGCGATTCGGGCAAGCAGCCCATGGAGTGGGAGACCGGCTTCCTCGTCGACGGCCCCCACGTCATCCAGGCTCGGCTGAACTACGCTGACGGCTCCCAGAAAACGCTGGAACGCACGATCACGGTCCTCACCCCCACCATCAAGCTGACGCGGCCCTACGTGGAGACCGTTGCCGGCCGTGCCGGCGTCTATGTGGAGGCCCAGTCCGTCCACGGCATTGAGCGGGTGTCGCTGTCCCTCAGGGGCGCACTACTGGGCGAGCTGACGGAACGCAACGATTGCGGGCTGCAGGTTTGCCCGGGAGCCCCCTCCGGCTACGGCTTCTCGGTGCTGACCAGCCAAACCGGCTCCGGTGCGGTCACGCTGGACCTTACGGTGCGAGACAAGGCAGGCAACAGCCGCACCGTGCCGGTGATCGTCAGTATGCGCCCCTGATCGACCTCCCGCGTGAGGCCCTGCCGGCCCGGTCCGGCGGGGATGCGCCCGCGGTTTCGCCCCGCAACCTCGGCGTTCAACCCGCCGCCGCTGCCCCTCTGCGCAGACAGCCTGGACCACTATCGTCTGAGGCCCTTTCCAAGCCCCCTCCCGCCCCTTCAATGCCGGAAGCTGCGATATCTATTCCCGAAACGCATGGATGCCTCAAACCCGGGAGTTACGGCGTGATTACATTGCGGTGACAATTGATCCCCCACCTGCCGCAATCCGGCGGTGGGCATCCCGCCGGGCTGAACATGAGGCTCGGCAAGTGCCTGACATCGCGACGCAGACCGGCGATCCGGCTGTGCTCCAGAGCGGCATTGGGCCAGGCCCGGCCCGCGCATCCCCACGCCCTCTGCCTGGGGCCGCCGCCCGAGCCTGACCCAATTCTGCTTTTCAACATCGAAGGACTTGCCATGAACCAACCCGTGATGGAAGGGCTGCGCCTGAACGTGCCCGCTTACGTCAAGCACCAGCGCCTGGTCGCCTGGGTGGCGGAGATCGCCGCCCTGACCCAGGCCAAGGACGTCTATTGGTGCGATGGCAGCCAGGAAGAGTACGACCGCCTCTGCCAGCAGCTGGTCGATGCCGGTACCTTCAAGAAACTCAACCCCGCCAAGCGCGCCAACAGCTACCTCGCCTGCAGCGACCCCAGCGACGTGGCCCGCGTGGAAGACCGCACCTTCATCTGCTCCCAGAAGAAGGAAGATGCCGGCCCCACCAACAACTGGATGGCCCCGGCCGAAATGCGCGAACTGCTGCAGACCGGCGACAAGGCGCTCTTCAAGGGCGCCATGAAAGGCCGCACCCTGTACGTGGTGCCCTTCAGCATGGGCCCCATCGGCTCCCCCATCGCCCACATCGGCGTGGAGCTCTCGGACAGCCCCTACGTCGCCGTCAACATGCGCATCATGACCCGCATGGGCCGCGCCGTGCTGGACGTGCTGGGCGACAACGGCCCCTTCGTGCCCTGCGTGCACACCGTGGGCGCGCCGCTGGAAGCCGGCCAGGCCGACGTCAAGTGGCCCTGCAACAAGACCAAGTACATCGTCCACTACCCCGAGACCCGCGAGATCTGGTCCTACGGCTCCGGCTACGGCGGCAACGCCCTGCTGGGCAAGAAGTGCTTCGCGCTGCGCATCGCCTCGACCATGGGCCGCGACCAGGGCTGGCTGGCCGAGCACATGCTGATCCTGGGCCTGACCTCGCCCGAGGGCAAGAAGTACCACTTCGCGGCGGCCTTCCCCAGCGCCTGCGGCAAGACCAACTTCTCCATGCTGATCCCGCCCAAGGCCTTTGCCGGCTGGAAGGTGACCACCGTGGGCGACGACATCGCCTGGATCAAGCCCGGCGCCGACGGCCGCCTCTACGCCATCAACCCGGAAGCTGGCTACTTCGGTGTCGCCCCCGGCACCAACACGCTGACCAACTACAACTGCATGGCCAGCCTCAACAAGGACGTCATCTTCACCAACGTCGCGCTGACCGACGATGGCGACGTCTGGTGGGAGTCGATGACCGACACCCCGCCGGCCCACCTGATCGACTGGCAGGGCAATGACTGGACGCCTGAGATCGCCAAGAGCACCGGTGCCAAGGCGGCGCATCCCAACGCCCGCTTCACTGTGGCCGCCACCAACAACCCGGCCCTGGATCCGGACTGGAACAACCCGGCTGGCGTGCCCATCGACGGCTTCATCTTCGGCGGCCGCCGCTCAACCACCGTCCCGCTGGTGACCGAAGCCCGCGACTGGGTGGAGGGCGTCTACATGGCCGCCACCATGGGCTCCGAAACCACTGCCGCGGCCGCCGGCCAGCAGGGCGTGGTGCGCCGCGATCCCTTCGCCATGCTGCCCTTCATGGGCTACAACATGGCCGACTACTTCCAGCACTGGCTGGACCTGGGCAAGAAGCTCGCCGACAGCGGCGCCACGCTGCCCAAGATCTTCTGCGTCAACTGGTTCCGCAAGGGTGCTGACGGCAAGTTCGTCTGGCCCGGCTACGGCGAGAACATGCGCGTGCTGAAGTGGATGCTGGACCGCGTCACCGGGAGCGGCCAGGGCGAGGAGCATGTGTTCGGCGTGACCCCGCGCTACGAAGACATCAACTGGGACGGACTGAACTTCACCAAGGAGCAGTTCGAGGTGGCCACCCGCATCGACAAGGCCGACTGGACCGCCGAAATGAAGCTGCACGAAGAGCTGTTCGCGCAACTGGCCTACCACCTGCCGGCCGAACTGCCGGCCACCAAGGCGAAGATCGAGCAGCGCCTGGCCGCCGAGTAATCCGGCCCGCGCTTCTGCACAAAGCCCGCCTCGCGCGGGCTTTCTCATTGCTGCGCTCCTGGCTCGCATCGAGGCCCGACATCCCGTCGACAACTCGCCCAAGATCCGCGAGCGCTGCCCTTGTCGCAGAATCGGCATAGGGGGCCTCCATTTGGAGGCGCCCCTGCCACACCACCCGGCATG
>JAYSEK010000020.1:25279-91795 GCA_041913905.1 Burkholderiaceae bacterium | reverse complement strand
GCGCCCTGACCCTGTTCACCTACAAGGGCGGTGCCCGCGAGCAGATCGCGGTCGTGCGCTAAGCATCCATGTGTCGGCAGGCGGTGTCCTGCCGAGGCCTGAACGAAAGACGCCCACTTCGGTGGGCGTCTTTCTTCCCGATGCGTATGATTGGGCGCCGGTAGTCGAGCGCAACGCCTGGCTGCCAAAGGAGGAGGCCGACTGAAAACGCCGATGAAGGATTCCGGAGCGTTCGGCTCCGGTGTGGTGTAGCCGTTGGTCCATTCAAAACAACAATTCAATGCCGGGTCTCTGGGCCTGGCTTCGCTCATGTCCAGAACCCCTTCGTTCCGCCCTGATGCTGCCATCGGCAGCCTGCGCACCGCCCAGAAGATGATCAAGTGGGCGGTACTGCTCCAATTTCCGCTGATGCTGGCCTACCTCGTCCACTGGCAGTGGCTCGACCGGGCGTTCCCGTGGCTGATCCTGGCCGTGGTGGTGCTGTCCTGCCTTGGCTTCGTCGCGGTGGACCAGCAACTGGGCGTCTTCGGCGCGGCTCTGGACGCCATGCCGGACCTGATCACGCAGTCCTCCTACAACCGCGCCAGCATTGCGAAGTTCATGCTGCTTTTCCTTGTGTTCCCAGTAGCCAACTGGCTGGTGCTGGCCTTCACCTACTTCCGCGCGAGCGATGCGATCCAGGAGATCGAGCGTGTGCGGGAGGACATGAAGACCAAGGCTCGCCAGGCCGCGCAGTCGCGCAGCGGCCCGTCTGACGCTTTCCGCTCGACGCCCGCCTGGACTCAGAACTGATTGCGGATCAGCCCCACGGCCAGGCCCTCGATGGCGAAGGGCTCGTCGCCGGTGACGATGATGGGCTCGAAGTCCGGGTTCTCGGGCAGCAGGCTGATGTGCTGGCGCTCCTTGCGGAAGCGCTTGACCGTGACTTCATCGCCGATGCGGGCCACGACGATCTGGCCGTTCTTGGCCTCGGCGCATTTCTGCACGGCGAGCAGGTCGCCGTCCATGATGCCGACGTCTCGCATGCTCATGCCGCGCACGCGCAGCAGGTAGTCCGGCTTCTTGGCGAAGAGGCTGGGCTCGACGCTGTACTGCTGCTCGATGTGCTCCTGGGCCAGGATGGGGGCGCCGGCCGCGACACGCCCCACCAGAGGCAGTGTCAGCTGGGCCAGGCCGGGAATGGGCAATGCAAATTGCGCATCGCTGCTGAGGGAATCGCGCAAGGATTCCCGCATTTCGCGAGCCCGGTTGAGCGCCTTCAAGGCCGCGCCCGGCAGGCGGATGCCGCGCGAAGTGCCGCCCACCAGCTCGATCACGCCCTTGCGCGCCAGCGCCTGCAGGTGTTCCTCGGCCGCGTTGGCGGACTTGAATCCCAGCTCGGCAGCAATTTCAGCTCGCGTGGGCGGCGCACCGGTTTCCTCGATACTCTGGCGCACCAGATCGAAAATCTGCTGCTGCCGTGCGGTGAGTTTGGGGCTAGCGTCCACGGAAGACCTTTCGGCGTTTGAATTTTCGGTGCTTGAATTCATCAGGATCTGGATATGCATCCAGTGCCTGTATTTTTATCCAGGACCACACAAATTGCAAAGCAAAGTCGCTGACTTAATCGTCATCCTCGGCACCGGCGGCACCATTGCCGGCAGGGCAGCCCAGGCCAATGACAACGTGGGCTACAAGGCGGGCGAGATCCGCGTCGAGGAGCTGATCGCCGGCGTGCCGGGTCTCTCGGCCTTCAGGCTCGAGGCTCAGCAGTTGGCCCAGCTCGACAGCAAGGACATGGATTTCACGACCTGGCGCCGCCTGGCCCTGGCCGTGGAGGGGCATCTGGCACGTGATGAGGTGCGGGGCGTGCTGATCACGCACGGCACCGACACGCTGGAGGAGACAGCCTATTTCCTGCATCGCGTGCTGGCGCCGCGCAAGCCGGTGGTGCTGACCGCCGCGATGCGCCCGGCGACCGCCCTGCAGCTGGATGGCCCGCAGAACCTGCTGGATGCCGCCCATCTGGTGCAGGACGTCCATGCCTGCGGGGTGCTGGTCTGCGTGGCGGGGCAGATCTACGGCCCGGATCAGGTGCAGAAGGCCCACAGCTACCGGGTCGATGCCTTCCGTGGCCGCGACGGTTCGGTGCTCGCGCAGCTGGAAGAGGGTTGCGTGCGCTGGCTGGCTCAGCCCCTGCCGGCGCCGGAGGCCCTAGGCACGGGCGTCCTGCCCGCCGAGGGCAAGACCTGGCCCCGCGTCGAGATCGTGCTCAACCATGCCAACGCCGACGGCCGCCTGGTCCGCCTGCTGCAGCAGGACGGTGTCGAGGGGCTGGTGGTTGCCGGCACGGGCAATGGCACGCTGAGCCTGGCCCTGGAGCAGGCCCTGCTGGACGCGCAGGCCGCCGGCGTGAAGGTGCTGCGCAGCACCCGTTGCGATGGCGGGCCCGTTGCCGAGAACGGCCGCGGGCTGCCGGCCGCGGGTGCGCTGAGCCCGGTCAAGGCACGGGTGGAGCTGCTGCTGCAGCTGCTGAAGCAGGCGGCCTGACCAAACCGGGGCGCCATGAAGAAAGCCGGCATCAAGGCCGGCTTTGTCATTTCAAGCGATGCGAGGCGCTCAGACCAGCGTCAGGCTCACGTCGATGTTGCCGCGCGTGGCATTGCTGTAGGGGCAGACCTGGTGGGCGGCGTCGATCAGGGCCTGGGCGGCGGCGCGCTCCATGCCGGGCAGGCTGATGCGCATGGCCACCTGGATGCCGAAACCCTGCGGAATGGGGCCGATGCCCACGTCGCTGGTGATGGACACCTCGCCCGGGAGGGCGATCTTCTGCTTGCCGGCCACGGCCTTGATGGCGCCGATGAAGCAGGCCGAGTAGCCGGCTGCGAACAGCTGTTCCGGATTGGTGCCGTCGCCACCGGCGCCGCCCAGTTCGCGCGGCGTGGACAGGTTGACCTTCAGCTTGCCGTCGTTGGATTCGGCGCTGCCTTGGCGGCCGCCCGTGGCGGTGGCGGTGGCGGTGTAGAGCACTTTTTCGAGAGCCATGATGAGGATCCTTTCAGGGTGATGCCTTGCGGGCGGTGGTGGCTTCTTTGCCGTGTTCAGTCAGCGGCCTGGGGGCTGCGCTGGAGCTGGTCCCGCAGGGCCTGCAGGCGTTGAGTCAGGGACTGCAGCTCGTCCAGCGAGCAGGCGCTGGCGCAGGCCAGGGTTTCGGGAATTCTGCGAGCCGGGGCCTTCAGGCCGCGGCCCTTGGCACTCAGGTGCACCAGCACCCGCCGCTCGTCCAGGGCGTCACGCGCCCGCGTCAGCAGCTCGGCGTGCTCCATGCGTTTGAGCAGCGGCGTCAGGGTGCCGGAGTCCAGCGAGAGCCGCTCGCCCAGCGCGCTGACCGTCTGGCCGTCCTGCTCCCAGAGCACCAGCAGCACCAGGTATTGCGGGTAGGTCAATCCCAGCGGCGCCAGCAGGGGCTTGTAAAGCTTGGTCATGGCCAATGAGCTGGAATACAGGGCAAAGCAGAGCTGGCTGTCCAGCCGCAGCCAGTGGTCCCGCGGGTAGGGCTGCTTGCCGGTGGTGGTCTTGCGTGATGCCATGGACGGAACTGTAGTTGGCAATTAAATTGCACACAATTTAAAAGGTCTTTTGGCGAAACGGCACCGAGGGACGGTGGCCATGGCCTCGGTCAGCGGCGTCGCGCCGCCGCGCTGAAGGGATGGCCATGGTGCTGAGTACGCCGGCGCAGGCCTCGGGGATATCCCGCGTGCCGCAGGTGACACGAGGGCGCGGCCCTCTGTGCCAAGATCGCGCCCCTGAAAGCCCGCGATGCGGGAAGGAGCGTTCGCATGCATGCACTCGCCGCCGTGCTGGTGGCCCTGGTGGGCCTGATCCACGTCTACATCCTGGTGCTGGAGATGTTCTGGTGGACCACGCCGAAGGGGCGCAAGGCCTTCGGGCTGACACCGGAGTTCGCCGAGGCCACCAAGGTGCTGGCCGCGAATCAGGGCCTCTACAACGGTTTTCTGGCCGCGGGATTGTTCTGGGGGCTGGTCCGCGCCGATGCACCGGCGCAGTTCTTCTTCCTGGGCTGCGTGTTCGTCGCGGGGCTGTACGGCGCGGCCACGGCCAGCCGGAAGATCCTCTTCATCCAGAGTCTGCCGGCGGCAGTGGCGGGCATTGCGCTGGCCTTGGCCTGATACCGTGACCCCGGATCATCGGTGGGGGTGGCAGGCCCGCGATGCGGGGCGCGCCTCGCAGGGCCTCGCGAGCTGCCGTGTGCCCCGGTCACGCTGGGCCGGCGCAGCCCAGCCTGTGTGTCACAGGCCCGCAGCGGCGCTGAGGCTTTCGATCTGCTCGCTGAGCTCCAGCCAGCGCATCTCCAACTCGTCGATCTCGTCGCCGACGGCCTTGAGGCGGCGCCCGCTTTCCGCGATGGCCGCCGGTGCAAGTGCACCCGTTGCCAACTCGGACTCCAGGGACTCGCGCTCCTGGCTCAGCTTGGCGAGCTGCTTGTCGATGGATTCGATCTCCTTGCGCATGGGCCGCGTCTGCTCATTGAGCTTGGCGCGGGCCTGGGCGGAGGCCTTGCGGTCCTCGCGCTGGTTGGCGGGCGCCGTGCTGCTCTGGGCCTTCTGGGCCTCGGCCGCGCTGCGGCTGGCCTCCTTGATGGCCTTGGCGGCCTCGCGGGCGGTGTCGAGCAGCCAGCGCTGGTAGTCGTCCAGATCGCCATCGAAGGGCGAGACCTGACCCTTGGCGACCAGCCAGAACTCGTCACAGACTTCGCGCAGCAGGGCGCGGTCGTGGCTGACCAGCATCACCGTGCCTTCGAACTCGTTGAGCGCCATCGAGAGCGCCTCGCGGGTCTGCAGGTCCAGGTGGTTGGTCGGTTCATCCAGCAGCAGCAGGTTGGGGCGCTGCCAGACCAGCATGGCCAGCACCAGGCGCGCCTTTTCGCCGCCGGACAGGCTGCCCACGGCCTGGTTGACCATATCGCCGGTGAAGCGGAACTGGCCGAGGAAGTCGCGCAATTCCTGCTCGCGTGCCTGCGGGCTGATGTCCTTGGCCAGGCGGATCATGTGGACCAGCGGGCCTTCGTCGGGCCGCAGCACGTCCATCTCCTGCTGGGCGAAATAGCCGATTGCCAGGCCCTTGCCCTCGGTCAGCGTGCCGCCGAGTGCCGGCTGCATGCGGGCGATGGTCTTGACCAGGGTGGACTTGCCCTGGCCGTTGGCGCCCAGGATGCCGATGCGCTGGCCGGCCAGCACAGTGCGGTTGATGTCGCGCACGATGGTGGTGTCGCCGTAGCCGCAGGCCACGTCGCGCAGCGAGAGCATGGGGTTGGGCAGTGACACCGGCTCGCGGAACTCGAAGGCGAAGTCGGCCGAGGCCAGCACCGGGGCCAGGCGCTCCATGCGCTCCAGCGCCTTGACGCGGCTCTGCGCCTGCTTGGCCTTGGTGGCCTTGGCCTTGAAGCGGTCGATGAACTTCTGCAGGTGGGCGATGCGGTCCTGCTGCTTTTCAAAGGCGGCCTGCTGCTGCTCCATGCGTTCGGCGCGCATGGCCTCGAAGGCGGTGTAGTTGCCGCCGTAGCGGGTCAGCTTGGCCTCGTCCAGATGCAGGGTGACGCGGGTGATGGCGTCCAGGAACTCGCGGTCGTGGCTGATGATCAGCAGCGTGCCTTCGAAGCGCTGCAGCCAGGCTTCCAGCCAGACCAGGGCGTCCAGGTCCAGGTGGTTGGTGGGCTCGTCCAGCAGCATCAGATCGGCCGGGCACATCAGCGCGCGGGCCAGCTGCAGGCGCATGCGCCAGCCGCCGGAGAAGCTGTTCACCGGCGCGTCGACCTGCGTACCCTTGAAGCCCAGGCCCATCAGCAGGGCCTGCGCACGGGAGCGGGCATCGAAGGCGCCGGCATCGCTCATCGCGACATGGGCTTCGGCAATGGCATGGCCGTCGCCCGCGGCTTCGGCCGCCGTCAGCATCTCGCGGGCGGCCATCAGGCGGGTGTCGCCTTCCAGCACGAAGTCGGTGGCCGAGGCCTCGGTTTCGGGCATGTGCTGGGCCACCTCGGCCATGCGCCAATGCTTGGGCACCTCGACGTCGCCGCGGTCGGCATGCAGGCGGTCGGTCAGCAGGGCAAAGAGGCTGGACTTGCCGGCGCCGTTGCGGCCCACGAGGCCGATCTTCTCGCCGGGCTGCAACACCACGCTGGCATCGTCCAGCACGACCTTGGTGCCGCGGCGCAGCACCACATTCTTCAGGGTGATCATGTCTTGTTCAGTTGAGGCCGGCGAGCAGGGCTTCGCGGGTCACGAGCAGCACCTGGTCTTCGCCGGCGCTGCAATCCATCCAGGCCACTTCCAGCTTGGGAAATGCGGCTTCGAAGAACGCGCGCTCGTTGCCGATCTCCAGCACCAGCACGGCGTTCGGGTTCATCTGCTGCGGCGCGTTGGCGAAGAGCTTGCGCACGAAGTCCATGCCGTCGCTGCCGCCGGCCAGGGCCAGCTCGGGCTCGGCGCGGTACTCGGCCGGCAGGGCGGCCATGGACTGGCTGTTGACGTAGGGCGGGTTGCAGAGGATGAGGTCGTAAGGCCCTTGCGCCGGGGCCAGGGCGTCGCCCTGCAGCAGGCGGATGCGATCGGCGAGGCCGTGCTTGTCCACGTTGATGCGGGCCACGGCCAGGGCGTCCTCGGAGAGGTCGATGGCGTCCACCAGCAAGTCAGGCCAGGCCATGGCGGCCAGGATGGCCAGGCTGCCGTTGCCGGTGCAGAGGTCCAGCGCGCGGGTGGTGTGCTCGGACAGCCAGGGGTCGATGCTGGCGTCGGCGATCAGCTCGGCGATGAAGCTGCGCGGCACGATGGCGCGCTCGTCCACGTAGAAGGGCACGCCCTGCAGCCAGGCCTCGCGGGTGAGGTAAGCGGCGGGTTTGCGGCTGCTGATGCGCTCGCCGACGAGGGTCTCGATGCCGGCCAGCTGCGCCGGGGTCAGGTCTTGCTCCTCGTGGTCGCCCAGGCTGTCCAGGGGCAGGCCCAGCTTCCACAAAACCAGCCAGGCGGCCTCGTCAAAGGCGTTGGTGGTGCCATGCCCAAACGCGACGCCCGCCTTGACGAGGCGGGCGGCTTGGGCTTCGATGCAGTCGATCAGCTTCACAGCAGCAATTGTTCCAGGCAGAGGCAGTAGATGGCGGCCAGCGGGCCGACCTGGTCCACGGGCACGTATTCGTCGATCTTGTGAATGCTGGCGTTGAGCGGCCCGAACTCGGCCACCTGCGGGCAGGCCTTGGCGATGAAGCGGCCGTCCGAGGTGCCCCCGGTGGTGGAGAGCTCGGTCTGCACGCCGGTGACCTGTTGGATGGCCATGCCCAGCGCCTCGCTGAGCTGCCCCACCGGCGTCAGGAAGGGCTCGCCGCTGAGGTGCCAGTCGATGCGGTATTCGAGGCCATGGCGGTCCAGCAGGGCGTGGACGCGGGCCTTGAGGCTGTCCGGCGTCGATTCCGTGGAGAAGCGGAAGTTGAAGTCCAGCACCAGTTCGCCGGGGATGACGTTGGTGGCGCCGGTGCCGGCCGCGATATTGGAGATCTGGAAGGTGGTCGGCGGGAAGTAGCTGTTGCCGCGGTCCCATTCGGTGGCCGCCAGCTCGGCGAGCGCCGGGGCAGCCTGGTGCACCGGGTTGCGCGCCAGCTGCGGGTAGGCCACATGACCCTGCACGCCGATCACGCGCAGACGGCCGGAGAGCGAGCCGCGCCGGCCGTTCTTGACCGTGTCGCCCAGTTGCTGCACCGAGGTCGGCTCGCCGACGATGCAGTAGTCCAGGCGCTGGCCGCGGGCCTTCAGGCGATCGACGCAGACCACGGTGCCGTCCTTGGCTGGGCCTTCCTCGTCGCTGGTCAGCAGGAAGGCGATGCTGCCGATGGGTGCCGCATGGCGTTCCAGGAAGGCTTCGCAGGCCGTGACCATGGCGGCCAGCGAGGTCTTCATGTCGGCCGCGCCGCGGCCGTAGAGCCGGCCCTCGCGGTAGCTGGGCACGAAGGGGTCGCTGGACCAGGCGTCGAGCGCGCCGGTGGGCACCACGTCGGTATGGCCGGCGAAGACGAGCACCGGGCCGTCGGCGGCTGTTCCCGGGCGCAGCGCCCAGAGGTTGCTGACCCGAGCGTCGTCCGGGCCGCTGTCCATGCGCTCCAGCTGGAAGCCCAGCCGGGACAGGCGCTCGCCCAGCAGGTCCAGGCAGCCCTCGTCGCGCGGGGTGACCGAGGGGCGGCTGATCAGCCGTTCCAGCAATTGCAGGGTGGGTTCGCTCAGGCGCTCGGCCAGAGCCTTCGCATCGTTCATGCCGCTTGGATTCAGGTGTGGATTCATTCAGGACGCACGTCCAGGGTGATGGAGGTGAAGCTGGCCGTGTCTTCGGCCGGCTCTTCCTTCTTCTTGTTGCCTTCGCCCTTGCCCAGGGCAGGGCTGCCGTTCTGCAGGCGCCACAGCAGGTTGGTGGGCGAATCGGCAAAGGCCAGGCCTTCTTCCTTGCTGATGATGCCCTCGTTGATCAGGTGGGCGAAATGCTCCTCGAAGGTCTGGGAGCCTTCGGCGATGGACTTCTCCATGGCGTCCTTGACGCCGTTGAAGTCGCCTTGCTCGATCAGTTCGGCCGTCAGCTTGGTGTTGACCAGGATTTCCGTCACCGGCACGCGGCCGCCGGACTGCGCGCGCACCAGGCGCTGCGAGACGACGGCCTTGAGGCCCGCGGCCAGGTCGTTCAGCAGGGCGGGGCGGCTCTCGGGCGTGTAGAAGGACAGGATGCGGTTCAGCGCGTGGTAGCTGTTGTTGCCGTGCAGGGTGGCCAGCACCAGGTGGCCGGACAGCGCGTACGAAATGGCCGCGGTCATGGTCTCGCGGTCGCGGATTTCGCCGATCAGGATGCAGTCCGGCGACTGCCGCAGCGCATTCTTCAGCGCCACATGCAGCGAGGCGGTGTCCCGCCCGACTTCACGCTGGTTCACGACTGAGCGCTTGTTGCTGAACAGGAACTCGACCGGATCCTCGATGGTCAGGATGTGGCCAGCCATGTTCTGGTTGCGCTGCTCCAGCATGGCGGCCAGCGTCGTGCTCTTGCCGGTGCCTGTGGCGCCCACCATCAGGATCAGGCCGCGCTTCTCCATCACCAGCTTGGAGAGGATGGGCGGCAGATTGAGGCTGTCCAGCGAGGGGATCACATGCGGGATGTGGCGGAACACCGCTGCGATCGAGCCGCGCTGACGGAAGGCCGACAGGCGGAAGCTGCCGACCTTGGAGATGGACACGGCCATGTTGAGCTCGCCGGTCTCGTCCAGCTCGGCCAGGTTGCGCGGGTCCAGCACTTCGGCGATCAACTGCCGCGGCTGGCTGGGGGTGAGGAGCTGGTCGGACAGCTGCAGCATCTGGCCGTTGATGCGGATGAGCACCGGCATATTGGCCGACAGATAGATGTCCGAGGCGCCCTTGTCCGCCATCAGGCGCAGGATGCGCTCCATGTTTCCGCTCATGCCGTCTCCACCCTCATCAGAAAATCAAACGGGCTTCGCCGCCTCTGAAAGGCGTGCGAAGCCCGAATCATCGCTTAGTTTTTAGCGTGCTAACCGTTGGTGATAAGCATGCATACCTATCGAAGGCCTCAGGCGCGCAACAGCTCGTTGATGCTGGTCTTGGCCCGGGTGCCGGCATCGACCTTCTTGACGATGATGGCGGCATACAGGCTGTACTTGCCCTCGGCCTTGGGCAGCGAACCGCTGATCACCACCGAGCCGGCGGGCACGCGGCCGTAGCTGACCTCGTCCTTCTCGCGGTCGTAGATCGGGGTGCTCTGGCCGATGTAGACGCCCATGGAGATCACCGAGTTCTCCTCGACGATCACGCCCTCGACCACCTCGGAGCGGGCGCCGATGAAGCAGTTGTCCTCGATGATGGTGGGGTTGGCCTGCAGCGGCTCCAGCACGCCGCCGATGCCCACGCCGCCGCTGAGGTGCACGTTCTTGCCGATCTGGGCGCAGGAGCCCACGGTGGCCCAGGTGTCGACCATGGTGCCTTCGTCCACGTAGGCGCCGATGTTGACGTAGGAGGGCATCAGCACCACGTTCTTGGCCATGAAGCTGCCGCGGCGGGCCACGGCGGGCGGCACCACGCGCACGCCGGTGGCGCGCAGCTGCGCTTCGCTCAGGCCGCCGAACTTGGTCGGAACCTTGTCGAAGAAGCCCAGGTCGCCGCCGCCCATGGCGCGGTTGTCGTTCAGGCGGAAGGACAGCAGCACGGCCTTCTTGATCCACTGGTGCACCGTCCACTGGCCCACGCCCTGGCGCTCGGCCACGCGCAGGCGGCCGGCGTCCAGCTCGGCCAGCACATGGTCCACGGCCTCGCGCACGGCGGCCGGGGCGCTGGCGGGGCTGAACTGGGTGCGGTCTTCCCAGGCTTGGTCGATCAGGGTCTGCAGGTCTTGGCTCATGGTGTTCTCGGGTCAGGAAGAGGGAGGGACGGGCGCCGCCGCGATGGCAAGGGGCGCCGCATGCGCTGCTGGCGGGCCTCAGGCCCGGTAGGCGCGGGTGAAATCAACGATGCGGCGGGCCGCTTCCAGGCATTCGGCTTCTTCAGCCACCAGGGCCAGGCGGATGCGGCCGCGGCCCGGGTTGACGCCATGGGCCTCGCGCGCCAGCAGGCTGCCGGGCAGGACCGCCACATTGTATTGAGCGAGCAGTTCCAGGGCGAAGCGGATGTCATCGCCACCGGGGACGCCGGCCCAGAGGTAGAAGCTGGCGTCGGGCAGGGCCACGTCCAGCACCTCGGCCAGCAGCGGCGTGACCGCGGCGAACTTGGCGCGGTAGGCCGCGCGATTGGCCATGACGTGGGCCTCGTCGTTCCAGGCGGCGATGCTGGCGGCCTGCACCAGGGGGTTCATGGCGCTGCCGTGGTAGGTGCGGTAGAGCAGGAACTTCTTCAGCAGGGCGGCGTCGCCCGCCACGAAACCGGAGCGCAGGCCCGGCACATTGGAGCGCTTGGAGAGGCTGGTGAAGGCCACCAGATTGCGGAAGTCCGGGCGACCGAGCTGCACCGCGGCCTGCAGGCCCGAGAGCGGCGCCTCGTCACGGAAATAGATCTCGGAGTAGCACTCGTCCGAGGCGATCACGAAGCCGTGGCGGTCCGAGAGCTCGAACAGCTCGCGCCATTCCTCCAGGGGCATGACGGCGCCGGTCGGGTTGCCGGGCGAGCAGACGTAGAGCAGCTGGGTGCGGGCCCAGGTGGCTGCGTCGATCTGGCGCCAGTCGGCCGCGAAATTGCGCGCTGGGTCCGAGTTGGCAAAGGCGGGCTGGGCGCCGGCCAGCAGGGCCGCGCCCTCGTAGATCTGATAGAAGGGATTGGGGCAGACGACGGTGGCGCCGGGGCGCGAGGCGTCGATCACCGTCTGGGCGAAGGCGAACAGCGCCTCGCGCGAGCCGTTGACGGGCAGCACCTGCGTGGCCGGGTCCAGGCTCAGGCCGTAGCGGCGCTGCAGCCAGCCGGTGATGGCTTCGCGCAAGCGCGGCTCGCCGGCCGTGGCGGGGTAGACGGAGAGGCCCGAGAGATGCGCCATCAGCGCGTCCTCGATCAGTTTGGGGGCCGGATGCTTGGGCTCGCCGATGCCCAGGCTGATGGGGCGCAGGGCCGGGTTGGGCTGCAGGTCCTTCGTGAGTGCGCGCAGGCGCTCGAAGGGGTAGGGCTGCAGCGTGTCCAGCAGGGGGTTGTGAGGCGTTTGCATCCAGCAGGGCGCCGCTCGTGGCGGCTCAAAGACGACCCTGGCAATTGTCGGCCCCACAACGGCATTCCAGCCGGCCTTCATGGTGGGTGAGGCCGTAGGACACGGTTATTTCTTCGCCAATCGCGATTTCGCGCAGGGCGAAGAAGCGCACCTCGCCGTCCTCCACCTCGATGCGGGCGTTGGCCGCACAGCTGTGGTTGGTGAAGCGCATGGCGTCGTCGGAGCGGCTGCAGTCGATGGCGCGCGAGGGCGAGAGCTCCACCAGCATCAGGCGCTGCCGGCCTTGAGCGCGGCGCCGAGCCTCGGCCACGGTGATGGACTCGCCCGTCAGGTCGCCGATGTGGCGGCCGGCGGCGATCCATTCAGCCGCGAAGACGCCGAAGCCGTCGATGCGGCTGCGCTTCACGCGCAAGGCGGCGTATTGGTGGCGGGGGTTCGTGGCGAAACTCATGGTCTGGAAAGCGCAGGGGGGCCGAAGCCCCCCTCGATGCTGCTGCTGCGATGCCTGGCTTACAGCAGGCCGGTCTCGGCGCCGTGCTGGGGCAGGTCCACGCGCGGCTGGGGCTTCCAACCCTTCTTGCGGTGCTCGACGACGACGTTGGTGTAGATGCCGCCGCGCACATACCACTTGGCGGTGATGCGGATGAAGCGCGGGTTGGTGACCTTCACGATGTCTTCCAGGATGGTGTTGGTCACCTTCTCGTGGAAGGCGCCTTCATCGCGGTAGGACCACATGTACATCTTGAGGCTCTTGAGCTCGACGCAGTACTTGTCCGCGATCATGTCGATCGTGAAGTGCGCGAAGTCGGGCTGGCCGGTCAGCGGGCAGAAGCAGGTGAACTCGGGCACCTGGAACTGGATGACGTAGTCGCGCTGCGGGGCCGGGTTGGGGAAGACGTGCAGTTCCTTGCTGGGGCGCGAGGGCGGGTTGGCCGGCATTTCGCGCATCTTGGGTGCCGCATTGGCGGGCTTGCTGGCGGGCTTGCTGGCGGCCTTGGCGGCCGGCTGGGTGGTGGCCGCGGCGGCAGGCTGGGTGGTGGCCGCGGCGGCAGGCTTGCGCGCGGCGGCGGTCTTGGTGGTCTTGCTCATGCAGGGTTCCATGCCGGCGCCAGCCACCAGGGACGGCGGCCGCACGGGCGGGTGGGGAAGGATTTTCGGGAGGTGCGCGATGTTATCATCCGGGCCCGAGAATTGCCCCTGTCGAGGGGCATTTCTCTAAATAAATCAACGCTTTAGCTCTCCAGCTTGGGCGGACATCGGGATTCCTAGAGCCAGCCTAGCCGTCCATGCGCCTGAACTCGATCAAGCTCTCCGGCTTCAAGTCCTTCGCCGAGCCGACCAATTTCCAGCTGCCCGGGCAGCTGGTGGGCGTGGTCGGCCCCAATGGCTGCGGCAAGTCCAACATCATGGACGCCGTGCGCTGGGTGCTGGGCGAGAGCAAGGCCAGCGAGCTGCGCGGCGAGTCCATGCAGGACGTGATCTTCAACGGCTCCGGCAACCGCAAGCCGGCCAGCCGCGCCAGCGTGGAGCTGGTGTTCAGCAACGAGGATGCGCGCGCCGGCGGCCAGTGGAACCAGTTCTCCGAGATCGCCGTCAAGCGCGTGCTGACCCGTGAAGGCGGCAGCAGCTACTTCATCAACAACCAGCCGGTGCGCCGCCGCGATGTGCAGGACGTGTTCCTGGGCACCGGCCTCGGGCCCCGCGCCTACGCCATCATCGGCCAGGGCACGATCAGCCGCATCATCGAGTCCAAGCCCGAGGAACTGCGCATGTTCCTGGAGGAGGCGGCGGGCGTCTCCAAGTACAAGGAACGCCGCCGAGAGACCGAGAACCGGCTCAAGGACACGCGCGAGAACCTCACCCGCGTCGAGGACATCCTGCGCGAGCTGAACAACAACCTCGAGAAGCTGGAACGCCAGGCCGAGGTCGCCGCCAGCTACCGCCAGCTGCAGGACGCCGGCACGCTGAAGCTGCACCAGCTGTGGTTCCTCAAGCATCGCGACGCTGCGACCGAGCAGGACCGCGTCAAGAAGGAGCACCTGGACGCCGTCAACGCGCTGGAGGCCCGGCTGGCCGAGCTGCGCGCCGTCGAGGCCGAGCTGGAGACCGTGCGCCAGGCCCATTACGCCGCGGGCGATGAGCTGCATGCAGCGCAGGGCCGCATGGCCGAAGCGCAGCTGGAGGTCAGCCGGCTGGAGGAGCGCATCCGCTACGTGGTCGAAGGGCGCCAGCGCGTGGAGAGCCGCCTGATCGAGCTGCAGGCCCAGAACCAGCAGTGGGAAGAACGCACCGCGCAGGCCGAGGCCGAGCTGGAGGACATCGCCGCCAAGATCGCCGAGGCCGAGGAGCAGAGCGAGATCCTTGCCGCCCAGGCCGAGGAGCAGGCGATGAACCTGCCCAACCACGAAGACGCCGTGCGCGCGAACCAGGCCCGGGCCAACGAGCAGCGCGTGCAGGTCAGCCAGGTCCAGCAGCAGATCCAGGTGCTGGCCGCCGAGAGCCGCAACATCGACGAGCAGAACCGTCAGCTGCGCACCCGCCGCGAGCGCCTGGCCACTGAAAGGCAAGGCCTGACCCTCCCGGACCAGGGCCGGCTGGAGGAACTGAAGATCCAGAGCGCCAACGCCGATGAGCAGCGCGACCTCGCCGACGCCCGGCTGCATGAGCTGCAGGAGCAGGTGCCGCAGCTGGACGAGTCCCGCCGCGCCGCGCAGGACGACGCCAACCGCCAGCTGGCCCGCCAGGCCGATCTGTCGGCGCGGCTGGAGGCGCTCAAGGCTCTGCAGGAAAAGGTGCAGACCGAGGGCAAGCTCAAGCCCTGGCTGGCCAAGCATGGCCTCGAGGGCCTGGCCGGTCTGTGGACCCGCCTGCACATCGAGACCGGCTGGGAGAACGCCCTCGAGGCCGCTCTGCGCGAGCGCATGGGCGCGCTGGAGGTCGGCCGCCTGGAGACGGTGCGCGCCTTCGCCACCGACGCCCCGCCGGCCCGCCTGGCCTTCTATTCGCCGCCGGCCGCGGCCATCGCCAACACCCACGAGACCCTGCCGCGGCTCACCGACCTGCTCCGCCTGGATGACGCCGGCCTCAAGGCATTGCTGAACGACTGGCTGGAGGGCGTCTACATCGCGGTGTCGATGGATGAAGCCCTGGCCGGCCGCGGCAAGCTCTCGCACGGCGAGGTCATCATGACCCGCGAAGGTCATGCGGTGAGCCAGTTCGCGGTCAGCTTCTACGCGCCCGACTCCGAGGCCGCCGGCCTGCTGGCGCGCGCCCAGGAGATCGAGAACCTGGGTCGCGAACTGCGCGCCCAGACCCTGATCGCCGACGACGCCAAGACCCATCTGATCCGCGCCGAGGCCGCCTACACCGAGGCCTCGCAGCGCCTGGCCGCCGTGCGCCGCGAGGCCAGCGAGAGCCAGACCCGCGCGCATCAGCTGCATGTGGAGCTGCTGCGCCTGTCCCAGCAGGCCGAGGCCGCCAGCAGCCGCAGGGCCCAGCTGGAGGAAGAGATTGCCGAGATCGACGCCCAGGCCGAGGAGCTGCAGGAGCGTCGCATGACCGGCGAGGCCCGCTTCGAGGAGCTGGACCTGCAGCTGGCCGATACGCAGGAGCGCCATGCGCAGCTGGAAGAGGGCGTGATCCAGGCCGAGCGCAAGCTGGCCGAGGCCCGCGAGCAGCTGAGGGCGCTGGAGCGCCGCGCCCAGGAGTCGAAGTTCGCCGCCCGCGGCCTGGCCGCGCGACGGGGCGAGCTGCAGCGCAGCATCGAGACGGCAGCCCAGCAGGTCGCGCAGAACAAGGCCTCGGCCGAGAACCTGCAGCAGGAGCTGGAGACCCTCAACGACGCCGCCGCGCAGGCCGGCCTGCAGGACGCGCTTGCGTTGAAGATGGAGCGCGAGCAGCAACTGGCCGCCGTGCGCAGCAACTATGACGACCTGAGCCTGCGCCTGCGCCGCGCCGAGGAGCAGCGCCTGAGCTTCGAGCGCAGCCTGGAGCCGCTGCGTGAGCGCATCACCAAGCTGCAGCTGGACGAGCAGGCCGCGCAGCTGGGCGGTGCGCAGTACATGGAGCAGCTGGCCGCCGCGGGCGTGGACCTGGAGCAGCTGGCCAAGACGGTGGAGGAAGGCGAGGTCAAGCTCTGGGGCCTGCAAAGCGAGATCGACCGCATCAACCGCGAGATCGCCGCCCTGGGCGCCGTCAATCTGGCGGCCCTGGACGAGCTGACCGCGGCCCGCGAGCGCAAGACCTTCCTGGACTCGCAGTTCGCCGACCTCACCAGCGCCATCAACACGCTGGAAGACGCCATCCACAAGATCGACCTGGAGACGCGCGACCTGCTGTCCGCGACCTTCAACCAGGTCAACGAGCACTTCGGCCGCATGTTCCCCAGCCTCTTCGGCGGCGGCAACGCCAAGCTGGTGATGACGGGCGACGAGATCCTGGACGCCGGTGTGCAGGTCATGGCCCAGCCGCCGGGCAAGAAGAACAGCACCATCCACCTGCTCTCGGGCGGCGAGAAGGCGCTGACGGCCATCGCCCTGGTGTTCGCGATCTTCCAGCTGAACCCGGCGCCCTTCTGCCTGCTGGACGAGGTGGACGCGCCGCTGGACGACGCCAATACCGAGCGCTACGCCAGGCTCGTCTCGCAGATGAGCTCGGGCACGCAATTCCTCTTCATCTCGCACAACAAGATCGCGATGGAGATGGCGGAACAACTGATCGGGGTGACCATGCAGGAGCAGGGGGTGTCCCGTATCGTGGCGGTGGACATGGAAGCCGCCCTGACCATGGCAGAGAGCTGATGACGAATATTGCAGAGCACCGCTGGAAGTCTGTCGCGATGGGGAGCCGCGCATGACGCTGACCGCAATGCTGGCCATCCTGGGCGGCCTGGTGCTGGCCGCCGTCATCGCCCATGGCGCCTGGACGGCCCGCAAGGCCGGACCCAGGCGTGCGGATCCGCCGATGGACCCGCAGCTGGGTGAGCGCCACGAACCTGGCCTGGGTGAGGCGCGCGCCGCGGTGGGCGACTCGTTTGCGGACGATCCCGGCATGGCCGACACCATCCCCATGCCCGGCAGGCAGCCGCTGCCGCGCAGGCCCTCGGCGCGCATCGACGCGCTGATCGACGCCATCGCCACCATCACGCTGGAGGCGCCGGTCAGCGGCGAGCTGGCGCTCTCGCACCTGCCCGGCAGCCGGCGTGCCGGCACCAAACCCTTCCACATCGAGGGGCTCAACGCGGAAACCGGCGACTGGGAGCTGCCCGCGCCAGGGCAGCGCTACAGCGAATTCCAGGCCGGCGTGCAGATGGCCAACCGCAGCGGGGCCATGAACGAGATCGAGTACTCGGAGTTCCTGCAGAAGGTGCAGGGTTTTGCCGACGGCATCAGCGGCTTCCTGCAGGCGCCGGACATGCTGGACGTGGTGGCCCGCGCCCGCGAGCTGGACCAGTTCGCCAGCGAGCACGATGCACAGCTGGCCGTGGTGCTGCGCGCCCGGTCGGCGGCCTGGACGCTGGGCTATGTGCAGCAGATGGCGCTGCGCCACGGCTTCGTGCCGGGCGCCATCCCCGGTCGCCTGGTGCTGCCGGCGGACGAGGAGGGCGCACCGCCGGTGCTGCTGCTGAGCTTCGAGCCCCAGGCCGCGCTGGCCGAGGATCCGGCCGCCAGCAGCCTGCGCGAGCTGACGCTGTCGCTGGACGTGCCGCAGACGCCCGAATCCCTGGAGCCCTTTGCCGCCTGGCAGGAGTCCGCCCGCCAGCTGGCCCGCGACTTCGAGGCCGATGTCTGCGACGACCGGGGCCAGGTCTTGCCCCTGGTGGCCTTCCAGCACATCGGCCAGGAGCTGGCCACGCTCTACAAGGCCCTGGCCTCGCGCGACCTGGCCGCGGGCAGCCTGGCGGCACGCCGGCTGTTCAGCTGAGCGCAGGGCGGGAGGCGGGACTACACTGAGGGCCCGCCACTCCTGACGCCTGCCCTTGAGCACCAGCCTCCTGCTCATCGCCCTGCTGATCGCCGCCAGCGCCTTCTTCTCGATGGCCGAGCTGTCGCTGGCCGCCTCGCGCCGCCTGAAGCTGCGCCAGTTGGCCGACGAGGGCGACGAGCGCGCCGAGCGCGTGCTGCAGGTGCAGGAGCAACCGGGGCATTACTTCACCGTGGTGCAGATCGGCGTCAACACCGTGGCCATCCTCGGCGGCATCGTGGGCGAGGGCGCCTTCACGCCGCACTTCTCTCGGGCCCTGTCGCTGGTCCTGCCCCTGGAGCAGGCGCAGACCCTGGGTTTTGCGGCCTCGTTTGCCGTGATCACGGCGCTCTTCATCGTGCTGGCGGACCTGGTGCCCAAGCGCCTGTCCATGAACGAGCCCGAGCGCGTCGCCCTGCTGCTGGTGGGGCCGATGCTGGGCCTGTGCACCCTGCTCAAGCCTCTGGCCTGGGCCTTCAGCAGCGTGACCGAGGCGCTGATCCGCCTGATGGGTCGGCCCGCGACCCGCGACAACAGCATCACCCACCACGACATCCTGGCCCTGGCCGAGGCCGGCAACGAGGCCGGCGTGGTGGCCGATGCCGAGCACCAGGTGATCGAGAACGTCTTCGAGCTGGACACACGCACGGTGGAGAGCAGCATGACCACCCGCGAGCGCGTGGTCTTCTTCAGCCTGGACGACGACGACGCCCTGGTGCGCAACCGCATCGCCGAGGAACCGCATTCCACGTACCTGGTCTGCGACGGCGAGATCGACCAGGTGGTGGGCTATGTGGACGCCACCGACCTCTTCCAGCGCGTGCTGCGCGGCGAGCGCATCGAGCTGCGCGGCAGCAGCGGTCTGATCAAGAAGGTGCTGATCGTGCCGGACCGCATCACGCTGTCCGAGGTGCTGGCGCAGTTCCGCCAGGCGCATGAGGACTTCGCAGTCATCGTCAACGAATACAGCCTGGTCGTGGGCGTGATCACGCTGAACGACGTGATGAGCACCGTGATGGGCAGCCTGGTCAGCCCGCACGACGAGGAGCAGATCGTGCGCCGCGAGGACGGCTCCTTCCTGGCCGACGGCATCACGCCCATCCCCGATGTGCAGCGCGCGCTGGGCCTGGAGGCCTGGCCCCATGCCGGCCAGTACGACACCCTGGCGGGCTTTCTGATGGTGATGCTGCGCCGCATCCCGAAGCGCACCGACCATGTGCTGTGGGAAGGCTGGCGCTTCGAGGTCATGGACGTGGACAGCCACCGCGTCGACCAGGTCATGATCGCCCGCGACGAAAGCCCTTCATCCGGCGCCGGCCCGGGCTGAGCGTGGCGCAGCTTGGGCACAATCGCTGCCCATGAGCCAGAACGATCTTTTCGCCGACACCCCCGGCGCCGGGCGCGCGCCCGCCGAGCGCGCCGCCGAGCTGCGCGAGCAGCTGAACCACCACGCCCATCTCTACTACGTCCTGGATGCGCCGGAGCTGCCGGATGCCGAGTACGACCGCCTGTTCCAGGAGCTGCAGGCCCTGGAGTCGGCCCACCCCGAGCTGCTGACGCCCGACTCGCCCACCCAGCGCGTCATCGGCCGCGTGCTGGACGGCTTCGCCCCGGTGCGGCATGCGGTACCCATGCTCTCCATCCGCACCGAGACCGACACCGAGGCCAGCGGCGCCGAAGCCTTCGACGCCCGTGTGCGCCGCGAGCTGGAGCTGGACGAGAACGCGCCGCCGGTGGAGTACGCCGCCGAGCTCAAGTTCGACGGTCTGGCCATGAACCTGCGCTACGAGCAGGGCGTGCTGGTCCGTGCCGCGACCCGCGGCGATGGCGAAACGGGCGAGGACGTCACGCAGAACATCCGCACCATCGGCCAGATTCCGCTGCGGCTCAAAGGCACCCGGCATGAACTGCCCGAGGTGCTGGAGGTGCGCGGCGAGGTCTACATGCGGCGCGACGATTTCGAGCAGCTCAACGAAAGCCAGCGCAGCAAGGGCGAGAAGACCTTCGTGAACCCGCGCAACGCCGCCGCCGGTGCCGTGCGCCAGCTGGACCCCGGCATCGCCGCGCGGCGCCCGTTGAGCTTCTTCGCCTATGGTCTGGGCGAAGTCCGCGGCTGGGCGCTGCCGGCCACGCACAGCGGCGTGCTGGACGCGCTGGCGGCCTTCGGCCTGCCGGTCTGCAAGGACCGTGCCGTGGTGCAGGGCGCGCCCGGCCTGGTGGCCTTCCATCGCGAGATCGGCGCCCGGCGCGACGCGCTGCCCTTCGACATCGACGGCATCGTCTACAAGGTCAACAGCCTGGCCCTGCAGCAGCGCCTGGGTTTCGTGACGCGCGAGCCGCGCTGGGCCGTGGCCCACAAGTACCCGGCACAGGAGCAGATGACGCGGCTGCTGGACATCGACATCCAGGTCGGACGCACCGGCAAGCTGACGCCCGTGGCCAAGCTGGAGCCGGTTTTCGTGGGCGGCACCACGGTCAGCAATGCCACGCTGCACAACGAGGATGAAGCGCGGCGCAAGGACGTGCGCATCGGTGACACCGTCATCGTGCGCCGCGCCGGCGACGTGATCCCCGAGGTGGTGGGCGTGGTGCTGGAGCGCCGGCCCGCGGACGCCGGACCGCCCTTCGACCTCTACCAGCGCCTGGGCGGCCAGTGCCCGGTCTGCGGCAGCGGCATTGCCCGCGAGGAAGGTGAGGCCGACTGGCGCTGCACCGGCGGCCTGTTCTGCCCTGCGCAGCGCAAGCAGGCCATGCTGCACTTCGCGGGCCGCCGAGCCATGGACATCGAAGGCCTGGGCGACAAGCTGGTCGACCAACTGGTGGACGGCGGCATCGTGCTTTCGCTGCCAGGCCTGTACAAGCTCGGCGTGGCCAAGCTGGCCGCGCTTGACCGCATGGCGGAGAAGAGCGCGCAGAACCTGGTCGACGCGCTGGAGAAGAGCAAGTCCACGACGCTGCCGCGCTTTCTCTTCGCCCTGGGCATACGCCAGGTCGGCGAGACCACGGCCAAGGACCTGGCCCGGTACTTCGGCAAGCTAGACGCCCTGATGGAAGCCAGCGAAGAGCAGCTGCTCGCGGTCAAGGACGTGGGGCCCATCGTGGCCAAGAGCATCCGCACCTTCTTCGAGCAGGCCCACAACCGCGAGGTGGTGGAGCAGCTGCGCGCCGCGGGTGTGCACTGGGAAGAGACGGATGGCGCCGCTGCAGCCCAGGGCCCTCAGCCCCTGGCGGGCAAGACCCTGGTGCTGACCGGCACGCTGCCGACGCTGTCACGCGATGCGGCCAAGGAACTCATCGAGGCGGCGGGCGGCAAGGTCAGCGGCTCGGTGTCCAAGAAGACGCACTACGTGATCGCCGGCGAGGAGGCCGGCTCCAAGCTGGACAAGGCCCGGGAGCTGGGCGTGCCGGTGCTGGACGAGGACGGGCTGCGAGCGCTGCTGGCGCAAGGCGGCGATGTCGGCGGGCTCAGTTGAACTCCGCCATCATCGACGGCCAGGCTTCCCCCTCGTCGCGGAAGCGCTCGCGGATTTGCAGCACTTCGTCCCAATGCTCGAAGAACACGGCCACGCAGGCCGGGTCGAAGTGCGAGCCAGACTGGCTCTGGATCCATTGCGAGGCCTCCTCCAGGGGCCAGGCCGGCTTGTAGGGGCGCGCTGAGGTCAGGGCATCGAATACGTCGGCCACGGCGACGATGCGGCTGAAGATGGGAATGTGCTCGCCCTTGAGCCCGTTGGGATAGCCGCTGCCGTCGAACTTTTCGTGGTGTCCCAGCGCGATGCTGGCGCCGGCCTGCAGGATTTCCGAGTTGCTGTCCCGCAGGATTTCATAGCCGTAGACGGTGTGCTGCTTCATCAGCTGGAACTCGTCAGGCGTGAGCCGGCCGGGCTTGAGCAGGATGGCGTCCGCCACGCCGACCTTGCCGATGTCATGCAAGGGCGCGGCCACGAGGATGAGCTCCTGCTCGGCCGGGCTCAGTGCCAGCTGCCGGGCGATCAGGTGCGAGTAGTGCGCCATGCGCAGGATGTGGGCGCCGGTCTCGGGGTCGCGGTACTCCGCGGCGCGGGAGAGGCGGATCACCGTCTCATGCTCGCGCTGCGCGATCAGTGCGGTGGCCTTGCGCACTTCTTCCGCCAGCCAGGTCGCGCGGTCCGCCAGCTGGCGCCGGGCATCGCTGAGCGACAGCAGGTTGGTGGCGCGGGCCTCGAATTCGGCGCGGTCCACCGGCTTGGTCAGGAAGTCGGAGGCGCCGGAGCGCAAGGCCCGGTAGCGCACCTCCTTCTGGTCATTGGCGGTGATCATCAGGATGGGCACGGTCTCCAGGCCGGGCTTGGCGCGCGCGGCCACGATGAAGTCCAGGCCGTTGAGCTGAGGCATCATGTAGTCGACGACGATCAGGTCCACGTCATGCTGGTCCAGCCAGCCCAGGGCCTCCAGGGCACTGCTGAAGGAGCACACCTCGCAGCCGCCCAGACGCTTCACCAGCACCTCGAAGAGCGCCAGGTTGACCGGCGCATCGTCCACGACCAGAACCTGGCGCAGTCGGTTCATGAGCGCTCTCCCGATGGCAGCACGGCCAGCAGCTGCGGGACGCCGCGCCACAGCGCTTCCAGCTGCAAGTCCATGCCACCGCAGTCTCCGTGCTCGGCCTGTGCTTCGACGCGGGCGGCCAGCTCGGCCAGCGGCGTTGCGCCGAACATGCGCAGCGTCGACTTGAGGGCGTGGGCGGTGTGCATGAGGGTGTCCTGGTCGCGCTGCGCCAGGGCCTGGCGCAGGCGCTGCTCGTCCACCGGCCATTGCTGCATGAAGATGGGCGCGATGATGCCGACGATGTCCTGGTCGACGCTGGCCAGCCCCTGCGCATAGTCGAAGGCGGGCGCAGGACTCGTGGCGCGCGCCGCGGCATGGCGCTGGACCATGCGCTGGAACTCGCGCAGGTCCAGCGGCTTGGAGAGGTAGTCGTCCATGCCGGCGGCCAGGCAGTTGTCGCGATCGCCCTGCATGGCCTTGGCCGTCATCGCGATGATGGGTGTTCGTGGGCCACGCTCCATGGCCCGGTAGCGCCGGGTCGTCTCCAGGCCGTCCAGCACCGGCATCATCATGTCCATCAGGATGAGGTCGAAGCGCGTGTGGGCCAGCAGGTCCAGCGCCTGTTGGCCGTTGTCCGCCAGCACGACGCTGTGGCCCCAGCGTTCCAGCAGCTGGGCCGCCAGGCGCTGGTTGACCGGGTGGTCCTCCACCAGCAGCACCTTGAGCGAGGCGGCGGCCGGTGCCATCTCGGTGATGGTGCCGGCGCTGACGCTGCTGCTGGCCGGCGGCAGCTCCTCCAGGCCCTCGGCGATCAGCGGCAGGCAGACGTGAAACTGGCTGCCCTGGCCCGGCTGGCTGTCCACCCAGATCCGCCCCTTCATGGCGTCGACCAGCCGCGCGGAAATGGTCAGCCCAAGGCCGGTGCCACCGTAGCGGCGCGTGATGGAGCTGTCTTCCTGCGCGAAGGCGTCGAAGATGGAGCTCAGCTTGTCGGCGGGGATGCCGATGCCGGTGTCGGTGATGGTGAAGGTCATCATCGCGCCCGGGCCTGGCCGGATGCTCAGCACCACGCCGCCCTGCTCGGTGAACTTGACGGCATTGCCCAGCAGGTTGATCAGCACCTGGCGCAGCCGTCCGGGGTCGCCCAGCAGGCGGGACGGCAGGTGCGGTGCGAGCTCGCAGCGCAGGGCCAGGCCCTTGTCGGCCGCGCGCACGGCCAGGGTCTTCAGCACGTCCTGGGCCAAGGGTTCCAGCGAAAAGGGAATGTGCTCGATCAGCAGCTTGCCGGCCTCGATCTTGGAGAAGTCCAGGATGTCGTTGATGACGCGCAGCAGCGAGTCCGCCGAGGACCGCACGACGCTGAGGTACTCGTGCTGCTGCGCCGTCAGTGTGCCGTCCAGGGCCAGCTCCGTCATGCCGATGATGCCGTTCATCGGGGTGCGTATTTCGTGGCTCATATTGGCCAGGAAGTCCGACTTCGCCCGGTTGGCCGACTCGGCTTCATCCTTGGCGCGGTGCAGCTCCTCCGACACCGCGCGGGCCTCCGTCACGTCGGCCAGGTAGCCGTTCCATTCGATGCCGCCTTCGGGCGTGGTCTGGGTGCGGGCTTCGCCGTGCACCCAGACGACGGCGCCGCTGTCCTGGTGGATCAGGCGGTAGTCCAGCGACCAGGCCTGCAGGCTGCGGGCGGACTCCGCGAAGGACGCCACCATGCGATCGCGGTCCTCGGGGTGCACGCAGGCCATCATGGCGTCCGGTTCCGCCATTGCGAGTTCCGCCGACAGCCCGCAGATGCGCTGCAGCGCCGCGCTGCAGAAGGCGATGCGCGGCGGCCCGTCCACCGGGCGCACGATCTGGAACACCGCCACCGGGATGCTTTCGGTGATGTCGCGCAGCCGGCCATGCGCCTCCTTCAGGGGCGTGATGTCCTGCCAGAGCCCGGAGAACACCACGGAGCCGTCTGCGGCCAGCTCGGGCTCGGGCCGGCTTTCGCCGCGCAGCCAGCGCATGCTGCCGTCGGGAAGGCGGATGCGGAAGTCGTCGCGCCAACTGGTGCGCTGCTGTGCGGCCTTGAGCGAGCTGGCCGTGCAGCGCTCGCGGTCTTCGTCAAAGAGCTGTTGCCCCGAGATGCGTCCATCGGCCAGCAGGGCGGCCGGCTCGATGCCGCGCAGCTCCTTCAGCCGCTCGCTGACGAAGGTGTAGCGCGGCGGGCCGCCATCCAGCGGCACATGGCACTGGAACAGCACGCCGGGCACGGCGTTGGTGATGTGGCGCAGCCGCGATTCCGCCGCCTGCAGCGCCGCTTCCATGAGCTTGCGCTCTGTGATCTCGGTGCGGATGGCGATGAACTGTTCCGGATGCCCCTGCGTGTTCAGCAAAGGCACGATGGTGGCCTGCTCCCAGTACAGGCCGCCGGTCTTGGCCCGGTTGCAGATCTCGCCATGCCAGACCTGCCCGGCGCTGATGGTCGCCCACAGGTGCTCGAAAAAGGTCTGCGAATGATGGCCTGAGTTGATCAGGCGATGGTTGGCGCCCAGCAGCTCCTCGCGCGTGTAGCCGCTGATTTCCATGAATTTGTCGTTCACGTAGACGATGCGGCCGGTCATGTCTGTGATGCTGACGATGCTGTGCTCGTCCAGCGCGAACTTCTGGTCGGCTAGCTCCTTCAGCGCCGACTGCAGGCGCCGCTGGCTTTCCTCGCGCTGGCGCACCAGTGCTGCCATCAGCCGCGACAGGGACTCGAGGTTGTCGTCCTGCAGAGGCGGGAGGTCGGCATCGATGGATTGCATCAGCCCCTGGGCCGTTTCACGCAGGGAGTCGATGGCGCGGGTGCGGCTGGCCAGCTCGGTGCGCAGGCGCTCGTTGGTGGCCGTCAGCTCCACCGAGCTGAGGTCCAGGCTGCGCGTCTTGAGGTCGAGGTCGCGGTCGCAATGCTCGTAGGCTTCTCCCACGCGAGTCAGAAAGCCGTCCAGACCCGTCAGCAGCCGCGCGGCGGCCGGCGAGATGCCGCTCTGGCCCGCGAGCGCGCTCAGCTCCTTCAGCACCTCCGGCAGCGCGGACTCATCGCAGCCCAGCAGCCGGCGCGTCTGGCGTGCCAGCAGCTTGTGCATCGGGCGCGGCGGGTCGCTCAGCATGCGGGGCTCAGCCTTCGGCGATGTGGGTGATGGTCATGGTCTGGTTGTGGAGCTTGCACTCGCGGTTGCCGGTGAAGGGGCTGATTTCGCCGTTGGAGTAGAAGCCCGCAATGCAGGCGCCCTGGCCAAAGACCTCGGCCACGGCTTCGATTTCCTCGTCCACGCGCCCGCCCATCACCAGCTTGCGGCCGACGCAGCTCACCAGCAGCACCAGACCCGAACCATCGCCTTCCTGCATTTGCCGGGCGGCATGTGCGGCGGCCTCCGCGCCTTCCACCAGCGCATCGGTGCCCGCGTGCATGAGGCGCAGATAGCCGTCGGGATCGATCTCGCCGGCCAGCGTGAGGCTGCCGACGCTTTCATCCACCGCCAGGATGGTGCGGATCAGTCCGATGTCGCTGTGGTCGCTGCCCAGCATGGCGAAGGGAAAGAGCAGGCCGGAGGCCGGCAGCCCGCTGGCGTGGTCGCCGAGGTAGCGTTTGTAGATGTCGAGCGCGGGCTCGCCATCGAGCTCGTACAGCACGTTGTGATCGCAGCGCGTCACCTTGCGTGCGGGGCCGAAGGGCGACCAGCCGCCGAAGGAGCCGTGCGAGAAGCGCAAGGCATCGCCGTACAAACCCAGGCAGACGAGTTCGTCGTGGTGCACGCCGGACTGGTTCAAGACCCAGGTCTCGGTGAAGGCTGCGGCGTCACCGGCCAGACCGCCGGTGATGGGGACGTCCGGGCCCAGCACCTCGGTCATGCCGATGATGAGCGCGCTGCCATTGATGGCGACGCCCTGGCCCAGGATCAGCACCGCACGCAGGCCGTCACGCGGGAGCTGCGCGGCGAGGCGGCGACCGGCATCCTCCGAATCCGCCATGCTGGCCAGCCGCGTCGAGACCTGCAGGGGCCGGCATTTGTCAAAGCGCACGGCCGTCAGCACGCAGGTGTCGTCGCTGACGCCATCGGCCGAGATTTCACCGGCCGTGGTGCAGCCCATGCGCAGCGCCTCGGGGAAGGCTTCAAGCAGCGGTTCGGCCACCTGTCGAAGCCAGTCGACGGAGCCAAAGACCAGCAGCAGGTTGGGTTGCACTGCCTGCAGGCTCGCCAGCCTGCCCGTGACATCCGCTCCCTGCCGGAGCGTCAGCTGTTCGACTTGCATCTCGGGCCCCTTCCTGGCCATCCAGGCCATGCCGGAAATTCTGCATGGCCTGCGGCCAGTGCGGGCTGGCGTATCCGTTCGGAATGCACGCTTGCTCGCACTGTATGGGGGGAGGAGCTTACCGGCGGCGGCCCCGAAGACGCTCAGGCGGCCCGGGCCTTGAACCCGGCAGCTTCAACACACCGATGGCCAGGGCCGTGCCCAGCAGCACGATGGCACAGCCGCCGAGCATGTGTAGCGTCAGCGATTCCTTGAGGAAGACCGCGCCCCACAGCACCGCGAAGACGGGGATCAGGAAGGTGACCGACAGCGCATAGCTGGGGCCCGCCCGCTTCATCAGCCGGAAATAGAGGATGTAGGCCAGGCCCGAGCACAGCAGGGCCAGCGCGATGGCACTGAGCCAGGCGGTCATGCCGGGCGTCTGCGCCGGCCACTGCCGGGCGGCGGGCCAGGCCAGCAGCAGGGCGGCGAAGAGCTGGCTGCCCGTGGCCACCGCCAGGGGACGCGTCTGGGCGAGGTACTTCTTCGTCGCGCTGGCGGCAATGCCGTAGCAGCAGGTGGCGCCCAGGCAGGCCAGGATGGCCCAGCCGCTGCCACCCGGCTTGAAGCTGGCCTGCTCCCAGGCCAGGAAGACCACGCCGGCAAAGCCCAGCACCAAGCCCAGGAGCCGACCGGCGTCCAGACGCTGGCTCAGCCAGACGGCCGCCACCAGCGCGCCCCACATGGGCGTGGTGGCGTTCAGGATGCTGGACATGCCGGCCGTGATGGAAAGGGCGGCGTAGCTGAACAGCGCAAAGGGCAGGGCACTGTTGAGCAGCGCGACCAGCAGCAGCGGGCGCCACTCGCGCCGCAAGGCCAGCAGGCCGTCGCGGCCGCCTTGCCAGGCCAGCAGGGGCAGCAGGAAGAGGCTGGCTCCTGCGACCCGCACGAAGGCCAGGGCCAAGGGCCCGAACTCGGGCGCCCCCAGGCGCAGGAACAGGAAGGACGCGCCCCAGATGGCGGCCAGCAGGCTCAGTTCGGCCAGGTCGAGTCGAGCGTGGTCTTGCATGGGGTCAGGTCTTGCTTCGGGCGGTTTGCGCTGCGCGGTGCCACAGCTGCAGCACGGCGTACGAACGATACGGGCTGAAGGCCTGGGCGCGCTGGGCCAGAGCCTTGGGGCTCGGCGGCGGCAGGCCGGGCTTGCTCAGCTGCTGCTTGAGGACCACGTCGCCAGGCAGGAAGAGGTCCGGCGCGCTCCAGCCGCGCATCAGCATGTACTGGGCGGTCCAGGGGCCGATGCCGGGAAGCGCCTGCAGCTCGGCCAAGGCCTCGGCCTGGCCGCCTTGCTGGCGCGCAAAGGCCAGTTCCGGCCAGCGCTGCGCCAGGGTGATCAGCGCCTGCGCGCGGGTCCGGATGATGCCCAGTTCGGCGATCTGCTCCACGGCCAGACCGGCCATCTGCTCGGGGCGCGGGAACAGGCGCTGCACCTGTGGCGTCTGATGGCCCTCCGGCAGCGGCTCGCCGAATCGTTCGACGAGCCGCGAAGCCAGGGTGCGCGCGGCCGCCACCGTCACCTGCTGACCCAGCACGGCGCGCACGGCCAGCTCGTAGCGGTCCAGACAGCCGGGCAGGCGCAGGCCGGGTTCCGTCGCGGGCAGGCCGGCCAACTGCAGCTGGATGGTCTCGGGTGCCGCATCCAGATCCAGCCAGCGTCGCACCAGGGGGATGAGGCTGCCCGCGGCGGACCAGAGCGACGAGCAGGGCGACAGCAGCACCGTGCTGCGTTCCGGTTGGAATCGAATCACCAGACGGCCGCAGACCCACTGGCCCTGGTGCTGCAGTCGCAGGCTGCGGGTGAGCAGCTGCTGGCTGCGATCCACATGCTCGACGCCAGGCACGGCGCGCGCCTCCAGGAAGGCCAGCAAGGCGTCCACCGCCAGCGGCGGGCGATAGCCCAGGCGCAGGGCCGGTTCGCCGCAGGCGGTGACGGCCGCCGGCAGCTCGCCCGCCTTGCGCAGCCGGCTGGGCTGCATCCGGTAGTGCTGCTGGAACAGCGCGTTGAAGCGGCGCAGGCTGCCGAAGCCCGCTGCTTCGGCCACGTCGGCCATGCCCATCGGGCTGTCCATCAGCAGCTGCTTGGCCAGCAGCAGCCGGCGGGTGTGCAGATAGGCCAGGGGCGACACGCCGTGCTCGGCCTCGAAGATGCGCTGCAGATGCCGGCTGCTCAAGCCCATCCGCTGCGCCAGCGTGCTGACGTTCTGGCGGGGATCGGCGGCGATCAGCTCCGCCGCCTGCCGGGCCAGCGTACGACTGGCATCGGTGACGCTCCAGCGC
Organism: Burkholderiaceae bacterium; assembly: GCA_041913905.1. Classification (GTDB taxonomy): domain Bacteria; phylum Pseudomonadota; class Gammaproteobacteria; order Burkholderiales; family Burkholderiaceae_C; genus Roseateles_B. The sequence goes on along the minus strand of JAYSEK010000020.1, from coordinate 62,995 downwards.
CAATCGGCGGCGGGCGCCGTCTCGGGGCGGCAGCGCAGGCAGGGGCGGTAGCCCGCGGCCTCGGCCTGGGCGGCGTTGGCGAAGAAGCGGCAGTTCTCGCGCCGCGGCGCCTTCACCCGGCAGACCGGCCGGCAGTAGACCCCGGTGGAGCTGACGCCGACGAACCAGAGGCCATCGAAGCGGGCGTCACGCGCCAGCAGGGCGGGGTAGCAGTGTTCGGCACTGAGTGGGGTGCTGGCTTCGGTCTTCGGCATGAGCGCATCTTAGGCGGCGCTGCCGGCGAAGACTGGACGAAATCGGACACGTGAATTCAGCCACGCCAGCGGCTCGGAGCGCTCACATGGCCTTGAACAAATGCACGTAGGCCCGGCTCACCGGCAGCTCCTGGCTCAAGCCCTTGAAGCGCAGGAAGAGGCGGCTGAGTTCGTCGCGCCGGGTGCCGGCCAGATGGGCGAGGTTGATCAGCGTGGAGCGGTGCACGCGCCAGAATTCCTGCGGATCCAGCTGCTGCGCCAGCTCGGCGATCGGGGTGCGGATCAGGTACTCGCCCTGCAGGGTCTGCACGCAGGTGTATTTGTCGTCGGCGTGGAAGTAGATGACCTCGCCGATGGGGATCTGGTGCATCAGCTCGCCCTGACTGGCGCGCACATAGCGCAGGGGCGCGCCGGCGGCGCCGGGGCCGGCCAGCAGCCGCTGCAGGGTGCGGGCCAGGGCGCCTTCGTCGGCCGGCGGGTCCTCGCCAACCGGCGCAGCACCCAGGCTGGCCTGCAGGCGCTGCACCGTCTTTTGCAGGCGCTCGGTCTTGACCGGCTTGAGCACATAGTCCAGCGCGGCCTGCTCGAAGGCCTGGCAGGCGAACTCATCGAAGGCGGTGACGAAGACCACGCGCGTCGGCCCCTCGATGCCTTCGGCCACCTCCAGCCCGGTCAGGCCCGGCATCTGGATGTCCAGGAAGGCCAGATCGGGCTGCAGGGCCTCGATCTGTGCGGCGGCCTCGCGGCCCGTGCGGGCCAGGGCCACGATCTCGAGCTCGGGCCAGAGCCGGGCCAGCTCGGTTTTCAGATGTTCGGCGAGATGGATTTCGTCGTCGGCGATGAGGGCGCGCAGGCTCATGTCGTTTGCTCGTGGAGGTTCATGGGAAGGCTCAGCCGGGCCTGGCAGCCATGCTCGCCCAGGTCCAGCTGCAGTTCGGCGTCGTCGCCATAGCGGGCGGCCAGGCGTTCACGGATGTTCTTCAGGGCCAGGCCGTGGCCGGGGCGGGCGCGGCGCTGGCGGGCGTGCAGGCCCAGGCCATTGTCTTGCACCGTCAGCAGCAATCGGCCCTCTTGCAGCCGGGCGCGCACCTGCACCTCGCCGCCATCGTCCTTGCCTTCCAGGCCATGGACGATGGCATTCTCGACCAGCGGTTGCAGCAGCAGGGGTGGCAGGCGCAGGGACTCCGCCTCGGGGTCGGCCTCGACGCTGAAGCGCAGCCGCTCGCCCATGCGGATCTGCATCAGGGCCAGGTAGCTGCGGACCGCCTGCAGCTCGGTGCCGAGGGGGCAGCTGTCCTCGCGCAGGGTCGCGAGGCTGGCGCGCAGGTAGTCGGTGAAGTGCTCCAGCATCTCCAGTGCGCGGTCCGGCGCGGGCTTGATCAGGCTTTGCACGGCGGCCAGGCTGTTGAAGAGGAAATGCGGTTCGATCTGGGCCTGCAGGCGCAGCAGCTGCGCCTCCGTGGCCTGCAGTTGCAGGGCCTGGCGGCGGCGGCGCTGATGGTCGAGGTACCAGCCGGCCAGCGTGCTGAGCAAGGCCACCAGCAGGAAGCGGCTCAGGCCCTGGGCGCTGTCGAAGGGCGTCTGCACTTGCGCCTCCAGGGCCCAGCCCAGCAGGCGGCTGAAGCTCCACATGCCCAGCGCGACGCAGACCAGCGGCACCAGCGTGAAAAACAGGGTGGCCCGCCAGCCGCCCCGGTTCAGCCGGTCCAGCACCGACTGCGGCAGCAGGACTTCGCTCAGCCGATAGCAGCCATGGATCAGGAAAGCGATCACGAAACCGCAAGCGTAGCTGGCCAGCAGCTGGGGCCCGCTGAGCTGCAGCGCGCCGAAGGCCAGCCCGAAGGCCATGAACAGCGTGGGAAAGCCGATGGCGAAGGCGCTGGTGATCAGCAGCCTGGCCCAGAAGGGTTCGTCGCGCTGCTTGTGAAGGCGGAAATAGCGCCTGGAGGCGTAGCGGAAGCTGTCCGCGAGAGGAGGGCGTGTACTCATGTCAGGGCCGGAACGTGGAGCATGGCTGCAGCGTAGGCCGCGAGTGTCCGCCAGAACGGCTGCCTGCGACGGACGGCAAGGCAGCGCGCTGAATGGCAAGCAGCCCCCGGCCGCCGCTCACATGGCCTTGAACAGATGCACGTAGGCCCGGCTCACCGGTACTTCGCGCTCCAGGCCCTTGAGGCGGAGCAAGAGCTTGCCGTTGCCGTCCCGGCGGGCACACTGCAGCTGGTCGACGTTGACCAGCGTGGATCGATGGACCTGCCAGAAGCGCGCCGGGTCCAGCTGTGACAGTAGCTCGCTGATGGAGGTGCGGATCAGGTACTCCGCGCCGGCCGTGCGCACCGCCGTGTATTTGTCGTCGGCCTGGCAGTAGAGGATGTCCTCCACCGCAATCTGGTGTGTCAGCTGGCCCTGGCTGGCGCGCAGATGGCGCAGAGGCGGCATGGGCGGCTGGCTCGGCGCAGCCCCGGGGATCAGTTGGCGCAGCAGCCGGTCCAGTTGCTCATTGGGCGGCTCTGCGGCGCCTGGGGCGAGGGCGCGCTGCAGGCGTTGCACCGTCTTTTGCAGCCGGTCGGGCCGCACGGGCTTGAGCACATAGTCCAGGGCCTCCTGCTCGAAGGCCTGCAGGGCGTGCTGGTCGTAGGCGGTGACGAAGACCACGCGGGTGTCGCCCTCGATGCCCTGGGCCACCTCAAGACCGGTGAGGCCGGGCATCTGGATGTCCAGGAATGCGATGTCGGGCTGTAGCCGGGCGATCTGTTCGGCGGCTTCCACCCCGTTGGACGCGACGGCCACGATGCGCAAGGCGGGCCAAAGCTCCAGCAGGCGGTCCTGCAGCACGCGGTTGAGATGGGGTTCGTCGTCGGCCAGCAGCGCAGTGGGCGCGGCGCCAGGATGGGAATCAAGCATGGTGAAGCGTGTCAAAAGGGCGCAGCTGCGGCAGGGTCAGCCGTGCGAGCGTGCCGCTACCCTGTGGGGCGTCCAGGAGTTCCAGAGACGCGCCGCTGCCGTAGATGGCCTGCAGCCGCTCGCGGATGTTCTGCAGGGCCATGCCGTGGCCCTTGCGTGGGCGAAGGCGGCTGCGCGCCAGGCCGATGCCGTTGTCCGCGATCTCGATGCACAGTCCCGCGCCCTGGGCTTGCGCGCTCAGCTTCAGCAGGCCTCCGGCCAGCTGCGGCTCAAGGCCATGGTGGACGGCATTCTCGACCAGCGGTTGCAGCAGCAGCGGCGGGATGCGGGCCTCCAGCAGCGCTTCCGGGACTTCCAACTGTGTCCGCAGCCGTTCGCCCATGCGGCATTGCATCACGGTGAGGTAGCTGCTGACCAGCTCCAGTTCCTGCCGCAGGCTCACGTCCTGGGCCCGCATCTGCAACAGGCTGGCCCTCAGATAGTCGGTGAAGGCATCCAGCATGCGCTTGGCCTGCGCCGGTTCGTAGTCGATCAGGCCTTGCACATTGGCCAGGGTGTTGAAGAGGAAATGGGGCTCGATCTGGGCTTGCAGCAGGCGCAGCTGGGCGTCGCTGAGCTGGCTTTGCGCCTTCTGCGCGCGCAGCTGGGCGCGCATGCGCCAGAGGCTCAGGCCGGAGAAAAGCGCGCCGCAGAAGAGGAAGGTGATCAGCGTGCCCTTGTCGGGCAGGCGCAGCGGCGTCAGCGTTCCCAGACGCTGCCAGCGATACCAGGTGTCGAGCAGCACCAGGCTCAGGACGCTGCACAAACTGGGCAGGCCGACGAACACGAGCAGGCTGCGCGCGTCCAGCCCCTCGTTGATGCGGGCCAGCGTCGCGGCCGGCAAGGCGCGCTCCACCAGGCGCAGGCTCCAGCTGCTCAGCAGGGCGATCAGACTGCCCAGTTGCATGGAGAGCAGCAGGTTGGGGATCCACCAGGCGGTGCGGAGCAAGTTGCCGGACAGCAGCGCCGCCAGCATCACCACGCCGGCCCCGAAGCCGGCACCGATGAGCGCGCAAAGCAGCTGGCCCAGCCACCAGGATTCCTGGTGGGTCTTGCTCAGGCTCCAGGTGTTGGCCCAAGTCGAGGCCAGGGCCCGGCCCCAAGTGAGCTTGCCCGGCTGCTTCATCGATGCTTTGCTGCGCTGTCCATGGCCACAGTGTAGGCAGGCCCCGCGGCCAGGGCCTGCCCGGTGCGACGAGCCGTTGCGCTGCGGCGCGAATCGACGACGCGAAGGGCGCGGCAGCCGGCCAGGCTGGGGCCGGCCCTTGTCGGACGGGTTACCAAGCGGGCACGAAGCCGGTGTTCTGCCATGCCTACAATCGCGCTGAAACAAACTTACAAGGACGGTGCAGCCCCCGGCTGCAGAGGCAATACGCATGCAAGTTCACGCTTCGATCTTCAAGGCCTACGACATCCGCGGCGTCGTGGGTCAGACCCTGGACGAGACCCTGGCCGAGCACCTCGGCCGTGCCTTCGGCACCGAGGCCCTGAAGCTGGGCGAGAAGGCCGTGGCGGTGGGCCGCGACGGTCGCCTGTCGGGCCCCGGCCTCGTGGCGGCCCTGGTCCGCGGCCTGCAGTCCACCGGCATCGACGTGGTGGACATCGGCGCCGTGACCACGCCCATGCTGTACTACGTGGCCGCGACACGCGGCAAGCACGGCTGCAATTCGGGCATCCAGGTCACGGGCAGCCACAATCCCAAGGACTACAACGGCTTCAAGATGGTGCTCAAGGGTGCCGCGGTGTATGGCGAGCAGATCCAGGACATCCGCCGCCGCATCGAGGCCGAGGACTATGCCCGCGGCAAGGGCCGCGTCGGCCACATGGATATCGGCGCCGAATACAGCCACCGCATCGTCAGCGACTGCAAGCTGGCCCGTCCGATGAAGGTGGTGGTCGACAGCGGCAACGGCATCCCCGGCGCCAGCGCCCCGGCCATTCTGCGCGCCCTGGGCTGCGAGGTGATCGACATCTACTCCAAGGTCGACGGCGACTTCCCCAACCACCACCCGGATCCCTCGCGCCCCGAGAACCTCGAGGATCTGAAGCGCATCGTGCACGCCTGCGACGCCGAGCTGGGTCTGGCTTTCGACGGCGATGGCGACCGGCTCGGCATCGTCACCAAGGACGGCCAGATGATCATGCCGGACCGCCAGATCATGCTGCTGGCCGCCGACATCCTGAAGCGCAACCCCGGCGCCGAGATCATCTTCGACGTCAAGTGCACGCAACGCCTGGCCCCGTGGATCCGCGAGCACGGCGGCAAGCCGCTGATGTGGCTGACGGGCCACTCGCTGGCCAAGGCCAAGCTGAAGGAAACCGGCGCACCCATGGCCGGCGAGCTCTCGGGCCACATCTTCTTCAACGAGCGCTGGTACGGCTTCGACGATGCCATGTACACGGCGGGCCGCATGCTGGAGATTCTGTCCCGGCATGCCGACCCCAGCGCCGTGCTCAACGCGCTGCCGACCAGCTTCGCCACGCCCGAGCTCAACGTGCCCTGCGCCGAGGGCGAGCACCACGCCGTGGTGGCCACGCTCAAGGAAGTGGCGCAGTTCCCTGATGCCAAGGAGATCATCACCATCGATGGCCTGCGCATCGAGTACGAGGACGGCTTCGGCCTGATCCGCGCCTCCAACACCACGCCGGTGCTGGTGCTGCGTTTCGAGGGCCACACGCCCGAGGCGCTGACGCGCATCGAGCATGCGGTGCTGGAGCAGCTCAAGCGTGTGAAGCCGGACGCCACGTTTGCCGCCGGCCATTGAGCACTTGAACACGGCCACCCGTTCAACGCCGGCGCCATGGACCGAGCGCTTGGCGCTCTGGGCCTATGCGACGGCCTTGCGCCTGGCCGTGCCGCTCTATTTCCTGAAGCTGTGGCGCCGAGGGGCGGCCGAGCCCTTGTACCGGGCGCATTGGGCTGAGCGCTTCGGCTTAGGGGCCACGTCAGCGCCGGGGGCGCTGTGGCTGCATGCGGTGTCCATGGGCGAGACGCGGGCAGCGGCCCCGCTGGTCGCCGCCTTGCGCGAGCGGCATCCTGGCCTGCGCCTGCTGCTGACGCATTCCACGGCCACGGGCCGGGAAACGGGGCGCGAGCTGTTGCGGGAAGGCGATGCGCAATGCTGGCTGCCGCTGGACACGCCCGGCGCCGTGCGGCGTTTCCTGGACCGCCATCAACCGCTGGCAGGCGTCCTGATGGAGACCGAGATCTGGCCCTGCCTGATGGCCGAGGCGGCGCGCCGCGGCCTGCCCGTGGTGCTGGCCAACGCGCGCCTGTCGGCCAGAAGTGCGCGCCGGGGGCAGCGCCTGCGCGCCTTGCTGCACCCAGCCGCGGCCCGGCTGCATCTGGCCCTGGCGCAGACGGCGCAGGATGCCGAGCGCCTGCGCCAGGCTGGGGTGGCCCGCGTGGAGGTCTGCGGCAACCTGAAGTACGACCTGCAGCCGGACACGGCCGTGCTGGCGCGCGGCCGGGCCTGGGTCGAGGCGCAGCCGCGAGCACCCCAACGACCGCGCCGCCCCGTGCTGCTGATGGCGGTGAGCCGCGAAGGCGAGGAGGCCGCGCTGCTGCAGGCCTGGCGCCAATGGCCGGGCACCGCAGCGCAGCGGCCGCTGCTGCTGATCGTGCCGCGGCATCCGCAGCGCTTCGACGAGGTGGCGGCCTTGGTGCGTGCGTCCGGCTTCAGCCTGGCGCGGCGCAGCGACTGGGCGGGGCAAGACCTGCCCCCGCCATCGGCCTGGGCGGCGGACGTCTGGCTGGGCGACTCCCTGCGCGAGATGCCGCTGTACTACGGTCTGGCGGACCTGGCCCTGCTGGGCGGCAGCTTCGAGCCCCTGGGCGGCCAGAACCTCATCGAGGCGGCGGCCTGCGGCTGCCCCTTGCTGATGGGGCCGCATACCTTCAATTTCAGCGAGGCCGCGACCCTGGCCGAGCAGGCCGGTGCGGCCTTGCGCGTGAACGATCTGGATCAGGCGCTGGAACGCGCCGCCGCCTTGCTGGGCGATGCAGAGGCCCTGGCGGCCCAAGCCGGCCGGGCGCGGGCCTTTGCCGCCCAGCACCGGGGCGCCGCCCAGCGCATGGCCCAGGCCTTGGAGCGCTTGCTGGCGCCCCGCTGAGCAGCTTGCCGGGGTCAGGTCTTGCGCCGCCCGTCGGGTCCGATGCCGGCGCTCAGCCTTTGGGTACCAGCAGGCCGTCCTGGCGCAGCTTGCGGTACAGCGTGCTGCGGCCAATGCCCAGCTGGCGTGCGGCCAGCGACAAATTGCCGCCGGCGGCGCGGATGGCATCGCGGATGGCCAGGGCTTCGGTCTCGCGCAGCGGCGGAGCCTGCAGGCCCACGCCGCCAACGCGGTGGGCGTTCGGGCTGAGCAAGGGGCCGGCGGCCACCGCCTGCGCATTCACATAGCCGCCGGGCGGCGGTGCGCTGGCATAGGCCGCAGGCACCGCGCCCGACGCCCAGCTCATCAAGCGCTGAGCCGGCAAGCGCAGCTTCAGGAACAGCGTGCTCCTGCCGATCTCGCTGCGCACCGTGAACTCGACGGCCACCGGCTGGTCATGCTGTGCCGCGGCCGTCAACTGCTCCATGCTGACGCCGAACAGGCTCTGCACGGACTCGCGGTGCAGGGTGGCCGTGCCACCGCCCAGCAGGTCCAGGCCGCGCCGATTGACGCCCAGCAGGTGACCGTCCTCGGCCAGGGCCAGCAGGCCTTCCTGCAGGGTGCCCAGACCTTCGGCCTGCGCGTGCATCTGCAGTTGCGGCGACTGCCGGAAGCGGTCCGCAAACCATTGGGACTCGATGATCCGGGCCGAGAGGCTGGCCAGCGCCAAGGTGTGCGGGTGAAAGGAGCGGCGGTCGCCGGAGACGTCCAGCACGCCCAGCAGCGCTCCCTTGTGATCAAAGATGGGCGCCGCCGAGCAGGTCAGGAAATGCATGGAGCGCAGGTAGTGCTCGGCGCCATGCACCAGCGTCGGGGCTTCGGTCATCAGCGCCGTGCCGATGGCATTGGTGCCCTTGTCGGCTTCGGCCCAGCGGGCGCCTGGACTCAAGGCCACGCGCTGGGCCCGGGCCAGGAAGCTGGGATCGCCCAGCGCATGCAGCACGGTGCCGCTGGCGTCGCACAGCACCACCATGCTCTGGGCGTGGGCCAGTTGCTCGTAAAGCATTTCCATGACAGGCAGGGCCTGGGTGCACAGCCTGGCATTGCGCTGCTGCGCGTCGTGCAAGGCCGATTCGCTCAGGCGATGCAGGTCGGGGGCCTGGCCCGGGTGCAGGCCAAAGGCCTGGCTGCGTTCATGGGAATGCTGGATGGCCTGCTGGTGCTGCTGCTGTTGAGCGGTCAGCAGGGTGGCGTTGGCAGGGTTGCCGTTGGCCTGGGTCTGGGACACAAATGCTGTCGACAATGTCGTTCCCCCTGACTTTCATCACCGGCCGACTATCACGGAAGCCCAGGTGGCTGGCAAGCGGGAAACCCAGGTTGGCGGGTGTTGCCTTGGCCCACCAAGCAGGGACAGCTCCGCGCACCGAAGTGCGCAGGGCGACCGATTCTCAGGGCTGGCCTACACGGATGACTTTGCGTCCCTTGGCGTCCGCGTCTTCCAGGCGTTGGGCGCTGCGGGCGGTTTCCTGTTCCCAGTCAGCGGCGCCGCGGATGATGGTGGACTTGATCAGGACCACCAGCTCACGCTTGCGACCGCTGTTGGCACGGTTGCCGAACAGGGTGGCCGTCAAGGGCGTCTGGTCGGCGCCCGGCAGGCCGGAGCCGCGCCGGTTCGTCTCCTGTTGCATCAGGCCGCCGATCGCGACGATGGCGCCGTCGGGGACCCGCACCACGGTGTCTGTTTCGTTGACGCTGCTGGAGGCCAGGGGCAGGCGGTAATTGCCGGCAGCACCCAGGTCCACCTGCTTGGTCCGCTCGGTCACGTTGGTGACGGAGGGGTGCACGTGCAGGGTGATGGTGTCGCCGTCGTCGATCTGCGGCGTGACGTCCAGCGCAATGCCGGAGAAGAAGGGCGTGAGGATCAGCGTAGGCATGACCACGCCGCCGTTGTTGGTGCCCGTGGCGTTGCCGGTGTTGGCGTTGCCGCTACTGATGCCGGTGACGAAGTAATCGTCCGAACCGACCTTGAGCACGGCCTTCTGGTTGTTCAAGGTGGCGACGCGGGGGCTGGAAAGGATCTGGGTGTCGCCATGGCTTTCCAGGAAGCTGATCAAGCCCTGGAAGCTGCCGCGCGTGAGGGCCAGGCCAAAGCTGCCACCGCCTGCGGACGGCAGGGGGATCAGGTCCGGCCAGGCCGGCTGCTGCGTCGCCGTCGACAGGATGGGCAGGCCGTTGCTGTTGCTGACCAGCGGATTGATCACCGCGCCCGGTATGCCGGGGATGGCGGGGTTGACGCTGGTCTGCCCCGCCATGGTCCGGGAGCGCAGGATGGACCAGTCCACACCGCTCTGGTAGCCCTCGCGCAGTTCCACCTCGACGATCTTGGCTTCCAGCATGACCTGGCGCTCCACGGCCATGCGCGTGGCCCTGAGGAAGCTCTCCACCGCGCGCAATTCCTCGGGCATGGCCCGCACGGCAATGGTGCTGGCCTGCGGGCTGGCGATCACACTTCGACCCTCGCCGGCGCCGATGAGACCGTGCAGGGCATCCTGCAGCTCGGCCCAGAAGTCGGCCTTGGTGGCCGTGCTGACGCGGCTGCTCTCCGGCTGCTGGGCCGTGCTGCCCGTGTTGCTGCCGCCGGTACCGGTGGGCGCACTGCCCAGCGCATTGCTGTTTTGCCCGTTGTTGTTCTGCGTTCCGGTGATGCCGGCGCCGGTGCTGACGCGCAGCTCGCTGCGGCCCAGGCGCTGACCGGGCAGGTAGTTGATGCTGAAGACGCGGGTCTGCATGCTGGCCGGATAGACGGTCACGCGCCGGCCATCAATGCGGAAGTCGTAGCCGTAGACGTCGCGCAGCGATTCCAGCGCCTCGCGCAAGGTGACGCCCTTGAGCGTCAGCGAGAGCTGGCCGCTGACGGCCGGGTGCACGATCATGCTGTAGCGCGTGTCCGCCACAAGGGACAGATAGACGTCGCGGGCTTGTGCGCCATTGACGACCAGGTCGAAGCGAGGCTCGACGGGTGCACTGGCGGGCGCTGCGCTCGCGCTGGCCGGCGCGCTGGCAGCGGCGGCGGCAGCGGCGGCCTGGGCTTCGGCCAGCGTGGCCCGGGCGCGCGCGGCGTCCAGTTCGGCGCGCAGCGCGGCGACGGGTTGTGCCAGCTGGAGCGGCTTTTCGGCACAGGCGCTCAGCAGGGCCAGGCCCAGCAGCAGGGCTGCATTGCCAAGGCGCTGTGGACCCAGGCGCGTAGCGGGCCGGAAGGCGGTCTGGGCGGGGCGTTTCATGGGCGGTCCCTTTTCTCTTGTGACTTCTCGTGCAGGGTGGATTCGACGCTGGGCTTCTTGCTGACGCCACTGAGCAGCGGTAGGGCGTGCAGGCCCTCGCGGCTGCGCAGCCAGACGCCATGCTCGTTGACGCGTTCGACGATCAGGGCTTGCGGGCCGCTGCCCAGGCGCTCGCCCCGGGCATAGCGACGGCTGCCGATCAGCGCATAGGGCCGGCCGTCCACGATGAGAACCTGGGCGCTGTCCGGCAGCGCAGGCGCCGCTCCAGCGTCGTGGCTCGCCGCGGCTGGCGGGTGCAGGACGGCGGGTGGCTGCATGGGGTCGCGCGGCCCGCCTTGCGCGGCAGCGGCCCAGGGCTGCAGGAGCAGCGCGAGCAGGCCCAGGCCGCTGGCAAGATGCTGCGGCGCAGGCCGGGCTCGTGCGATGTGGACGGGATGGCGAATCATGTGAGCGGCCTCAGCACATACATCTGCACGGTCATGCGGTTGCGGCCGTCCTGCGGCTCGCGTTGGATCTGCAGCGGCCCCCAGCGCAGCTCGGGCAGGGTCTGCTCCAGCTGGGCGAGGTAGTGCATCAGTTCCAGGTAGTCTCCGCGCAGTTCCAGGTCCACGGCCTGCCATTGCAAGCCCTGCGGCGCCACCAGGCGTCCGGCCATCTCGGCGGCGGGGCGCGCGGCGCTGTCCAGGCGCACCAGCTGCAGCCGTTCATGCTTTTGCAGCAGGCTGCCGAGCAAGCGCGGCAGCTGCGGCAGGGCGCCGCCGCCTTGCTTCAATTGCGCCAGCGACTGCGACTGGGTCTGGAGCGTCTCGGTCAGCTGCGTCAGTTCGCGGCGTTTTCGGGCCAGTTCCGAATCTCCCTGGCTGAGGGCATTCAGCTGGTTGATCTGGTCCCGCAACCGTTGCAGATCCTGCCGCTGGCGCTGCAGCTGTCCCTGCTGTTCACGCTGCTCGCGGGTCAAAGGTTCCAGCAGCAGGGTGTCGACGGCCAGCACCAGCACCATGGCCAGGCACAGGAACAGGAAAATCCGTTCGCGCAGGCTCAGGGTGTCAATGCGATCGGCGGCCCGGCTCCAGCGCTGCCGCCAGGTTTGCAGCATGGCTTGTGCGGTCATGGCTGAACTCCTGCCGGCGGCTGCGTCTGAATGGCGGGCGCGACCCCTCGCGCCTGGAAGGCCCAGACGGTCTGTGAATGGCTCGGCCATCCCGTGGGCAGCAGCAGGCTGCCAGCCGGTGTGGTTCCGCCCGGGCTGGCCCGGTCTGCGGCATTGATCATCTCGATCTTTACTTCCGCCAAGGCGACCTTGTGCAGCAGGGGCTGCGACTGCAGCTGAGCCAGCCAGCTGCGCAGGGCTGCCGGGTCCAGGGTGCCGCCGCTGAGTTCGAGCTGTCCGGACTGCCAGCGCAGGCTCTGCAGCCAGACCGTGGACGGCACCGTGCCGGCGAGCAGGGCCAGCAAATCACTGTGCCGCCGGCCCACCGGCTGATGGCCGCTCTCGAGCGACTGCAGCAGTTCGGCCTGGCTCTGCTGCTGCTGCTTCAGCGTGGCGATCTGGGCCTCGATGGCCTTGAGGTCCGCCGCGCCCGGCAGGCTGGTCAGGCTGCGGTTGAGCGCCGCCTGCTCGGCCTGCAGCGCCTGCAGGCTTTGCTGGAACTCGGCGCGGCGTTGGTCCGCCCGGCTGCCGATCCAGACCGCCAGCGCGAGGCTGCCGATCAGGATCAAGGCCAGCGCCTGCACCATGGCCGTGGCGGTGAAATGCCGCCTGGGCTTCAGCAGGATGGGCGTGAGTAGGTTGATCTGTTGGGCCATGGCGGTCTAGGGGCTGGCGGTCTCGTCACGCAAGGCTGCACCCAGCAAGGGCAGGCAGGCCGCTAGCACGGGCGCATCCACGCTCAGGGATTCGCCCTTGAACAGCTGCCCGGGCAGCAGGGCCACGGTGCGCAGGCCCAGTTCCTTCTGCAGCAGCCGGGCCACCGCCTCGGCATGGTCGGCACTGAGCAGGTACAGGCGGTTCAGCGGCAGCTCGGGCCAGGACCGTTCCCACACGTCGATGGAGCGCTGCAGTTCGATGATCAGGCTGGATTCCTCGGACTCCATGCCGCCATAGGCGAGTTCGTCGCCCGGCATGTACTCGAAGCCCAGCGGCACTTCCTCGCGGGCCGTGGCCTTGGCGGTGCTGGTGGCGCGTTCGAAGAGCCTGGCATCCGCATCCAGGCGCCGTGTATAGAACAGCTCGTCCCCCGCGGCGATGGTCAGCAGGCATTGGCCGGGCAGCAGCAGCAGCGCGGCGCAGGCCTTGTCGGCGAGGCCGTCCAGCGCGGCCTGGGCTGTCTGCAGATTGCGCAGCGCCGTCTCCCAGACGTCGACGACCTGCGCCTCGCAGCCTGCCGTCATGCCGCCGTGGCAAACCCTTTCGATGGCGGCATTGCGCGCGGCGAAGACGAGCATCTCCTTGTGGCTGCGTGAATCGTCGCCGGCCTGCAGCACGTCGATGGTCAGCTGGTCCAGCTTGCCCTCGACCAGTTCCTTGACCTGCCAGCGCGCCGCAGCCTTGAGCTCGTCGGGCGGCACATGGGGCGCCGGCAGCTTGTAGACCGCGTAGTCCTGCATTTCGAGCAGCCCGATCACCCGGCTGCCGCTCAGGCGCAGCTCGCCCAGACGCTGCTGCCATTGCTGCTCGTCGTCGCTGCCGCGTTCCATGCGACCCAGGCCCAGCAGTTCACGGGGCCAGGTCTTGCCTGTGCCGAGTTCGACCCAGGAGAAGCTGTCGTGCGTGGCGCGGTAGGCCAGCACGCCGCCGCGGCCCAGGGCCTTGCGCCAGGGGCTGCGCAAACGCTGCAGCAGGGCCTTCATGCGCGGCGTCCCGAATGGAAGCGCGATATCCGGATCAACTCAGTTCTCCCGCTGGTAGATGATGGAGTCGGACCCCGTGTAGAGCCCGAAGCTGGCACGGGCGCTGGGGTCCTTGTCCGCTGACGCGCCGCACCAGGGCCAGCGCAGATGGCTCAGGTTGGCTCCGCTGCTGGCAGCGGGTGAGGGCGTCCAGCTCAGGCAGCTGGCATCGCTGGCGGTGCTGCCCAGCGCCAGCGCCAGGTCATAGCTCCCGCTGCGCGCAACCGTGGGCTTGGCCAGCGCGATCAAGGCCTGACCCTGGTTGAGGGTGATGGGGCTGTTGAGCACGTTGGCGTCCGCGCTGCTCATGTTGCGATAGTTCCCGAAGCTGATCTGGCTGCTGCTGACGCGGGTGCAGCTGTCCAGGGTATTGATCTGGTAGACGCTGCCGTCCCAGTACTGGGCCTGCAAAGGCAGGTTGAGGCTGCGATTTTGCGAGCCTATTGCATTTTGCAGGCGCAGGCGACCAAAGCGCAGCGCCACTGTCGCGACCAAGCCGCGGTCGTTGCCGTTGGCAGGGGAGTCGGTGTCGAGGTCGGGCGCGCTCACGCCGCTGGCCTCGCCGTCGGAGGGCAGGATGCCGAAGCTCGCCGTGAAGGGCCCGTCGGGGCTGCTGGCGCCGCCTGCGCCGACGGCCCGAGCGGCATTCAGGACCAGGGTCACGCCGCTGGCCAGGCCGCTGCTCCAGGTGCCGCCGCTGCTGACCGCGCTCAGGCGACCGCCGCCGGTCTTGAAGGTGGTGCTGCCAGCGATGCCGGCCGGGGAGAGGTTGGCGGGCAGGCTCAGGTCGAGTTTGGCGAAGGATCCGGTGTAGTTCTGCGTCCTGGCGCCCAGCGCGTTGCGCGCCTCCAGGTTGAAGCCCAGCTGGAAGTTCTCGCCAAGGTAGCTGAACGCCGATGCCGGCGAACAGCTCGCCGTGCTGCGGTGCGTGACACCGCCGGCGGAGATTGCGAAGCTGGCGGGAATGAATCGCCCGACGACGGCGTTCTGTGCGCCGGCGGCGTTGAAGACCACGGCATTCAGGGCGCCTGCGCCCAGATAGCTGCTGACCACGCCGCTGGTGCCCAGCGTGAAGCCGCCCACCTCCGTGTACTGGAGATTGCTGACCGTTTTGCTGCCGCCGGTGATCGCCACGCTGCCGTTGTTGAGCGTACCCAGCACCGGGCTGGGGGTGCTGACGGCCTGCAGCACGGCGGTGGCCGCGAAGCCGGGCGTGATGCCGGCGGCCGTCGTGGCTGCGAAGCTGGCAGCGCCGTCGGGCACGCCGTCGTCGTTGCTGTCGGCACTGCTGCTCCAGCGATAGGCGGCGATCGTGGCGTTGAAGTTGGCACCCGCGGCGCCAAAGATCGCGCTCGCGACAGTGTCGCCGTTGGGGTTGGCCGTGGCGCCCATGCTGAGGCCGCTGACGACCAGCGTGAAAGGGCGAACAGACAGCGCGCTGCTGCTGCCGCTGATGGTGTTGGCGGCGTAGAGGCGCGAGTCGTCGTCGAGGTTCAGCGTGTACTGGCCGACGTCGCTGCTGCCGAGATTGAAGCTCGCCAGGCCCGAATTGAAGCTCAGCGTGACATTGTTCGAGGCGGGGCGGCTGGACGGAATGGTCAAGGCCGGCGACACGACGGTCGGCGCCGTCCAGCTGCCGCTGCTGTCTGTGCGCCAGAGCTTGAGGTTGCGGCTGCCGCTGTAGTCGGTGG
This sequence comes from Burkholderiaceae bacterium, assembly GCA_041913905.1. Taxonomy (GTDB): domain Bacteria; phylum Pseudomonadota; class Gammaproteobacteria; order Burkholderiales; family Burkholderiaceae_C; genus Roseateles_B. The sequence goes on along the minus strand of JAYSEK010000020.1, from coordinate 47,848 downwards.
CTGTGCCGCAGATGCCCGTCGTCGGATCCTTCTTGACCAGGGTGACGCGCATGTCGTGGTTGCGCCCGGCCACCGCCACCCAGCTGCCGGCGATGTTGTTGTTGCTGTCCTCAGACCACACAAAGGCGTTGTCCCGGAACTGGATGGCCGCCGAATTGCTGTTCACACCGGTGCTGCTGTCCGTCACCAGCACGGTGACGTCCTGCGCCAGGCTGTGCGTCAGCGTGAACTTGGCCACGCCGGCATCGCCCGCCACAAAGGTGTAGGTCGCCTGGCCGTTGTTGCCCCCGGATGAAAAGCTGCCAGCTGGCGTGGGACTGCTGCCCTTGGCCCAGGTGCCGAAGTTGCTGGAGGCCCGCAGCGTGACCGTGCCGGTATAGCCGGTGACGGTGTTGCCGCCGGCGTCCTTGACCGTGACCGTGACCGTCTGGGCACTGCAGGTGGAGGCCGAGCCGGTGCCGCTGATCACGAAGCTGGCGGCAGCGGGCACGCAGCTGTTGAGGTTGCGGGCGGTGCCGTCCCAGTTCTTGCCGGCACGCTGGTTGGTGTAGATCAGGTTGACGTCGCTGGCGCTGAGCGCCGTGTTGAACACCATGAACTCGTCCAGCGGCGCGCGGAAGGACTGGCGGTTCAGGTCGTCGCAGGAGCTGCCGATGTAGCGCAGGCCGTAGCTGCTGCTGGCGCTGTTGATGCGCTGCCCCAGGGTCTCGCGGTAGCTGCCGTCCAGGTAGAGCTGGGTGCTGCTGCCGCTGCCCACCAGCGCGATGTGGTGCCAGCCGCTGCTGAGGTTGAGCACCTGGCTGCCGATGCTGGGTCCGCTGGCGTTGGTGTAGACGCGCCAGCGGTAGGCGTCGTTGTCGCGCGTGTACATGAAGTCGCCGATGCAACTGCCGCCGGAAGGGTCCAGCGCTGCCAGCGAGTGGATGTTGTTGACGTTGTCGACCGCGAAGGGCGTCAGGTACCAGGTCGAGATGGTGTAGGCGCCTGCCAGCGGCACTTTGCTGCTGGTGCTCAGATAGGTGTTGAGCGCATTGTTGTTCAGGTAGCGGCCCACCACGCCGCCAGCGGCCGTGCTGGGCCGGGCGCCGGAGGAGGTCGCGTGGTAGCTGCCCCGGCTGTCCAGGGCTTCGCCGGCGGTGCCGTTGTAGCTGCACTCGTCGAAGTGGTAGTCCGCAACGAGGCCCAGGGCGGTGGGGTTGCAGGTGCTGAGACCGTCGATGGCGGCCTGGTCGGCCGCGGACAGCGTGATGCTGGTCGCCGTCGTGAGGCTGATGCTGCCCCGAACGGCGACCAGGCCCGTCAGCACGGCGTTATTGCTGAAGGTGACGCTGTTGCCGCTGGTGCCGTAGAGGACTCCGCGGAACTGTGCGGAGTTCGAAATGTTGACGGAGGCGTTGTTGGCCAGCTCCACCAGGGCATTGGCAGTCGGGCCGGCGGTGTTGAAGGCCAGGCTGTTGCCGGCGGAAAAGTAGAAGCCGATGTAAACGCGTGCCGCACCGCTGAAGTTCACGATCACGTTGTTGCTCATCAGCCATTGGTTGATGTAGTAGGTGCCGGGGCCCAAGGTGAGCGTGGTGCTGGCCGCGACGTCCAGCGTCGAGATGTAGTAAGTGCCGCCGCTGAGCGTGAATGTGCCGCTGGCGCTGACGGTGTTGTAGGTGCCGGGGGCCACCGGCCCGCTGCTGACGTTGGTGCTGCTGCTGAAGCTGGGGAAGCTGGACGGCACCAGGGCCGGGAAGCTGGTGGCATTGTTGTTGCGGATCCCGGTGGTGGGCAGGTTGACGCCGGTGCCGGAGACGGTGTTGCCGTTGACCAGGAAGTCGGAGGTGAGGGCCAGGCTGCCCCCGCTGCCGGCGGTCAGGGCATTGGTGGTGGGGATGGGGCCGCACTGCGCCCAGACCGTGCCCATGCACAGCAGCGCGCACAAGGCCAGCAAAAGGTGCAGCAGCCGCTTCATCGTGCCACCCTTCTGCTGAGGCTGCGTTCGACGTAGGTCGCCGCCGGCGCCGCGCCGCCGGGGCAGGCGCCGCCCACGGGCTGGTTGCAGGCCACGGCCGTCAGATCGTAAAAAGCCAGGGCCGTGGCGCCATCGCTGACCGTGCCGCTGCCGGGTGTGCGGCTGCAGGACACGGTGACGGTGAAGTCGGACAGCGCGGCGTCCGCTGCGAAGCTGATGTTGGTCGTGCCGAAGCAGCCTGGCGCGGCGGCCGGCGGGGCAGGGTTGCGCAGCACCTGAAAGCTGGCCCATTCCAGGCCGGCATGGGCCGCCTGATAGGCACGGCTGGCCGCCAGCTCTGAGGCGGAGCCCATGTGCTGGCGCTGCGTGAACAGGGCCATGGCCGCGCCCAGCGCGCTGAGGATCACCAGGATGAAGAGCAGCGAGGCCATGGTGAATCCGCTCTGGAGCGCCCGCTTCATGGCAGGTTCTCCACATGCACGGCGCGGAAGAGCTGGACGGTTTCAGTGCCCAGCATGGTGTTGGCGCTGAGGCTCAGGCTCAGGTTGACGAGGCCGGCCCGGTAGGCCACGACGGCGCTCTCGTAGACAAAGCTGCAGTCGGTGACGCCCTTGGCCAGCAGCGCGCTGCTGCCGCTGCCGGGCGGGTCCGGCTGCACGGCCTGGAAGCCGTAGCCGCTGTAGCGGGTCAGTGTGCCGGCGCTGCGGTCGCAGCGGTAGCTGACAGGCGAGCTGACGGCATACAGGCGGTAGGGCGGGGCCATCAAGCTCACGGGCAGGCCGGGATTGCTGGACAGGGTGATGCTGGTGGTGGTGCCGGCGGCATTGCTGGCCACGCGGCGATTGCTGGCGCTGCTGACGGCGGCATAGGCGTTGGCGTCCGGCACGTTGATGCCCAGGTTGTACCAGACCAGGTTCTGGTTGGCGCTCAGGGCAAGACCTGGCCCCACCAGATTGAAGCTCGTGGCCGGCGTGCCGAAGAGCAGGGCGCCGCTGCCCTCGGTCTGGTAGCGGGCGGCGCCGGTGGTGGGAATCAGTTCCAGCGTGGCGCTGCTGGCCGTCGTGGTGACGCGCACGCTGTTGGGCAGGGACTCGCCGAGGTCGCGGGCGATGCGGCGCAGCGCGATGTCGGCCCGCGCGGCCAGTTCGGCGCGGGCGGCGCTGTCCAGGTAGGCCCGCACGGCGGGTCCGATGAAGACGGACACGCCCGCGATGATGCCGCCCATCACCACGATGACCATGATGGCCTCGATCAGCGTGAAGCCGCGCTGGCCGTGCCGGGCGAACTCAGGCGGCATTGGGCGCATGGCGGCTGCGGTAGCCCTGCAGGGTGACCGCCGTGTTGTGGGGGCCCGTCACCTGCACGGTGATGCGCAGCGCGTCTCCCGAGCCGGCGCCGATCGAGCCCAGGTCCGCCGGCACGATCTGCACGCTGGCGCTGTAGCCGGACAGTCCGCTGACGGCCGTGTTGGTGATGTCGACGATGCCACTCATGCTGAAGCCGTGGTAGTCGTTGACGTTGTTGAACTGCGGGTGGGTGTAGCGCGTCTCGCCGGCTTCGGGGCCCAGCGCCTCGGGCGTCGTGGCGCAGCCGGCGGACGAGCTCGCCGTCGCAATGTTGGCATCCAGCGGGTCGCAGAAGGTGAAGGGCTGCAACTGCACTTCCTGCAGCAGGGACTCTGCAATGGCCAGGGCCTGGCGCTGCATCTGGGGGTCGGCGCTGGAACGGGTGGCCTGCACGAAGACCATCAGCACCGCCGACAAGGCCAGCCCCACGACCATGATGAACATCAGCAGCTCGATCAGGGTCAGGCCTTGCGCGTGCCTCTGCCGTGCTGCGGATGGAAATGCGGGTCGGTTCTGCATGGCCGGCATGCTAGTGCAGGCGGGCCGCTCGTGGCGCCTCAAGGAAGCGCGTGAAAGAGGCCCGTTTCGTTTTCCAAACGGTAGCTCTTGCTATAGCTCCCATGGCTCACCGTGAGATCGAGCGCGCTGCCCGTGGAGGTGCTGGTGAGCCCTGCGCTGCTGGCGTAGAAGCTCGCGGTCACCGGCGACGCCAGGTTGAGGCAGGGGCTGGTGGTGGCCGGGCAGTTCAGGCTGCCCAGGCTGCCACCGCCGCCGTAGGCGAAGCTGACGCCCGTGCTGCTGAAGCTGGCGACGATGGTGCGCCGCTGGTTGATGGCCAGGCGCTGCAGCTCCAGGCAGCGTGAGCTCAGGTCATCGCCGAAGGCCCGCAGGCGCCAGGCGTCGAGATCAGCAAACTTCGGTGCGGCGAAGACCGCCAGCGCCGCCACCAGCATCAAGGTGATGACCAGCTCGATCAGGGTGAAACCCGCCTGACGCAGCAGGCGGGCTCCCCTTTGCATCACAAGATGCCTGTGGCGGTGAAGTTGGCGCTGGCAGGGCCGGGGCCGGTGACCACGCAGTCCGTCTTGGTGGCGTCAGCAGCCACCGCGGCGGCGGTGATGGAATACCCGGAGGGCAGGGCGCCGGCCTGCAGCAGGGGGCCGACCCCGGTGCAGTTGGTGACGGCAGCGCCGTTGGCACTGTTGAGCTTGCGCTGTGCATAGTTGATGGCCGAAGCCGAGCTCAAGGCGCCGGCCACGCCCTGCACGGCAGCGGCCTTGGCGTCACTGCCGAAGTCCACGAACTTCGGCAGGGCCACGGCGGCCAGGGCGCCCAGGATCACGATCACCATCACCAGCTCGATCAGGGTGAAACCAGCTTGATTGTTCTTACGCATGCGGATGCTCCGTAATTCGCCACTTCAGGCTTTGCCTGTCCATCCGGCGTGACGGCCCACGCCTCCACTCCAAGACCGGATGTGCGCTCACGGTATCGGGATTTGATCCTCAGGGTGAAGGACTTCTTTCACGAACCGTCCCAAGCTGTTGCGCCGACAACGCAAATGCCTCTTTTGGCTCGAACGTCTGACGAACATCAGCTGCGGCCCATGGCCGCCTGGCCCAGACTCCACAGTGGCATGAACACGCCCAGCGCCAGCACGAAGACCATGACGCCGATGACCAGCAGCAGCAGGGGTTCGATGGCCGCCGACAAGCCCTTGATGGCGTAGTCGGTCTCCCGCTCGTACATCTCGGCGATCTCCATCAGCAGCTGGTCCAGTTCGCCGGTTTCTTCGCCCACCGCGATCATCTGCAGCACGATGGGCGTGAAGACGCCCGCGGCCGTTGCGCAGCGCGAGATGCTTTCGCCGCGTTCGACGCCGTCACGCATCTGCTCCACGCGGCTGGCGATGAAGGCGTTGTCCACGGTCTGGGCCACGACGTTCATGGCCTGGCTGATGGGCACGCCGCTGCGGGCGGCCAGCGCAAAGCTGCGCGCGAAGCGGGCCAGCGTGGCCTTGAGCACGATGGGGCCGGCGATGGGCAGGTGCAGCTTGAAGCGGTCCCAGCGGTAGCGGCCCTCCTCGGTGGCCAGCCAGGCCCGCACCAGCAGGACCAGCCCCACGGCGCCGGCCAGCAGCAGCGGCCACCAGCGCACCATCCAGGCGGAGAAGCCCAGCAGGAGGCGCGTCATCAGCGGCAGCTCGGCCTTGAAGCCCGCGAAGACGGTGGCGAAGGTGGGCAGCACGAAGATGTTGAGCACCACGATGGCGATGGCGATGGCCGAGAGCACCATCACCGGATAGCGCAGGGCCTGCTTGATGCGGGCCCGGGTGTCCAGCTCGAACTCGAGATGCTGGGCCAGGCGCAGCAGCACCTCGGGCATGCGGCCGGTCATCTCGCCAACCTGCATCATGGCGATGTAGAAGGCGCTGAAGACGTTCGGGTGCCGGGCCATGGCCACGGACAGCTCCCGGCCCTGGTCCAGGCTGGCGCGCAGGTCCTGCAGCAGGGCGATCAGGCTGGCCTGGGCCGTCGAGGCCTGCAGACCGGCCAGCGAGCGCAGGATGGGCACGCCGGCTTTCTGCAGCGTGTAGAGCTGGCGGGTGAGGATCAGGCAGTCGTCCATGCTGACCGGCGCGCGGCGCAGCTGCTCCCACCAGGAGGGGCTGTTGTCCGACAGGCTTTTCTGCGAGCTGACCTCGATGCTGACCGGGATCACGCCGCCGGCCATCAGCTGGGCCGCCACGGCGTCGCTGCTGTCGGCATCGGTCTGGCCGCTGACCAGCTCGCCGCGGTTGTTGCGTCCTTGCCAGGCAAAGCTCTTCATGCTCAGTCGCCGCTGTCAGCGCCGATGCGCATGGCCTCGGCCAGGGAGGTCTTGCCGGCCTTGACCAGGGCCAGCGCGCGGTCGGCGAGGGTCTTGCCGCGCAGCGCTTCGCGCGCCGCGGCCATGAAGCCGCCGGCATCGCCGCGCTGCACGGCAAGCGCCATGTCCGCGTTCATCTCCAGCATCTCGTAGATGCCTTTGCGACCCTGGTAGCCGGTGCCGTTGCATTGCGAGCAGCCATGGCCGCGCAGGCTCTGGACGGACGCGGCCTCCGCGCCGGCCACGGCCTCCAGCCAGGCGCGTTCCTGGGGATTGGGCACATGCGCCTCGGCACATTGAGGGCAGACCGCCCGCAGCAGGCGCTGGGCAAAGACCGACTGCAGCGAGCTGGCCACCATGAAGGGCGGGGCGCCCATGTCCAGCAGGCGAAACGGGGTGCTGAGGCTGTCCCGGGTGTGGAGCGTGGACAGCACCATATGGCCGGTGATGGCGGCGCGCAGGCCGATCTCTACCGTCTGGGCATCCCGCATTTCGCCGACCAGGATCACGTCTGGATCCTGGCGCAGGCAGGCGCGCAGCACGCGGGCGAAATCCAGCTCGATCTTGTCATTGACCTGGACCTGGATCAGCCCGGGCAGCCGGTACTCCACCGGGTCTTCCACCGTGATGATCTTGCTCTTCTCCGCGTCCAGCTCGGACAGCGCGGCGTACAGCGTGGTCGTCTTGCCGGAGCCGGTGGGGCCGGTCACCAGCACCATGCCGGCCTGCTGCGAGAGGATTTCCCGGAAGCGGGCGAGCATGTCCTCCGGCATGTCCAGCTGGTGCAGGCGCCGCACGGCATTGCCCTGGCCCAGCAGGCGCATCACCACCGATTCGCCGTATTGGCCGGGCAGCGTGGAGAGTCGCACGTCGATGGTCTTGTCGCGCAGGCGCAGGGTGAAGCGGCCGTCCTGGGGCAGGCGCTTTTCGGAGATGTCCAGGGCGGCCATGAGCTTCAGGCGCTGGGACAGGGCCGCGGCGATGCGCTTGTCGGCCTGGGTCTGGATCTGCAGCTGGCCGTCGATGCGGGTGCGGATCAGCAGCTCAGACTCCTGCGGCTCGATGTGGACGTCCGAGGCGCCGGCCTGGCTGGCGTCCTCGAACACCGACTGCAGCAGGCGCACCACCGGCGCGCCTTCCTGGCCGACGCTGGCCTGCAGCGCACCGAAGTCGACGGCGTCGCCGATGTCCTTCTCCAGGGCCTTGGCCAGGCCCGAGATTTCCTCGCTGCGCCGGTAGTGGCGGTCAAAGGCGGTGGGCAGCTGGCTTTCGGCCACCACGGCCATGGCGATGCGGCGCTTCAGCAGGCGGGTGAGCTCGTCATAGGCGAACAGGTCCAGCGGGTCGGCCATGGCCACCAGCAGGGTGTCGTTGCGCTCCTCCAGGACCAGGGCGCGGAAGCGGCGCGCCGGGGTCTCCGGCAGCAGGCGCACCAGCTCGGTCTTGAGCGGGAAGGTCTTGAGGTTGACGAAGGGAATGCGCAGCTGGCGCGCCAGCACGTGGGCCAGGGCCTCCTCGGTGATCAGGCCGGCGTCGATCAGCAGCCGCCCCAGCTTCTTGCCGCTGCTGCGCTGCAGTTCCAGGGCCTTCCCAAGCTGCTCCTGCGTGATCAATTCCTGCTGGACCAGCACGTCGCCCAGTCGCAGCTTCTGCGGCCGGCCGCTGTTGCCTTCGGTGTCTGTGATGCTCGCCGTGCTGTTGCTGTCCATGGGGGTCATGTGTTGCTGGTGGCGCGAACCTCGCCCAGGGTGCTGGTGCCTTGCAGCACCTTGACGATGCCGTCCTGGCGCAGGGTTCGCATGCCTTCCTTCTGGGCCTGGTGCTGGATCTCTTCGGCGCGGGCGCCGGTCTGGATCAGGCGGCGGATCTCGCGCGAGACGCTCAGCAGCTCGTGCAATCCGGCCCGGCCCTTGAACCCCGTGTTTTCACATTGGGGGCAGCCCGCGGCGTGATGGTGCATCAGCTGGCCCTGGCTCCCGTAAAGCTGCCGCCACTGGGCGAGAAGCTCGTCACGGCCGGGGCGAATGTCTGGCGCAAATCCATGCAGATGGTCCTCCAGCAACTCGTCCAGGTCGGCGGCCGCCAGCGGGCTGCTCTTGAGGCAATGCGGGCACAGCCGCCGCACCAGGCGCTGGGCCAGCACGGCCAGCAGCGAGTCGGCGAAGTTGAAGGGATCCATCCCCATGTCCAGCAGCCGGGTGATGGTCTCCGGGGCGTTGTTGGTATGCAGGGTGGAGAGCACCAGGTGGCCGGTCAGCGAGGCCTCGATGGCGATCTGCGCGGTTTCTTCGTCGCGGATCTCGCCCACCATGATCACGTCCGGATCGGCCCGGAGGAAGGCGCGCAGCGCCTTGGCGAAGGTCCAGCCGATCTTGGGGTTGACCTGGACCTGGCGCAGGCCGGCCTGCGTGATCTCCACCGGATCCTCGGCCGTCCAGATCTTGCGTTCGGGCGTGTTGATGCGGGCGAGCACCGAATGCAGCGTGGTGGTCTTGCCCGAGCCCGTGGGGCCGACGCACAGCACCATGCCGTAAGGACGCTCGACCGCCACCGCCAGCCGGCTCATGTTCTCCGGTGTCAGGCCCAGCTTCTCCATGGGAATGGGCCGGGCCGAGGACAGCAGCCGCATCACCACGTCCTCCAGCCCGTTGTTGGTCGGGATGGTGGCGACCCGCAGCTCCAGCCTGTGCTGGGGCGAGAAGCGGGCGAAGTTGATCTTGCCGTCCTGGGGCTTGCGGCGCTCGGAGATGTCCAGGTCGCACATGATCTTGATGCGGGCGATCATGGCGTTGCGATAGGTATGGGGCAGTTCCAGGTAGGGCTGCAGGTGACCGTCCCGGCGGAAGCGGATCTTGAGCTTCTCGCGGCCTGGGTAGGTCTCGATGTGGATGTCGGACACGCCCTGCTGGCTGGCCTCGATGATCATGGTGTTGATCAGGCGGACCAGGGAATTGTCGGACTGCTCGATCTGCGGCTCGTCGTCGCGGCTGCCGCGCTCCAGAACCTCGCGCTCCAGGCTTTCTATCAGCTTGTCGGTGTTGTCGAACTCGAAATCCGCCGGCAGCCCCGGCAGGGGGATCTCGCGGGGCGCGATGGCCTCGCTGCCGAAACGGTCGTAGGTGGCGGGCAGCGCGAACTGCAGGCTGCCGACCTTGGTCAGCGCCGGCGCCACCTTGAGCTGGGTGACGAACTCGATTTCGTCCAGCGCGTCGCGCCGCGTGGGGTCTTCCATGGCGACGATCAGCCGCCCGTCGCGCAGAACCAGGGGCAGAACCTCCAGCCGGCGCGCGACCGAGAAGGGCAGTTTGCGCACCGCATCGGGCTCGACCGGGAAGCGCTCAAGATCCACCAGCGGGTAGCCCATCTTGCGCGCCAGGGCCGACTGCAGCTGCTGTCGGGTGACGATGCCCTTGCGCACCAGCAGCTCGCCCAGGGGAATGGAGCGGTCGCTGCGCTGCTGGGCCAGCGCGTCTTCGAGCTGGTCGTAGCTGATCAGCTCCATGGCCAGCAAGGCCTCGCCGATGCGCACCATGGGCATCTTGGCCTGCTGCTCGATGGCCTGCAGCAGCTGCTCGGCCGTGACGATCTGGCGGGCCAGCAGGATGTCGCCCACGCGCTGGCTGCGCAGCTTCTGCTGCTCCTGGGCCGCGGCTTCCACATCCTCGGCGCGGGCGATCTGGTCCTTGACCAGCACATCCCCCAGCCGCTCGCCGATGTCATGGCCGGCGATGCATTCGCGGGGCAGGAAGACGCAGCGAACCGCGTCGTCGAATTCACTGACGGGCACGAAGAGGAACAAGCCCATGGCGTCCTCATGGTGGCCGATGGTCATGCCCTTGAGCTCGCCGCCGCCGCTGAAGCGGACCTTGAATTCCATCCGCGGGCGCTCGTCCAGGCTGAGGGACTCCGGCGGCGCATCCTGCTGACGCGGTGCGGCGGGAATCACGCGCAGCAGCTTCAGTGCGCGGAACTGGCTGAACTTGAGCGTGACGGGGCTGCGCGCAGGCGGCACCAGCAGCTGCGCGGCACGCTCGCGGGCCTGCATCTGCAGCAACTGGCCCTGCGTGCGGCTGTTGTTCAGGCCCAGGATTTCGCAGGGCTGCGGCGCCTCGCTGGGCATGAGCGGCGCATAGGCGGCGTAAGGCGGGGTGGGCCAGGCGAACAGGGGATCGGCTCCCGCGTCCGATCCGGACCCGGGCTCGGGCCAGTCAATCGTCGCGGACAGATCGCTCATCAAATCGCTCCAGAGGCAAGGTGCGGCGCAGGCCGGCGGCGCAGCTGGGCTGGCCACCCATGGCCGCATGCTAATCGCTTGGGCAGGGGGCGAACAGCCGGAAGTGGCCAGGGATGGCCGTGCTGTTGCATCGGCGTCGCCCCGTTGGCTGGAGAGATGGGCACAGGAGGCAAGAACTGACCCCCATTCGCCCCCGGCGCCGCGCGCGGCTGCGGGCGGCGGTGCGTTCGGCGGGTTTCAACCCAGGCCTTCGTCCTCGCTGTAGCGGCGCCAGCGCTGGCTGGCCTTCTTCATCAGCTGGACCTGCCGGCGAAAGCGCGGGCAGGCGGCGCACAAGGGCATGTGAACGGCCACCAGGAAGCGTTCGCGCAAGGTGGCCGGGCGCTCCTGGGCCAGCAGGAGCATCTCGGTGACCTGGCGGCAGTTGGGGAGCAGGCGGCGGAGCAAGGGGCGTAGCAGTTTCATGCAGCGGCTCCCGGGCCGGGGCCCGCAAACCAGTTGAGTTCCAGACATTCGCGCAGGCGCAGCCGCGCACGGTGCAGCATCACCCAGAGGTTGGTCGGGCTGATGGCCAGGGCCTTACAGATTTCCTCGGTGTCCAGCTCCAGCCATTCGCGCATCATGAAGAGGCGGCCCTGCTGCCCCGGCAGCTTGTCCACGCAGGCCTCCAGCACGCGCATGAAGTCCAGTTGGCGCAGCGCCTGCTCGGGATCGTCGCCCCAGTCGCCGGGGGCGTCGCGCCAGTGGCCGCTGCTGTCGAAGAGCTGTTCGTCCAGGTCTTCCTCGTCTTCGCGGCTGGTGGAGAGCTCACGGCAGTTGCGCCGGATCTGGTCCACCAGCTTGTGCTTGAGCACACCCACCAGCCAGGTCTTGAGCTGCGAGCGGCCGGCAAAGCCATCGGGGCGTTCGAGGGCGGCCAGCAGCGTTTCCGACACGGCGTCCTCGGCCCAGGCGTCGTTCCTGAGCTGCAGGCGGGCGTACTTGAGCAGCTGCGGGCGCAGGCTCTCCAGCTCGGCAGGGGCAATGCTCATGGGGGTTTTCGAAATTGTTTGCCGCGCAGTGTAAGGACTGCCAGGCCACTTGCGACGCATCCTCCGTGGCCCGATGATGGGCCGCTCCATTGCAAACCCTCCCTCTCATCGACGCTTTCAAGGAGTCACCATGTCGCACAGCAAGACCCTCAGCACCGCCCTGGCCGCCGCCCTCGCGCTGGGCCTGGTCCATCAGGCGCAGGCCCAGGACAAGGGCGCCAAGGAAAAGTGCTATGGCATTGCCAAGGCCGGCCAGAACGATTGCGCCAACCTCAACGGCAGCCACAGCTGCGCCGGCCAGGCCACCACCAACAACGCGCCGGAGGAATGGCGTTACGTGCCCAAGGGCAGCTGCAAGGATCAAGGTGGCATGAACACCGAGGAAGCTCGCGCCAAGCTGAAGAAGTAAGCCGTGACGCAGATGAAGGCGAGCCGGCCGCTGTGCGGCATCGGCTGGCGCCACGGGCACGAGGCCGCCTTGCTGGAGCAGCGGCCGCCGCTGCCTTTCATCGAGGTCCACTCGGAGAACTATTTCCAGCCCGGCGGGGCCGCGCGGCAGTCCCTGCTGCTGGCCCGCGAGTGCTATCCGGTGAGCCTGCATGGCGTGGGCCTGTCGCTGGGCTCGGCTTGCGGGCTCGACCCCTGGCATCTCGATCAGCTGGCTGGCTTGGTCGAGCAAGTGCAGCCGCTGCGCGTCTCGGACCACGCCAGCTTTGCTCGCGTGCCCATGGGCGAGCAGCTGCTGCATGGGGCCGATCTGCTGCCGGTGGCCTTCAGCCGCGCTTCGCTGACGCTGATGCTGCGCAACGTCCAGCAGGCGCAGGAACGCCTGCAGCGAACGCTGCTGGTCGAAAACCTCAGCGCCTACCTGGACTGGGTGCCGGCCGACACCGAGGGGCCGATGGCCGAGCCGGCGTTTCTTGACGAGCTCTGCCAGCGCAGCGGCTGCGGCCTTCTGCTGGACCTCAACAACCTGATGGTCAATGCCCTGAACCGCCGCGGGGCTGACGCTGCACAGGCCCTGGTCGACGCGAAGACCTGGGTGGATGCTCTGCGCACCGTGCCGGGCGAGATTCATCTGGCGGGCCATAGCGCCCAGCAGGGGCTCATCGTCGATGACCATGGCGATCATGTCGCTCCGGAGGTCTGGCAGCTGTATGCCCATGCCCTGCGGCGCTTCGGCCCCGTGCCGACGCTGCTGGAGTGGGACACGCGCCTGCCTGCCTTCGAGGTGCTGCTCGCGGAGGCCGGTAAGGCGGACTCGCTGGCCGCAGGCCTGCTGCACGTCGAGGAGCCCGGCCATGTGGTCTGGAGCCAAGGAGCCCGCCATGCGGTCTGAAGCCGAGAAGCAGGCCGGCCTGCTGCAGGCCATTCTCGAAGGAAGCGCGCAGCGCCTGGAGACCCTGGGCCTGCGTGGTGTGCTGCCGGCAGGCGGCGATGCCGCCCTGGCGCAGGGCCTGCAGGCCTACCGGGGCAACGCCATTGCATTGGCGGAGCGGGCCTTGGCGAGCGCCTTCCCGCAGCTGGCCAGCCTCTTGGGCCCGCAGTTCGCGAGCTTGGCCTGGTCGTTCTGGCGACGGCATCCGCCCCGCTGCGGCGATCTCGGCGAATGGGGGGCGGCGCTGCCCGGCTTTCTTCTGGAGACGGCCGATGCCGGGCTGAGCGGCGTCGCTGCGCTGGAGTGGGCGCTGCACCAGGCCGAGCGTGCGCCGGATGCCGTGCTGGACGTCCACTCGCTGCAGGCCCTGCATGCGCCGCCGCAGGCCCTGGGGCTGGCCTTTCGTCCCGGGCTGGCGCTGCTGGACTTGCCAGCGGAGGCAATGGTGCTGCTGGACACGCACCGCTGCTGGTGGCGGCCACCCCATGTGGATGCATGCGCCGTGCTGGTCTGGCGTAAGGACTGGCGCGGTCGAGCGACTCAGTTAGAGGCGGCGGAGGCTGCCTTCATGCGCAGCGCCTTGGCCGGCGACAGCCTGCAGTCTGCCCTCGATGCAGCGCAGGCCGCGGACGAGGCAGGCCTGGACTTCACGGCCTTCCTGCAACAGGCGCTGCAAGAGCAATGGCTGATGGCTGTCCGGTCGCTGTAGGCGGCGGGCAGCGACGAGGAATGCAACGATGTCCACCCTGATGAACTTGCTGCGCCGCGTTGGCGCGAGCGCCTGCCATGCCGGCACCGATGCCAGCCAACCCTGGCCCGAGCCCTTGTTCCGCTGGGGCCAGTCCCTGGCGCTGCTGGGTGCACGGGTCTATGTGGCGAAGGTCTTCTTTTTCTCAGGGATGACCAAGCTGCGTGACTGGGACACCACGCTGGCCCTGTTCCAGGACGAGTACCAGGTGCCTTTGCTCCCACCGGCGCTGGCTGCTTATGCGGGCACGGCCGGCGAGCTGCTGCTGCCGGTGCTGCTGCTGCTGGGTCTGGCCACGCGCTTTGCCGCGGCGGGCTTGTCCGTGGTGAACCTGATGGCCGTGCTGAGCCTGGCCGAGATCGCCCCGGCGGCCCTGCTGGGCCATCAGTGGTGGGGCAGTTTGCTGCTGGTGGTGCTGCTGTGGGGCGCAGGCCGGATTTCGGTGGATCAGGCGCTGCAAGCCCGTTTCAAGACCTGGTTCAGTCGTTCGGCTTGAAGCTTATGACCAGCACCGGCGGCACACGGCCGTCGGTGTCGCGCGGGAGGCGGTCGGTGCGCTCGATGGCACGCAGCACCGCGCGGTCCCAGTCGGCGTCACCGCTGGGCTTGGTCAGTCGGCTGCTGATGATCTTGCCGTCCGGTGCACAACGCACCTCCACCTCCGCTTGCGGATTGCTGCCGCTGCTGGCGGTGTAGATGATGTTGGGCCGGATCGCGGCCTTGATGCGGCCGGCGTAGGTGGCCGAGGGGCCGGAGCTGTGCTGCGCCGTGCCCGTGCTGCCCGGCGAGCCCGTGGCGCCGGCCAAGCCCATCATGCGTTCGAGGTTCTGCTTGCGGAGCGCGTCCAGCTTGGCCTGGGCGTCCTTGGCGGCCTTCTCCTGCTTCTGCCTTTCAAGCTTTTCCTGCTTGGCCAGCTCTTCCTTCTTCTGGCGCTCCAAGTCCTTGAGCCTGTCGCGCTCCTTCTCCAGCTCCTTCTGCTTCTCCAGTTCCTTCTTGCGCTGGAGTTCGAGCTCGGCTTGCCGGCGTTCCTCTTCCTTGCGCTTCTTTTCCTTGGCGATGGCGATCTCGGCGTCGCGCTGCTCGGGCTGGGCTTCGGGCACGGGCGGCGGGGTCTTGGCCTTGGGCTGCTCGGGTTCGGGCTGGGGCTCCGGCTCCTGCAGGCGCGGTGCGGCCGCCTGAGGGACCAGCGACCAGAGTTCGGCCTCGAAGGCCGGTTCGGTCTGGGTGTGCCACTGCACGCCCAGGCTCAGGCCCAGCACCAGCAGGGCGTGGGCCAGCAGGGCGAGGCCGAAGCCGCGGCCCAGGGCAGGCGTCTGCGGCGGGCGAAAAGGATCGGCAGGCAGGGTGCTCACGCTCATGGCTGCTCAGCGATTCCCTTCGGCGGCAGCGCCGCTTCGCACGGCCAGGCCCACGCGCTGGATGCCGGCGCTCTGCAGGCTGTCCATCACCTTGACCACGGCTTCGTACTTGACGTTCTTGTCCGCGGAAATGACCACGGGCGTGTTGGCGTCGCCGCCCTGGGCCTGCTTGACCTGAGCGGGCAGGGCCTTGAGCGTGGTGGCCTCGGGCTCGGCCTTGTCCAGCTTGAGCTTGAGCTTCTCATCGGCGCCCACCACCACGTGGATCACGTGCTCCGGCTGCTGGCGGCTCTTGCCGACGCTGGGCAGGTCCACCAGGCCCGTGGTGATCAGCGGCGCGCTGACCATGAAGATGATCAGCAGCACCAGCATCACGTCGATGAAGGGCACCATGTTGATCTCGTTGATGGTGCGGCGGCGTCCACGGCCGCGGGAAGCAAGGGCAGCCATGGCGGATCAGCGGGTGGTGGGGGCGGCGGCCGGCGTGCCGGCGTTGCGCTGCAGGATGTTGGAGAACTCCTCGATGAAGGTCTCCAGGGTGATGGCGCTGCGGTCAATCTGGCGCGCGAAGCGGTTGTAGGCCAGCACCGCCGGGATGGCGGCGAACAGGCCGATGGCCGTGGCCACCAGGGCTTCGGCAATGCCGGGCGCCACCGTGGCCAGCGTCACCTGCTGCAGGTTCGAGAGGCCCACGAAGGCGTGCATGATCCCCCAGATGGTGCCGAACAGGCCCACATAGGGCGAGACCGAGCCTACCGAAGCGAGGAAGGACAGGTGCGACTCCATGGCATCCAGCTCGCGCTGGAAGCTGGCCCGCATGGCGCGCCGGGCACCGTCCAGCAAGGCGCTGGGTTCGGCCACGCGGCGCTCGCGCAGCTTCAGGAACTCGCGCATGCCGGAGGCGAAGATGCGTTCCAGCGGGGCGCCATCGCTCTTGCTGGAGACGTTGTTGTAGAGGTCGTTGAGGTTCTTGCCCGACCAGAACTCCTGCTCGAAGGACTCATTGCTGGACTTCACGCGGCCCAGTGCAATGAACTTGGAGAAGATCACGCTCCAGCTGGCCAGGGAGACGGTCAGCAGGGCGCCGATCACCAGTTTGACGACAAAGCTGGCGTTGGCGATCAGGGTGAAGATGGAAAGGTCTTGGTTCATCTCGGGTCGCTGAGGAAGCGCGGAGGAGGCGGGAAACGGTGTGGAGTATGGGCGGAGTGCGGCGGTGTATGGGCGAGGACTGCATCAGTCCGTCGGACCAGAAAGCGCGGCGAGGCGCTGGAGCAGATCATCGGGCATGCGGGCCGGCCGGAAGCTGGTGGAATCCACGCAGCCGATGCGGATTTCGCCTTCGGCGAGCAGCTCGCCGCCACGCCAGGCCTGCTGGTAGAGCAGCAGGCTGGCACGGCCCTGCTCGCGCAGTTCGACGGTGACCTCGACCCAGTCGTCCAGCCGGGCCGGCGCCAGGTAGTTCACCGCCGTGCGGCTGACCACGAACATGCGGCCCTGCGCCAGCCGCATGCGTTCCTGGCTGAAGCCGAGCTCGCGCAGCCACTCGGTGCGGGCCCGCTCGAAGAACTTCAGATAGTTGGCATAGAAGACCACGCCGCCGGCGTCGGTGTCTTCCCAGTAGACGCGCAGGCCGCGGCGGAAATCCGCCTCTGGATGTCCGGTGCTGTTCATGCGCGTCGCAGGCTGGGCAGCAAGGCGGCCAGGCGCCGGACGGCTTCGTCCAGATCGTCGTCGCTGCTGGCAAAGGACAGGCGCAGGAATCGCGAGGCCAGCGCGGGGCCGAAGTCGCGACCCGGCGTCAACGCGATCTGGGCGCGGCGCATCAGCTCGAAGCTGAAGTCCCAGGCGCTGTCGGTGAAGGCCGAGACGTCCATCCAGACGTAGAAGGCGCCATCGGGCATCACCGGCACGTCCAGGCCCAGGGCCTTCAGGGCCGGCACGATGCGGTCGCGCCGGGCCTTGAGCACCGCACGGCGGCGCTCGTACTCGGCCAGGGACTCGGGCGCGAAGCAGGCCAGCGCTGCATGCTGGGCAATGCTGGAGGGGCAGATGAAGAGGTTCTGCGCCAGCTTCTCGACGGGCGCCACCAGCGCGGGCGGCAGCACCAGCCAGCCCAGGCGCCAGCCGGTCATGCCAAAGTACTTGGAGAAGCTGTTGATCGAGATGACGTCCTCGCCCAGCGCCAGCGCGCTGTGGCCGAAGGCCTCTTCGTAGGACAGGCCGAGGTAGATCTCGTCGACCAGCGTGAGGCCGCCGCGCTGGCGCACCGCGGCCACGATGCGGGCCAGTTCGGCGGGCTCGATGGACGTGCCGGTCGGATTGCTGGGCGAGGCCAGCAGTACGGCGCGGGTGCGCTCGTTCCAGGCGGCTTCGACCTGCGCGCAGCCGGGCTGGAAGCGCTGGGCGGCGCTGGCGGGCAGCAGCACGGCTTCGGCGTCCGCTGCCGCAACGAAATGGCGGTTGCAGGGGTAGCTGGGGTCGGGCATCAGCACCTGGTCGCCGCGCTCGAACAGAGCCAGGCTGAGCAATTGCAGCGCCGCGGAGGCGCCGGCCGTGACCACGATGCGCGAGGCAGGAACGTCCAGCCCGAAATGCTGGTCGTACCAGCGGCTGATGGCCTCGCGCAGGGCTGGCAGGCCGGCTGCGGCCGTGTACTGCGTGCGGCCTTCGGCGATGGCGCGCGCGGCGGCTTCAGCCACGGCAGGGCTGGCACCGAAATCCGGCTCACCGATGTTCAGGTAGATCATGCGGCGCCCGCCCTGGGCAGGGTCGCACAGCGCCGTACGGGCCAGCTCATCGGCGGCCTTGGCGCATTCCATGACGTAGAAGGGATCGATGCGATCCAGCCGCTGGGCCAGCTTCATCCGTGACAGAGCCGCTGAGTCCTGTGTTAGCGGCCCGGCTTGCGCTGGGCCTGCACTTCCAGGGGGCGCAGGTCTACCGCTGCGCGGTCCAGCACGCCGTTGACGTACTTGTGGCCGTCGGTGCCGCCAAAGGACTTGGCCAGCTCGACAGCCTCGTTGATCGCGACCTTGTAGGGGATGTCGATGCAGTGCTTGAGCTCGTAGCTGCCGAGCATCAGGATGCCATGCTCGATGGGCGAGAGCTCCGTGGTCTTGCGGTCCACATGGCGGGCCAGCACGCCGTCGAGGTCGGCGGCTTCATGCACGCAGCCATTGAACAGGGCGTCGAAATGGCCCTTGTCGCATTTGTCGAAGCCCTGCTGTTCGCGCATATGGGCTTCGATGGCGCCGGGCTCGTCGCCGGTGACCAGCCACTGGTAGAGCGCCTGCAGCGCAAACTCGCGCGAGCGGCGGCGGGCGGACTTGGCGCCGGCACGCTTCACGCCCGGCTTGCCGTTGGACTTGGATGCAGTGGGGGTAGGGGTCTTGTCGTTCATGCTCACTGCAATGCTTTCAGAAGATGGGCCATCTCGACGGCCACGCGGGCAGCGTCGGCGCCTTTTTCTGCGGCGCGTGCCCAGGCCTGGGGCTCGTTCTCGACGGTGAGGATGGCATTGGCGATGGGCAGATTGGCGTCCAGCGAGACGCGCGTGACGCCTGCACCGCTTTCATTGGCCACCAGCTCGAAGTGGTAGGTCTCGCCGCGGATGATGCAGCCCAGCGCGATCAGGGCGTCGAAGCGCTCGCTTTCGGCCATGGTCTGCAGGGCCACAGGCACTTCCAGCGCGCCGGGCACGGTGACGTGGTGGATCTGGTCGCTGGGCACGCCCATGGCGGCCAGCGCCTCCAGGCAGTTCTGTGCCAGCGTGTTGGTCAGCGTCTCGTTGAAGCGGGCCTGCACGATGCCGATGCGCAGATCCTGGCCGTCCAGGGCGGCCTGCTGTCCCTTGTCTGCTCCTTGCATGGGCTGCTTACTCCTTGTGGCTGCTCGGTTGTGCGCTCAGGAAGCCGGTCACTTCCAGGCCGTAGCCGGTCATGCTGGGCATGCGGCGCGGGCTGCCCAGCAACTTCATCCGGTGCACGCCCAGCTCACGCAGGATCTGGGCGCCGACGCCATAGGTGCGAAGGTCCATGGCCGTGGCGCGGGGTTCGGCACTCTCGCCAGATTCGAAGCGGCTGAGCAGGGCATCGGCGGCTTCCCCGCAGTTCAGCAGCACGGCCACGCCGGCCGGCGACTGCTTCAGGGCGGCCAGCGCCTGCGGCAGCGGCCAGGAGTGGCCGCACTGGCCGGCATCCAGCAGATCCAGGGCGGAGAAGGGCTCGTGCACGCGCACCAGCACTTCGTCCGAAGGCTGCCACTGCCCATGGCTCAGCGCCAGGTGCACGGCGCCGGTGCGGTCCTTGAAGACGCTGCAGTCGAAGCTGCCCTGGTGCGTCTGCAGGCTGCGGCGGCTGACCAGCTGGACCAGCGACTCGTTGCGGCTGCGGTATTCGATCAGGTCGGCAATGGTGCCGATCTTGAGACCGTGCTCCTGGGCGAAAAGCTCCAGGTCCGGGAGACGGGCCATGGTGCCGTCGTCCTTCATGATCTCGCAGATCACCGCAGCGGGCGTCAGGCCGGCCATGCGGGAGAGGTCGCAGCCGGCCTCGGTATGGCCGGCGCGCATCAGTACGCCGCCGTCCTGGGCCTGCAGGGGGAAGATGTGACCGGGCTGGACCAGGTCGCGCGCTTCGGCGTTCTTGGCCACGGCGGCCTGCACGGTGCGGGCGCGGTCGGCCGCGGAAATGCCGGTGGTGACGCCGGTGGCGGCCTCGATGGACACCGTGAAGGCCGTGCCGTGCTGCGTGCCATTGCGTGTGGCCATGGGCGGCAGCTGCAGGCGCTCGCAACGCTCGCGCGTCAGCGTGAGGCAGATCAGACCTCGGCCGAACTTGGCCATGAAGTTGATGGCTTCGGGCGTGACGTGATCGGCGGCCAGGACGAGGTCACCCTCGTTCTCGCGGTCTTCTTCGTCGACCAGGATGACCATGCGGCCGGCGGCCAACTCGGCGACCAGCTCGGGGACAGGAGAGATAGGCATAGGGGCGGATTGTAGAGGGGCGGGGCCACCATCCGGTGTTTCCCGAGGGCGCGGCTTGAACTGTTGCTGAGGTGTCGCACCTAGCCAGGCCAGGCGTGGCGCTCAGCCGCCGTGCTCAGGCGCCATGCCTGGCGGCCGTGCTTGGTGGCAGGCTCCAGTTGCCGTGACCCGCGTGGGGGCGGAAGGAAGTGGCAGGTGTGGGGTCGTTTGATGAAGTGGGGCGGTTTGAAGGGAACGCCGGGCAGCCCCAAGCCGGGCAGCCCCAAGTTCCGTGGGCCACTTCCGGCGCATGGTGCGTCAGGTTCGGGGCCCTTAGAAGCCCAACTCGGTGCGGCGTAGGCGCAAGCGCAGGTCGGTCTCGATCTGCGCGGTCTCCAGCCACTGGAAACGCGGAGCAGCCTCCAGTTCCGCCAGCACGCCCAGGGCTGCCATGCCGCGTCCTTCGCCCAGCAGGGTGGGAGCCAGGTACAGCAGCAGCTCATCCACCAGCCCGGCTTTCAGCAGGGCACCATTGAGCCTGGCGCCGGCCTCCACATGCAGTTCATTGACGCCGCGCCGCCCCAGCTCCAGCAGCAGGGCCGGCAGATCCACCTGCTGGCCGGCAGCCATGGACAGGAGTTCGACGCCTTCCGGCCAGGGCCCACCTGACGCGGCCGCTGCATGGACCAGCAAGACCTGACCCGGCGGCTGCAGGATGCGCGCGGTGCTTGGCGTTTGCAGGCGCGAATCCGCGATCACCCGAAGCGGCTGCAAGGGGGGCTCTGCGGCGCTGGGCAGCCGGACATCCAGGCGCGGGTCGTCGTCGAGCACCGTGCCCACGCCCGTGAGGATGGCGCCCGCCCGCTGGCGCCACCGCTGGCCGTCCTGGCGTGCTGCCGGGCCGGTGATCCATTGGCTGCGACCGTCCGGCAGCGCGGTGCGACCGTCCAGGCTGGCAGCGACCTTCATGCGGACAAAGGGCCGGCCACGCACCATGCGGCTGAGAAAACCGAGGTTGATCTCCCGCGCCTCCGCGGCGCCCAAGCCCAACTCGCAGGCAATGCCGGCAGCCTGCAGGTGCGCCCGGCCCTTGCCGGCGACCAGGGGATTCGGGTCTAGCAAGGCGATGTGCACGCGCTCCACGCCAGCGGCGGTTAGTGCTTCGCAGCAGGGAGGCGTCCGGCCATGATGGGCGCAGGGCTCCAGGGTGACGTACACCTGGGCGCCGGCCAGCTCGTGACCTCCCGCACGGGCATCACGCAAGGCCATGACCTCGGCGTGGGGGCCGCCGGCCTGTTGGGTGTGACCGCTGCCCAGCACCCGGCCTTGGGCATCGGTGATCACGCAGCCGACGCGTGGGTTGGGATCGCTGAGGCCGATCGCTTGCCGGGATAGCGCCAGGGCCAGTTGCATGGCATCGGCGGGTGAAAGGAGGCGGTCTGGGTCGGTGCTCAAGATGTAAGGCCACTGGCGGTATCAGGGCCATGGCCGCGGTGTTGGGGTTGGCAATGACGCCGAGGATAGCGCGGGTGAACCCGGGCAGCGGCGCCGGCGGTCTTTCTCAGCTGGGCGGCTGGTGGCTGACGGTGCCAGTGTCCAACAGTCGACCATGGACCGGATCTTCGGGCAGGCCGGCGGGGCAGGGGCGTCCTTCGCGGATCACGAGGAAGTTCTGTTGCGTCAAGGGGCCTTCAACGTCCTGGTAGAGCGCGGGGTGCTCGATGTTGGCGATGCGGCCATCATGGTTGTGATCGGCGCTGTAGCGGCAGATGCGGTAGCGCCCGAGGTCGGCTGCGGAGCCCGTCAACTCGCTGCGCCCTGTCCAGCGCTGATCCCGACTGCGGGGATAGACCAGGCAGTGGTAGCTGACCACCGCCAGCTTGCGTGGCACGGCGCTGCCTGCGTTGCTGACGCAGCGCGGCGCCGCCGGCGAGGCTCCCGCATCGCTGAGCAGCAAGTTGACGTCCACCGGCAGCGCGCTGGACCGCGGGGCGGCTGGATCGGGAACGTCGCTCAGATCGAAGCGGATCAAACCGCTGAGCAGCAATGCGCCATCGCCAGCCATGCGCGACTTGCAGTCCGCCATGTCAGCGGCTCGCAGATCGTCGACGCTGCGCCCGCCCAGTTCGCAAAGGCCCTGCACCTGCCCCGTGTGGGCATTCAGCAACCATGCGACGGACAGTCCGGGATCGGGCTGGAAGACCAGCCAGCCCGGGCTCAGCTCCCGGGCTGATGCCGGCATGGCGGCATGGCGTCCTGCTACGCGAGTCGGGTCGCCCGAGGTATGCGGGGCCAATGCCAGGAGGGCCAGCGTGGGATCCAGCGCAGCCATGCGAACCGGCCAGCGAAGGACTTGCCATTGGCCGAAGCGATCCTGCCAGCGCAGGCGCAGGTACAGGTCATCCAGGAGGCCCGTTTCGGCGCGCTTGATCCGTTGATGGAGGTGGTAGCGGCTGTTGTCCAGATCCTGGCGCCATTCCATCTCAAGCGCCTCACCAAGCGTCTTGGTGGCGCCGGCGCTGCCACCCCCGCTGATGGCCCGGCTGGCCTCTGCGCCGGCCGTGACACCGCGCGCATGAGGGCTTGCGCCATCGATCGCACCAGTCACCGCACCAGCCGCCCCGCCAACCGCCCCGCCAACCGCCCCGCCAACCGCCCCGCCAACCGCCCCGCCAACCGCCCC
>JAYSEK010000020.1:0-25179 GCA_041913905.1 Burkholderiaceae bacterium | reverse complement strand
GCCAACCGCGACACCGGCCGCCGCGCCGTCGGCAGCAGCATCCGCCACGCCGTCAGCCGAAGCGTCCGCAGCACCATCCGCCGTAGCGTCGACGCCGTCATCCGCCACATCGACACGCGCGTCAGGTGGCCGTGCCCGCAAGCGTTCGATGTGGGCCTCGGCCAGAACGGCCGCAGCGGCGCGTTCACGGGCAAAGTCGCCGTGCTCCCGTAAGGACGCCTGACTCCTGAGCAGCAGGACCATGCCTATGCTCAGGACGACGCTGGACAGCAGAACCTCAACCAAGCCCAGCCCTGCCATGCCGTCGCGCGACAGCCCGTGGCGGGTGGGCCTGGCCTTGGCCTTGGACGTGGACGTGGGCGTAGGCTTAGGCTTAGGCGTAGGCGTAGGCGTGGGCGTGGGCGTGGGCGTGGGCGTGGGCGTGGGCGTGGGCGTGGGCGTGGGCGTGGGCGTCAGTCTTGGCATGGTGTTGGCTCTCCCCGGTGATGTGGCCTTGGGCTCATGGCGTCCAGCCGCCGGGCAGGCGAACCCAGCTGCCTCGGAGATCGGCGAGACGACGCAGCACAGGAGCGCTGTGGACGACCTGCACCCGGCCCGCCAGGGTGCTGGCAGCTGCACTGATCAATGCGCCTTCGATGCGGACGAGGCCTGCAGCGGGCTCCAGCCGCAAGGCGCCGTGGCTGTAAAGCAGGCCGGTGAGCTGCAGGCCTGCTGCAAGCTCCAAGGGCTCTTCGCAGATGATGAGCACAGGGCTGTCAGAGCTGCCGAGCTTCAGCGGGCTACGCAAGCGCAAGGGCCCCTGGATCCACAGCCAGGCCTGCCCGCTGCGCACGCGGGCTGCCAAGGCGGCGCTGCAGTCCTCCGAACCTCGGCAGTCCAGGATGGACAGCCCGGCGCGACGGCGGTACGCCTCGGGCGGCAGACCGAAGAAACGCTGGAAGAAGTGTTCAGGCGGCAAGGCGAGATCCGCGGCCATGCTGCGAACCAGCGAAGCGCCAGCACTGCCAGGTGGGCCTTGCACATGACCGTCGGCACCCGTGACCTCGGCGCCCGCCTGCAGTACCCAGGCGCTGTCCTGATCGGGGGGCAAGGCCAGCCCGGACTGCTCATCCGCCAACGCACTCAGATTCACGGCCCCTGCGCTGGTCAAGGCACTGGCCGGCGCCTGGGCCAGTGCCGAAGCGAGGACGACCAATTGGGACTGAGCGCGCGTGGGCAAGGGGCGGGACGCCGGTGTGCCCGGCAGCTCACAGCTCGCCTGGCCTTCGGCGCAGGACTGAACCAGCAGGCGCAGGGTGCGGCGGCGCCAGGCCGCG
The DNA here is from genome assembly GCA_041913905.1 of Burkholderiaceae bacterium. Lineage (GTDB taxonomy): Bacteria > Pseudomonadota > Gammaproteobacteria > Burkholderiales > Burkholderiaceae_C > Roseateles_B. The sequence goes on along the minus strand of JAYSEK010000020.1, from coordinate 23,863 downwards.
GCGTCCACTCGTTCCTTGCCTTGAAACTCAAGGCTGAAGCGCGGAAGCCGATCGGCGTAGACGGCCGCGCTGGGGGCTATGCCCGGCGCCACGCCGGGCATGGCACCGGAACCTGCGCGGGTGTAGGAGCGGGATGCTGCCGAGCTGCCTGGGGCGGATGGGGTTGCGCCGGGGCAGGTGCAATGCCAGCGCTCGTCCTCGTCACTGCTGCAGATGAAAGGACGGCCCTGCCAGGGCTCTCGCACACGGCGGTGGCCGCGGTCGTCGGTGTCCGTCAGGCCTTCAGCAAAAGCGGGGCCTGGGCCGCCGCTGGGCTCGCAACTGCCAGCCAAGGCCGGACTGTTGAGCAACTGCAGACCCCAATCCAGGCCGCTTTCCTGCAGGCTCTGGCGCTGGTGCCCCTGGACCAACGCTTCGCTGCCCATGAGCTCGCCATGCAGCACCCTGGCGCTGAGCATGGCCGCCATGCCCATGAGCAAAAGCAGGACCATCAGCGTGGTCAGTGTGCCAAAGCCGCCGCTGCGGCGCTCCAAGGAGTGTGGTGTTGGGCTGGTCAGCATGGGGTGGCAGGGCTGTCAGGCATGAAGACCTGGTCGTTGCGGACATGGATGCTGCTGCGGAGGCTCCGTACGGTGCTGGCGTCCAGCCGCGACTGGCCTACCAGCACCACGCTGATCACTTGGCCCTGGATCCGGGTATCGCAGGATCGATGTCCTGCTGCGCAGCTGCAGGGCCGGGCCAGAGTGCTGCTGGCAGCTTGCTGGCTCAGCTCCAGGCGGGTGAAACGAACGGTGGCGCCGTCGCTCCATGGTTGCCAGCTGCGCTCCAGCAGGTATTGCAGCTGGGCCTCTTGCAAGCGGAAGCCTCTGTCGACGCGCCGGTCGACCGCCTCATGGTCGGCTCGGGGGGCGCGGTCGTACTGCAAGCGCAGGCCGTTGCCGCTGGGTTCCGCAGGGGCCGGTTTCCCGTCGCGCAGCAGTTGAAGGCTGGGCTCAACGCCGATGGCCGCTGGCGCCTTTCCCGGTTCAGGGATGCGCTCATGGGCCGTGGCCAGGGCGCCGGTGCGGCGTATCTCCTGTCGTATCAAGGCCATGGCGTTGCGCAGATCCTGCTGCAGCAGTGTGTCCGCGAGCAGCCGCTTGTGCTCGCGCAGCTGGCTCAACATGAGGCCGGCCGCAGCAGCGCAAAGGAACACGCCCAGCCCCATGCCCAGCAACAGATCCATCAAGGTCCAGCCCTTGCACCGGGCGGCGCGCCGCGGTGCGGCGGGCGCCTTTCGACGAGGCAGCCTGGCATGGTGCGGGCTCACTGGCAGTCCTGCTTGCACGAGCCCGCTAGGGGCATATCGCGCGATGCGGCCCAGGTGTCCGACGCCTGGCGTGGCGGAGCTTTTCATGATGGTGCTCTCATCGGGGCCAGCACACGCTGCTGGGCGCCCCGGTCTTGTCCAGTGCGCTGCGCGAGAGCTCGCGACCCTTCAGGCTCAAACGCAGCTCCGCGCAAGCCTGGTCATGGGCCTGCGTGCTTCCCTTTTGTGGCACGGCCAGGGCGATGAAGCCTTGGCGAAAGGGCTCCTCGTCGGCACCATCTTCCGCGCTCTTGGGCAGATCCAGCAGGCGCAGCTGGTAGTGCTGCAAGGGGTCGATGCCCATGCCCAGCTCGGCCAGGCTGCCTGCATAGTGTTTGTGCGTGCTGCGGAAGCGCGACTGCGCTGTCAGTACCTCGCCCAGCGCCGCGTGCGCCTCGCTGCGCCGAGCTTTCTGCAACTGCGCCTCGAACCGAGGCCAGGCGATGGCAGCCAGTACTCCGGTGATGCACAAGGCAATCATCAACTCGATGAGGCTCAGGCCGCGAACAGGGGGCCATCGGCCAGGGCTGGCAATCTGGTGAATGGGCATGTTGCTTCCTGGGGCAGGCGACGTGGGCGAGCGCGAAGCGCGGGGGCGCTGGGGATCCGCGATGGGCTCATGGCAGGCGCATGGTGGAGGTATTGATGGACACATTGATGGACACATTGATGGGCGCGTTGGTGGGCGCGGCAATAGCACCGGCCAAGCGGGCTCACGACGCTGCGCCGCCGCAGCGTGGCAAGGCGCTGGGGGCCCAGTCGTGCGTGCAGCTGCGGATGCGGCCGACCGGGCTGAGCACGTACCAGATGCCTCGCCCCGTGGCGACTTGCTCGATGCGGAAGGTGCCCGCGCTGGTGACGAAACCTTCGCCCGGATGCAGGGTGACACCAGGGACGTTGGCCGCGACGCGCGTACGGCTGCTCGCCGCTACCCATCGGTGCTTGACGGGTGACGCCTCGCCATCGCAGCTGGCGCCCAGGGGCGTGCAGCGGCAGCTGTCATGCAGGGCCTGATGCAGCACATAGCAGCTGCCAGCGGCATCCGCCAGAACGCTCAAGCGCAGTGCCTGCTCGCCGTTGATGGCCAGGCTGCGCGCCAGCTGCAGGTCATGGAAAAAGTCGGCGGCCAGGGTTTCCAGGCGACGCCGGTTGATGAACTCGTGCAGGGCCGGTACGGCGATGGCGCACAGAATGCCCAGCAGCGCGACGCTCAGCAGTGCGCCGACTAGGCTGAAACCTCGATGTGGGGGGAGCAAGGAACGCATGGCAGGCCCTGGATGTACAAGGCTTGTCAGCGTAGGGAAACGACGCCGGGGTCGCATCCTCCCGGCGTGTGAAAGGCCGGGCGTTTATCCGCAGGGCTGCGGATATTGGTGGTTAGTGATGCCTGCCGTGCGGCTTCAGATGTCCCGGATCAGCTGCCGGAACTCGTCCACATCCTCGAAGCTGCGGTAGACCGAAGCGAAACGGACATAAGCCACCTTGTCGATGCGCTTGAGCTCGCGCATGACCAGCTCACCGAGCTTGGTGGAAGGGATCTCGCGGGCACCGCTGGTCAGCAGCTTGTCCTGGATGCGTTCCAGGGCGGCGTCGATCTGCTCGATGCTGACGGGCCGCTTGCGCAAGGCCAGCTGCATGGAGGCCCGCAGCTTGGCGGGGTCGAAGTCGGCGCGGGTGCCGTCCTTCTTCACCACCGCGGGCAGGGCGATTTCGGCCCGTTCGTAGGTGGTGAAGCGTTTGTCGCAGCTCAGGCAGCGCCGCCGACGGCGCACCACGTCGCCCTCATCCGACTCGCGGGTCTCGGCGACCTGGGTTTCGTGATGGGAACAAAAAGGGCAGCGCATCGGCGGCTCAGCGGTAGACGGGGAACTGGCGGGTCAGCGCGGCGACCTTCTCGCGCACGGTGGCCAGGTTGGCTTCATCGTGCGGGTTGTCCAGCACGTCGGCGATCAGGTGGGCCGTCTGGCGGACCTGCTCTTCCTTGAAGCCCCGCGTGGTCATGGCGGGCGTGCCCAGACGGATGCCGCTGGTGACCATGGGCTTTTGCGGATCGTTGGGGATGCCGTTCTTGTTGCAGGTCATGTGGGCGGCGCCCAGCACGGCCTCGGCTTCCTTGCCGGTCAGGCCCTTGGGACGCAGGTCCACCAGCATCACGTGGCTCTCAGTGCCGCCCGACACGATGCGCAGACCGCGCTCGATCAGGGTTTCGGCCAGCACCTTGGCGTTCTTGACCACCTGCTCCTGGTAGGCCTTGAACTCAGGCGTCAGGGCCTCCTTGAAGGCCACGGCCTTGCCAGCGATGACGTGCATCAGCGGGCCGCCCTGGATGCCGGGGAAGATGGCCGAGTTGATCTTCTTGGCGATCTCTTCGCTGTTGGTCAGGATGATGCCGCCGCGCGGGCCGCGCAGGCTCTTGTGCGTGGTGGAGGTCACCACGTCGGCATGCGGCAGGGGGTTGGGGTAGACGCCCGCGGCGATCAGGCCTGCGTAGTGGGCCATGTCCACCATGAAGTAGGCGCCGATCTCCTTGGCGATCTTGCCGAAGCGCTCGAAGTCGATGCGCAGCGAGTAGGCCGACGCGCCAGCGATGATCAGCTTGGGCTTGTGCTCGCGGGCGATGCGCTCCATGGCGTCGTAGTCGATCGCTTCGTTCGCGTCGAGGCCATAGGACACGACCTTGAACCACTTGCCCGACATGTTCAGCGGCATGCCGTGGGTCAGGTGGCCGCCTTCGGCCAGGCTCATGCCCATGATGGTGTCGCCGGGCTGCAGCAGGCCGAAGAACACGCCCTGGTTGGCCTGCGAGCCGGAATTGGGCTGGACGTTGGCGAACTGGGCGCCGAAGAGCTGCTTCAGCCGGTCGATGGCCAGTTGCTCGACGACGTCCACGTATTCGCAGCCGCCGTAGTAGCGCTTGCCGGGGTAGCCCTCGGCGTACTTGTTGGTCAGCTGGCTGCCTTGAGCCTGCATGACGGCGGGCGAGGTGTAGTTCTCCGAGGCGATCAGCTCGATGTGATCTTCCTGACGCTGGTTTTCCTTCTGGATGACGGCCCAGATTTCGGGATCGATGGCGGCCAGGGTGGATTGGGTGCGGTCGAACATGGTGTCAGTGGGAATGAGGGTTGTAGCCGGGCGCGGACCACAAGAATGCTTCTCGAAGCTCCTTGCTCGGCTGCCCAGGCGAACGGCTGAACTGCCAGGCGCCCAGGGCGCACCGGCAGCCGCGCTCCCCGGTGGTTAACCACCTGGCCCTTGCTTGGCTGCAGGGCCGTCATCGCCAGTTGCGCGGCTCGTGGAGTGTAGCGGTTCCAGCCGCTCGGCATGGCCTTCATTGCGCATATGGCGGGTCGGTCTGCTTTGACTTGGCCATGCCTAGCGCACAGAAAAAAACCCGGCCACTTGTGAGGCCGGGTTGCTGCGCGCCACCGGAGCGGCGGTCCATCCGGCCGCCGGGTCGGCTTGGCCGGGCGGATGGGGCGCCTGCGGTCACCCGCTCAGTGCAGGAGCGCCACCTGCTGCGGTGCCGAGGAGGCCATGGGCGCCTGCGGTTCGACACTGGGGCGAGGGGCCGGTGCGCGCCCGGCGGCCACTGCCTTCAGCTGCTCGTGCTCGCTGAGCACGCGGCCGGCATAGCCGGAGTCATCGCTGAGGTTGGCGGCCCCCACGTAGTACTTCAGTCCTTCTTCCAGGCTGCCACCGCGCTGGATGCATTCCTTCAGCACCTGGACGCCGACGCGCAGGTTGGTGACCGGATCAAAGGCGGCATGGGTACCGCCGAAGGCCTCGTACTTGTCGTCGTGAACGCGGGTCATGACCTGCATCAGGCCCTGGGCGCCCACCGTGCTTTGAGCGAAGGGGTTGAAGCCGGACTCCACCGCCATGATGGCCAGAATCAGGGTCGGCTCGACCTTGGCCTTCTGGCCCACGACCCACGCTTCCTGGACCAGGCGCGCCACCGGTTCCGGCGCCACCTTGTAGCGACGTGCCAGCCACTGGGCCACGGCCGCCTGGGGCCGGCTCAGCTCCTTGGGGTTGATGGCGGTCGCCCGCTGGATGGCCGTCGGGTCACTCAGGGCGGTGACCACATCGCCGCTGGCTTCGGCCCGGGCCTCCTGACGGGCGCTGAGCCAGCCCAGGGTCTGGCTCTCGAGTTGGTGACGCAGATCGGCCTGGCTGGCAAAGGTGGCCAGCAGGGCGACCACGGTGAGGCCCAGCAGGGCCAGGGTGTTGTGGCTGACGACCAGGAGTCCCTGGCCAATGTCTTTGAGGAACACCTCGGTCGCGATGCGGGCATGGCGTCCGAGGCTCAACAGGTTAGCTTGCGCTGTCATGTGACTCCTTTCTTCTCCGCCCGATCCCGGCCCCATGCAAGGCACGGGGCAAAGACCGACGGTGATAATGGGCCGCCTTTGATGCGGAGCGGGCTGAGAGCCCGGCCGCAGGCGGCGTCCATTGGCAGCGATCGCGCGCTTGAACCCTGGAACGGCGCGCGGGTTAACCCTTGCTGATGCAAGGCTGGCGCGATTCTAAGGACGAAAAATAACCGGTCAAGCTTATAAACGCTTGTCTAAATAGCTTCAAGTTATGAAATATAGAGATCTGCGAGCCTTCATGGCGGGCCTGGAAGCCCAGGGCGAGCTCGTCCGCGTGAAGGATCCCGTCAGCACGCATCTGGAGATGACGGCCCTGTGTGACCGCGTGCTGCGCGCCGACGGGCCGGCTCTTCTTTTCGAGCGTCCCATGCTGCCGGGCGCGAGCCCCCTTGCCTCGGGGGGCTCGCCCATGCCGGTGCTGGGCAATCTATTCGGCACGCCGCGCCGCGTGGCGATGGGCATGGGCGCGCAAAATCTGGCGGAGTTGCGCGAAGTGGGGCAACTGCTGGCCAATCTGAAAGAGCCCGAGCCACCGCGAGGCCTGAAGGATGCCGGCAAGCTGCTCCAGATGGGCAAGGCCTTGTGGGACATGAAGCCCAGCCTGGTGTCGCGCCCTGCCTGTCAGGCCAACATCATGTCTGGCGAGAACGTCGACTTGGGTCGGCTCCCTATTCAGTACTGCTGGCCGGGCGACGCCGCCCCGCTGCTGACCTGGGGCCTGGTCATCACCCGTGGGCCGCAGTGCGTGCCCACGCCGCGCTTGCGCCAGAACCTGGGGATCTATCGCCAGCAAGTGATCGGTCGGCGGCAGCTGATCATGCGCTGGCTGGCGCATCGCGGGGGCGCGCTGGACTTCCGCGACTTCGCCCTGGCGAATCCTGGCCAGCCCTTCCCGATTGCGGTGGCACTGGGTGCGGATCCCGCGACCACGCTGGGCGCGGTCACACCGGTACCGGACAGCCTGTCCGAATACCAGTTCGCCGGGCTTCTGCGCGGGTCACGGACCGAACTCGCCGATACCGCCGTGGGCGAAGCGGGCCGCATGCTGCAGGTGCCGGCCACGGCAGAGATCATCCTCGAGGGCCACATCCCGCCGGCTGCACCGGGCTTCGAGGGGCGTAGCGAGCACGGTGTGCCGCTGAAGGAAATCAAGGGCTACCTCCATGCGCTTGAAGGGCCCTACGGTGATCACACGGGCTACTACAACGAGCAGGACTGGTTCCCGGTCTTCGAGGTCCAGCGCCTGACGCACCGGGACGATCCCATCTACCACAGCACCTATACCGGCAAGCCGCCCGACGAGCCGGCGGTGCTGGGGGTGGCGCTCAACGAAGTCTTCGTCCCCATCCTGCAGAAGCAGTTTCCCGAGATCGTCGACTTCTACCTGCCGCCCGAGGGCTGCAGCTACCGCATGGCGGTGATCTCCATCCGCAAGAGCTACCCTGGCCACGCCAAGCGCCTGATGTTCGGGCTGTGGAGCTTCCTGCGGCAGTTCATGTACACCAAGTTCATCGTCGTGGTGGACGAGGACGTGGATGTGCGGGACTGGAAGGAGGTGGTCTGGGCCATCACCACTCGAATGGATCCGGTGCGGGACACCACCTTGGTGGAGAACACACCGATCGACTACCTGGACTTCGCCTCGCCGGTCAGCGGCCTGGGCGGCAAGATGGGGCTGGATGCCACCAACAAGTGGCCGGGCGAGACCTCGCGCGAATGGGGTCGGACCATCACCATGCCGCAGGACGTGCTGGAGACGAGCCAGCGCCTGTTCGACAAGCTGTTTGCAGGCCAGGCATAGGAATGCCGGCGCCAAAAGTCCAGGTGTGATCGCCTAGGGTTAATCAGGAGCAAAGACCTGCTGAGCACCGCTTGAAGTCCGCTGGTGCGCCAACTAACTTTGTGGAGCCTGATGATAGGCAAACACTCTGGCGCAGTCTCTGCGCGCCAGGAGCCCTCCGGTCGTTCACCGTTGAGCTCCACCGGTGGCGCCAGCCACCCACCCCTCCGAGCGAAAGCCCGGAGGGGTTCCTCTTTCTGGGCCTGGCGCTCCATGCAGCCGGCTCGTCAATGCCCGGCCAGCAGGCCCATCAGCTCGTAGAACACATAGCGCGTGCGGCGGTAGCCGGCCTCGCTGGGTATCCAGTCGTAGGGCGAAATCTCGTCCTCCTGACGCCCGGCTACGGGCGCGGGCAGCAGGGCCAGCGGATAGTGCTCGGCCACGCTGGCCGCTTCGAAGGCCTTCAGGCTGCGCGGCAGATGTTCGGCGTGGGTGACCAGCACCAGTCGCTGGATGCCCCGCTCGCGCAGCAGCGGTAGGCTGAGGCGGGCGTTCTCGCGTGTGTCCTGGGCCGCGGCTTCCACCAAATCCAGGGGGAGGCCGAATTCCTCACGCGCCACCAGTTGGGCCACCTGGGCCTCGGGCACATAGCCGGGGCGCGGATGCGAGGGCAGGCCGCCGGTGAAGCCCAGGGGCCACTGGCAGCGGCGCGCCAGGTACACGCCGTGGCGCAGCCTTTCAAGGGTGCTGGCCTTGAGGTCGGGTCCGGCGCGCTCGTCCACCCATTGATGGATGCCCCCGCCCAGCACCAGCACCAGGGTCCTGTCCTGCGATCTGCAGTCCGCGTCCTGCAGCCGCAGCGGTGGTGGCGGACGAAGCAGGCTGCGCTGCAGCAGCAGGGCCGGCGCTTCGCTCAGAGACAGCCACATCAGCGCCAAAGCCAGCGGCATCAGCAGGCGCCAGCGGCCGGCGCGCCGCCAGAGCAGAAGCCCGGCGAGCAGGGGCGGCAGCAGCAGCCCGGGCGGGGCGAGCAGCGCCAGGCAGACGGCCTTGAAGGGGCTGTAGAAATCCATGGAGTGCGGCGCGCCCTGGGGGCGTGTGACGAGCAGGCAGGCCGCGATTTGAGCATGCGGTGCGGGCGCAGGCGGCACAATGCGGGCTGTCCATTTCTTGAGCGCACTCTTGGAGAACCACACGATGAGCCATGCCGGCACGGGTCGCATCACCTTGGGCGGCGGCTGCTTCTGGTGCACCGAGGCCGTGTTCGCGCGTGTCCGCGGCGTGCTGGCTGTCGAGCCCGGCTATTGCAATGGCTTGGTGCCCGAACCCAGCTACGAGCAGGTCTGCACCGGGCAGACCGGCCATGCCGAGGTCGTGCGCATCGACTATGACCCCGGCCAGGTGAGCTTGCGCCAGCTGCTGGAGGTCTTCTTCTGCATTCACGACCCGACCAGTCTGAACCGGCAGGGTGCGGACGTCGGCACGCAGTACCGCTCCGGCATCTACCACGAGCATGCCGACGACGAGGCCGTTGTCCGCGCCTTCGTGGCCGAGGCCAACGAGGCGCTGGGCGGGCGGGTGGTCACCGAGGTGCAGCCTCTGCGCCTGTACAGCCCGGCCGAGCCCTACCACCACCAGTACTTCGCCCGCAATCCAGACCAGGGCTACTGCGTGTTCGTGGTCGCAGGCAAGGTCGACAAGTTCATGAAGACCTTTGGGCATCTGATGCGGGATGATGCGCAATAGTATGGGTTGATGCAGTCGAATCCTGAGTTCGACTGCATCCTGCATTGGCACAGGGCCAACAAGAGACTGTAGTTGGGAGACGGCGCATGACGGTGCTCAGCGAGCCCATGATCGCCTGGCACAGCCTGCGCCACGCCTACCCGGGCGGGGCGCTGCTGTATTTCGATGACTTCGTGCTGGCCCCGCGCCATCACCTGCTGGTGCATGGCCCCTCGGGGGCGGGCAAGTCGACCCTGTTGAACATGATGGCCGGCCTGCTGCGGCCGTCGGACGGCCAACTGCGCCTGGCCGGCGTGGAATTGGCGCAACTGCAGGGCGCGGCGGTGGACCGCTGGCGCGGCAGCCAGCTGGGACTGGTGTCCCAGCGCCTGCATTTGTGCCAGCCGCTCAACGTGCTGGAGAACCTGCGCCTGCCTTTCCTGGCGGCCGGGCTGCCGGTGGACAAGGAACGCATCGGCCTGGTGATGACCAGCCTCGGCCTAGAGGGCCTGGCCAAGCGCCGGCCCAGCCAGCTCAACCAGGGGCAGTTGCAGCGCGTCATCCTGGCTCGCGCGCTGTTGCGCGGGCCGCGCATCCTGCTGGCGGACGAGCCGACGGCAAATCTGGATGAAGAAGCCAGTGAGCGCATGATTGGCCTGCTGTGCCAGGCTGCGACCGAGCATCAGGTGACCTTGGTCGTGACCACTCACGATGCGCGCGTCGTCCAGCGCTTCCAGACGCTGCTGCCAGTGCAACTGCACCGATTGCGCAATCTGGGCTGGCTGGCCTCCGGCCTGACGGCCGGACTCAGCAGCGTTCTGGGAGGATTGCAATGAGGAGTCAGGCCTTGCTGGCGATGCCCTGGCTGGCCTGGCGGCATCTGTGGTCGCGTCCGCTTTATGCGGGCATGAGCCTGCTGCTGCTGAGCCTGGCCTTGACGGTGGCGGGCCTCCTGGCAGACCTGGTGCAGCGCGTGCCCCGCCAGCTGGAACGGGAACTGCAGGGGGTGGAGCTGCTCGTCGGGCCTAAAGGCGATCCCTGGCGGCAGACCTTGTCCGGCGCCTTGCTGCTGGGAACGCCTGTCGGGAGCATCCCTTACGAAACCTTGCCGGCGCTGCGCGAACTGCCCCAGGTGGCCCAGGCTGTGCCGTTGCTGGTGGGCGGGCGGCACCGGGGCTTCGCGATGCTCGGGACGGAACCGGCCTTCATGAGCCTGCACCGTGCCCGCCTGGCCCAGGGGCGCGCGTTCGAGCGCGCCATGGAGGTGGTGCTGGGGGCGGAGGTGGCGCATAGCCTCGGGTTGACGGTGGGTGCCGAGTTCAGCGGCCTGGATCCGGATGGGCGGACCCGGGTGAGCCCTGTGCAGCGCTCTTTCCTCGTGGTCGGCGTGCTGGCCCGGCAGGATTCGGCGCTGGACGGCGTGATCCTGACGGATCTGAGCTCGCTGTGGGCCTTGCGCCAGCCGGAGGGGGGCATGCCGCCCGCGCTGACGGATGGCCTCGGCGGCGTCAGCAGTACGGCACCGGGCCAGGCGAGCGGCGAGGAAAGCCTGGGCGAGATCAGCTTCGTGCTGCTGACGCCTGCAAATCCGCAGTCCAGCAGCGTGCTGCTGCCCTGGCTGAATGCGCAGGACCGCCTGCAGGCGACCGTGCCGGGTGAAGCCTTGCGGCAGATGGCGACGGCGCTGGCCTGGCTGCCCTTGCTGCTGAAGACCTTGCTGGCGCTGCTCTTGCTGTGTGCCTGGCTGGCAGCTTTTGCGCTGATGCTGCAGGCGCAGGAGCAGCGCCGGCAGGATCTGGTGCTGCTGCGCGTGCTGGGAGCGCCCGCCTGGCGGGTGGCTGCGTTACCGCTTCTTGAATGGCTGTGGCTCGCGGCGCTGGCTTTCGGGCTGGCGTGGGGGCTCAGTGAGCTGAGCTTGATGGGCCTGCGTCGCCTGACGTCGCCCGAGCAGGTGCATTGGCTGGGCTCGCAAGGCAGGACGCCGCTGCTGGCGGTGCGCCTGGCCATGGTGGGCGGGCTGCTGGCCCTTGCGGGAGCGGCCTGGCCGTCCTGGTGCGCCTGGCGGCTCCAGGTATCGCGATTGCTGCAGCCGGGCGAGTGAAACGCGGCCAGGCCGGCCGACTACGGGGCATGCCTGATGGCATGCCATGGTGGCTTGTGCACAATGCCGCTGTCCTCAACCGTCTGCGACACCTCTTGTTCTGCCACGCCGCTCACCCTTTCGCCTTGATCCCGACCCGCATGGGCCGGGCCTGCGAGCGTGTGGGTGGAGCCCACGGTTGGCTGCGGGAGCCCGCGCCATGAGAGCGTCGAAGCAGACACAGGCCTGGCCGGCCATCGCGCTGCACCTCTGGTTGGCCCTGTGCCTGCTGCTGGCCCAGGGCCTGGGGCAGGGGCACCGCGCGGCCCACCTGGGACTCAAGCTGGCTGCCACGGCGGTCGAGCAAGGGCCTGCGGACGCCTGGGGCCATGCCCTGGGGTCGACCGACTGCCAATTGTTCGATCAGCTGGCGCAGGCCGACCAGGCCAGCACCGCGGAGTTCGCCAGCGCCTTGCTGGTGCTGGGGTTGGTGCCTGCAAGCCGGCCGGCGCTGCGCACGATCAGTGCCGTCGGCCCCAGTCCGCGCGCCCGCGGTCCACCTCTTCTTGCCTGAGATCCGGCCCCCAGCGGGCCATGAAGCTCGCCTGCAGACCGTTGCGCTGCCAGGCGTTGGGGTGCATCTCCTTGCGCCCCGTCTCTCGGATCAGGGCAGGCTCATCTGCGAGCTTGCCGAGTCAGGGGGCCGCATGCCGTCGGCCCGAGAATCATGCAAGAAAAATTCGTTCCACCCGCGGCGCGTCGTCCGCGTGTTGCTGTCAATGCAGCGGTCCAGGCGCTGTCACCATTGCCGCGCGCCCTGCTGTTGATCGGTCTTCTGGGGGCGCACTGGGCGCATGCCGAGGGCAATCCGGCCGAGCGCCAGACGCTGGATACCGTGCAGGTCACCGGCAATCCCCTGGGTAACAAGGAATTGGCCCAAGCCGGCCAGACCCTGTCCGGCGACGCCCTGCTGCTGCGCCGCGGTGCCAGCGTGGGTGAGACCGTCGAGGGCTTGCCCGGGATTTCCGCCACCTCCTTCGGCCCCAATGCCAGCCGGCCGATCATCCGCGGCCTGGACGGCGAGCGGGTGCGCATGCTCAACAACGCGGGAGCGTCGCTGGACGTGTCCAGCCTCAGCTATGACCATGCGGTGCCTGTCGACCCGCTGGTGGTGGACAGGGTTGAAGTGCTGCGCGGAGCGGCGGCCCTGCTGTATGGCGGCAATGCGATCGGCGGCGTCGTGAACACCATCGACAGCCGCATTCCCCGCAGCCGCGTCCAGGGGCTTTCCGGCGCCACGGAGTTGCGACTGGGCGGGGCGTCGAACGAGCGGGCGCTGGCCGCGGTGCTGGACGGTGGCCAGGGCCCCTGGGCCTGGCACGCCGACATCTCGCGCCGTCTGGCCGATGATCAGAGAGCGCCTGCTTTCACCGCGCCAGACGGCCAGCGCATGGATTTCGTGCGCAACTCCGCCAGCGCCTCTCATAGCGCCGCCGTGGGGGGCGCCTGGATCGGTCGCGACGGCTATGCGGGGCTGAGCGTCGACGACTATCGCAACGACTACGGCGTAACCGTGGAACCCGACGTGAAGATCGCCATGCAGCGCCAGCGCCTGGCAGGCGCCGGCGAGTGGCGCTGGAGCGAAGGTTGGTTGCGCAAGCTGCAATGGCAATTCAGCCGCGCGAACTACCGGCATGACGAGATCGAGGGCGACGGCAGCCTGGGCACGCGCTTTTCCCAGCGCGGTTCGGAGCTGCGCGTGCAGGCCGAACATGCGCCGGTTGCGGGCGCCCGCGGCGTGCTGGGATGGCAGCTGGAGCAGAGCCGCTTCGAGGTCCAGGGCGAGGAAGCCCTGATGCCCAGCAACCGCAACCGCGCGCAGGGGCTCTTCATCCTGGAGCAATGGAGCGACGGCCCCTGGCAGCTTGGCCTGGGCGCCCGCCGGGACCAGGTCCGGGTGCGTTCGGACGGTGATGCGCTGGACGCGCCGGAAGCCCGCTTCGGACCCGGGATGGAGAAGCGCTTTGCGCCCGTCAGCGCCTCCGCCAGCTTCGCATGGCATCCGCTGGCAGACCTGGGCTTGAGCCTCAATCTCAACCATTCGGAGCGCGCGCCCTCGGCGGGCGAGCTGTTCGCCCAGGGGGTGCATGTGGCCACCGGCGCCTTCGAACAGGGCGATGCCAATCTGGGCCTGGAGCATGCCCGCGGCCTGGACCTGGGACTGCATTGGAAGCACGGCAGCGGCAGCGTGGAGTTCAATGCCTATCGCACGCGCTTCAAGGACTACATCGCCCTGCGCGCCACCGGTGCCACCATGCCCGGCGAGGGTGAGGCCTTGCCTGTCTATGCCTACCAGGCCGTGGCGGCACGTCTCCAAGGCGTGGAGTTGAGCCTTCAGCAAGACCTGCAGCTGGGCTGGCTGCCCGGCGGCTTGGCCGGCTGGCATTGGCAGGCCGGGCTGCAGTTCGACTGGGTGCGTGGCGAGGATCTAAGCCACGGTGAACCGCTGCCCCGCATCGCGCCCAGGCGCGGCACGCTGAGCCTGGAAGGGCAGGGGGGCGTCTGGGGCTTGCGGCTGGAGATCCAGCAGGCCGCGGCTCAGAACCGGGTTCCGGCGCAGGACAAGGCCACGGCAGGCTACACCGTCGCCAAGCTCGCGCTGAGCCGGCAGTTCCGCTGGGACGGTCTGGATGCCTTGTGGTATCTCAAGCTGGACAACCTGGGCAATGCCCTGGCCTACCGGGCGGCCAGCATGCAGACGATCCGCGACTGGGCGCCGCTGCCGGGGCGCAGCCTTTCAACGGGGGTGCAGCTGCGCTTCTGAAGTCCGATGGCAGCGTGGCGTCAGGGAGCCAGGCGCTCCTTCACCCAGGTCTTCCCGTCCAGGCGATAGGAGATGCGGTCATGCAAGCGGGATTTGCGTCCTTGCCAGAACTCCCAGCGTTCGGGCACCAGTCGATAACCCCCCCAGTGCGGGGGGCGGCTCGGGTTCAACCCGTGTTGGGCAGCAGCCTTGGCGGCGTTGGCCACCAGCACTGCGCGGGAGCTGATCACCTGGCTTTGCGGCGAGGCCCAGGCGCCCAGGCGCGAATCCAGGGGGCGCGAATGGAAATAGGCGTCCGATTCCGCGTCACTGACCTTCTCGACGCGACCCTCGATGCGCACCACGCGCTCCAGTTCCACCCAGTGGAACTGCAAGGCCGCGTAGGGATGGGCGGCGAGTTCGTGGCCCTTGCGGCTGTCGTAGTTGGTGTACCAGACGATGCCGCGTTCATCGAGCCCCTTGATCAGCACGATGCGCGTGGAAGGGCGGCCGTCGTTGCCCACGGTGGCCAGGGTCATGGCATTGGGCTCGGGCACTTGGGCCTTCAGGGCTTCGTCCAGCCACTGCCTGAACTGGATCAGGGGTTCGCTGGACACCTGGGATTCGTCCAGTTCGGCCAGCTCGTAGCTCTTGCGCAGATCGGAAAGCTTGTTCATATCGAGAGTATCACTCAGGCGGGAAATCCTTAAGTGAAGCTCCCTATGGGGCGCCTATGGGGCAGCAGGCATGCTGCAGGGCAACAGCCGCTAAACAGGCGGCGCAAAAAAAAGGTGAATCGAATGGATGAACGACGGCCTGTTGTCGTCGTGCTGGCCGCTGGCCAGGGCTGCCGTTTCAAAGGCCCTGGTCACAAGCTCCACCAAGAGCTGAGGGCTGGCGAGACGGTGCTGCAGCGTACCGTCGCCCACGTTCGGGCTGCGGGCCTGCCGTGGGTGATCGTCACGACACAAGCCATGCAGGACCGGGTGCAGAACCTGGTCCAGCGGCTGGATCAGCTGGTGATACTGCCGGAGCGGGGCGTGCAGGGTCAGGTCTTGCCTTTCGGCATGGGGCACAGCATTGCCGCAGGTGTATCGGCCAGCGGCGACGCGCCGGGCTGGGTGCTGTTGCCGGGCGACATGCCCGGCGTCAGTCCGCAAACCCTGCGCGCGGTGGCCGAGGGCCTGGGCGAGCAGGCGGTGGCCTTTGCCCAGTATCGAGGGCGCAGTGGGCATCCGCTGGCGTTCTCGGCCGAGCTGTATTCGGACCTCGTCGGCTTGCAGGGCGACGAAGGGGCACGCCGGCTCGTGGCCCGCTACCCGGCGGTGGGCATCGAGGTGCCCGATCCCGGCGTGCTGGAGAGTGTGGACACGCTGGAGGATCTCGAGCGTCTGCGTGCGCGTGAGCATGCGGATGCGGCGGGCGCGGCAAGCCACGGTGAGGCGTTCAGCGGGCCGTGGCCATGAAAAAAGGCGCCCCGGCCCTGTGCCGGCGGCGCCTTTTCACGAGCGGGTCTTGATTCAGAGCGGCGATTCGTCGCTGCTCTTGTCTGCCTTCTTGATGCGTACCGGCCCGCGCTTGCGTTCCGCAGGGGCCGCGGCGACTTTTTGCGTGACGTTTTGGGCCACTTCGGCGCCGGCATCTCCGCCGTCTGCCTTGCCTTCCTCGCTCAGCTCTTCCTGCTTGATCACGCGGGTGTAGGGCGCGAGGATCTGAACCAGCTGGCCGTAAATGCGCGGATTCCCGGCCACGACTTCACGCTGATGCAGGAAGTCCGCCTCGCCGGTGAAGTTGCCCACCAGGCCGCCGGCCTCGGTGATGATCAGCGAACCCGCAGCCACGTCCCAGGGGTTGAGCCCGGTCTCGAAGAAGGCGTCGTAATAGCCGGCGGCCACATAGCAGAGGTCCAGTGCGGCGGCTCCGGGGCGGCGCAGGCCGGCGCATTCCTGCATCACGGCCTCGAACATCTTCAGGTAGCGCTTGAAGTTGTCGCCGCGGCGGAAGGGGAAGCCGGTGCCGATCAGGGCGTCGCTCATGCGGGTGCGGCGCGAGACGCGCAGGCGGCGGTCATTCAGGTAGGCGCCGCGGCCGCGCGTGGCGTAGAAAAGGTCGTTGCGCGTGGGGTCGTAAACCACGGCCTGCTGGACCACACCGCGGTGGGCGAGGGCGATGGACACCGCGTAGACGGGGAAGCCGTGGATGAAGTTGGTGGTGCCATCGAGCGGGTCGATGATCCACTGGAATTCGGAATGCTTGTTGCCGTGTTCACGGCCCGACTCTTCGGCCAGGATGCCGTGGTCCGGATAGGCCTGCAGCAGCGTCTCGATGATGAGCTGCTCGGCGGCTTGGTCCACCTCGGTCACGAAGTCGTTGGGCGACTTGCTGTTGATCTTGAGGATGTCGAGGTCCAGGGAGGCGCGGTTGATGATGGATCCCGCTGCACGGGCCGCCTTGATGGCGACATTGAGCATGGGATGAAGAGAAGCTTGCGTCATGCGTGAACCTGCAAACGAAAGAGGTGGACTGGCGAAGGAAAAGAGCGAGCGCAAAGTGGGTGACGCCAGGGCCTCGAAAGATCGTTTCGGCAAGACCGGTGCGGCGCATCCACGGCGCGGATAATCAACCATTTTAGCCGAGAAGCCCATGTCCGCCAGCGTGGAATCCACACGATTTGTCTTGATTCAGACCAGCCACCCCGGCAATGTGGGCGCGGCCGCTCGGGCCATGAAGGTCATGGGCTTTTCCGAGCTGGTGCTGGTGCGCCCGCGCTTTTCGGACGTGCTGAGCCAGGAAGACACCATCGCCATGGCCAGCGGCGCGGCGGATGTGCTGGCCCGTGCACGCATCGTGGAGAGCCTGGAGGAAGCGCTGGAGGGCGTGACCTTCGCCTGCGCCACGGCCATGACGCCGCGGGATTTCGGCCCGCCGACCTCGGCTCCACGCCCGCTGTTTGCCGAGCTGGCGAGTTCGGGCCACAAGCTGGGACTCGTTTTCGGCTCCGAACGCTATGGCATGAGCAACGAGGACGTCTACCGCTGCCATGCAGTGCTGTCCATCCCTACCCATCCCGAGTACGGCTCGCTGAATCTGTCCCAGGCCGTGCAACTGCTGGCCTACGAGTGGCGCCAGGCCTTGGGGGGCTTTGAGGTGGCGGCACGCGCCACCGATCCACAGCTGGCCGATGGCCGTGCGGTGCAGGGGCTGCTGGCCCATCTGCAGGAGGCGCTGGAGCACATCGGCTACCTGGACCCGGCAGCACCCAAGAAGCTCATGCCCCGCTTGAACCAGCTCTTCAACCGCGCCCAGCTGACGCAGGAGGAAGTTCACATCCTGCGCGGCATGGCGCGCAGCATGCTGCGCTTGCAAACCCCGGCGTCGAGCCGGGTCGACGAAGCTGCGGACTGATCAATCTCCCCATGGCCGCGCAGGCCCGGACCCCCCGCTACACTGGCGGTCCTTTTGTTCACGAACCCCGGCACCGCCACCATGTTCAAGCGCCTGCGTGAAGACATCCAGCTGATCCTCGAGCGCGACCCGGCCGCGCGCAGCAGCTGGGAGGTGCTCACCTGTTACCCCGGCCTGCACGCCTTGGTGCTGCATCGGCGCGCGCACTGGTGCTGGACGCATGGCTTGAAGTGGCTGGGACGCTTCATCTCGCACCTGGCCCGTTTCTTCACCGGCATCGAGATCCATCCGGGGGCCAAGATCGCGCGCCGGGTCTTCATCGACCATGGCATGGGCATCGTGATCGGTGAGATGGCCGAGATCGGCGAGGGCTGCACCATTTACCAGGGCGTGACCCTGGGCGGCACATCCCTGATCAAGGGCGCCAAGCGCCACCCCACGCTGGAACCCGGCGTGATCGTGGGTGCCAACGCCTGCGTGCTGGGCGGCTTCACCGTTGGCGAGGGGGCGCGCATCGGTTCGGGCGCGGTGGTGACCAAGCCCGTGCCGGCCGGCGCGACCGCCGTGGGCAACCCGGCCCGCATCATCGAAGCCCAGGCCGATGCGCAGCGCGAGGCGGCTGCCGCGCGCATGGGCTTCTCAGCCTATGGCGTGACGCAAGGCGACGACCCGGTGGCCCTGGCCATGAAGGGCCTGATCGACAACGCCGCAGGCCACGAGCACCAGATCGCCCTGCTGTGGCAGGCCATCGCCAAGCTCTCGGAGGTCCAGCGCAGCGATTGCGTGCCTCAGGACGCGCAGCAGGACGAATGCTTCGATGCGGCCTCGCTGAGCCGTCTGGTCAAGTAGGGCGGCTTCGCACGGCGCTCTTCGGCCGGAAGGCCTTGACGCGTTCCTCGCGCGTTTCCAGATAGGGGCCGCCGATGAGGTCGATGCAGTAGGGCACGGCGGCAAAGATGCCGCTGACCAGCTGTTCGCCGTCGGCTGAGCGCAGGCCTTCCAGCGTTTCGGCAATGCTCTTGGGCTGCCCGGGCAGGTTCAGGATCAGCGCCTTGCCGCGGATGACCGCGGTCTGGCGTGACAGGATGGCCGTGGGCACGAAGCGCAGCGAGATCTGGCGCATCTGCTCGCCAAAGCCGGGCATCTCGCGGTCGGCCACATCCAGCGTGGCTTCGGGGGTCACGTCGCGCGGTGCCGGGCCGGTGCCGCCGGTGGTCAGCACCAGGTCGCAGCGGGCTTCGTCGACCAATTCGCGCAGGGTGGCGGCGATCAACGGACGCTCGTCAGGGATCAGCCGCGCCTCGAAGTGCAGCGGGTTGTGCAGGGCCTGGCCCAGCCATTCCTTCAGCGTCGGCAGGCCCTTGTCTTCGTAGACGCCGGTCGATGCACGGTCGGAGATCGAGACGATGCCAATGCGCACCGGCTCGAGCCCGTTGGACGCGGCGGCCTCACTCATCGCCATCGCCCTCCAGACCTTCGGCAGACGCGTCCTGCGCGACGCGTTTGGCCTCGGCCTTGATGAACTGGAAGAGCTCGCGGAAGGCGCGTCCGCTGCGCTGCTCGGGCGCAGCCGCGGCGTCCTTGCGGGCGGCGCGCACCAGGCTGCGCAGCTGCTGCACGTCCACGCCCGGGTGCTGGGCGATGAAGTCCTGCAGCGCGTCGTCCTGGGCCAGCAGGCGTTCGCGCCAGGCCTCGCT
The DNA here is from genome assembly GCA_041913905.1 of Burkholderiaceae bacterium. Lineage (GTDB taxonomy): Bacteria > Pseudomonadota > Gammaproteobacteria > Burkholderiales > Burkholderiaceae_C > Roseateles_B. The sequence goes on along the minus strand of JAYSEK010000020.1, from coordinate 4,652 downwards.
TTCGTGCAGCGTGAGGCTGTCCTGGGCGCGGCCCAGCTTGAAGTCGGCGACGGCCTGGCGCACGGGCTCGGCGTCGATCTTGCGCATGAGCTTGCCGATGTACTGCATCTGGCGGCGGCGGCCCTCGAAGTTGCTGATCTTCTTGGCGGCCTTGATGGCGTCCAGCAGGATCTCGGGCAGGTTCAGCGGTTCGAGGCGGCTGGCGGGCAGGGTCAGCAGGTCTTCGCCCAGCGACTGCAGGTCGTGCATGTCGCGCTTGAGCTGGCTCTTGCTGGGGCGGCTGAATTCGTCATCAGCGCCGGTGTCGTCGTAGGAATGGTGCATGGGTGCTCGTTACAGCAGCGAGTCGGCAGGGGGGGGCTTGCCCGTGCTCGCCGCATTGCGACGAGGATGAGGCGCCAAGCCTCGTATGATAGTCGCCCACCCCGGCCATCCGTCGGTTTGACCCATTCATTGCCCATGACCAAAACCTCCGAGAACCCCGCTTCCAGCGCCCATGCCGTGCATGGCTTTGCCTACAGCCAGGACCAGTTCCGCCAGTTGGTGGAGGACGCGCTGAAGGAGGCGCGTCGTCTCGGGGCGAGCGATGCCGGTGCCGAGGTCTCAGAAGGCTGCGGGCTGTCGGTCTCCGTGCGCCGCGGCGAACTGGAGAATGTCGAGCGCAACCGCGACAAGACGCTGGGCATCTCGGTCTACCTGGGCCAGCGCCGCGGCAATGCCAGCACCTCGGACTTCTCACCGCAGGCCCTCAAGGACACGGTGCGTGCGGCCTTTGACATCGCGCGCTTCACCGCCGAGGACGCCTTCGCCGGCCTGCCCGATGAGCAAGACCTGGCCCTGGACGAAAGCCAGCGTCCCGAGCTGGACCTCTTCCATCCCTGGGATCTGGATGCCGAAACCGCCACCCGCCTGGCCTTGCGCTGTGAGGACGCGGCCTTCGCCACCGACCCACGCATCAGCAATTCCGAGGGCGCGGCGGTGTCGGCGCAGCAGTCGCATTTCATCGCCGGCAACACGCGTGGCTTCATGGCCGGCTATGCCAGCTCGCGGCATACGCTGTCGGTGGCGCCCATCGCCGGGCGCGGCGCCGGCATGCAGCGCGACGCCTGGTACAGCTCGATGCGGGACGCCGGGGACCTGGCCTCGCCGGAGGCCATCGGCCGCTACGCCGCCGAGCGCGCTTTGTCTCGCTTGAAGGCCCGTCGCGTCAAGACGGCCGAGGTGCCGGTGCTGTTTGAGTCGACCGTGGCCGCCGGGCTGCTGGGCGCCCTGGTGCAGGCCACCAGCGGTGGTGCGTTGTACCGCAAGGCGAGTTTTCTGGTGGACAGCCTGGGTACGCCGGTGCTGGCGTCGCACGTCGATGTGCAGGAGGATCCGCATGAGCTCAAGGGCAAGGGCAGCACGCCCTTTGATGACGAGGGCGTCGTCACCCGGCCCCGCACGGTGGTCGAGGCCGGTGTGCTGCAGGGCTACTTCCTGTCCACCTATTCGGCACGCAAGTTGGGCCTGCGCACGACCGGCCATGCGGGCGGCTCGCACAACCTGCGCATGAGCAGCCGCAACACGGCACCTGGCGATGACCTGTCGACCATGCTGCGTCGTCTGGGCCGCGGGCTCTTCGTCACGGAGTTGATGGGGCAGGGGGTCAACTACGTCACCGGCGACTATTCGCGCGGGGCCAGCGGCTACTGGGTGGAGAACGGTGAAATCGCCTTCCCGGTGCACGAGGTGACCATCGCCGGCAATATGCGCCAGATGTTCCAGGACATCATCGGCATCGGCTGCGACGTCTACACCCTGGGCAGCAAGAGCGTCGGCTCCGTGCTCGTTTCTCGCATGAAGCTGGCGGGCGCCTGACCACCAAAGGGGGCTGCCTCTGGCACTGAAGGACTGCAGGCGGCTCGCACATCGCGGGCCGCCTTTTTTTGTTCTCATGCCCCCGGAAAAATTGGGGGTATGTGGGCGAAAGTCAGCTCCTTGCAAGCCTCGTTTCAGCCAGTTTTCAGACTGTGTGGGCGATGCACGAATCCGTGCCTCATTTCACGGGTTTGTACCTGTCAGCACCCTGGAGGGGCACTCCTAGAATCTTTTCGACCTCGTGGTTTCTCCCGTGTTTGATCACTTTTCTAGGAGTCGTGTATGGAACGTCGTTCCTTCGTGAAGCAGGCTGGCCTGGCAGGTGTTTTGGCCGCCGCTTCGGCACCGGCCATCGTGCATGCGCAAGCGAATGTCCGTTGGCGCCTGGCGTCCAGCTTCCCCAAGTCCCTGGACACCATCTTTGGCGCGGCCGACGTCTTCGCGAAGAAGGTTTCGGAGATGACGGGCGGCAAGTTCCAGATTTCCGTGCACGCCGGTGGCGAGCTGATGCCGGCATTCGGCGTGGTGGACGGCGTGCAAAACGGGACGGTGGAAATGGCCCACACGGCACCGTATTACTTCTTTGGCAAGGATGAAACCTTTGCCCTGGGCTGCGCCGTGCCTTTCGGTCTCAACAGCCGGCAGATGTCCGCCTGGATGGTCGAAGGCAATGGCCTGAAACTGATGCGCGAGTTTTATCGCAACTACAACATCGTCAATTTCCTGGGCGGCAATACCGGTGCGCAGATGGGCGGCTGGTATCGCAAGGAAATCAAGTCGGTGGCCGACATCAAGGGCCTGAAGATGCGCATCGGCGGCTTTGCCGGCCGCGTGCTGGAGCGCATGGGTGGCGTGCCTCAGAACATCCCTGGCGGTGAAATCTATTCGGCACTGGAAAAGGGCACCATCGATGCGGCCGAATGGGTGGGGCCGTATGACGACCAGAAGCTGGGCTTCAACAAGGTCGCGCCGAACTACTACTACCCCGGCTGGTGGGAAGGCGGCCCGCAGCTGGACTTCTACATCAATACCAAGGCTTTTGACGGCCTGAGCGCCGAATACAAGGCCATCGTGGAATGCGCTGCTGCACAGGCGCATATCGACATGCAGGCCAAGTACGACGCCAAGAATCCGCAGGCGCTCAAGAGCCTGGTGGGGTCGGGCACCAAGCTCTTCAAGTTCCCGCGTGACGTGCTCGACCTCGCCTTCAAGGAATCCATGGCCGTCTACAGCGAGCTCTCGGCCAAGAATCCCAATTGGAAGAAGGTCTACGAAGACATGGCCGCCTTCCGCCGTGACCAGAACCTCTGGTTCCGCTTTGCCGAAGCCGGTTTCGACGACTTCATGCAGGCCCAGAAGCTCTGACGCAGCCCAGGCGCCGAAGGCGCCTCGCGCAGTTGCCGAAGCCCCCACGCCGTCCGGCCTGGGGGCTTTTTGCCGCCTGGCCCGTCCGGCTTGCGTGGGCCGGTGTTGCATCAGACGCTAGATGTTTTCATTATGCGGAATTTGTTGGCGATGGGCACGTGGTTCCCGAGGCGCAATTTGCAGGTGCTATCGGATGGCGAAAAGTTGTCCTGATGCAGTCGGCTCAATTGTCGTAAATTTCACGATGCGCAATCGGCATTCCAGATCGCAAAATTGAGAGCTGCTGCAATGCAGCAAGATTTCTCATGATGGCAAAAATCATTCCACAATACGGAATTTACGACGTAAGTCATTGATTTTTAAGGAAAAGATTTTTAGTCTTATATAAGACATAAGTCGCCACAAAAGCTGGGTCAGGCTCTAGATTTGTGTCCAACGAGTTCTTCGTTTCACATCTCAACAGGAGCTAAGCATGACGACTCTGACCCGTGAACAGCAAATCGCCGCCCTCGAGAAGGACTGGGCTGAAAATCCCCGTTGGAAGGGCATCAAGCGCGGCTACACCGCAGCCGACGTGGTGCGCCTGCGCGGCTCGCTGAAGATCGAGCACACGCTGGCCCAGCGCGGTGCGGAGAAGCTGTGGAACCTGGTCAACACCGAGCCCTTCATCAATGCGCTGGGCGCGCTGACCGGCAACCAGGCCATGCAGCAGGTCAAGGCTGGCCTCAAGGCCATCTACCTCTCGGGCTGGCAGGTCGCTGGCGATGCCAACAGCAATGGCGAGATGTACCCCGACCAGTCGCTGTACTCGGTGGACTCGGTGCCCAAGGTCGTCAAGCGAATCAACGCCACCTTCAAGCGCGCTGACGAGATCCAGTGGAGCGAAGGCAAGAACGACACCGACTTCTTCGCCCCCATCGTGGCCGACGCAGAAGCCGGCTTCGGCGGCGTGCTGAACGCCTTCGAGCTGATGAAGGCCATGATCGACGCCGGTGCCGCCGGCGTGCACTTCGAAGACCAGTTGGCCGCCGCGAAGAAGTGCGGCCACATGGGCGGCAAGGTGCTGGTGCCCACCCGCGAAGCCGTGGCCAAGCTGGTCGCGGCCCGCCTGGCTGCAGACGTCATGGGCGTTCCCACCGTGCTGCTGGCCCGCACCGATGCTGAGGCCGGTGACCTGGTCACCACCGACGTGGACGACAACGACAAGCCCTTCTGCACGGGCGAGCGCACCGTCGAAGGCTTCTTCCGCACCCGCAACGGCCTGGACCAGGCCATCAGCCGCGGCCTGGCCTATGCGCCTTACGCCGACATGATCTGGTGCGAGACCGGCAAGCCCGACCTGGCTTTCGCCAAGGCCTTTGCTGACGCCATCCATGCCAAGTTCCCCGGCAAGCTGCTGGCCTACAACTGCTCGCCGTCCTTCAACTGGA
>JAYSEK010000019.1:0-92154 GCA_041913905.1 Burkholderiaceae bacterium | reverse complement strand
TGCACGGTGGTCATCAGGCCGCGCTTGATGCCCCACTTGTCGTTCAGCACCTTGGCCACGGGGGCCAGGCAGTTGGTGGTGCACGAGGCGTTGGAGATGATGGCCTGGCCGGCGTAGGTCTTGTCGTTGACGCCGTAGACGAACATCGGGGTGTCGTCCTTGGACGGGGCGGACATGATCACCTTCTTGGCGCCGGCCTTCAGGTGGGCCTCGGCGGTTTCCTTGGTCAGGAACAGGCCGGTGGACTCGACGACGATGTCGGCGCCGACTTCATCCCACTTCAGCTCGGCCGGGTTCTTCACGGCGGTCAGGCGGATCTTCTTGCCGTTGACGATCAGGGTGTTGCCGTCCACGGCCACGTCGCCCTTGAAGCGGCCGTGCACGCTGTCGTACTTCAGCATGTAGGCCAGGTAGTCCGGCTCCAGCAGGTCGTTGATGCCCACGACCTCGATGTCATTGAAGTTCTGGACAGCGGCGCGGAACACCATGCGGCCGATACGGCCGAAGCCATTGATACCGATCTTGATCGTCATGCGGAAGTCTCCGGAGTGAAATGAAAAAGCTGCAAAAACGGGGCTGGGCGGGATTTTCGCTGATTCCGCCGCGGCGACTCAGCGGAGGGTCGAAACAAAGCGGGTACGGCCGCGACCTTTCGACCGCACCTTCGATCCAGCGCAAATCCGGCGGCTGCCGACAAGGCAGAAAAAAGGACCGCAGCCAGCCGTAAGCGTGCGGTCCTCCTGGGTCACTGGACGACTCAGCGCTTCAGACGCGCGGCTCCGACGGCCACCTTGACCGTATCCACCACGTTCTCGGCGGTGAAGCCGAAGTGCTTGAACAGCACCGGCGCCGGGGCGGATTCGCCGTAGGTGTCGATGCCCACGACGGCCGAGACGCCGTACTTCCACCAGAAGTCCGTCACGCCGGCCTCGACGGCCACGCGCGGCACGCCCGCGGGCAGCACGCTGGCCTTGTAGGCGGCGTCCTGGCGGTCGAAGACGTTGGTGCTGGGCACCGAGACCACGCGGGCGGCGATGCCGTCCTTGGCCAGCAGGGCCTGGGCATTCAGGGCCAGCTGCACTTCGGAGCCCGAAGCCATGATCACCACCTGGGCCTTCTTCTTCAGGCCCACCTCGCTGGGCTCGGCCAGCACGTAGGCACCGCGGGCGATCTCGTCCACCGCGGTCTTGGGTGCGTAAGGCAGGTTCTGGCGCGACAGCGCCAGCACGCTGGGACGCTGGGCGTTGCCGATGGCCATGGTCCAGGCGACCACGGTTTCCACGGTGTCGGCCGGACGCCAGACGTCCAGGCCCGGGATCAGGCGCAGGCTGGAGACATGCTCGATGGACTGGTGCGTCGGACCGTCTTCGCCCAGGCCGATGGAGTCGTGCGTGAAGACGTGGATCACGCGCTGCTTCATCAGCGCGGCCATGCGGATGGCGTTGCGGCTGTAGTCGCTGAAGGTCAGGAAGGTGCCGCCGTAGGGGATGTAGCCGCCATGCAGGGCGATGCCGTTCATGATGGCGGCCATGCCGAACTCGCGCACGCCGTAGTTGATGTGGCGGCCCCCGTTGGCGCTGCCGTCGGCTTCCAGGCGGAAGGCGGGCGTGCTCTTGGTGTTGGTCAGGTTGGAGCCGGTCAGGTCGGCCGAACCGCCCAGCAGCTCGGGCAGCGCGGCGGTGAAGGCTTCCAGGGCCAGCTGGCTGGCCTTGCGGCTGGCCACGGTCTCGGCCTTCTCATGGGCGGCCACGACGGCGTCCACGGCGATCTGCGCGAAATTGGCGGGCAGCACGCCGGCCATGCGGCGCTGGAACTCGGCGGCCAGCTCGGGGTGGGCGGCGGCATAGGCGTCGAAGCGCTCGTCCCAGGCCTTCTCGGCGGCGGCGCCGGCGGTCTTGGCATCCCAGGCGGCGTAGACCTCCGCCGGCAGCACGAAGGGATCATGCGGCCAGCCCAGGGCTTCGCGCGTCAGCTTGATTTCCTCGGCGCCCAGCGGCTCGCCGTGGGCCTTGGCGGTGTTGGCGCGGTTGGGCGAGCCCTTGCCGATGTGGGTCTTGGAGATGATCAGCGTGGGCTTGTCGCTGCTCTTCTTGGCGGCGGCAATGGCGGCGTCCACGGCGTCGACGTCATGGCCGTCGACAGGGCCGATCACGTTCCAGCCGTAGGCCTCGAAACGCAGGGCGGTGTTGTCGATGAACCAGGGCGCGACCTGGCCGTCGATGGAGATGCCGTTGTCGTCATACAGCGCGATCAGCTTGTTCAGCTTCCAGGCGCCGGCCAGCGCGCAGGCCTCGTGGCTGATGCCTTCCATCAGGCAGCCGTCGCCCAGGAAGACGTAGGTGTGGTGGTCGACGATGGCGTGGCCGTCGCGGTTGAATTCCTTGGCCAGCATCTTCTCAGCCAGCGCCAGGCCCACCGCATTGGTGATGCCCTGGCCCAGCGGGCCGGTGGTCGTCTCCACGCCCGGGGTGATGCCGACTTCGGGGTGGCCGGGCGTCTTGCTGTGCAGCTGGCGGAAGTTCTTCAGCTCTTCGAGGGGCAGCGCATAGCCGCTCAGGTGCAGCAGCGCGTAGATCAGCATGGAACCGTGGCCGTTGGACAGCACGAAGCGGTCACGGTCGGCCCAGTGCGGGTTGGCCGGGTTGTGGCGCAGATGGCGACCCCACAAGGCCACGGCCATCTCGGCCATGCCCATGGGCGCGCCGGGGTGGCCGGAGTTGGCCTGCTGCACGGCGTCCATGGCCAGTGCGCGGATGGCATGGGCCATCAGGGTGGGGATGCTTGCAGCGGAGTCAACCATGGTGGATGCGGGCGGGAAGTTGGGGGTAAACCCGGCATTTTACTGGGCGACGATGACGGCCCGCCCCGCCGGCAAACCCTGCCCACGCGCAAACGATTCCGCCACCGCCGATCCGCCAAGGTCTTCACGAATCTTGATCCATGGCAAGGCCCACGAGCGATACAGCGGCGAGCCTTGGGAAAAAGCACGGAGACAACGCTCATGATCGCCCACAAGCCACTGACCCTGCGCATTATTCGCGACGAGCACGCGGCCCTCGCAGCCATGCTGCGCACCCTGCCCCTGCTGCTGGCCGAACACCGCCGCGCCGGCACCCTGCCGGACTTCGCTGCCCTGCGCGCCATGCTGTTCTACGTGGACGAGTTCCCCGAGCGACTGCACCACCCCAAGGAGTCCGAGCTGCTGTTCCCGAAGCTGCGTGCCCGCGCACCGGCCTTGCGCGAGCTGCTGGACAAGCTGGACGACGACCACGCGCGCGGCGAGCGCGCCATCCGCGACCTGGAGCACAGCCTGCTGGGCTTCGAGATGCTGGGCGACGCCCGCCGCGCCCCCTTCGAGCAGCAGGCCGAGCGCTACGTGCACCACTACCTGCAGCACATGGACATCGAGGAGCGCGAGGTCCTGCCTGCCGCCGTCCAGTTGCTGACCGAAGAGGACTGGCAGGATCTGGACGAGGCCTTTGCCGAGAACAAGGATCCCCTGACCGGCCGCCACCTCGGGCAGCTGCAGGCGGAACTCGACGGCCCCTACCTGGCCGTGTTCCAGCGCGTGCTCAACGCCCTGCCGGAGCCGCTCGGCCTGGCGCCCCGCCTGCAGCCCTGAGCCGGTGGACCGCCCGCGGGCCCGTAGACTGCGGGGCATGAGAGCCATCATCCTGGCGGCCGGGCGCGGCGAGCGCATGCGGCCCCTGACCGACCATACGCCCAAGCCGCTGCTGACGGTGCAGGGCCAGCCCCTGATCGTCTGGCACATCCAGGCGCTGGCCGCTGCCGGCGTGCGCGACATCATCGTCAACTGCGCCTGGCTGGCCGAGCAGTTCCCGGCACAGCTGGGCGACGGCAGCCGCTTCGGCGTGCGCCTGCACTACAGCGACGAGCAGCGCGACCATGGCCGCGCGCTGGAGACGGCGGGCGGCATCGCCAAGGCCCTGCCCCTGCTGTGCGCCGAGGGCGCCGAGGCCTTCTGGGTGCTGTCGGGCGATGTCTTCCTGCCCGGTCTGCGGCTGGACCCGTCCGAGGCGCAGTCCTTTGCAGCGAGCGAACGCCTGGCCCATCTCTGGCTGGTGCCCAACCAGCCCCACCATCCGCGCGGCGACTTCGGCATCAGCCCGCAAGGCCTGGCCCTCAGCGGCGAGGCCGTCCATCCGCGCTACACATGGTCTTGCGTGGGCCTCTTCAAGCGCGCCTTGTTCGAAGGCGTCGCCCCGGACCAGCCCCTGCCGCTGCGCCCCTGCCTGGAGCGCGGCATCGCCCAGCAGCGCATCAGCGCCGCGCTTTACGACGGCGAATGGACGGACGTGGGCACGCCCGAGCGCCTGGCGGCAGCCGATGCCGGCCCCGCGCGCAGCAGCAGCGCTTGAGCCGCCTCCAGCGTCGAACGTCCTGACACAAGACGTCGGTCTGCCACAACAGACCCGGGGGTCGCGCACGCCCGACCCCTGTCAAGTCTTACAGCTTCTTCCGGGCAATAGGCCGAACAGACCACAAATCCAGCACAAACCCTGAGCACGCTGGGCGATTGCCGCCCAAACAATCGCCAAGCCGTCGCTGGCTGTCCTGCAGCGCGTTTGCAAAACAGGGGCCTGCTGACATTGCTCAAAGCCATGAGCAGAGCGGTGTGGGGTCCCATCTTCCTAACCTTCAGGAGACCTCCATGCAACGCAAGAACGCCTTGTCCGCTCTGGCCCTCGCCGCCAGCCTCTTCTGCCTCAGCGTCCCGGCCCAGGCCGGCGACAAGGTCTGGATCAGCCTGGGCGACGCCGCCTTCGGCGAACTCCAGAAGCTGCAGCCCGCGGCGCGCGCCGCCGCATCGGTGGCGGTCTCGGAGGCGCAGCTGCGCCGTGGCGAGATCGCGGGCCTGGCCACACCGGCCGCAGCGCCCAAGTCCGAGAAGCTGCATCTCGTGCAGGTTGAAGAAGCCCTGCTGCCGGCGCTGTCCGCCGCGCTGCACGAGAACCAGCACCGCTGCGGCGGCTACGTGCACCATGCCAGCGAGCGCGACGGCCGTCGTGCCCTGGATCTGCATGCCGCCAGCAGCACCAACGCCCGCATCCTGACCGACCGCCGCAGCCTGGCCACGCGCCCCAGCTATGTGATCGACCAGCAGACCGTGGTGAACCCGATGCTGTCGCAGATGCAGGCCAGCAACATCGTGCAGACCATCTCGGACCTCTCCAACAACTACACGAACCGCTACTACCAGACCAGCGGCGGCGTGAACGCCTCCGACTGGCTCAAGAACAAGTGGCTGACCATGGCCAACGGCCGCACCGACGTCACGGTGGAGCAGTTCACCCACAGCGGCTGGAAGCAGAAATCGGTGATCGCCACCATCAAGGGCACGGACAACGCCAGCGAGATCGTGGTGCTGGGCGGGCACCTGGACTCGATCAACCAGTCCGGCACCTCCGAGACCACCCGCGCGCCCGGCGCCGATGACGACGCCTCCGGCGTCGCCAGCCTCACCGAGATCTACCGCACCCTGCTGGCCAGCAACTACAAGCCGCGCCGCACGATCAAGTTCATGGCCTATGCCGCGGAGGAAGTGGGCCTGCGCGGCTCGGCTGAAATCGCCAACAGCTTTGCCGCCGCCGGCGCCAACGTCGTGGGCGTGATGCAGCTGGACATGACCAACTACAAGGGCGCGGCCAGCGACATCTACATCTTCACCGACTACACCGACAGCGCGCAGAACACCTTCGTCACCAACCTGATCAAGACCTACCTGCCGACGCTGGCAGTGGGCACGGACCGCTGCGGTTATGCCTGTTCGGACCATGCCTCCTGGAACGCCAAGGGCTACGCCACCACCATGCCCTTCGAGTCGACCATGTCCGGCGACAACAAGAACATCCACACGGCCTACGACACCCTGGCCAACAGCGACAGCACCGGCGCCCATTCGCTGAAGTTCGCGCGCATGGGCCTGGCCTACGCGGTGGAACTGGGCAGTGACGGCCCCGGCACCACGCCCACCGACAAGACCGAAACCTTCAGTGGCAGCCTCAGCACCGGCCAGACCAAGAGCTACGGCCCCTTCAAGGTGGCCGCGGGCGGCAGCATGAAGCTGTCGACCACGGGCACGGGTGACATCGACATCTACGGCAAGCTGGGCGCCGTGCCCACGACCAGCAGCTACGGCTGCAAGTCCGACGGCAGCACGGCCACCGAGAGCTGCACCATCAACGTCACGACCAACAGCGACGGCTACGTGCTGGTCAAGGGCTACACGGCCGGCAGCTACAAGCTGACCGTGACCTACCGGCCGCAGTAAGCCGCCTCGCGTCGGGCCAGGGCGGCGGATCCTGGCCCGCGCGGCGCGGCGCGCCCAGCCCCGTACCGACCCGCCCTTGTGCCGTCAGCCTTGTGCCGTCAGCCTTGTGCCATCAATTGGCCAGCGGCGCGGTCAGGGCATCGATGCGCTCCAGCACCTCGGGCGTCAGCCGCGGCGTCAGTGCCAGGGCGGCCAGGTTGTCCTGCAGCTGGCCGAGCCTGCTGGCACCCAGGATCACGGTGGAGACGCGCGGGTTGCGGTTCACCCAGGCGATGGCCAGTTGGGCGACGCTGCCGCCCAACTCGGCGGCAATGCCCTCCAGCTCGGCCACCGCGGCATTGCGCTGCGGGTGCTGCAGCTGCTCGCGCAGCCAGCTCATGCTCTCCAGCGAGCCGCGGCTGCCAGCCGGGATGCCTTGCCGGTACTTGCCGGTCAGCAGGCCGGAGGCCAGCGGGCTCCAGGTGGTCAGGCCCAGGCCCAGGTCTTCGTAAAGACGGGCGTACTCCTGCTCGACGCGCTTGCGATGGAAGAGGTGGTACTGCGGCTGCTCCATCACCGGCTTGTGCAGATGGTGGCGCTCGGCGATCTCCCAGGCCGCGCGGATGTCGGCCGCGCTCCATTCGCTGGTGCCCCAGTACAGCGCCTTGCCCTGCGTGATCATGTCGCTCATGGCCCAGACGGTTTCCTCGATGGGCGTCAGCGGGTCCGGGCGGTGGCAGTAGACCAGGTCGACGAAGTCCAGCTGCAGGCGCTTCAGTGAGCCGTCGATGGCCTGCATCAGGTACTTGCGGTTCAGCGTGTTCTGCAGATTGACGGTGCTGCCCTCGCGCTGCAGGCCCCAGAAGAACTTGGTGGACACCACATAGCTCTCGCGCGCCCACTTCAGGCGCTTGAAGGCCTCGCCCATCACCTGCTCGCTGGCGCCCTGGGCATAGACCTCGGCGTTGTCGAAGAAATTGACCCCGGCGTCGCGCGCGGCGGCCAGCATCTCGGCCGCGGCCTTGACGTCCACTTGGTTGTGATAGGTCACCCAGGACCCCAGCGACAGCTCGGACACCTGCAGGCCGCTGCGGCCCAGTCGACGGTATTGCATGCCTGACTCCTTCTCTGTACTTGGCTTGGCATGGCCCCGGCCATGCCTGCTCTGCCCTCATGGCAATGGCCGCGAGCGTAGCCGAGCCGGCTCGCTATAGTGCGCAAGGTCCGCAATACCGTGGCGCCGCCTGCGGGCATCTGCCCCCTGGGCGACGCCTCCTCCTACGCCATGCGACCAGCCGCCCCTGAAGCCTCAGCCGCCTCCGCAGCCCTCCCGGCGCTCGCGCCCTTGCGCATCGCCATCGTCGGTGCGGGCCCGGCGGGCCTGGGCCTGGCCCTGCTGGCGGCCCAGCGCCTGCCGAAGGCGCAGGTCCATCTCTTCGACGCCCGCCCGGCGGACAAGGACATCAGCGGCGATCCCCGCACCCTCGCGCTCTCCTTGGGCAGCGTGCAGCTGCTGCAGCGCCTCAGGGCCTGGAACGAAGGGGCGGCGCAGTCGATCCTGCAGGTCCACGTCAGCCAGGCCCCGCCCACGCTGCGGCACCCGGCCTTCGGCGAGGCGGGGCAGCCGGTGGTCAGCATCCACGCCCGCGAGCAGGGCGTGGAGCGCCTGGGCGCCGTGCTGGCCTACGGGCAGTTGGTGGCACCGATGCAAGCCGCCTGGCTGCGCCATTGCGAGGCCAGCCCTGATCGGGCCTTCACGCGCTTCGGGCAACCGGTGGCGGGCATCCGCGCCGTCGATGACGAGGTGGAAGTCGACGCGGGCATAGCCGAGCGCTTCGACCTGGTCGTGATCGCCGAGGGGGGTGTCTTTGCCGAGCAGTCCCGCAAGAGCCTCAGCCACGATTACCAACAGAACGCCTGGGTGGGCACGGTGATGCTCGACCCGGCCTCGCCGCCCGGCGTGGCCTACGAGCGCTTCACCCGCAACGGCCCGCTGGCCCTGCTGCCCCTGCCGCCAACGCCGCAGCAGCCCCACCGCGCGGCGCTGGTCTGGTGCCTGCCGCAGGCCGAGGACGAGGTGGCCACGCTCACGGACGCCCAGCGCCTCACCGTGCTCAACCAGCAGCTGCCGCCGGGCCTGCCGCCGCTACGCGGCATCAGCCCGCTCAAATGCTTTCCCTTGGGGCTCAACGCCGAGCGCAGCCTGGTCGAAGGCCGACTGGTGCGCATCGGCAATGCGGCGCAAACCCTGCACCCGGTCGCGGGCCAGGGCCTCAATCTGGGCCTGCGCGATGCCTATGCCCTGGTCGACGCCCTGGTCCAGGCGCAGGCTCACAGCCCGGGATCAGCGCTGAGCAAGGCCGTTCCGCAAGCCTTGCAACGCGTGCAATGGCAGCGCAGCCCGGATCGCTGGGCCACCATCCTCACCACCGACTTCCTCGCCCGCAGCTTCAGCTGGCGCTGGCCCGCCCTGCCCGCCCTCCGCGGCCTGGGCCTGGCCGCGCTACAGGCGCTGCCGCCGCTGAAGAAGGCGCTGGCGAGGCAGATGATGTTTGGGCGGCGGTGAGTGCAGCCCGTCATCAGATCCTTCTCTGATTCTTTGACGGCAAGACCTGGCACCTGAAAAGACGAAGGCCGCGCGTCTTGCGACTTCGCGGCCTTCCATTTGGTGCATCTTTCAGCTTGTTAGCGTCCAGAGCGCATATCCCAGTGGGCTAGCGGCACTATGTTAGCGCAGGACTTCGACGCTTCCCTGAGTAGAAACCTGCATCACGGTAGCCCGTCTCCTGCCGTCAAATGCCTGCCGCACACCAAATAACGACTCCAGGGAGGAGCCGCTGATGCAGTTGGAATACCGTCTCGCCCTCGACCTTGGCTCGACTTCTCTCGGCTGGGCCTTGGTTCAACTCAATGGGGCAAGCGTGCCCTGCGCCATCATCCGCGCTGGCGTTCGAATCTTTCCCGACGGTCGCAACCCCAAGGACGGCAGCTCGCTTGCGGTGACACGCCGTGAGGCCCGCGCCATGCGCCGCCGCCGTGATCGGCTGCTCAAGCGCAAAGCTCGCATGCAACGCTTGCTGATCGAGCACGGCTTCTTCCCTGCCGAGGAAGCGGCTCGCAAGGCTCTCGAAACGCTGAACCCCTATGCCCTGCGCGCCAAGGGATTGGACGAAGCCCTGACACCTTCGGAATTTGCCCGCGCCCTTTTTCACATCAACCAGCGCCGCGGCTTCAAGAGCAATCGCAAGACCGACAGGAAGGACAACGACAGCGGTGCACTGAAGGCCGCCATCAGTGGTCTGCGCTCCCAGTTGTCATCAGACGGCACCGATGGCAAGGCACGCACGGTCGGCGAGCTGCTGTGGCGCCGCATGAGCGACCGTTCGGTGCCTGACACGCTGCGCACTGTGCGTGCGCGCTATCGTGAGCAACGCGTGCTCAAGGACGACGGCAAGGTGCGCGTCGACAAAAGCTACGACCTCTACATCGACCGGGCCATGGTGGAAGCAGAGTTCGATGCCCTCTGGGCCAAGCAGGCCGCGCTCAATCCAGCCCTGTTCCATGAGCAGGCCCGGCAAGACTTGAAAGATTGCCTGCTGCATCAACGCGCGCTGAAGCCCGTCAAGCCCGGCCGCTGCACCCTGCTGCCCGACGAACCCCGCGCTCCCCTGGCCCTGCCGAGCCAACAGCGCTTCCGCATCCTGCAGGAAGTCAACCACCTGCGCGTCCTGGGCGGTCGCCTACAGGAGGAAGCGCTGACACTGGCTCAGCGTGATGCTCTGGTGCAGGCGCTGGAGCAAGGCAGCAAGAGCTTCAAGTCAGCGATCCCCAAGCTGCTGGGCTTGCCCGGCGGCGTGCAATTCAATCTTGCGGACGCCAAGCGAGCCGAGCTCAAGGGCAATGCCACCAGCATGCTCCTCAGCAAGAACGACTTCTTCGGCCCGGCTTGGCATGAATTCGATGAGGCGCGGCAGGATGAGATCGTCACGCGCATGCTGGAAGAAGAAAGTGAAGCGCGGCTGGTGAACTGGCTGATCCAGGACACCGGCGTCAGCGAAGCACAGGCCGAGAAGATTGCGAATGCGCCGCTTCCCGAGGGCTACGGAGCCCTCTCCGCCAAGGCCCTGGCCCGCATCCTCCCCGCCTTGCGAGCCGAAGTCATCAGCTTCGACAAGGCGGTGCGTGCCGCCGGCTTTGATCACCACAGCCAGCTCAGTCATGCCGCCAGTACCGGCGAGATCCTGCCTGCCCTGCCCTATTACGGCGAGTACCTGCAACGCCATGTGGGCTTCGGCACGGGTGAGCTGTGTGACCCACCCGAGAAGCGCTTTGGCCGCATTGCCAACCCCACCGTTCACATCGGACTCAATCAGGTGCGCGCGGTCGTCAATGCGCTGATCAAACGCTACGGCCGCCCGAAGGAGGTCATCATTGAGGTGGCTCGGGACTTGAAGCAAAGCCACGAGCAGCGGCGAGAGGCGCAGGAACTGCAGGCCCGCAATCAGAGGCGCAACGAGCGCCTGCGCAAGCTGGCCGCAGAAGCACTCCACATCGCCGAGGAGCGCGTGCGCCATGCAGATATCCAGAAGCTGATCCTTTGGGAAGAACTCAGCTTTGACGTGGCCGACCGCCGCTGCCCCTACAGCGGCGTGCAGCTCAGTGCTGCGATGGTCCTGGGGCCGGAGGTGGAGATCGAGCACATCCTGCCCTTTTCTCAGACGCTGGACGATGGCCTGAACAACAAGACCCTGGCCATGCGCCAAGCCAACCGCGTGAAAGGCAATCGCAGCCCATGGGATGCCCGCGAGGACTTTGCCGCCCAAGGCTGGGATTACGACGGCATCCTGCTGCGCGCTGAGCGCATGCCCCGCGCCAAGCGTTATCGCTTTGCGCCAGATGGTTATCAACAGTGGCTGCGTGACGACAAGGACTTCCTGGCCCGCGCTCTCAACGACACGCGCTACTTGAGCCGCATCGCCCGCGAGTATCTGAGCTTGATCTGCCCTGCCGGCACCCGCGTGATCCCTGGCCAGATGACGGCCCAGTTGCGCGCCAAGTTCGGCCTCAATGACATCCTGGGTCTGGCCGGCGAGAAGAACCGTGACGACCATCGCCACCACGCCGTGGACGCCTGCGTAGTGGCCGTCACGGATCAGGGCCTGCTGCAGCGCTTTGCCCAGGCCAGCGCCGATGCCCGCGGCAAGGGCTTGGGCAAGCTGGTGGAAACCATGCCGGACCCCTGGCCCACCTATCGAGCGCATGTGAAGCGGGCGGTGGAGGCGATCTGGGTGAGCCACAAGCCGGATCATGCCCACGAGGGCAGCCTGTTCAAGGCCACGGCGTTCGGCATACGGCGCGACGGCACGGTGGTGCAGAAGGCCAAGGCAGACGGGCAGGAGGGCGGGCGAACCGTCGAGTACGTGGTTCCCATCCGGGACGCAGCCCGCACCGCGCGGCATGGGCTGGATGTCCACGGCCAAGCTCGCGCGTACAAGGGCTATGTACCCGACGGCAATTTCTGCATCGAGATCCTGCGCGGTGAATCCGGAAAATGGCAGGGCGCTGTCACTGCTACCTTCGAGGCTTACGAACTGGTTCGGCACCACGGCAGGGCTGCTTTGCAGGACCGTCGCCGCAGCCTCCATGGCGGGGCACTGCTGATGCGCCTGATGATTGACGATCTGATCCGCCTGGAGATCGATGGCCGCCTGTGCGTCATGCGCGTTGCATCCATCAACGCCGCCGGCAGGCTCAGCCTGGCTGAGCACCACGAGGCCAACGTCGATGCGCGCAATCGGGACAAGGCAGGCTCTTGGCGCTATACCTACAAACAGGCTGGGTCCCTGCAAAGCGCCAAGGCTCGGCACGTCACCATCTCGCCCATCGGTGAACTCCGGGACCCCGGGTTCAAGGAGTAGCCCGCATGATCGGCCGCATCGTCGAGGTGGCCGATGACCGCCGCCACCTGTCCTTGTTCAGGGGATTCATGCTGGTCCGGTGCAGCGATGGCGACGGGCAAGAACTCGGGCGCGTTCCCTTGGACGACATCGCCGCCGTCATCGCCAACGCACAAGGCTTGAGCTACACCAACAACCTGCTGGTGGCATTGGCCGAGCGCGGTGCGCCCTTCGTGCTGTGCGCCGCCAATCACAATGCCGTGGGCATGCTGCTCCCCATCGAAGGCAACTTCGAGCAGGCCAAGCGCATGGAGGCCCAGATTGCAGCCAGCCTACCCATGCACAAACGCCTGTGGGCGGCTGTGGTGCGCGCCAAGCTTGAACAGCAAGCAGCTGCGTTGGAGGCCTGTAGCGCTCCGTCTGCGCCACTGACCGCCCTGGCCGGCAAGGTGCGCAGCGGTGATCCGGAAAACCTGGAAGCGCAGGGCGCGCGCCGCTACTGGAGTCTGCTGTTCGGAGATCAGTTCAGGCGCGACCAGGACGGCGACGGTCTCAACGCCTTGCTCAACTATGGCTACACCGTGCTGCGCGCTTGCGTGGCACGCTCCGTGGTCGCCGCAGGGCTGCATCCCAGCATTGGCTTGCATCACAGCCATGACAACAATGCCATGCGACTGGTGGATGACTTGATGGAACCCTTTCGGCCAGTGGTGGACCTCAAGGTCTGGCACCTGCGACGTCAGGGTCTCCTGCAAGTCACGCCTGAGACCAAGCGAGCGCTGGTGCAGACGCTCTTCGACGACATGCAGACTTCGACAGGCGCCAGCCCCGTCATGGTGTGCACTCAGCGCCTGGCTGTTTCGCTGGCTCAGGTCTATCTCGGTGAACGCAACAAGCTGGACCTGCCGCTACCCGGGCTGCCGCTTGCGCTGGCCAGCGCCCTGGCCGAACCTTGATGTCGCGCCATGCTGACGGGGTACCGGCTGATGTGGATGGTAGTGATGTTCGATCTCCCGGTGGTGCAGAAGGCCGAGCGCAAGGCCGCCACCGAATTCCGCAAGGCCCTTCTCGATCTCGGCTTCGAGATGAGCCAGTACAGCGTCTATATGCGTCTATGCACCAGTGACACACAGCTTCAGACCTACTGCAAGCGCGTGGAGGCCGCCTTGCCTGAGGGCGGCAAGGTCAATATCCTGCAGTTCACCGACAAGCAGTACGAACGCATCATCACGTTCCAGGGCCAAGCCAAGCAAGCCCCAGCAAAAACACCGGACCAATTCGACTTGTTCTGACATGCTTCCTCAGCTTTTGCAGCCGCAGAAAGGCAAAAACCCCTTGACGTATCAAGGGGTTGCTGCCGACCTAGTCTAGGTCACTGGGATATGCGCTCTGGCCGGAACCCCGAGCAGTCGCACGAGCTGTGGATGGAGAGTCTAGGTCACTGGGATATGCGCTCTGGCCGGAACCGCTCAGCCGAAGACGTGGAAGCCGAACCGAGTCTAGGTCACTGGGATATGCGCTCTGGCCGGAACTGCACGTCGAACTCAGAGCAGAAGCGCCGCAAGTCTAGGTCACTGGGATATGCGCTCTGGCCGGAACGCGTCGACCAGCTGGGTGATCAGCGCGTCGAGTCTAGGTCACTGGGATATGCGCTCTGGCCGGAACGACGGAAGCGACCAGCCGCACCTCCGCGTTAGTCTAGGTCACTGGGATATGCGCTCTGGCCGGAACCTAAACGTGCAGCGAGAAGCAAAGAAGAAGAGTCTAGGTCACTGGGATATGCGCTCTGGCCGGAACGACATCCAGGCGCGCCTGGTCGCGTCGGGAGTCTAGGTCACTGGGATATGCGCTCTGGCCGGAACCGATGATCGAGGCAGTTGCCAAGTCCATCAGTCTAGGTCACTGGGATATGCGCTCTGGCCGGAACGGAAGACTTGGAGCGTATCGCGTCCGATGTAGTCTAGGTCACTGGGATATGCGCTCTGGCCGGAACTGCTCTCCGCATAGCTTAAAGCCCGCTTCAAGTCTAGGTCACTGGGATATGCGCTCTGGCCGGAACCTCGGCCCTGTCTGCCATGACAACGTTCTTAGTCTAGGTCACTGGGATATGCGCTCTGGCCGGAACAAAGTCGTCGCAAACGGCCTTTGCCGATGCGAGTCTAGGTCACTGGGATATGCGCTCTGGCCGGAACCGGATCGAAGATCACCAGCCGGCGCGGCTGAGTCTAGGTCACTGGGATATGCGCTCTGGCCGGAACCAGGATCGTGAGCTTGTGGTCGCGCACGTCAGTCTAGGTCACTGGGATATGCGCTCTGGCCGGAACGAGGAACCAGTCGGTCTTGATCACTTGGCTAGTCTAGGTCACTGGGATATGCGCTCTGGCCGGAACTCGACCGCGCTGTACTCCTCGACGATGTCCAGTCTAGGTCACTGGGATATGCGCTCTGGCCGGAACTGCCGCAGCTCGTTGCTTTGCACTTCCGAGAGTCTAGGTCACTGGGATATGCGCCCTGGCCGGAACCAGCAGGCGATTGCAGAGCGTGCGAAACAAAGTCTAGGTCACTGGGATATGCGCCCTGGCCGGAACTTCCCGGACATGCCACTGGGAGACCTGCTTAGTCTAGGTCACTGGGATATGCGCCCTGGCCGGAACGCTTGCAGTGGCCGCGCCGGAGTAGCCGCTGGTGGGATATGCGCCCTGGCCGGAACGTGAACAGCTCGCCACCATCGAGGTCGATGAGTCTAGGTCACTGGGATATGCGCCCTGGTCGAATACTTTGTGCCTCACGCCGCCACCCGCTCAGCCACCGACACCGGCGCCCCCACGCCTTCCGCCAGCCTCGCCTGCAGTTCATACAGCTGCGCATAGCCGCCGCCCAGCGCCAGCAGCTCCTGGTGGGTGCCGGACTCGACGATGCGGCCGGCGCGCATGAAGTAGATCCGGTCGGCCGACTGGGCGCTCGCCAGCCGGTGGGTGATCAGCACCACGGTGCGCTCGCGGCGCAGCTTGGCCAGGCTGGAGAAGACCGCGGCTTCGGCCTTGGCATCCAGCGGCGCGGTTGGTTCGTCCCAGATGGTCAGGGCCGCATCCCGGTAGAGCCCGCGGGCCACCGCCAGGCGTTGCCATTGGCCGGAGGACAGCTCGATGCCGCCCTTGAACAGCCGGTTGAGCATGGTCTTCCAGCCTTGCGGCAACTGGGCGGCCACCTCGTCCGCCTGCGACTCGCGCACCGCGGCCATGAAGCGCCTCGCATCGTCGCCGCCGCCAGCCGCATCGACACGGCCGAGCCGCACGTTCTGCTCGGCGCTGTAGGGCCAGCGCAAGGGGTGCTGCGGGACGATCAGCGTATGGGCCAGGCGCTGCCGCGCGTCCAGCATCCGGCAGTCGACGCCGTCCCAGCACACGCTGCCGCTGCTGGGTTCGTACAAGCCCGCCAGCAGCTTGGCCAGCGTGGATTTGCCCGAGCCGTTCTCGCCCACCAGGGCGATGGTCGTGCCGCGTTCCAGCTCCAGATGGATGTCGTGCAGGACCTGGCGGTCCCTGGCGCCCGCATAGGCAAAGCCCACGCCCTTCAGGCTGATGCGCTGCGGCGCCTGCAGCGGCATCGCCGCCGGTTCGCTTGCGTCGGCCCGCGGCTGCACCGGCGGCTCGGTCGCGTCTGCCTGCCCAGGCGCGGCCGGCGGCTGCTGGACGAAGACGAAATAGTCGTCCAGATACAGCGCCTTTTCCATCATCTGGTCCAGCGCATGGACCAGATGCTTCACCGCATCCAGGCTGGTGCGCATGCTCATGGCCGCCGCGCCCGCCAGCGCTGGCGCCAGCGTGCCGCGATCCACCAGCACGAGCAGCCAGAGGTAGGCCAGGGCCTGCGCCACGCCGCTCAGGACCGCGCCAAAGGCGCGCGTCCGGGCCACACTGGCCTTCAGCCGCTCCAGGCTGGTCCGCAGGGCCTGCGCCACGCGCTCATGCCGGGTGCTGAGCAGCGACTCCATCTGCAGCGCACGCAGCTCGGCCGCCGGCTCGGGCTGGCTGGCCAGGTCCTGCAGCATCCAGGCCTGACGGGACAAGGCCATGCTCTGGTCCCAGTGGCTCTGCACGCGCAGCAGGGCGCGAATGGCCGTCCAGGCCTGCGGCACCAGGCACAGCAGCAGCACCGGCAGCAAGGCGGGATGCAGCACCAGCAACGCCAAGGCGCCGGAGGCCAGCCCCATGAATGCGGATGACAGCGCCACCACCTGGTCGACGATGCTTTCGACATAGTGCAGGCCGCGGTCCCGCGCCCGGTGCATGCGGTCCACGAAGTCCGGATCATCAAAACGCCGCAGCGGCGCGCGCAGGCAGGCATCGACGAAGTCCTGCTCCGCCATGGCGATCAAGGCCGGGCTGAGCCGGGCCTTGAGCACCTCGGCCAGCGCATCCAGCGCCAGCTTGCCCAGAAATGCCAGCCCCAGGCCCAGGGCCATGCCGGCATGCGGCGCCAGCCCCTGGCTCAGCGCGTGAGCCTGCGAATGCGCGTCCAGCATGGCCTGGATCAGGCGCCCGCCCAGCACCAGCGTGTAGGCCCACAAGACGCCCGCCAGCAGCTGGCAGGCCATCACGCCGAGCACGGCCGGACCGCCCACACGCCGCATCAGCGCGAGCACCGGCGGCGCGGCACGGGCGACGCGCTGGAAGAAGGCCCGCACGCTGGTCAAGGAGGTGTCGGCGCTGCCCAGCTCCCAGTAGGGGTTGTCGGTGGCGATGAAGACGTCGCCATCGCCCGGGGCACCGCCCTCCCCCACCTGCTTCGCCTGCGCCTGTTCGGCCGCCTGCGCGCCCTGGCTCTTGTTCATGGCCGGACGAAGGACGGCAGCCGTGCCTCGGGATGGGCCCGCAGCAGCTGGTAGGCAATCCCGCCGGGGCCTGTCATCAGCGAGGGCGAGAAGACGTCGTTGGTGATGCCGCAGCGGCTGCCGTGCCGGTCCAGGCTGGCCAGCAGCCGAGCCAGCTCGGTTTCGCGACTCACGCCCGCGGGTGCGAGCTCGCGATCGGCCGCTTCCTGCAGCAGCTCCAGCGCACTGGCATCCCCATGGCAGGCGCAGTGGTTCCATCCCAGGCCGAAGCGGAAGGCCGCCCCCGCCGCCTGGCGCACGCGCCGGCGGGCGTGGTCCTCGCCGATCAGCCCGCTGAAGTCGAGATAGGCCAGCCCATTGCCCACCGAGCCGTGGCACCAGGCGTTGGAGCAGTTCACCCCGTCCAGGTGCCGCAGGTCGCGCCAGTTCTGGTCGGCCTCGTCGAACAGGGACTCCTCGAAGGCAATGGCCTCCCGGGCCCCCTGCAGATAGCGCTCTTCACCGCAAGCCTGGTGAAGACGCAGCAGGGCCCAGCCGATGCCTGCCGCGCCATGACCGAATCCGCCCATGCCCTCCGGCGCAGCGGCGGTCGGCCAGCAGGCGCGGCCGTCCTCGCGCTTCGCGGCCTTCAGCAGGTGGTCGCCGGCTGCCTTGGCCAGGTCCAGATGGGCCGCCTGCCGGGTACGCTGGTACAGCAGCAGCAGGCCCGGGATGGCGCCGGCGGCGCCGGCCAGCAGGTCGTAGGTCTGGTCGGCCTCCAACGAGCCCTGCATGTACTCCGCCGTCAGCGCTGCGCACTCGACGGCCTCGGCGCCGATGGCACCCAGCGCCTCCAGCAGCAGCCAGCCCCAGATCTGCGAGCCGATGCCCAGATAGCCTCCCGGCTGGTGCGGCCGCACCTTGCCGGCCGAGCGCTGCAGCTCGACCTGGCGGTACAGGCCCAGCTTCATGGTGGCGATCACCGCCTTCAAGAGCTGGTCGACGCCCTCCAGCGGCAGCGCCCGGCCCTGGGCCACCTCGCGCTGGTAGGCCGCCAGCAGCAGGGCCACGCCGGCGTTGCCGCCGTAGAGGTTCTGGTCGATGGCCTGGATGCCCCAGCCCGTGGCGCCGAGGGTCGGCGAGATCCAGGTGGCGGTGCCGTCCTGGCCCCAGATGCAGGTCTGCAAGAAGGGCTGCAGCAGGCGCTGCGCCCAGCTCCGGCGGCGCGCTTCCAGATCGTCGACTTCCGGCGTGTCGACCCGGTAGGACTTCTCCGTGGGCATCCAGCCGTCGTTGAGGTAGGCACTCAGCAGGGAGGCCTTGATGATGTCGCGGTCCAGGCCCTGGTCGGACTCGCTCCAGTCCTTGAGGCATTGCTCGACCAGATCGCACTCGGGCAGCCAGTGCGTGCCGCCGGGGCCCGCCATGCGGCCATGCCCGGCCGTGGTGTGGAAGTAGGGCACGTCGCCACGCAGCATGTCGTCGATCTCGGCCTGGATGACGACGGGGTCCGAGGGCGTGGTGGAGATGAGCGCGGCGGCACGCGCCAGCAGGCCGGCGGCACGCTGGCGGGCCTGCGCCTCGTCGGCCAAGGAGATGGGGTGCCAGAGCATGCGGATCAGCTCGGCATAGACCTCGGTCGCGCGCGGCACCAGGCGGATGTGGCAAGGCTTGAAAGGCTGCAGCAGCGGCGCCAGCGCGCCTCGGGCGTGCAGGGCCAGCAGCTGGGCGGTGAGCTCGTCATAGCCCTCCAGCACCTGCCCCCAGTAGCGCTCCAGAGAGGGCGTCTCGCAGGGATGGTTCTTGGCGATCTCCACCTCGACCAGGGTCTGGCCGATGCGCACGGTGTCCAGACCCGCATCCACCAGAGTGGGAATGCTGATCTTGGGCTGCTGCTGGCGGATGTTGCCCATGCCGGAGTTGTCGACCCCGCGCCAGCCCAACGAAGCGCCGCGACCGGGCAGCAGGCCGGTTTTCATCAGCGAGGCGAACATGGCTTCGTCCGCCTTGTCGACGGCATTGCCGAAACCGGAGGGCTTGAGCTCGGTGCGAGGGCAGAACAGCGTTTCGCAGTCGACGATGATGGGAACGCCGCCTTGCGCGATGACGTTCTCGCCATGGAAGTCGGTGCCCCCGAGCAGGCGCATGATGGCCAGCCAGTGGCCCATGTGGCGGTAGAACTGCCGCAGCTCCTGTTCATCGCGGGCGTGGCGATGTTCGATGAACTCGCTCCAGCCATGGTCGCCGCAGTCGATGGCCTCGGGCACGCGCACCCGCTGGCCGGCCGGCTGCCCGGCCAGGATCTGATCGAGGAAGGCCGCCAGCGCCCGATCGGTGTCCAGAGGACGGGGCTTGTAGACCACCGTGCCGCCTTCCAGGCGCAACAGGGCCACGCCAGCGCCGCCTTGGTGGCTGTCGCCCTTGGCCAGCTCCAGCGCCAGCAGGCCACCGGGCGCGCGGCCCAGCAGGGTGCTCAGCGCGCTGCGGTCCTGCGCGAAATGCCGGGCGAGACGAGCCACGAACTCGACCTTGTGGTCCACGATCCACTGCACCCGGCTCAGCAGGCTGGGATACTGCGCTCCCAGCGCTTCCCAGTGCTGCGGGGTGGCGGCCAGCGCCATGTATTCCTGCCAGCGTGCCTGCGGGCTCTCGGCCTTGAGCCGGCCCTGCACGCGCGCCGCGTTGATGTCCATGACCAACACCCGCGCCAGCTTGGCATGCAGCTGCTGCTCAAGATGCTGACATAATGCGTTAGCGATGTGCTCCTGCTCTTGTGCGCCTAGACCTGGTGTCTGGCTCAACGCCTGGCGGAGCCGCTCGATGGCCGGGTCAATCCAGCAGGCCAGGCAGGGCACGAAATCGGGGGTGGCGGGCTCGGGGGAATGCGGGGACTGGGGCTGCATGAACGGCATTTCGTAGCGGGAGGCCAGCCTGCGGTCAAGCGCCCGGCTGGCTGAAACGCCCCGCCAGGGCGGCGGGGCACCAGCGCCGTCGACCGAGCGGCCGACGGCACCGGGACTTCAGCGAATCAGCAGCACATGATGGTGCGCGAGCCCGAGCAGCTCGAGCAGCCAGCGCGGGTCTCGCGCGACACGTCGCCAGCGATTTCGGCTTCGCTGTAGACGCCGCTGGAGAACAGCGGGCCGGCCGGGTTGGCAGACGACTCGTCTTGCATCCACTGTTCGACTTGCTGCAGAGCGCTGGTGATTTCGTTCATGGGGTCTCCTTGCTAGGTTGATGTTGAAAACCTTGCGCGCCGACCGCATGCAGCGATCCAGATTGCTCGACAACTGCGTCAAAACTGGGTGGCCCGTGCGGCCGGTCATCACGCAAAGCGGAGCGAAGGCTATGCGGCACGCGGCCTTTGTCCGCCTGGGGCATTCACCTAGAAACGGCGGACCAGCTCAGGATCATGGGCTTGACCTGTAAGGGTTTACAGGTCGCCTCTGAAATGATTGGAAACATCTAGAGAACCACTGCCCAACCAGTTGGGCGATCAACGCACGCCAAAGGACTCCCTACCGAGTTCCCTGGCGCAGCAGCCCCCGCCGGGCTTGCGAATCACGGCCCAAGGGCCCGGCCGTGCCGCCTGAGTCCGAGAGCCGATGCTCGGGCGAGCAAGACGTCGCCAGTCGCTTCGACATCCCCGTCGCCGTTTTCCGCTTGCCACTTGCATCATTTCTATTATTCGATTACATTGGAATCATGGAAGAAAAAGACGTCATCCGCGCCCTTGCCGCCCTGGCCCACGAGCTGCGCCTGCAGGTGTTCCGCGCCCTGGTGGTGGTCGGCCCGCAGGGCATCACGCCCGGCACCATGGCGGAGCATCTGGCCGTGCCGGCGGCCACGCTGTCCTTCCATCTCAAGGAACTGATGAATGCCGGCCTGGTGAGCCAGGAGCGCCAGGGGCGCAACCTGCTCTACCGGGCTTCTTACGAGCAGATGAATGCGGTGCTGGCCTATCTCACCGCCAACTGCTGCCAGGGGCAGCCCTGTCTGCCGGCGGCCAATCCCCCCTCCTGCAAGTGCTGAACGAAAGGGTTGTGTCATGAAGCGATTCCATGTCCACGTCCATGTCGCCGACCTCGCCCAGAGCGTGGCCTTCTACTCCAGGCTCTTCGCGGCGGAGCCGGCTCGTCTGGAGTCCGACTACGCCAAATGGATGCTGGAGGATCCCCGGCTGAACTTCGCCATCTCCACGCGCGGCAGCCAGCCCGGTGTGGATCATCTGGGCTTCCAGACCGATGACGCCGACGAGCTGGCCGAACTGAAGGCGCGCGCCAGCGCTGCGGAACTCAAGGTCTTCGATGAAGGCGCGACCAGCTGCTGCTATGCGCAAAGCGAGAAGCACTGGGTCACCGATCCGCAAGGCGTCGCCTGGGAGCATTTCCACACACTG
This sequence comes from Burkholderiaceae bacterium, assembly GCA_041913905.1. Lineage (GTDB taxonomy): Bacteria > Pseudomonadota > Gammaproteobacteria > Burkholderiales > Burkholderiaceae_C > Roseateles_B. The sequence continues at coordinate 70,774 of JAYSEK010000019.1, read as the reverse complement.
GCGCAGATCCCGGTCTATCGGGAGACCGCGAGCGCCACCCAGCCGGCCGCAGCCTGCTGCCCGGCCGGCAGCCGCGACACCTCGTCCTCTGCGGCAAAGAGCAGCTGCTGCTGAGACTCCCGTGGTGCCGGCCGCGCCCAGCATGGCGCGCGGCCGGCACCTCCTGCATCGCCTGACCGACTCCCCCACACCATGTCCTTTCACGTCCTCATTCTTTGCACCCACAACTCGGCCCGCAGCGTGCTGGCGGAGGCCATGCTCAATCACTGGGCGCGCCGGCTCGATCGCAACGTCCAGGCCCACAGCGCGGGGAGCGCGCCCAGCGGCCGCATCAACCCTTTCGCATTGGAAGCGCTGCAGCAGGCCGGCGTGGACACCAGCGGCTACCGCAGCAAGAGCTGGGACGAATTCAGTCGGTCCGACGCGCCACCGCTCAGCCTGGTCATCACCGTCTGCGACAGCGCCGCAGCCGAGGCCTGCCCGGTCTTCTTCGGCGGCGAGGGGCTGGCACCTCTGAAGGTGCACTGGGGCTATCCCGATCCCTCGAATGCCGAAGGGGGTGACGCCGGCAAGCGCCGCGCCTTCGAGCTCACGCGCCAGGCCATCGGCTACCGCATGCTGCAGTTGCTGCAATTGCCACTGGAGCAGCTGAGCCGCGCCGAGCTGCAGCAGGCGCTGAACCAGATCGCCGCGAGCTGAGCATGCGCGCCCTTCGTCCTCTCCTGGCCGAGCTGATCGGCAGCGCCGGCCTACTGACCATCGTGATCGGTTCCGGCGTGATGGCCGAGCGCCTGGCCGGCGGCCAGCCCGCCCTTGCGCTGCTGGCCAACACCCTCGCCACGGTCTTCGGCCTGTACGTGCTGATCGAAGTCTTCGGCCCGCTCAGCGGTGCGCACTTCAACCCGGCGGTCAGCGCGGTGATGGCCTGGCAAGGCGCGCTGCCCCGGGCGCGCCTGCTGCCCTACATCGCGGCCCAGATGCTGGGTGCCGTGCTGGGCGCCTGGCTGGCGCACGCCATGTTCGAGCTGCCGCTGCTGCAGCTGTCCGGCCACGTGCGCGGCGGCATCGGCCAATGGATCGCGGAAACGGTGGCCACGGCCGGCCTGCTGCTCGTCATCCTGCGCGCGCCGGCCGGCCGGGCATCCGGCCTGGTGGCGGCCTACATTGGTGCGGCCTACTGGTTCACCGCCTCGACCTCATTTGCCAACCCGGCCGCCGCCTGGGGGCGCATGTTCAGCGACAGCTTCGCGGGCATCGCGCCGGCCAGCGTGCCGGGCTTTGTCCTCGCCCAATGCCTGGGTGCGGGGCTGGGCCTGCTGGCGCATCGGGCGCTGGGGCGGACCTCCTCGCAAGCCGACTGACGCGCGCGGGCTTCAACCTTGCGGATCCCGCACGGCATCGGCAATCCAGGCCGCGAAGCCCGGCTCGGCCCATTGGACCGGCACGCTCAGCAGGGCCGGCAGGTCATAGGGATGCAGGTCGGCGATCAGCGCCGCGAGTGCGGCCTGCCGCACCTGCGTGGTCTTGAAGAGCAGACGCCATTCGGGCTCCTCGCAGACCGCGCCCTGCCAGCGGTAGACGCTGTCGATGGCCTGGATCTGGACGCAGGCCGCCAGGCGTCGCTGCACCACCTCGCGCGCCAGGGCCTGCGCGCTCTCGCGGCTGGGCAGGGTCGTGATCATCAGCAGCGGGTGATCGTCGTCGGCAAGGGCAGACATGGCGGACTCCAAAGGGCAGGCCACGCAGGTGGCGCTCTCATTGTCCCGCGGCGCATCAGCCCAGGCGCAGCTCGATCAGCTCGCGCACCAGGGCATTGAGCGACTGCTGCAGGGCCGCCTCATTGGCCAGGCGCAGGCGCTCATTCATGTCCAGCCAGGCGGCGTCCAGCGGCGTGGTGTGGACCAGGCGCATCTGGCGTTCATACACGAGCTTGCCGCTGGCGCGCTCCACCAGCCGGTAGCGGATGTAGAGCGCCACCGTCACATCGACCGCGACCTTGGGCTGCTGCAGCTTCAGCAGCTGCGCCTGCAGCTCATAACGCCCCCCTTCGGGCATCACGGCGGCCAGCCCGACGCCGCGCAGGGATTCATCGATGGCGATGCGCAGGCTTTCGTCGCTGATCCTGGAGCCCCAGTAGCGCCAGGTCTCTGCGCCGCCGCCGACCTGCCCCAGTCGAATCTGGCCCTTCAGCCCGTCGGGAATCCAGCTGCGCAGCTGCAGCTGCTCGGCGGCACCCAGGCGCATGTGCGTAGGCTCGGCGGGCGTGCCGCAGGCGCTCAGCAGAACCACGAGGGCAGCGGCTGGCGCGGCAAGAAAGGGCAGGACGGGGCGCATCATGGGCAGTCTCCAGGCGTCCACTGTGCGGGATCCCGCCGCAGGCGAAGGCACGAAAAGAGGCCGAAAAGGCCAGCACCGGCCAGCACCGGCCAGCGCCGCCCAGCGGACACGGTCCGGGCCGGCAAATACCGCCCCCGCCGCCCTCAGAGCAGGCGATGCTGCAGCGCAGGCAGCTGCGTGCGCACGGCGGCCAGGCGATCGCCGTCCAGCTCGGCCATCACCACGCCCTCGCCTTCGCCCTGGCAGGCCAGCACCTGGCCCCAGGGGTCGATGATCATGCTGTGCCCCCAGGTCCGGCGCCCGTTCTCGTGCTTGCCACCCTGCGCCGGAGCCACCACATAGGCCTGGTTCTCGACCGCGCGGGCGCGCAGGAGCAGCTCCCAGTGCGCCTCGCCCGTGGTGTAGGTGAAGGCCGCGGGTACGGCGATCAGATCGCAAGGCGGCTGCCCCGGCATGAAGCTCATGGCGCGGAACAGCTCGGGGAAGCGCAGGTCATAGCAAACGGACAGGCCCGTGCGCCAGACACGCCCGTCACGGGCCCGGAGGTCCACGACCACGGGCCGCCCGCCGCGTTCCAGCACCTGGCCCTCGTCATAGGCCTCGCGGCCGTTGTTGAAGCGGAACAGGTGGATCTTGTCGTAGCGTGCCGCGCGCTGGCCGTCGGGCGCGTAGACGCAGACGCTGTTGCGCACGCGCTGCCCGGCCGCATCGCCTTCACAGGCGATGGGCAGCGTGCCACCCAGCACCCACACGCCCAGTTCGCGGGCGGTTTGCGCGAGGGCGCGCTGCAGCGGCGCGGCGGCATCGGGGTGCTGGGCCAGGTCGCGCTCGGCGATGGCGAGCTTGTCGCGGTCCTGCAGTCCCATCAGGCAGAAGTACTCGGGCAGGGCCACGGCCTCGGCGCCATCGGCTGCAGCCTGCGCCATCAGCTCGCAGGCCCGCGCCAGGTTGCGGGCCGGATCGGGGGTGGACACCATCTGGATGGCGGCGATCTTCATCAAGCGCTCCTCAGGGGCTGACAGGACGGGACGGGGCTGACGCCGCGGAAGCGGGCTGGCTGGCGGCATCATCGGGCACACCGCCTTTGTGCGGCACTTCCTCGACCTTGGGCGATTCCCAGGTTCCGGTCACGTGGAACTCGCTGGTGCCGGCCGCCGCCATGGGCTTGCGCAGCAGCAGCTGGGCCAGGAAGGTGCCCAGGCCGATGGCCGGGTTGATCGCGGCATAGGCCAGCGAGGCGCCTCCCGCGTTGACCTGCGGCACGACCAGCACGCGCAGATCCTGGGTCTCGCGTGCAAGGTCGGCCATGCCGTCCATCAACACCAGGGCCTGCACACCACGCATGCGCAGATTCTCGCTGCGGGCCAGACCGCGCTCGATGCGCACGTCGCCCTCGAAGTTGTCGAAGGCAAATCCCTCGGCGAAGACGTCGCGGAAGTCCAGCAGCAGGCGGCGCGGCAGGCTCTGCAGGCTCAGCACGCCCAGCAGCCGGCCGACGCCGGGCTCGGCCTTGAGGAACTGGCCCGCATCCAGCGCCACATTGAGCCGGCCGGCCATGCTGGCGTAATCGGGCGACAGCGGCGAACCCTGCCAGCCGAGCTGGCCGTGCAGCTTGCCTCGTCCGTTGCGCAAGACCTGACCCTGCCCCAGGCGCTCCAGCAGCTTGCCGGCATCGGCCACGTCCAGCTGCCAGTCCAGCTGCGTGCGGCGCTGGGTCTGGCCGGCCTCTGCCTTCCACTGGCCGGTCGCACTCAGCGTGGCATCCGGGCTCTTGAGCTGCAGGCGGTTGAGCCGCCACTCCCGTCCGCCAGGCAGGCGCGGCCCCTGCAGCTGCGCCTCGATCTCCAGCCTTCCCAGGCGCTTGCCGCGCAGCTCGAAATCCTCCACCACCACGTCCAGTGCCGGCACCTGGGTGTCGGGCCTGTCCAGCAGCTGGCTGACGGAGTCGGCCTCGCTCTTGGGCAGCGACAGCCGGCTCAGCCTCGCGAAGAGCCGCCCGCCCTGGGGCGCGGCGCTGTCCCGCCAGTCGACCTGTCCGGCCAGCTGCTCCGATTCCAGCGCGCCGCGCCAGGACCAGGCATCGGCGCGGCTGAGGTTGGCGCTGAACTTGTTGATGGCACGCCCGCCCACCATCAGCTGCTGGGCCTGCAGCTGGATGCGTGTGGGCCCGTAGCCGCCGTCGGCGGGCCCGGCGCTGCCGGCGCCCATGGGGCCCATCAGCTGCGATTCGGCGGCCAGCCAGGGGTCGGCCAGCACGCGGCCCAGACGGGCCTGGAAGAGCACGCCGCTGTCCGGCAGCGCGGGCAGCCTGTCGTCGACCACGATGGCGCCACGCAACACCCGAGGCGCCTCGGCCTCGCTGAGCTCGCGCTGGTACTGCGCCCGAAGCAGGGTGCCCAGTTCCAGACGCAATTCGTCGCGCTGAGGCCCGATCAGCTGGGTCTGGTAGAGCAGCGGCAGGCTGGATTCGGCGTCCTTGCGCAGCGGCGCCGGCAGGTCCACCGCCAGACCCTGCAGCGAGGACTGAACCGAGATTTCAGTGCAGCCGCTGCGCACGCCCAGCTGCAGCCGGTAGGCGGCCTGGCCGCTCATGAAGCTCCCCAGCCGGCTCAGCAGGCCTATCTCGCCCGCGCGACGCAGCCCTTCGGCCGAGGCCATGCCCTGACCCGTGAAGCGCAGGCTGCCGTCTTTCTGGCTGCCGCCTTCGAAGCTGGCATCGCCGCCCAGCACCTGGGCCTGTCCGCCGATGATCTGCAGCCCCTTCTGGTCGAAGTCGACCCGCGCCCGTGCCGCGCCCAGCAAGGGCACATCGGGCCGCAGGCGCAGGTCATTGCCCTGCAGCTGCACGCTTCCTTTGACCTGGGTGGCCTCGACGCGGTCCAGCGGCATCTGCAGGCTCAGCTTGAGTCCGGCATTGCCGTTGCTGGTGGCGGTGGCCAGGGCGTTGCCCGTCCACCCGCTCACCGGCGAGGCATTGACGAAGCGGATCAGCTCGGAGACCGGCCCCCGCCCGCTGCCTTCGAGCTCAAGCACCTGGTGATGGATCAAATCGCGGATGCCCCCATGGACGCCGCTCAACTCATAGCCCAGCACCTGCGCCCGGCCGTTGCGGATGCTCATGCTGCCGCGGTCGAACAGCAGCTCGGCCTGCACCCGCTCCATCACGGGCCAGGGTGACTCGTAAGCCGCCGCACCATCGCGCGCCGCGCGGCTGGGCACATAGGCCAAAAGCACGTCCCGGGCCTGCGCGCTGATGCGGAACTGGCCGTCCTTGCTGCGGTCATAGGGGAAGTCCCAGAGATCGCCACGGCTGCGGAATTGCACGTTGCTGGCCGTGCCGTCCAGCACGGCATCGCGCACGTAGTGGCGGGCCTGCTCGCCCACGCCCAGAGGCAGATAGCGCCAGACCGCCGCCGCCTGGGCTTCAGACAAGCGTCCGTTGAGCTCCAGCAGGCCCGGCAGGCGGCCGCCGCGCCCGACGCCCTCGCCGGCGCCGGTTCGCCAGGTGGCCTCCAGCTCGCCCAGCAGGTCCGAGTTGGCCACGCTGACCTCGCTGGCCCTCAGCTCGACCAGCGGCAGCCCTTGCGGACGCGGCTCGATACGCCAGTCCAGCTGGGCGGACAGGCGCTGGATGGGGATGCGCGGCACCTCGAAGACGCCCGGGAACTCCACCGATCCGTCCGCGATGTGCAGCTGGGCCTGGCCGCCGCGCTCGGTGGCCTCGAAGCGCAGGCTGGCGCCATCCAGCCCCGGGCGGCCGACGTGCAGGGCATCGGCCCCCGCCTGAGCCTGCATGCTGAACTGCTGCAGCTGGCCGCGGGCCCGGTAGCGCCGGGGCGCATCCAGGCTGCCCTCCCAGCCGGCGTTGAGTTCAAGCAGCTGGCCCTGGGGGCCGATGTCGTCGATCAGCCGGCGCAGCTGCTCGCCCAGCGGGAGCTTGGTGGCGATGCGGGCCAGCAGATCCAGGTCCAGGCGCTGGGCCTTGAGTTCGCCGCCGACGATGCGGCCCGGCACCGGCCCGCGGGTCACGTCCGGCGTCGCGTCTTTCGCTGCGTCGTGGGGACCGGCCGGCTCTTCGCTCACGCTGAGCGACCAGTCGCTGCGCGGCCAGACCAGCCGGTCGTCCAGCTCGAATCCCAGCTGCTTGGCGGCCAGGGTCAGCTGCTGGCCGCTGCGGCGCAGCTCCAGGCGCCCGGCAATGCCGCCCAGGTCCAGCACGTCCACACGCGGCGACAGGCGCATGCGCACCGAGCGCAGGGCCATGTCCAGGGTCAGGGCCTGGGGCCGGCCTTCGCGAATCTCGGCCCAGGCGCGCAGCGCGCCGTCGCCCTCGGACAGCTCGAAGGGCAGGTCCAGGTAGCGGCGCAGCTCGCGCACATCGGCCCGGGGCAGGTCGGCAAAGAGCTCGCCGCTCCAGCGTTGAAAATCGCTGGGCCGGCGCAGCAGACCCTGGCTGAAGCGCCCGCGCAGACTCAAGGCCTGACCCCAGGCGGCCGGCGGGGTGGCATCCAGACGCAAGTCGTGGCGCAGCAGGCCATTGCGCATCACCAGGTCCAGGCCGCTGAGCTCCAGCGGCGGGGCCTGGCGCTTTTCGTCCACCCAGCGGATGCGCCCCTGGCGGATCACGAACTCGGGCTGGGAGAAGAACCAGTCGGCCAGCTCGGCGCCGTCGGCGGCGCGCTCCCCCTCGGCGATGTCCAGGCCCGCGACGAAGATGCGGCCGTTCCTGTCCCGGCGCAACTCCAGCTCGGGCTTGCTGATCAGCAGCTGCGCGAAGCGGACCTCCAGCGCATACAGCGAGCGCAGCGACAGCACCGCCTTGACCTCGGGCAGACGCAGGGCCGTGCGGCCCTGGGCGTCGCTGAGCCGCAGGTCGTGCAGGGTCAGGGCCGGCAGCCAGGCGCCGGGTTCGGCCTCGAGGCGGCCGATCTGCGTCTTCAACCCCAGGGCTTTTGAGGCCTGTTGCTCCAGCGGCTCACGCCAGCGATCCAGCTGCGGCAGAATCGCCCAGTGAAGCGTGAGCCAGGCCGCCAGCAGCAAGGTGCTCAGCAGCAGCAGGCTCACGATCGCCCAGCGCAGGCAGTGGCGCGTCCACCGCAGCGGATGACGGACGACGGCTAGCGATCGGGCAATCAGCGAAGACATGACAGAGGCACGAGAGGCCGGGAATCGGCAGTGGACACCATGAGTTTTGATTCGAAGCCTCGGCCGGCGTGCGTGCTGATGCGCATGGCAGCCCTTCGCTCGTGGAATGCCCTGGCATCTTACCCAGGGGCATCGCAGCCATGAGCGCCATGGAGCAAAGTTTTACGAAGACCGGCGGCGCCAGTGCCGCCCACAGCCGCTTCGTCCAGCGCATCAGGCGCCGCTACGAGGCCGAGCTGCCCTTGCTGCCCGCGGGTTTGCCCGGGCGGGACAGCGTGCAGGCCCTGATCGAACGCCTTCAGGCCGGCGGACGCAGCCTGGCCAGCAGCCTGCGGGTCTGCCGCCACCTGGTGCTGGAGCGCCTGGCGGTAGCCGACATCGAGCAGGCCGCCCCCATGCCCGCCATCACCGAGGCCATGACCACCCTCGCCGAGGTCACCCTGTGCGCCGCACTGCGCCAGGCCCGCGCGGAGCAGGACGAAATCAACGGCGAGCCGCGCAACGAGGCCGGCGAGCCCATCGAGTTCTGGGTCATCGGCATGGGCAAGCTGGGCGGGCGCGAGCTCAATGTCTCGTCTGACATCGACCTGATCTACGTCTACGAAGACGACGGCCAGACGCTCGGCCCCCGCGTCATCTCCGCCCATGAGTACTTCAGCGGGGTGGCCAAGCGGCTCTATGCCCTGATCGGCGACGTCACCGAGGACGGCCAGGTCTTCCGCGTGGACCTGGCGCTGCGGCCCAACGGCAACTCCGGCCCGCCGGTGGTGAGCCTGGCCATGCTGGAGGAGTATTTCCTGGTCCAGGGCCGCGAATGGGAGCGCTTTGCCTGGCTCAAGAGCCGGGTGGTCGCGCCGCAGCAGCCCGAGGCCGGCGAGCCGCCGTCGCGCGCCGTGGCGCTGCGCTCGCTGGTGACGCCCTTCGTCTACCGCCGCTACCTGGACTACGGCGTCTTCGAGGGCCTGCGCCAGCTGCACCGCAAGATCCGCGACGAGGCCCAGCGCCGCGCGGCCGGCCGGCCCGAGCGCGCCAACGACGTCAAGCTCTCGCGCGGCGGCATCCGCGAGATCGAGTTCATCGTGCAACTGCTGCAGGTGGTGCGCGGCGGCCAGTTCCCGGAGATCCGCACCCGCTCCACCGTCAAGGCCCTGGGCCGCCTGGCCGCCCGCGGCCTGATGAAACCGGCCACCGCGGAGAAGCTGGCCGAGGCCTACGACTTCCTGCGCCGCGTCGAGCACCGCATCCAGTTCCTGGACGACCAGCAGACCCACTGCCTGCCCGGCTGCGACGAGGATCTGGGCTGGATCGCCCGTTCCATGGACATGCCCTGCACGGCCGATGCCTGCCAGCTGCTGGACCGGCTGTGCGAGGTGCGCGAGCTGGTGGCGACCGAATTCGATGCCCTGCTGCACGACGGCCAGGCGCCGTCCGCCGGCGGCTGCAAGAAGGGCCAGTGCGGCGGCCCGCCCCTGCCGGTGGATGCCGACGAATTCCTGGAGAAGCTGCCGCCCGAGCTGGCCGAGGCCGTGCGCCGCTGGGCCCAGCAGCCGCGGGTGCAGAACCTGCGCGAGGAGTCGCGCCTGCGTCTGGCCCGGCTGGTCGGCCGCGCCGCCCTGGGCGTGCGCGACGGCGAATGCAGCCTGGACGCCGCACTGCGCTTCATCGACTGGATGGAGCCCCTGCTGCGCCGCGAGAGCTACCTGGCCCTGCTGGTGGAGCGGCCCTCGGTGCAAAGCCGCCTGCTGCGCCTGCTGGGCCTGGCCCGCTGGCCCATGCGCTACCTGATGCAGCACCCCGGCGTGATCGACGAGCTGGCCGACACCCGCCTGCTGCACGAGCGCTTCGACGGCGCCACCTTCATCGCCGACCTGCAGGCCCGTCACGACGCCTGGGCCCAGCACGGCGAGGCCGACGAGGAGGCCCTGCTGGACAGCGTGCGCCGCGCCCACCATGCCGAGGTCTTCCGCACCCTGGTGCGCGACGTCGAAGGCGAGATCACCGTCGAGCAGGTCGCCGATGACCTGTCGGCCCTGGCCGATGCCACGCTGCAATGCGTGATCGACTGGGCCTGGGCGCGCCTCAAGCAAAAGCACCGCGAGCAGCCGCGCTTCGCCGTCATCGCCTACGGCAAGCTGGGCGGCAAGGAGCTGGGCTATGGCGGCGACCTGGACGTCGTCTTCCTCTACGACAACGAGCAGGACACCGACGAGAACGCCCCCGAGATCTACGCCGCCTTCGTGCGCAAGCTCATCACCTGGCTGACCCTGCGCACCGCCGCGGGCGAGCTCTTCGACATCGACACCGCGCTGCGCCCCAACGGCAACTCCGGCCTGCTGGTGACCTCCATGAGCTCCTTCGGCAACTACCAGGTCGGCCGCGGCAGCAACACGGCCTGGACCTGGGAGCATCAGGCCATCACCCGGGCGCGCTTCTGCGCGGGCGATGCCGGCCTGGCCGAGCGTTTCGAGGCCGTGCGCCGCCAGGTGCTGACCGCCCCGCGCGACCCGCTGGCCCTGCGCCAGGAGGTGCAGGCCATGCGCGAGAAGGTGCGCGCGGCGCGGCCGGTCAAGCCGGGGTTGTTCGACGTCAAGCACAGCCCGGGCGGCATGATGGACGCCGAGTTCGCGCTGCAGTACCTGATCCTCGCGCATTCCGGCCAGCACCCCGAGCTGCTGGCCAACGCCGGCAACATCGCCCTGCTGCGCCGCGCCGAAGAGGCCGGCCTGCTGCCCGCGGGCGTGGGGCAGAACGCCGCCAATGCCTACCGCGAGCTGCGTCGCCTGCAGCACCGCGCCCGCCTGGACGAACAGAGCACCGCGCTGGACGAAACCGCGCAGGCCGCCCAGGGCACGGCCCCGCTGCAGGCCGCCGTGCTGGCGCTGTGGCAGGCGGTGTTCCCCGCTGAAACGGCGGCCGCCTGATGCGCGCCTGGACCACCCTCTGCGCCGCCGCCGCGGCGCTGGCCCTGCTGGCAGCCCTGCTCGCCAGCAGCGTGCTGCCCGGCGGCCGGATCGACTGGCAGCCCGAACTCGTCTGGCATCAACCCTGGCGGCTCTGGACCGGTGCCCTGGTGCACTGGAGCTGGCAGCACCTGCTGGCCAACCTGGCGGGTTGCCTGGTGCTGGCGCTGCTGGGCTGGGCCAGCGAGCCCGGCGGACGGGCGACCCTGGCCTGGTTCATCGCCTGGCCTTTGACGCAACTGGGCCTGCTGCTGCAGCCGGGCCTGCACCGCTACGGCGGGCTGTCGGGCGTGCTGCATGCAGGCGTGGCGGTGCTCGCGGTGATGCTGTGGCAGCGCAAGGGCCGCGAACGCGCCCTGGGCGCGGCCATCGGCCTGGGCCTGCTGCTCAAACTGCTGTCCGAGCAGCCGCTGGGCGCGCCGCTGCGCGCGGTGATCGGCTGGGACGTGCCCATCGCGCCCTTCGCCCATCTGGCGGGCGCAGCCGCCGGCCTGCTGTGCGGCCTGCTGCTGCTGCGTGGCGGCAGGCGCTGAAGCGCCCGTCACCGCCGCACAGCGCGCGCATGATCAAAGGCTGCGCGTCATGAAAAGGCTGTACGGGTCTTCGACATAGCCCTCGAAGGGGCCGCAGACCTCGAAGCCCGCAGAGCGGTACAGCGCATGGGCCGGGGCGAAGAAGGGCTGGGTGCCGGTCTCCAGGCTCAGGCGACGCACCCCCTGGTCGCGCGCATCGTCCAGCAGGCGGTTCAGCACCGCGCGAGCCACACCCCGGCCGCGGGCCGCAGTGGCCGTGCGCATGGACTTGATCTCGGCGTGGTCGCCGCTGAGGCGCTTGAGTGCGCCGCAGCCCAGTAGCTCGCCCGCGGCGTCCCAGGCGGTCCAGAAACGGATCTCCGGCCGTTTCAGCTTGGCGAGGTCCAGCGCATGCACGCTCTCCGGCGGCGATACGCGCCGCATGTCCGCCAGATGCTCTTCCAGCAAGGCGGCGATGCGGCGATCGCTGAGGTCATCCAGGCGCAGGCAAAGGCCGGCGGCGGGCAGTGGGGACAAGGGAGCGGCGAGCATCAGGATTCCTTCCAGCGTTCGAGTTCGGCCACGGTGCGCCGTTCCGCGCAAGCCGCATGCCAGCGTTCGCCCGCCGATATTGCCGCTCACGCACCAACGCGGCGCAGCCTGTGGCGGCATTCGCCCAGCCTGCGCCAGCTTCGTGCAGCCCTGCCCGCACAATGCACCCACGCCGTGCACCGCCGCCGGCCCTGCGGCCTCATTCTCCCTTGCGCCTCCCGCTCCTTGCAGTACCCGTCATGACCGAACGCCGATCCCATCTCGACCTTTTCGCCATCACCTCGCTGCTGGGCTGCTGCCTGCTGTGGGGACTGGGCCAGGTGGCCATCAAGGCGGCGCTGAGCGAGATCACCCCGATGTGGCAGGCCGGCCTGCGCTCGGCTGTGGCGGCGCTGCTGGTCTGGGCCTGGGCGCGGCAGCGCGGCATCCCGCTCTTTCGGCGCGACGGCAGCCTGCCCGGCGGCCTGCTGGTGGGTGGGCTCTTCGCGGCCGAGTTCGCCTGCATCTACGCCGGCATGCAGTACACGACGGCGGCGCGCATGGTCGTGTGGATCTACCTGGCGCCCTTCGTGGTGGCGCTGGGCATGCCCTTCATCGCCCATGCCGAACGCCTGAACCTGCGCCAGAGCGCGGGCCTGCTGCTGGCCTTTGGGGCGGTGGCCTTTGCCTTTGCAGAGGGCTTTGGCGCGCCAGCGGCGGACGCGCCGCGCCAGTGGCTGGGCGACGCCCTGGGCCTGCTGGCTGCGCTGCTGTGGGGTGGCACCACACTAGCGATCCGGGCAACTCGCCTGTCCAGCGCCAGCGCAGAGAAGACGCTGTTCTACCAGCTCGCCGTCTCGGCCGTCCTGCTATGCGCAGGCGCCGTCTGGGCCGGTGAAGCCTGGCCGCTGCACTGGAGCTGGCGCCTCGCGGGCCTGTTCGGCTTCCAGGCGGTGACCGTGTCCTTCGCCAGCTACCTGCTGTGGTTCTGGCTGATCCGCCACTATCCCGCCACCCGGCTGGCCAGCTTCACGCTGAGCACGCCGCTGTTCGGCCTGCTGGCCGGCAACGTGCTGCTCGGCGAAGCCGTCTCGGGACGGCTGATGGGCGCCATGGCCGGCCTGGCCCTGGGCATCCTGCTGGTGAACCGCTGAGGGGGCGCCGCGCTCACAAAGACCCCTGGCTCGGAGCGCCTGTCGCACGCGCGCCAGCCCGCGGCGCGCCGTCCGCCTAGACTCCGCGCATTCCATCCACCTCAGGGAGACCTCGATGATCACACTGTGCGGCCTGTCGCTGTCCAACTACTACAACAAGGTCAAGCTGGCCCTGCTGGAGAAGCAGATCCCCTTCCAGGAAGAGCTGGTGATGACCAGGTCTTCCGACGAAGCCGTGCTGAGCTGCTCTCCGCTGGGCAAGGTGCCTTTCATCAAGACGGCGCAGGGTCCCTTGTGCGAGAGCCAGGTCATCCTGGACTACCTGGAAGCGGCCTATCCGGCGCACCCGCTGCTCCCCGCCGAGCCCTATGCCGCCGCCAAGCTGCGCGAGCTGACCACCTTCATCGAACTGCACCTGGAGCTGGTGGCGCGCGAGCTCTATGCCCAGGCCTTCTTCGGCGGCACGGTGAGCGAGTCCAAGCAGGAATGGGTGCGCAAGACGCTGAACAAGAACATTCCCGCCTTCAAGCGCCTTGCCCGCTTCGCGCCCTACGTGGGCGGCGAGACCTTCAGCCAGGCCGACTGCGCCGCCTGGGCCAGCCTGCCCCTGGTCGCTACGGCCACCAAGGCCGTGCTGGGCGAAGACCTGCTGGCCGCGCACGGCGTGGACTGGAAGAGCTACGTCAAGCTCGTTGGCGAGCGGCCTGCTGCGCAGAAGGTCGCCGCTGACCGCAAGGCGGATTCGGAGCGGCAACTGGCGGCGGTGAAAGCCAAGGGCTGAGATGGCGGGCCGGCGAAGCGTCAGGCTCAGCGAGGCTTGGCGCGCCCGTAGCGAGCCGTGAAGCTGGCCTGGCCCAGGGCGTTGGCCTTGATCATGTAGCCGGCCAGTGCGGCGGTGGCATCAGGCGGCAAGTCCAGCTGCGGCACCTTCAGCGCATAGACCGTGAAGATGTAGCGATGCGGCTTGTCGCCCTGCGGCGGGCAGGTGCCACCCCAGCCGGCCATGCCATAGTCGATGCGCAGCTGGGACGCCCCCGCCGGCAACTTGGCGCCGCCCACGGCCCCGGCGTCGGCCGCCAGCGAACGCACGTCGGCGGGGATGTTGACCACCATCCAGTGCCACCATCCAGAACCTGTCGGGGCATCGGGATCGTAGACAGTAACAGCGTAGCTGCGCGCCCCTTCCGGTGCGCCGCGCCAGGCCAGCGCCGGCGATTGGTTCTCGCCATCGCAGCCAAAGCCCTTGAACTCGAAGCGCTTGTCCATCAAGGCGCCGGGACGAATCTCCGGGCTGTGAAGCTCGAAAGCGGGAGCGGCCTGAAGGCAGGCGGCGCAGCCCAGCAGCAGGCTGGACAGCAGCGTGGTTCTAAGCATGGGGAACTCCATTCAGTGAGGAGTCCGCATGATGGCGGGGCCCCGCCTCTCAGTCCTGGCCTTGCCACGTCAATTGCTGTGCGCGACGCCGCAGAGGGGCTCAAGGCCGCAGGTGCGAGGGCGCATAGCCGTAGCGCTGCTTGAAAGCCGCCGTGAAGCGGCTGTGGGACTCATAGCCGCAACGGGCAGCGACGAGGGAGACCGGCAGCTCGGAGCCCTGCAGCAGCGCCATGGCCGTCTCCAGTCGCACCTCGCGCACACAGCGGCTCACTGAGCTGCCCTCCTCGCCCAGGCGGCGCTGCAGCGTGCTGGCACTGACGTGGAAGGCCCGAGCCACCGCCTCCACGCTCCAGTCGGCCTGCGGCTGCTGTCCGACCAGGCGCTGCACGCGGTCCGCCCAGCCCAGCGCATGGGGCGGTGCAAAGACCAGGCCGCGCTCGGCCAGCAGCAGCAGCACCTCCAGGGCACGATGCTCCTGCACCGCCTGCGAGGACTCAGCGTCCTGCAAGGCCGAGGAGGCGTGAGCCAGCGTGGACACCAAGGCGTCGTCGGCGCGGGTGCCGGCGCAGCCCTGCACCGGCGCCAGGCCCGAGAACTGTCCGAATCGCTGATGGAAGCGTTCGACCAGCTCCGGCGCAAAGCTCATCAAGCGGGCTTCATAGCCGCCCCCCGGCGCCGCCTCGTTGACCACGTCCCACTGCGTGGCGCGGGGGATGAGGAAGGCGTCGCCCCGCGCGAAGCCCAGCTCGCCGCGAGCACCGACCAGCCGCTTGCGGCCTGCCACCACCCAGCCCACCAGGTCGTCGCGCAGGGTGGCCGTGCGCACGGTGTGGGAGACATGGGTGCGGATGTGGAGGGCGTGGGCAAGAGGGGTGGGACGCATGATGCTGTCATCGGCCGGGGTCGGCGGAATTGTCGGTGCTCCTTGGCGCGCTGTTGGCGCACCACAACGCAAAACGCCCAAACTTCTTGCCTGCGCGCGCTTGGATCTGCATCATCCGGCCCCTATTGCTGAAGGCGCCCACGACAGCGCCCGCATGACGGAGATCCCTCTTATGTCCTCCCTGTTCATCTCGACGATCGACTGAACACGGTTCCCGAGCCCCGGCTGAACCGTGTCTGTTCCCAGATACGGCCTCAGACCGCGCGGCAGGCATTGCCCCGCAGCCATCGAGCCGGGGCATTTGCTTTTCGGAAACCGCCATGAGTGCACAACTCCGTTCCCGCGCCCTCCAGGAGGGGCGGGTCAAGGCCCTGCGCCGCATGAAACAGCCCATGACGCTGGTGCTCGAGACGAGCCCCGGTGCGCGCGACCCCGTGGCGCGTGCGCTCGGCCAGCGTGGCATGCGCGGCGCTGGTCAGCACATCCAAAGCCGCGGAGCCCAGCGCCGCGCCGACCGCGTGGCGCTGCAGGCGCTGCTGCGAAGAAAGGATTGGGATGAATGAGTCCCGTGAACTGCGCCCCGCCCCGCGCGCCTGGACGCGTGAGCCAACGCGCGAACAGCTCGCCCAGGACCAACGCAGGCTGCAAGAGATTGCCGCCCAGCTCAAGACCGAGCTCCTTGGCATCGACCCCATCATCGACCGCGTCATCGACTCGATACGCGCCTGGTACCTGCTGCCCGAGCTGGTCTCGCGCCCGGTCATCGTCTGCCTCTGGGGCCTGACCGGCACCGGCAAGACCCAACTCGTGCGCCGCCTGACGCAACTGCTGGGCTTCTATGACCGCTTCGTCGAAGTCCAGATGGACGGCTTCTCCAACGGCGCCGGCTGGCGCGGCGCGCAGAGCGTCTCGGGCATGCTGGCGCAGTCGGGTATGCGCGAGGGCGAACCGGGCGTCCTCGCGCTCGACGAGTTCCAGCGCTTCCGTACCATCGACAGCAAGCGTGGCGACTTGCGGGTCGAGCGATATCAAGACGTCTGGGCCCTGCTCTCCGACGGCCGCCTGCCGCCCGCGCTATCGCTGCTGGGCGACATCGAGTCCTCCATCGCCGAGGCCGCCTTCGACGCCGAACGTGCCGAGGAGGACGATGCCCAGCTGCGCTTCAAGCTGCGCAGCTGGGAAGCCAAGGAGCTGCGGCGCAATCTCAAGCTCGACGAGCCCCTGATGGAGATCATGGCCTGGACGCCGGAGCAGATCCAGGAGCGCCTGCAGGCCTTCCGCGAAAACGGACAGCAGCGCTGGGAGACCGACTACAGCCGCCTGCTCATCTTCGTCTGCGGCAATCTCGACGAGATGTACGAGGACCTCGCCACCAGCGTGGACGACTGCGACAGCGATGCCGACATCTTTCATGAGATGACTCGCCAATTGAGCGTCATCGACGTCAAGCAGGCACTCAACAGGCGCTTCAAGCCCGAGCAGGTGGCGCGCCTTGGCAATGAGCATGTGGTGTATCCGTCGCTCTCGCGGCGCGCCTACGAGCAGCTGATCGCGCACAGTTGCGCCCGCTATGCCCGTGAGGCCGAGGCTCGCTGCGGCCTGCGTTTCGAGCTGGAGGCCAGCCTGCACGCACAGGTCTATGCCAACGCCGTCTTCCCCGCGCAAGGCACGCGCCCGCTGTTCTCGTCGCTGCACGCCATCCTCGGATCCGGTCTGGCCAAGGCGGCGCTGTGGGCGCTGGAACACGGCGCAGAGCTCGGCGACAGCGTGCGCCTCGGCGCCAATGGACAGGGCCTGGTGGCCCGCTGCCGTGGCCTGTCGCACACCATCGCCGCGCCCTTCGAGATCAGTCGCCTTCGTCAGCGCCACAACGCCGATTTCCGCGCCCTGCTGGCCGTGCACGAGGCCGGCCATGGCCTGGTCCATGCCCTGCTCTTCGGCCGCGCACCGCAGGAAATCAAGATCCATGTGGCCAGCTTCGAGGGCGGCTACAACGCCTACAGCGCCCGCAAGGTTTGGTCCCGTCGCAATCTGCAGGACTCCATCTGCACCAGCCTCGCAGGTCGCGCCGCCGAGCTGCTGGTCTTCGGGCCGGAGATGGCCTCAAGTGGAGCCGAAAGCGATCTGCGCAAGGCCACCGAAACAGCGGCCCGCATGATGCGCCACCTGGGCCACGGCGCACGCATCGGCCGCTGCGATGTGTCGGCCGACAGTGAAGACAACCTCTGCACGGATGTCGAAGACAGCAATGCGCCGATCGAGGCGCTGCTCCAGGCCGAGCATGCGCGCGCCACGAGGCTGATCGAAACGCATCGCGTCGCGCTGCTGGCACTCATCGACGAGCTGATGGACCAGGGGCAGATCACGCCGGCACGCTTTGCCGCGCTGACGGACCTGCCCCTCGCCAGGGCGGAGGACGCGCTGGATCCGTACGCGGCGAGCTTGGCCGCATTCAGGAATGAGGCACGCCGTGAGCGGGTTCAGGGAGCGCTGGCGGGGGCCCCGCCGCATCGCACCGCGGCCCTGGGTCAGGCCGCCGCGCGGCATCGTCGGCCAGATGGCACCACCTGTAGAGGATAGGCAGCACCAGCAGCGTCAGGGCCGTGGACGACAGGATCCCGCCAATGACCACCGTGGCCAGCGGACGCTGCACCTCGGCACCCGTCCCCGTCGCCAAGGCCATGGGCACGAAACCCAGCGAGGCCACCAGCGCCGTCATCAGCACCGGACGCAAGCGAGCCAGCGCGCCCTGTCGCACGGCTTCGTCGACACTGCGGCCGTCCTCACGCAGCGAGCGGATGAAGCTCAGCATCACGAGCCCGTTGAGGACGGCCACCCCCGACAGCGCGATGAAGCCGACCGCCGCGGAGATGGACAGCGGGATGCCGCGCATCCATAGCGCCAGCACGCCGCCCGTCAGCGCGAAGGGGATGCCGGTGAACACCAGCAGGCCATCCTTGAGCTTGCCGAACATGGCAAAGAGCAGCAGGAACACCATCAACAGCGACAGCGGCACCACCAGCTGCAGCCGCCGGGTCGCCGATTGCAGCTGCTCGAAGGTGCCGCCCCACCTCGTCCAGTAGCCGGCCGGCACCTGCACCCGCTGCTCGATGGCCGCCTGGGCGTCCCCGACAAAGGAGGCGAGGTCGCGTCCGGTGACGTTGGCGCTGACGACGATGCGGCGCTTGCCGTTCTCGCGCGAGACCTGGTTGGGGCCCGGCGCCACGTCCAGCGTCGCCAGCTCCGACAGGGGCACATAGCTCATGCGCCCGTCCCCCTTGCCCGCGGGCAAGGGAACGGGCAGGCGGCGCAGGGCCTCCAGGTTCTCGCGCTGGCCATCCGGCAGGCGGACCACGAGCTTGAAGCGTCGATCGCCCTGGAAGAAGGTGCCGGCCTCGCGGCCGCCGACGGCCGTGGCCACGACGTCCTGGACATCGGCCATGTTCAGGCCGTAGCGCGCGGCCTTGGCACGGTCGATGTCCACCGTCAGCATCGGCAGGCCGGTGGTTTGCTCGACCTTCACCTCCGTCGCCCCCGGTACCGTCTGCAGCACTTGGGATATCCGGCTGGCGGTGTCCTGGAGCACCGCGTTGTCGTCGCCGAAGACCTTGACGGCCACATCGGAGCGCACGCCAGAGAGGAGCTCATTGAAGCGCAACTGGATGGGTTGGGAGAACTCGTAGCTGCTGCCCGGCACCTTGCCCGCCTCCTCGCGAATGGCCGCCAGCACGGCGTCGCGCGTCCTGCGCGGCTCGGGCCATTCGCTCGTGGGCTTGAGCATGATGTAGCCGTCCGAGATGTTGGGCGGCATGGGGTCCGCCGCGATCTCCGCCGTGCCGGTGCGGGCGAAGATGCGCTCGATCTCGGGGATCTTCGCCTGGAGGTGCTTCTCCAGCTGGCGCTGCATCTCGACCGACTGCGTCAGGCTGGTGCCGGGGATGCGCAAGGCCTGGATGGCGAAGTCGCCTTCGTTGAGCTTGGGCACGAACTCGGCGCCCAGGCGCGTCATCACCGCGCCGCAGAAGGCAACGAGGACGGCCGCGGCCGTCAGCACGACCGGCGCATGGGCCATCGAGCCCTCCAGCAAGGGCTTGTAGCGGCGCTCCGCCCATTGCATCAGCGCGTTCTCCTGCTCCGCCACGCGCTCGCCCATGAACAGCGCGACGGCCGCCGGCACGAAGGTCACGGACAGCAGCAGGGCCCCCAGCAGGGCCAGCAGCACCGTGTAGGCCATGGGATGGAACATCTTTCCTTCCACCCCGGTGAGCGCCAGGATGGGGATGTAAACCACCATGATGATGAGCTGGCCGTACAGCAGCGGCCGGCGGGCCTCGCGGGCTGCGGCGAACACCTCCTGGAAACGCTCGCTGCGGGTCAGCGCCCGGCCCTTGTGCGCCTGGGCGTGCGCCAGCCGTCGCACGCAGTTCTCCACGATCACCACGGCGCCGTCGACGATGATGCCGAAGTCCAGGGCGCCCAGGCTCATCAGGTTGGCGCTGATCCCCGCCTTGACCATGCCCGCGAAGGTGAAGAGCATCGCCAGCGGGATCACCATCGCGGTGATGAGCGCCGCACGGAGATTGCCGAGGAAGAGGAAGAGCACGGCCACCACCAGGGCCGCGCCTTCGAGCAGGTTCTTCTGCACCGTGCGCACAGCCTTGTCGACCAGGGTCGTGCGGTCGTAGACCGTCACGGCCTTCACGCCGGCAGGCAGGGTTTTGTTGATGGCGGCCATCTGCCGGTCCACCGCACGCGAGACCTGGCGGCTGTTCTCGCCCATCAGCATGAAGACGGTGCCCAGCACGACCTCCTTGCCGTTCTCCGTCGCGGCACCGGTGCGCAGCTCGCGGCCCGGGGCGACCTCGCCGATGTCGCGCATGCGGATGGGCTGGCCCTGCGCCGTGCCGACGATGATGTCGCGGATGTCATCGAGGGACTGCACCTGGCCCGGTGCGCGCACGAGGTACTGCTCGCCCTGGCGCTCGATGTAGCCGGCGCCCTGGCTGGCGTTGTTCTTCTCCAGCGCACTGACCACGTCCGCCAGCGTCAGGCCATGCGCGGACAGGCGCTCAAGCTCCGGGGCGACCACGTACTGCTTCTCGAAGCCGCCGATGCTGTTGATCTCCGTGACGCCGGCGACGTTGCGCAGCTGCGGCTTGATGACCCAGTCCTGGATCTCGCGCAGGTCGGCGGGCGTGTAGGGCGTGCCGTCGGCCTTGCGCGCCTCGGGCGCAGCCTCCACCGTCCACAGATAGATCTCACCGAGGCCGGTGGAGATGGGCCCCATGGCCGGCGTCACGCCTGCGGGCAGGCGGTCCCGCACCTCCTGCATGCGCTGGTTGACGAGCTGGCGCGCGAAGTAGGGGTCGGTGCCGTCCTTGAAGAGGATCGTCACCTGGGAGAGGCCGTACCGCGACAGCGAGCGCGTCTGCTCCAAGCCGGGCAGGCCTGCCATGACCGTCTCGATGGGAAAGGTCACGCGCTGCTCGGTCTCCAGCGGCGAGTAGCCCGGCGCCTGCGTGTTGACCACCACCTGCACGTTGGAGATGTCGGCGACGGCATCGACGGGCAGGCGGGTGTAGCTGAAGATGCCGAGCCCCGCCATCGCCAGCACGGCGCCCATGACGAGCCAGCGCTGCTCGATGCAGAAGCGGATGATGCGTTCAAACATGGCGCCTCCTTCAGTGCTCGTGACCGGAGCTGGCCTTGCCCAGCTCCGATTTCAGGATGAAGGCGTTGCGCGTCGCGACCCTGTCGCCGGCCGTCAGGCCCTGCAGCACCTCCACGAAACGGCCATCGGCGCGACCCGTCTTGACGGCCACCGCCTGGAATCCTTCAGGCACGACCTTGAACACCATGGGCTGGTTCTCGATGCGCTGCACGGCCTCCGCCGGGACAGCCACCGGCACCTGCTGCGCCGCCCCCAGCACACGGACCGTCACGAAGAGGCCCGGCCGCCAGGCTCCCTGCGGATTGGCCACGGTGACGCGGGCGCGTGCGGTGCGCGTCTGCTCGCCGAGCAGCGAGCCGACGTAGGAGATGGTGCCCTGCACCGTCTCCTCAAAGGCCGTGGAGGACACGATGACCTTCTGGCCCACGCGCACCACGGCCAGGTCCTTCGGGGCCACGGCAAACTCGGCCCAGACGGCGCTGAGGTCGGCGATCGTGAAGATGCTTGCGTCTTCGCGTACGGCTTCGCCGCGCGACAGGTGCTTCTCGACGACCGTGCCGTCGAGCGGTGCCCGCAGCTCGAAGCGGCTCAGGCCCATGCTGGAGTTCGCGGCACCCGAGGCCCCGATGGCCGCGAGCTTCTGGCGGGCGTTGTCGAGCGCAATGTCGGCTTCGCGCAGTGCGGTTTGGGCCTGCTGGTAGTCCTGCTCGGCGGAGACTTTCTCCTGCCAGAGCTTGCGCTCGCGCTCGAAGGTGGCCTGGGCGGCCTCCCGGCGACGCTGGGCCGTCAGCAACTCGCTGCGCAGCTCGGACAGCGCAGTGCTGGCCATCACCGCGAGCACCTGGCCTGCGCGTACCTGCTGCCCCAGCTGGGCCGTCACCGACTCCGCCACGCCCGCCAGGCGCGGCACGACGTGGGCAGTGCGGTCCTCGTTGAAGCGAACCTCGCCGTTGAAATCACTGGCGGTCTGGATCGCCGCCGGCGCGACATCCGCGACGGCGATCCCTGCGCTGCCTTGCTGCGCCGCCGTCAGCCGAATCAGGCGAGCTTCTTCGTGGCCGTCTTCCTCCTTGCGCTGAGCGGCGCCCGGCTCGCGGTCTGCCGGCCTGTCTTGCGCTTCGTGGCCGCGGCCCTCGCCTCGTTCTGCCGTCAGGGCCCGGGTCTTGCCGCCCCACAGGACGGCGGTGCCGGCGACGAGACCCGCGGCAACGATCGCGACCATGGTGAGGCCTTGCTTCTTCGTGATGTTCATATCCTGATGCCTTGTCTGTGGGGTCGATCAGCGACCGGTGATGCGGTCAATGGCCGCGGCAGCCTGGTGCGCGGCGGCCAGCGTGCTCAGGTAGCGGGTCCGGGCCTGCAGCAAGGCGCGCTGGGCGTCGAGGACCTCCAGAAAGCCGAACTTGCCGGCCTCGAAGCCCTGGCTGGCCGCGTCGTAGGCCTGCTGGGCTGAGGGGAGCACGGTCTCCTTCAGTGTGGCGAGCGAGCTGCCGGCCACGGTCAGGCGATGGGCGGCCTGCTGCAGTTCGGCCAGCAGGCGCAGCCGCACGGCCTGCCACTCGTCGTCTGCCTTCTCGGCGCGGCGGGCGGCTTCCAGGACGGCTCCCTGGTTGCGATCGAAGACCGGCAGGGGCAGGGAGAAGCCGACGATGGCCTGCGTGCGTCCCGCCGCAGCGTCGCGCTTGGCGCCCAGGTTCAGGGTGAGGTCTGGCACGGCCTTGCTGCGCTCAAGGTCCAGCAGCGCGCGGCGGCGCTCGGCCTCCAGGCGACCGGTCTGCAAGGCCGGCGAGGCGTCCAGCAGGGCCACCAGCTCATGCCAGGCCGGCCGGTTCGGCGGCGACGACAGCGCGCCCTGCACCGCCTCAAAGGCAGGCGCCGCGTCACCGAGCACGGTGGCCAGGGCGAAACGGCTGGTCTGCAACTCGGACCTGGCCTCCGCCAGCTCCAGCTGCACATTGGCGCGGTCGACCTGGGCCCGGGTCGCCTCCAGGGGCGAGACTTTGCCCGCGGCCACGCGCTTGGCAACGGCCGCCGCTGCACGCCCCGCGATGTCGGCCGAGTCCTGGGCCAACTGCGCGCGCTCCTGAGCCACCCAGGCCGCGAAGAAGGCCTGGATGACGTCGGCGCGCAGCTCGGCGCGCACCTTGTCCAGCTCGGCGGACGCCAAGGCCAGCGCACGCTCGGCCACGCTGATGCGGGCCGCGCGCTTGCCGCCCAGCTCCAGAGGGATGTCGAGCAGCACCGTGGTGGTTCGGCCCTCCCGGCGCGGGTCTTCGACCGTGGCGCTGAGTGCCGGGTTGCGCAGCAGGCCCGCCTGGCTTGAGGCCGCTTGTGCGGCGTCGACCTCCCGCTGTGCGGCCGCGATCAGCGGGCTTCGGGAAGTGGCCTGCGCGAGGGCTTGCTCAAGCGTGAGCGGTGGGAGCGGCGTGAGCGGGGTGAGGGGAGTGGGTGGCGTTTGTGCCCAGGATGGCACAGGGCTGAGGAATGCGGCCGCCAGCCCGAGCGGCCATAGGAGTTTTCTCATCGAATCTCATCGGTTGAAACCTGTGGATTCGGCGAGACGGAACAAGGCGTGCGTTCTGACGTCTCGCCGGCTAGGCGAGACGGGTCCACTGCGGGCGGTCTGGCGTTCGCCCAGGCGGCGACTTCAAACGGGCATCGCCCATCGACAGCGGCGCCGCGGAAGGTACCCAGGCAGCGCTCATGGCCGCCAGGTCCGGCAGCGTCGCCAGGACGACCGCGTGGCAGAAGCTGCAGTCGAGATCGATCAGCAGCTTGCCTCCCACGCGCTGAGCATCCTGCGGGGCATGCTGCTGAGCGTCCTTGTGGTCGTGTGTGTGGTGGCCCAGATGCTGAGCCCCCTGCGCCGTGTTCTCGTGCTGGCAATAGGCCGCCGCCACCGCCCAGGACATCTGGAGCGACAGGAGCAAGGCGACGAGAACTGCGATCAGGGACTTCATCGGGGGGCCATTATGGCAAGTGATGAGTAGGCGCCATGGCGGAACCCGTCGCCGGGCCGCCTGGCCGCACATCAAGGAATGTGCTGGATGTCGGCCATTGGACAGCCTGGAGTGGCTACAGAGTCAAGACTGGTCTGCGTTGGAGGCGGAACCGCAACAACCGACAGTTGCACACGCAGCTCATCCCCCCTCCCCTGCAGTCTGTCGCCCCCCGCTAGGGTCTCGCCCGGCCCATTGTTATGGTGTGCTACATCAGCAACACACCGCAGGCTTCTGGCCTGAAGCGATATGCACAGCTGGAATGACAATGCGCCGATCTACCAGCAGCTGGCCGACCGACTGGCCAGCCAGCTGCTGGATGGCAATCCGCCCGAGGGTGAAGCCCTGCCCTCGGTCCGCCTCCTGGCGAATCAATACCTGATCAACCCACTGACGGTCAGCCGCGCACTGCAGTCGCTGGCCGACAGCGGCCTGGTGGAAAGCCGGCGCGGGCTGGGCATGTATGTGCGCCCCGGCGCCCGCCAACGTCTGCTTCAAAGCGAGCGCGAGCAGTTCCTGAGCAAGGAATGGCCGCTGCTCAGAGAAAAACTCAAGCGCCTGGGCATCGGCGCCCACGATCTGCAATGGGAGGATCTGCAATGAACACAAGCACCCACGCACCGGAAACCCTGGTCAGCGCACGCGACTTCACCCTGCGCTACGGCCGCAAGGTCGCCTGCGACCACCTCAGCTTCCAGATCCCCAAGGGCCGGGTGGTCGGTCTGCTGGGCCACAACGGCGCGGGCAAGACCTCGTTGATGAAGGCCATGGTGGGCCTGCAGGGCGGTGAAGGCGAGTTGCGCGTGCTGGGCCTGGATCCGCGCACCCAGCGCACCGAGCTGCTCAAAGGCCTGTCCTACATCCCCGACGTGGCCGTGCTGCCCCGCTGGGCGCGGGTGCATGAGCTGATCACGCTGATGAGCGGGCTGCAGCCGCAGTTCTCCGCCGAGCGGGCCCGGGCGCTGCTCAAGCGCACCAGCGTGAGCCTCAACGACAAGGTCAAGGCGCTGTCCAAGGGCATGGTGACCCAGCTGCACCTGGCCCTGGTGGCCGCCATCGACACGCGGCTGATGATCCTGGACGAGCCCACGCTGGGGCTGGACGTGATCTCCCGCAAGAGCTTCTACGAGATGCTCATCGACGAATGGTGTGACGGCGAACGCACGGTGGTGATCTCCACCCACCAAGTCGAGGAGATCGAGAGCCTGCTGTCCGACGTGATGATGCTGGACGAGGGCAAGCTGGTGCTCAACATCAGCCTGGAAGAGATGGATTCGCGCTTCGTGGCCCTGGCGCACGACCCGGCCGCCGCCGACACCGTCGCCAGCGCCCATCCGTTGCTGCGCTACCGCCAGCAGGGTCGCTCGGCTGCGCTGTTCGATGGCGAGCCGCCGGCCGAAGTCCAGGCCCTGGGCCAGCGCTTCCGCCCCAGCCTGGTCGACCTCTTCGTCGCCCTGACCCGCAAGCCCGAACTGCAGCCCCGCGAAGCCTGAAGGAGCCCTGATCATGAATGCCCAACGATTCCTGACCCTGATGCAGCGCGAGTGGTTGCAGCACCGCCTCGGCTGGATGCTGGTGATGCTGGTGCCCCCGGCGCTGATCCTGCTGCTGATGCCGCTGCAAGGCCCCATCGTCGATGGCGACAGCACTCCCCCTCCGGCCGTGGCCGTGGCCGTGGTGGCGATGCTCGGCAGCGTGGCGGGTGTTTTTGCCCTGAGCTGGATCGTGTCCATGTTCCAGCTGCCGGGTCTGTCCCGGCGCGACCAGCAGGACCGCTCCATCGAGTTCTGGCTGTCCCTGCCGGCCACGCATGCCGAGAGCATCGGCGCCACCGTGCTGACCCACGCTTTGCTCGTACCGCTGGCAGCCATGGCCGTGGGCCTTGTCTGCGGCCCGGTGATGGCCGCGGCCGCCCTGCTCAAGATCCACGGCTTCGCGGGTTTCGCGCAGGTGCCCTGGAGCGGCGTGCTGAGCATTGCCTTCCTGGCCTGGCTGCGGCTGAGCCTCGGCCTGGTGCTGATGACGCTGTGGCTGGCGCCGCTGTTCATGGCTTTGATGGCCGCCGCCGCCTGGCTCAAGCGCTGGGGTGTGCCGGTGTTGATCGGCGCCACCATCATCCTGGCCAATGTGCTGAAGGAGCTGTATGCCAACCACACCATCCAGCGCCTGCTGAAGGCGCAATTCGAAGGAGCGGGCAAGGCGCTGTTCAACGCCAGCGGAGTCCTGGAAGGCCGTGGTGCCGCCCACCAGCTTGAGCACGAGAGCTTCACCGGCCTGCTGCAGCTGACGCTGAATGACCTGGGCGCCGCTTTCACCCAGTTGGCCTCGCCCCACTTCGTCGGTGGCCTCGTCGTGGCGGCCCTGTGCTTCCAACTGCTGGTGCTCAAGCGCAAGCAAGCCAGCTGATTCTCGCAAGACCCAAAGCGCAAAGCCCGCCGATTGGCGGGCTTTGTTTTGGGCTTGGGTCTTCGGACCGTCGCGGCGATCAGGCCGCCGGGCTGGGCTCGGCGCCGCCGGCTGCCGCAGCCAGCTTGCCGGCCATTTCCTTGCGGAAGCGGTTCAGTTCCTGCACGCTGGCGAAGCTGCGCTCCATCAGCAGGCTCATGTTGTGCAGGATGCGCTCGACCACCTTGGTTTCCCAAACGGCGTCGAACTGGATCTGCTTGTCCAGCCACTTCTCCAGCCACTCGGGATCCGGCAGGCGGCTCTGGATGGTGTCGCGCGGGAAGAGCTTGGCGTTGACGTGCAGATTGGTCGGGTGCAGCGCCTGGGCCGTGCGGCGGGCGCTGGCCATCAGCACGCCGACCTTCGCGAAAGCGGCGCGGGCCTCGTCACCGAACTTCTGCATGGCGCGCTTCATGTAGCGCAGGTAGGCGCCGCCATGGCGGGCTTCGTCGCGGGCCAGGGTCTCGTAGATGGCCTTGATCACGGGTTCGGTGTGCCATTCGGCAGCACGGCGGTACCAGTGGTTCAGGCGGATCTCGCCGCAGAAGTGCAGCATCAGCGTCTCGAGCGCGGGGGCCGGATCGAAATCGAAGCGGATCTCGTGCAGCTCCTGCTCGCTGGGCACCAGGTCCGGGCGGAAGCGGCGCAGGTACTCCATCAGCACCAGCGAATGCTTCTGCTCTTCGAAGAACCAGACGCTCATGAAGGCGGAAAAGTCGCTGTCGTCGCGGTTGTCGCGCAGGAACATCTCGGTGGCCGGCAAAGCCGCCCACTCAGTGATCGCGTTCATCTTGATGGTCTGGGCCTGGTCCTCGGTGAGCAGGCTGGCATCGAACTTGTCCCAGGGGATGTCGGTGTCCATGTTCCAGCGCACGGCTTCCAGTTGTTTGAAGAGTTCGGGGTAGAGCATGGTCCGTCCTATGGTTTAGGGGCGGCATTCTAAACGGGGCGGCGCAAACTGCCTCTTCGCGCCCCCGCAAGCAGGTGTTCCGTCATGCCGTGGCCGCCTGCCGTCGGGCAGCACGGCTGGAATGCACGGCAAGTGCACCAGAACCGGCTTGCAGCCGTGTGACAGCCGCGTCAGCCCCCCGCACCAACGTCCCATCTGCGAACAAAAACATGGAAAGCCCTGGCCGCGCGGTCGGGTTACAGGGCGGCGTCGCATTTCTGCATGAAACGGAAATTCGGGACATCAAAAATTCGCATCTGATGCAGGAATCTGCGTTCATGAAGCTTGGTGTAAGTCCCAGGCTGCACACTGTGTCCCAGGAAGTCGTTCTTGTACCCGGCACAAGGGACAGAGGTAGCAAAACTTCTGGTTTCCAGGCCCAACAATTCGATACCGGTCGTCAAATCATTTGCGAACTTGCGCAAAGGTTTGAAAAGTACGCCGGGCGTGCGTACACAGCCCAATCACAAACGAGTAAAGTAGCTACAAGCTTTCAGTCGCAAGATCTCCCCAGTGTTGGGGCTGAAATCCCGGGACTCTTCTCCTCCTCCTCCCTCCCTCCCTCGTTGGTCCCGGGGCATCTTGCGGCTTCTTTTATGTCCAGGGCTCCCGCTGTTGCGGGAGCCCTTTTTCATGGCCCCTGCCCTGACGTAAAGCTACAGCTTTCGGGGCGAAGCCCGGTACTCGCGCGAGGCTGCAGCTTCGCGCAGGGCGATAGCTCGCATCATCGAATGCGAATCACTGTGCCAATCCGGCACAGCCTCACCGAGGGGCAAAAAGGGGTCGCGCATCGCGCTGCAGCGAAGCGCGACGGAGGCCTTGCCCAATTCAGCGCAGCCAGCCCTTGCGACGGAAATAAATGAAGGGCGCAGCCACCGAGGCCACCATCAGCAGGATGGCAAAGGGATAGCCCCATTCCGCATCCAGCTCGGGCATGTGCTTGAAGTTCATGCCGTAGATGCTGGCAATCAGCGTCGGCGGCAGCAAGGCCACGCTGGCCACGGAGAAGATCTTGATGATCTTGTTCTGGTTGATGTTGATGAAGCCGACCGTGGCGTCCATCAGGAAGTTGATCTTGTCGAACAGGAAGGCCGTGTGGGAATCCAGGGAGTCGATGTCCCGAAGGATCTGGCGCGACTCCTCGAACTGCTCGGCGTTGAGCATGCGGCTGCGCATCATGAAGCTGACGGCGCGGCGCGTGTCCATCACGTTGCGGCGGATGCGGCCGTTCAAGTCTTCCTCGCGGGCGATGGCGGACAGCACTTCGCCGGCCTCGGCATCGTTGACATCGCTCTTGAGCACCCGGGCGCTGATGCGTTCCAGCTTGTCGTAAATGCCTTCCAGCACGTCGGCGGAGTATTCGGCGTCCGCGTCATAGAGCTTGAGCAGCACGTCCTTGGCGTCCTCGATCAGGGCCGGGATGCGGCGCGCGCGCAGGCGCAGCAGGCGGAAGACCGGCAGGTCTTCGTTGTGCACCGAGAACAGCACGTTCTGGTGCAGGATGAAGGCGACGCGCACGTTGCGGGCCGATTCGTCGTCCTCGATGAGGAAGTCGGAGCGGATGTGCAGCTCGCCGTTGTCTTCCTCATAGAAGCGGGCCGACTCCTCGAGGTCATCGTCGACGATGTCCTCAGGAATGATCAGGCCGAAGCGCTCGCGTATCCAGCCCTTCTCTTCGGGCGTGGGGTTCTCCAGATCCACCCAGACAGGGCGGGCCATGGCCAGATCGGCCGCAGATTCGGTTTCCTCCTGGAACAGCCCACCCTTGAGGCGGCCGTTGTCCAGCGTGAAGACATTGAGCATGAGGGCTCCAGCGTAGGCGTCCAGCCGGCAGGCGCGCGGCGGGAACAGGCTGTGGGCGATGGACGAGCCGTGCGAAGCAGGCCAAGTCCGGGGCAGGGGGTGAATGCGACCCGTCTCACTCCGGACACCGGCATCACCGCCAGACCTGCTCAGGCCAGGCGGGCGCCAGGACGCTGGAGTGGACGGTCATCGAGGATGACTGCTGTCCAAGAAAGGCTCCAGTGATGGGGACGGCGCATTATCGCGCCCCGCCTCCCGGCGCATCAAGCTTTTCTATGGCGCAAGGCCTGGTGATATCGATGGCCCGGTCCAGCATCCCGAGGCACGACCGCTGGCCCCGGCGCCGAGCAATTGCGCATTCCATCACGGCTTTGCGCTGGCGCAAAACTGGGCCGGATGAAGGCAGCACAGGGCGCTGTAAAACGCTTGTCACAGTCATGCTTCGGGAGCACACTGGGCCGCAGCAAGAACGATTCCTCCACTCCGCTACTGACTGCCGCCTACGCCTCAAATACGCCTCAACTTCCCCCTCAAGACCTCTGTCCCTCTGAAAAAAATGGCGGCTCGCAGCCGCGACCGCCGAAGTTCTCGAGCATCAATGATTTCTCGCGACCAAGCCCTGTGAAAGGAGGCTTTATGAACCTGACTATCAGCGGCCACCATCTTGAAGTAACGCCAGCCCTGCGCGAATACGTGCTGACCAAGCTGGACCGGGTGACCCGCCACTTTGATCAGGTCGTTGACATCAACGTCCTGCTCACGGTGGAGAAGCAGAAGGAGAAGGAGCGCAGGCAAAGGGCCGAAGTCACGGTCCACGTCAAGGGACGCGACATCTTTGTCGAACAGGCTCACGAAGACCTTTATGCCGCCATCGACCAATTGATGGACAAGCTGGACCGTCAGGTCTGCCGCCACAAGGACAAGCTCCAAGATCACCACCACCAGTCCGCCAAGCGCATGGACATGCCTGCGGCCTGATTCGCTGATCTCCTGGGCCTTTTGTCCCAAAGTTCGCAAGGCGCCCGTCGGGCGCCTTTTTGCTGCCCTTCGCAGGCGTGATTCCTGTTGCCGGACCGCCTCAATATCACGCTATCGCCCCCATTTGCGGGCCACTTCGGTGCAGCGGGGCATCCTGGGGCGAGGAGCTTTCTATAATCGGCGCTCCAACCCTAGTGACCAAGCGTCCCGCCCAAGGCCTACCCAGCCGTAATCGGCGCTGTGACCTCGATGAACCGTCTCGCCGCCATCCTGCCTGCCAGCAATGTGCTGGTGAATGTGGACGCCTCCAGCAAAAAGCGCGTTTTCGAACAAGCCGGCCTGCTGTTCG
This sequence comes from Burkholderiaceae bacterium, assembly GCA_041913905.1. GTDB lineage: Bacteria > Pseudomonadota > Gammaproteobacteria > Burkholderiales > Burkholderiaceae_C > Roseateles_B. Next base: position 40,684 of record JAYSEK010000019.1, on the reverse strand, counting down.
AGAACAACCATTCCATCGCGCGGGCCCTGGTCACCGACAATCTTTTCGCCCGCGAGCGCCTGGGGTCCACCGGCCTGGGTCACGGCGTGGCCATCCCGCATGGCCGCATCAAGGGGCTGAAGAACCCGCTGGCGGCCGTGCTGCGCGTGCAGCAGCCCATCGGCTTCGATGCGCCGGACGACGAGCCCGTCTCCCTGCTGATCTTCCTGCTGGTCCCCGAGGCCGCCACCCAGCGCCATCTGGAAATCCTGTCCGAGATCGCCGAAATGCTCTCGGACCGCGAGCTGCGCGAGCGCCTCAAGACCGAGGCCGAGGCCGCGACGCTGCACAAGCTGATCGCCGACTGGGAACCGCTGAAGTCGGTCGCCTGAGGCTGATCACCGGATGAAACCTACCTCGATCAGCGCCGACCGTCTTTTCGAGGAGCTGCGCGAAACCCTTCGCTGGGCCTGGATCGCCGGCCATGCGCACCCGGAGCGCCGCTTCGACGATGCCGCCGTGCGCGATGCGCAGTCCGCCGCCGACCTGGTCGGCTACCTGAACTACATCCACCCCTACCGCGTCCAGCTGGTCGGCCGCCGCGAGGTCGCCTACCTCAGCGAAGCCTCGGGTGAGGTGCTGGACCGGCGCATCGCCCGCATCGTGACCCTGGAGCCGCCCGTGATCATCGTGGCGGACGATCAGACGCCGCCGGATCGCCTGGTCGCCATGTGCGACCGCGCCGAAATCCCGCTGTTCGTCACCGCCGAATCCGCCGGCCATACGATCGACGTGGTCCGTGCTTACCTGGCCCAGTTGTGCGCCAATCGCACGACGCGGCATGGCGTCTTCATGGACATCCTGGGCCTGGGCGTGTTGCTGACCGGCGAGTCGGGCCTGGGCAAGAGCGAACTGGGTCTGGAGCTCATCTCCCGCGGCCATGGCCTGGTGGCGGACGATGCGGTGGACTTCTTCCGCATCTCGCAGACGGCCATCGAGGGGCGCTGCCCCGAGCTGCTGATGAATCTGCTGGAGGTGCGTGGCATCGGTCTGCTGGACATCAAGGCCATCTTTGGCGAGACGGCCGTGCGCCGCAAGATGCGCCTCAAGCTCATCGTGCACCTGGTCCGCAAGGAAACCATGGAGCGCGACTTCGAGCGCCTGCCCTACGAGCCGCTGTATGAAGAAGTGCTGGGCATGCCGGTGCGCAAGGTCGTGATCGCGGTGGACGCTGGCCGCAACCTGGCCGTGCTGGTGGAAGCTGCCGTGCGCAACACCATCCTGCAACTGCGGGGCATCGACACCTACCGGGAGTTCGTCGAACGCCACCAGCGCGCCATCGAAAAAGGCCTGCAGGACGAAGCCTGAGTCCTGCGCGGGCGTTCCTCCGGCAAGCGCGTAGTGCGCCCCTCAAGGTCTGCGATTTCCGGGGAGCCCCGTGACCCCGCCCGCACGACACCCGAGGATCCGCCTTTGCCGGGCAGCCGGCTAGGGCCTGAATGCCAAGAACCAGCCCTTGCCCACAGCGAGAGCACCCGGCGAAGCCGGTGCTCGCCCCCGCGCGAACACCGCTGATCCGGCTCCGCCGGGCAGTCGGTATTGCCCCCCTTGAGGGGGCTGAGGCCGGACATAAACGCCTTGGCGTTTATGCCTGCCGAAGGACCGGGCCTCTGGCCCGGTGCGCCCTGCAAGGGGGCGCAGCCGGCAGGGGGTGGTCAACGCCTGTTCGGGCAGTCCTTCTTGATGCAGTTCGCATACAGCGACAGCGAATGCTCCTGCAGCTGGAAGCCGCGGTCCAGGGCGATCTTGTGCTGGCGCTCCTCGATCTCCGGGTCGAAGAACTCTTCGACCTTGCCGCAGGTCAGGCACACCAGGTGGTCGTGGTGATGCCCCTCGTTCAGTTCGAACACGGCCTTGCCGGACTCGAAGTGGTTGCGCGAGAGCAGGCCGGCCTGCTCAAACTGAGTCAGGACCCGGTAGACGGTGGCCAGGCCGATGTCGGCATCCTCTACAAGCAAAGCCTTGTAGACGTCTTCGGCGGTCATGTGCCGCTGCGAAGTCTTCTGGAAGATCTCCAGGATCTTGATGCGCGGCAGCGTGGCCTTGAGGCCGCTGTTCTTGATTTCGTCGGTGCGGTTCATGGTCTTGCTGGCGGTCAGCGTGCAATCAGCGGGCCCTGGGCCTGCCGCTAGAATGGTCTGATCATAGCCAGCTTGGGCCGCCGACTTCTAAGCCCCTAGTGACATGCGACTCATTTCTCCCGACGCCAGCCTCCGCGGCTGGTCGCTGACCGGCGCCGCGGCGCTGGTGCTGCTGGCCCTGGGCGGCTGCAGCTTTAGCCCCAAGCTGAGCGAGCTGACCTCTGCCACGGGCGACAAGGTTCTGGGCCTGGTGCGCCCCTACCGCGTCGAGGTGGTGCAGGGCAACGTGCTGACCAAGGAACTGCTGGCCAGCGTCAAGCCGGGCATGCCGCGTGCGCAGGTGCAGGATCTGCTGGGCTCGCCCATGCTGACCGACGTCTTCCATGCCGAGCGCTGGGACTACATCTTCACCATCCGCCGCCAGGGCACCGAGCCCCAGCGCCGCCATGTGGTGGTCTGGTTCGAGGGCGACGTCCTCAAGAGCATCGACGCCCCCGACAACATCCCCACCGAGCGCGAGTTCGTGGCCTCGATCAACACCTTCAAGCCCAAGGGCGAAGCGCCCAAGCTGGCCCTGAGCGAGGCCGAGCGCAAGGCGCTGCCTGCACCCGCCAAGACGGCACCAGCCGCCGTGGAGCCCATGGGCCCCGTCCGCAGCTATCCGCCCCTGGAACCCAAGTCATGAGCCTGCGCATCGCCATTGCCGGCGCCTCCGGCCGCATGGGCCGCATGCTGATCGAAGCCGTGTCGAACGCGCCGGACTGCCAGCTGAGCGGCGTCCTGGACCGCCCGGGCAGCCCCATGCTCGGCCAGGACGCCTGCGGCTTCCTGGGTCGCGAGAGCGGCGTGCGGGTGACGGACGACCTCCGCCAGGGCCTCCAAGGCGCCCAGGTGCTGATCGACTTCACCCGCCCCGAGGGCACGCTGGCCCACCTGGCCCTGTGCGAGGAACTCGGCGTCGCCATGGTGATCGGCACGACCGGCTTCGAGCCCGCGCAGAAGGCGCGCATCGGCGCCGCCGCGCAGAAGATCGGCATCATGATGGCGCCGAACATGAGCGTGGGCGTCAACGTGGTGCTCAAGCTGCTGGACATGGCCGCCCGCGCCCTCAATGAAGGCTACGACATCGAAATCATCGAGGCACACCACCGCCACAAGGTCGATGCCCCCAGCGGCACCGCGCTGAAGATGGGCGAAGTGGTGGCCGAGGCGCTGGGTCGCGACCTCAAGACCTGCGCCATCTATGGCCGCGAAGGCGTGACCGGCGAGCGCGACCCGTCCACCATCGGCTTCGCCACCGTGCGCGGCGGCGACATCATCGGCGACCACACCGTGCTCTTCGCCGGCACGGGCGAGCGCATCGAGATCTCGCACAAGTCCTCCAGCCGAGCGACCTACGCCCAGGGCAGCCTGCGTGCCGCGCGCTTCCTGGCCCGCAGCGGCGCCGGCCTCTTCGGAATGGACGACGTGCTGGGCCTGACGTCCAAGGGCGCCTGAACACGATGGGCGGCTTCCTCCAGTTCTGGTCGCAGAGTGACAACGTAGGCCGCGCGGTGGCCCTGCTGCTGCTGGCCATGTCCGTCAGTGCCTGGGTGCTGATCTTCTGGAAGGGCTGGCAGCTGCGTCGCGCGCGGCTGGACCTGGCGCAGGGCATGGATGCCTTCTGGAGCGCGGCCTCGCTGGATGAGGGCCGCGACCGCGTCGCACGGCTGGATCGCGAAGGGGTGCTGGAACCGCTGCTGCAAGCCGCCATCGAGACCCCTGCCGCCCAGACCCTCGCGGCGCAAGGCCACAAGGAATCCCAGCTGACCCGCCGCTTGCGCGACGCCCTGCACCGCATCGTCCAGCAACTGCAATACGGCCAGGTGCTGCTGGCCTCCGTGGGCAGCACCGCGCCCTTCGTGGGCCTCTTCGGCACGGTCTGGGGCATCTACCATGCGCTGGAGAGCATTGCCGCCGCGGGCAATCTGACCATCGACAAGGTCGCCGGCCCGGTGGGCGAGGCGCTGGTGATGACCGCCGCCGGCCTGGCCGTGGCCATCCCCGCGGTGCTGGCCTACAACGTCTTCGGCAAGCTGATCGGCGCCTGCGAGGCTGAGCTGGAAGGCTTTGCGCACGACCTGCGCGAATGGCTGGGCCCCTCAGCATCATGAGAACCCGCCACGGGCCGAGCGCCTGGCTGTTCCCAAGCCGGCCCGCGTCCCCTTCGGGGGCCGGCCAGCGCATTCGCCGGGCGAGGGGCTGACATGGCTTTCGGTCGTCTGGAACGCCGCGAATCGCCCAAGCCCATGGGCGAGATCAACATGACGCCGCTGATCGACGTCATGCTGGTGCTGCTGGTCATCTTCATGATCACGGCGCCGCTGATGAGCTCCTCGCTGCGCCTGGACCTGCCCAAGAGCGAAGCCGCCACGCCTTCGGACACGCCGCAGTTCATCGCCGTGGCGCTGAGCCCGCAGGGTGAGCTCTACCTGGGCGACGAGCGCATTGCCCCGGACGAATTCAAGACCCGCATCAGGCAGCTGGGCCAGGCCCGCCCCGAGCTGGAGGTGCAGCTGCGCGCCGACCAGGCCGTGCCCTACGGCCGTGTGGCCGAGCTGATCGGCTGGATCCAGGACGGCGGCCTGCACCGCATTGCCTTCGTGGCCCAAGCACCGAGCAGCGACAAGCCCTGAAGCGGGCGCGCCACACCCTGCGCCTACAATTTGGCGCATGAACGACAAGTACGCCCCCAACGAGATCGAAGCCGCCGCGCGGCAGTACTGGAACGAACGCGACGCCTACCGTGTTCTAGAGGACGAGAGCAAGCCCAAGTTCTACGCCTGCTCCATGCTGCCCTACCCCAGCGGCAAGCTGCACATGGGCCATGTGCGCAACTACACGATCAACGACATGCTCACGCGTCAGCTGCGCATGAAGGGCTACAACGTGCTGATGCCCATGGGCTGGGACGCCTTCGGCCTGCCGGCCGAGAACGCCGCCATGAAGGGCAAGGTGCCGCCGGCGCAGTGGACGTACTCGAACATCGCGTACATGAAGTCGCAGATGCAGGCCATGGGCCTGGCGATCGACTGGTCGCGCGAGATCGCCACCTGCCAGCCCGAGTACTACAAGTGGAACCAGTGGCTGTTCCTGAAGATGCTGGAGAAGGGCATCGCCGAACGCCGCACCCAGGTCGTCAACTGGGACCCGGTGGACCAGACCGTGCTGGCCAACGAGCAGGTGATCGACGGCCGCGGCTGGCGCTCGGGCGCGCTGGTCGAGAAGCGCGAGATCCCGGGCTACTACCTCAAGATCACCGACTACGCTGAAGAGCTGCTCTCGGCCGTGGCCAATCCCGAGGACAAGAATTACCTCAGCGGCTGGCCCGAGCGCGTGCGCCTGATGCAGGAGAACTGGATCGGCAAGAGCCAGGGCGTGCGCTTCGCCTTCCCACATGAGATCCAGGGCGCCGACGGCCAGCTGATCCAGGACGGCAAGCTCTACGTCTTCACCACCCGTGCCGACACCATCATGGGCGTGACCTTCTGCGCCGTGGCGCCGGAGCACCCGCTGGCCACGCACGCCGCTGCAGGCAATGCCGAGCTGGCCGCCTTCATCGAGGACTGCAAGAAGGGCGGCACGACCGAGGCCGAGCTGGCCACGCAGGAGAAGAAGGGGCTGCCCACCGGTCTCGTGGTCACCCACCCGCTGACCGGCGCGCAGGTGCCGGTGTGGGTCGGCAACTACGTGCTGATGAGCTACGGCGACGGCGCCGTGATGGGCGTGCCGGCGCATGACGAGCGCGATTTCGCGTTCGCCAACAAGTACGGCATCGAGATCAAGCAGGTCGTGGCCGTCGAAGGCCAGGACTTCTCGACCAGCACCTGGGCCGAGTGGTACGGCGACAAGTCGCAAGGCGTCTGCGTCAACTCCGGCGTGCTGGACGGGCTGAATCACAAACAGGCCGTGGACAAGGTCGCCGAACTCGTCGCCGCCAAGGGCCTGGGCGAGAAGAAGACCACCTGGCGCCTGCGCGACTGGGGCGTGAGCCGCCAGCGCTACTGGGGCACGCCCATCCCCATCATCCACTGCGAAGAGCACGGCGCGGTGCCGGTGCCCGAGAAGGACCTGCCCGTGGTCCTGCCCGAGGAGTGCATCCCGGACGGCAGCGGCAACCCGCTGAACAAGCACAGCGCCTTCCTGAACGTGCCCTGCCCGACCTGCGGCAAGCCCGCCCGGCGCGAGACCGACACCATGGACACCTTCGTGGACTCGTCCTGGTACTTCATGCGTTATTGCGATGCGCAGAACCAGGACGCCATGGTCGGCGAGGGCACGGCCTACTGGATGCGCCCCGGCGCCGCGATGGACCAGTACATCGGCGGCATCGAGCACGCCATCCTGCATCTGCTGTATGCGCGCTTCTGGACCAAGGTCATGCGCGACCTGGGCCTCGTGAAGTTCGACGAGCCCTTCACCAAGCTGCTGACGCAGGGCATGGTGCTGAACCACATCTACTCGCGCCGCACCGAGAAGGGCGGCATCGAGTACTTCTGGCCGCATGAGGTCGAGAACATCTTCGACGAGAAGAGCGGCAAGATCGTCGGCGCCAAGCTCAAGAGCGACGGCTCGGCGGTGGACTACGAGGGCGTGGGCACCATGTCCAAGTCCAAGAACAACGGCGTGGATCCGCAGGAGCTGATCAACCAGTACGGCGCCGACACCGCCCGCCTGTTCGTGATGTTCGCCAGCCCGCCCGAGCAGACGCTGGAGTGGAACGACGCCGGCGTCGAAGGCGCGCACCGCTTCCTCAAGCGCGTCTGGGGCTTTGCCGCCAAGAACGCCGAGGCGCTGAAGGCCGCCGGTCGCGATTTCGCCGCGCTCAGCGCCGAGGGCAAGGCTCTGCGCCGCGAAGTGCACCTGGTGCTCAAGCAGGTCTCCTACGACTACGAGCGCATGCAGTACAACACCGTGGTCTCCGGGGCCATGAAGCTGCTGAATGCGCTGGAAGGCTTCAAGGACGTGACGGCCCAAGCGGCCGCCGTGCGCGAAGGCGTCTCGGTGCTGCTGCGCGTGCTCTACCCCGCCTGTCCGCATATCACCCACACGCTGTGGCAGGAGCTGGGTTTTGCCGCCGAGATGGGCGATCTGCTGGACACGGCCTGGCCGACGGTGGACGAGTCCGCCCTGGTGCAGGACGAGATCGAGCTGATGCTGCAGGTCAACGGCAAGCTGCGCGGCGCGCTGAAGGTGCCCGCGGGTGCCGACAAGGCCGCCATCGAGGCCGCGGCCCTGGCCCATGAGAAGTTCGCCGAATTCAGCGGCGGGCAGCCGGCCAAGAAGGTCGTGGTGGTGCCGGGCCGCCTGGTCAACGTGGTGGTCTGAGCGCGATGACCCGCCTCTCGCGCCGTGGCCTCCTGCAGGCCAGCCTCGCGGCTCCCCTGCTGGCGGCTTGCGGCTTCGAGCTGCGCCGCGATCCGGAGTACGCCTTCCAGTCCCTGGCACTGGCGGGCTTCGCGCCCGAGTCGCCGCTGGCCGAGGAGTTGCGCCGGCAGCTGCGGCGGTCGCCGCTGCAGCTGGTGCAGGATCCGGCCAAGGCCCAGGTGGTGCTGGAGGCCTTGCGGGACAGCCGCGAGCGCTCGGTGGTGGTCTCCACCAGCGCCGGCCAGGTGCGCGAGTGGCAGCTCAAGCTGCAGCTGGACTACCTCGTGCGCACCCCGGGCGGAGAACCCCTGCTGCCCACGACCGAGCTGCGCATGAGCCGCGAGATGAGCTACCTGGAATCCCAGGCCCTGGCCAAGGAGCAGGAAGAAGCGCAGCTCTACCGCGCCATGCAGTACGACGCCGCGGCGCAGGTGATGCGCCGTCTCGGCAGCGTGCGCCTGCGCTGAGCCGCCGCCATGCAGATCCGTCCCGACGCCCTGGCCGCGCAACTCGGCAAAGGCCTGAAGCCGCTGTACACCGTCCATGGCGACGAGCCCCTGCTGGCCCAGGAGGCCGCCGACGCCATCCGGGCCGCGGCCCGCGAGCAGGGCTATGGCGAGCGCAAGGTCTTCACCGTCAGCGGCGCCTATTTCGACTGGGGGCCGGTGCTGGGCGCCGCGCAGGCCCTGAGCCTCTTTGCCGAACGCCAGTTCATCGAGATCCGCATCCCCTCCGGCAAGCCCGGCAAGGAGGGTTCCGAGGCCTTGCAGCGCTATTGCGAGACCCTGCCCGAGGACGTGGTCACCCTCGTCACCCTGCCCCGCCTGGACAAGACCCAGCTCGGCAGCGCCTGGTTCACCGCGCTGGACCAGCAGGGCGTTTGCATCAAGGTCGAGCCGGTGGACCGCCGCGCGCTGCCGCAGTGGATCGCCCAGCGGCTGGCTGCGCAGGGGCAGTCCGTCGTCGAAGGCGAGGAAGGGCAGCGCAGCCTGGCCTTCTTTGCCGACCGCGTGGAGGGCAATCTGCTGGCAGCCCACCAGGAACTGCAGAAGCTGGCCCTGCTGCATCCGCCGGGGCCGCTGAGCTTCGAGCAGATCGAGAGCGCCGTGCTCAACGTCGCGCGCTACGACGTCTTCAAGCTCAGCGAGGCCGTCCTCTCCGGCCAGACGACCCGCGTGCTGCGCATGCTGGAAGGCCTGGAGGCCGAGGGCGAAGCCGCCGTGCTGGTGCACTGGGCGCTGGCCGACGACATTCGCGCCCTCAAGCGCGTGCGCGAGGCGGTGGATGCCGGCAAGCCCCTGCCCATGGCCCTGCGCGAGTCGCGGGTCTGGGGCGCCAAGGAGCGGCTCTTCGAGCGCATCGTGCCGGGCTTGCATGCCCTGCAGGTTCAGGCCCTGGTCGACGCGGCGCAGGTCTGCGACGGCATCGTCAAAGGCCTGCGTCACCGCGACTGGCCGCTGGACCCCTGGGCCGCGCTGCGGAAGCTGGCCCTGATGCTGCTGGAGGCAGCACAGGGGCGCGCTGCGGGCGGACGTCACGCCAGCATCGTCCTCAAGGCCTGAGCAGCAGCGCAGCCACACCGCAAGCCGGTATTTCGCGTTATGGTCTGGCCTGTGTTCCTCAGCTGGAAGACGCAGGCATGCAGCGCATGGACCTCCGAGCCACGATCCGAGCCCTGCCGGGCGGCCTCTGTGCCGCCTTGCTCCTGTCGCCCGGCGGAGCGCCGGCCGCGAGCTGGCAGTTCCAGGTCCGCAATCCCGAGGGACAGCCGCTGGCCGACGCCGTCGTCGCCGTCGAGATCAAGGGCGGCCCGCGCACCGGCACCGGCCGTGCCGAAATGGCCCAGCGCGAGCGCCAGTTCCTGCCGCATGTGCTGGTGGTCCAGACGGGCACGGCCGTGTCCTTCCCGAACTTCGACACGGTGCGCCACCACGTCTACTCCTTCTCGCCGATCAAGCCTTTCGACATCAAGCTCTATTCGGGCACGCCGTCCGAGCCCATCGTGTTCGACAAGCCCGGCGTGGCGGCCCTGGGTTGCAACATCCATGACCGCATGGGTGCCTTCATCGTCGTGGTCGACACGCCGGTGTTCGGCAAGACCAGCGCGCAAGGCGAGTTGAACCTGGAACTGCCGCCGGGCGAGCACGTGCTCAGGCTCTGGCATTCGTCGCGCCTGCAGCCGCTGCTGTTCAGCGAGAAACTCAGTGTGCCCGCCGGGCAGGCCGCGGGCCAGTCGCGCCTGGTGCTGGCGCCGCAATGATGAGGCCCATGCAGCTGCCCGCCTTCCTCAACCCGCGCCGCATCGAGGGCCGCATCGTCGCCCTGTTCCTGGGCCTGCTGCTGCTGGTCCAGCTGGCCAGCTTCGGCTTCATCGGCCATAGCATCGAGGCCAACGCCGAGGCCGCGATCGACGCCAAGCTCGCCACCGCGGGCCGCATGCTGCAGCGCCTGCTGGTGCAGCAGGCCGCGCGCGAACGGGCCGCTGCGGAGCTGCTGGCGGCCGACTACGGCTTTCGCGATGCCGTCGGCCGAGGCCAGGCCTCCTACGACCAGGTCGACATCGAGACCCTGCGCGACGCGCTGAACAACAACGGCGAACGTGTCAACGCCGCGCTGGTCGCCTATGCCAACGTGACGGGCCAGCTGGTCGCGGCCACGCGCGACCAGGCCGAGCTGTACCTGCCGCTGCTCAAGAAGCAGAACCCCGACCCGGAGCAGGCCACCCTGGCCCTGGTCGACCGCGAGATCATGCAGGTGGTCACGGTGCCGGTGCGCGCGCCCATGACCATCGGCCACGTGCTGATGGGCTTCCGGCTCGACGAAGTGCCCCTGCTGGATCTCAAGCGCCTGATCAATGTCGACGCCATGTTCGTCATTGGCGAGCAGGGCCGCTGGCAGGAGAACGTCTCGGTGGTGGAAGACAGCGAGCGCGGCCCGGCCTTCCAGAACGCCATGGCCGACCTGGCGTCCGACCGTGCCTTGCGGCGCGACTGGGGCGGGCAGCATTGGCGCGTCCGTCTGCTGACCCTGCCGCAGGAGCTGCCGGGGCAGCGCCAGATCGGCGCCGTGATGTGGGCCTCCTTCGACGAGGAAGTCGAGCCTTATCGCAAGCTCCAGTGGTCCCTGCTGGCCCTGACGGCCGCCGGCATCGCCGCCTTCGCGACGGGCAGCGTGTTCACGGCGCGGCGCATCAGCCGTCCCATCGCCTCGCTGACGCAGTCGGCGCAGCGCCTGGGCGAGGGCGACTACGACACGCCGGTCGCATCGGGCTCCGACCTGGGCGAGGTGGCCGAGCTGGCGCGCAGCTTCGAGTCCATGCGCCTGGGCATTCGCGAACGCGAGGAGCAGGTGCACCGCCTGGCCTACTGGGATCCCCTGACTGGACTGCCCAATCGCGAGCAGTTCAGCCAGCGCCTGCAGGAGCGCCTGCTGGCCAGCAAGGCCCCCTGCGCCGTGCTGATGCTGGACCTGGACCGCTTCAAGCACGTCAACGACGTGCTGGGGCATCGCGTGGGCGACCAGCTGCTGTGCGCAGTCGCCGCCCGGCTCAGCGAACTGCAACTGACGCCCCAGAGCATGCTGGCACGCCTGGGCGGCGACGAGTTCGCGCTGCTGCTCGAAGGCGCCGACGAGGAAGCTGCCCTGGCCATGGCCCAGCGCATCCAGCGCGATTTCGAGCAGTCGCTGCGCATTGGCGACCAGACCATAGACCTCGGCGCCGGCATCGGCATCGTGCTCTACCCGAGCCAGGCCCAGGAGGCCAGCGCCCTGCTGAGCCGGGCGGAAATGGCCATGTATGCCGCCAAGCAGCGGCAAAGCGGCAGCCAGCTCTACAGCCCCAGCCTGGACGCCGGCAGCCAGGAGTCGCTGAGCCTGCTGGGCGAGCTGCGCCGCGCCGTAGAGGGCGGGCAGCTGCGGCTCTTCCTGCAGCCCAAGGTCGACCTGCGCAGCGGCCGCATCGTCAGCGCCGAGGCGCTGGTGCGCTGGGAACACCCGCAGCGCGGCCTGGTACCGCCCATGCAGTTCATCCCCTTTGCCGAGCAGACCGGCTTCATCCGCCAGCTCAGCGCCTGGGTGGTGGCCGCCTCGGCCCGCGCCTGGCGCCAGGCCCACGACCGGGGTCAGGTCTTGCGCATCAGCGTCAACCTCTCAACGCGCGACCTGATGGACCAGGACCTGCCGCTGAAGATCCGCGCCGCCATCGACGCCGAAGGCGCGCCGCCCTCGGCCTTGTGCCTGGAGATCACCGAAAGCGCCATCATGGACGACCCGGCGCGCGCCTTGAGCACGCTGGAGCAGCTCTCGGCCATGGGCTTCAAGCTCAGCATCGACGACTTCGGCACCGGCTATTCCTCGCTGGCCTATCTCAAGCGCCTGCCGGTGGACGAGCTGAAGATCGACAAGAGCTTCGTGATGGCCATGGAGCGGGACCAGGACGACGCCAAGATCGTGCGCTCCACCATCGAGCTGGCCCACAACCTGGGCCTGTCCGTCGTGGCCGAAGGCCTGGAGACCCTCCAGGCTTGGCAGCTGCTGGCGCGGCTGGGCTGCGACGAAGGCCAGGGCTACCTGATCGCCAAGCCCATGCCGCAGGACGATTTGCTGCCCTGGCTGCAGCAATGGCGTCCGCCCGAGCTCCCACAGTAGGCGCTTCGCCCCGCTGCGCTGCCCGTTCAGGCCGCGGGCCGAGACTCGGCCGGCCGCAGCGGCAGGCTCAGCTCGAAGCAGCTTCCCTCGCCCGGCACGGAACTCACGCCCAAGCTGCCGCCGTGCTTCTTGACGATGGAGAACGAGATCGACAGCCCGAGGCCGGTGCCCTGCCCCACCGGCTTGGTGGTGAAGAAGGGCTCGAAGACGCGGGCCTGCACCGCCTCGCTCATGCCGCAGCCGTTGTCGCGGACTGCGATGCGGACCCACTCCCCGTCCAGGCAGGTACGCAGCTGGATCAGCCCGGGCCGCGACTTGTCGGGCCGCGCATCCACGGCATGCAAGGCATTCACGAGCAGATTCATGAACACCTGGTTGATCTGGGCCGCCAGGCAATGCACCGGCGGCAGCGTGCCATAGTCGCATTGCACCTCGGCCCGGTGGCGGAATTCGTTGGCCAGCATGTGCAGGGTCGAGTCCAGGCCGGCATGGAGGTCGGCCTCTTCCCAATCCGACGCATCCACGCGCGAGAAGCTGCGCAGATCCTGCACGATGCGCTTGACCCGCTCCAGGCCATCCCCGCACTCCTGCAGCAGCTGGGGCAGATCCTCCACCAGGAAGTCCACGTCCAGCTCGCCCTCCAGGCGCTCGATGTACTGCCGCTGTGACGCGGACCAGGTCTCGCGATCCAGCGCCTTGAAGGCCTGCACCAGCTCCAGCAGCGCCAACACATCGCGCCGCAGGCTGCCCAGGTTGCTGTTCACGAACCCGATGGGGTTGTTGATCTCGTGGGCCACGCCGGCGGCCAGTTGCCCGATGGAGGCCATCTTCTCCTGGGCGGCCATCTGCTGCTGCAGCTCGCCCAGCCGCTCATAGGCCCGGGCGTTGTCCAGGGCGATGGCCAGGTGGGCGCACAGGCTGCGAAAGACCAGCTGCTCCTTTTCGCCATAGCCGACGCCCGGCGCTGCCCGCACCTGCATCACACCGATGGCGCGGTCGGCCACGCGCAACGGCCCCACCATGCAGACGCTCAATCGATCGGCAGCGCCGTCCTCCGTGCCGGGCGCCCGCAGCATCAGCTCGCGCCCCTCGCGCCAGCATTGGGCCAGCTCGCTCGCTCCATCGTCGACCGGGATGCGCTGCGGCTCCGTGCCCTGCTCGGCGCCCAGCACGCAATTCAGCTCGGTGCGGTCTTCGTCGTACAGGTAGACGCTCAGCAGCTCGGGCATCAGCATCGCCTGCACATGACGCCGCAGCACGCCCAGGACGCGCTCGACATCCAGCAAGGCCGTGATCTCCTGCCCGATGTCGCCCAGGTGCAGCAGCACGTGGTGCAGGCTCTGGGCCGCCTGGGCGCGGGCGGCCTCGGCTTCAGCCAGGCGACGCAGATGCTCGCGCTCGGCCTTCGCCCGTTCGAGCTGGTGCTGGGAGTGCAAGGAGGCCGCCAGCTTGCTGGCCTCTTCGGTGAACAGCCGCTGGCGCTGCAATCCGGCACGCTGCGCCAGGCGGTAGGCGGCCTCGTACTCGTCCTGGGCCGAACGCGCCTGGGCACAGGCGTCCAGCAGGTCCGGTGCAGGCTGGTAGCCGGGCAGGGAGTCCGCCATGTCCAAGGCTTCATCGAGCCAGCGCCGGCAGTGCGACGCGGAACAGCCCAGGGCGCTTTCGATGTCGGCCATCACCCAGCAGATGTCCACCAGCGTGCTGCGCTCGCGCTGCACCTGGGCGATCTCGCGCGCCGCCAGCGCCGCTGTGCGCGCCTCCTCGGGCCGCTGCATGCGCAGCAGCGCGCGGGCCCGGCCCAGGGCCGCGTCGGTGCGCATGTCCTGCGAGTCGGCCCTGACGGCGCGCTCGGCCAGCGTCTCGTAGTGCGCCAGCGCCTCGGCGTCGTGATGCAGACTCAGTTCGCACTCGGCCAGGTACTTCAGCGCCAGCATGGCGCTGCGATTCTGCGGATGCGCCGCCAGCAGCTGCAGGCACTCCTGCAGGAGCTCGCGCGCCGCTTCGATCTGCCCGATGCAGCGCATGGCATCGCCGGTCTGGGCCAGGGCCAGACTCAGTGCCCCCGGCCAATTCGCCTGCCGGGCCAGGGCCAGGCCCCGCTGCAGCCACTCGATGGACCGGACATAGTCCGACATCTTGGTGTACGTATAGCCGATGTTCGAGGCCAGCGACATCGCGCGGCGCAGCTGCCCCGACGACAAGGCGAGCCGGTAAGCCTGGCTCAGCCATTCGGCGGCCGAAACAAAGGTGGAGAGCAGACCGGCCTGAATGCCGCGGAAGTCGGCCACCGCGGCGGCTTCTGCGTCGCTCAGTCCCTCGACGCTGCTGGGCAGCCGCGCATCCCAGCGCTGGGCGGCCTCGGCCTGGTCACGGAACAGCTCCGAGCGCGCCAGCGTCGCCTGCACGATCAGCAGCCGGGAGGCGTCGCCGGCAGCGGCGGCGAGCCGCTCCGCCGCCTGCAGATGCTCGCGCAAGGCATGGGTGTCACCACGGTCGGCCGCGACGTAGTGATGGACCCAGGCGCAGTCGACCTGACCGCGCAGATCGCCCAGCTCGACGAAGGCCGTCTCGGCCTGCTGGCAGAGCGCCTGCGCGGCGTCCAGATGCAGGGCCTGAAGTTCATGCTCGGCCTGCACGAGCTGCATGCGCGCGCGCGTCCGCGACACGGCGGCATCCGCGGGGTCGGGCAGGCTGGCGAGTGCGCCGAGGACGGACTCTGCCAGCGCCATGGCGCGCTGCGCGTCCGCCTGCCGCAAGGCCCAGGCCAGCAGCGCACGATCCGGCCAGGGCGCGTCGGAGGCCTGACAGACGCGCTCGGCCTCGGCGTACACCTCAGGCGAGAGAAACATACCGAGCTCGAGCGCCCAACCCATGCACATCCCCTGCGGAAACACGGGGACAGACTACGCCCGGACTTCGTCCAGCAGACAGGGTCAGTAGGCGGCGCCTCGGTCGACAGCGTGCCGTAATTCACGCCCTTGGCGCAGCGCCCGCACGTTGGCAGCCACCACGTCGGCGGCCGAGCGCGGGTCGGTCTGCGCCGCCGTGTGCGGCAGCACGGTCACCCGCTCATGCGGCCAGAACGGATGCTGCGGCGGCAAGGGCTCCTGCTGGAACACGTCCAGCACCGCATGCTGCAACTGCGCAGAGTCCAGCGCCGCCAGCAAGGCCGACTCGTCGACCTGGGCGCCCCGGGCCAGGTTGATGAAGCTGGCGCCCGGCTTGAACATCGCCAGGCGTCGGGCGTCGAAGAAGCCGCGGGTCTGGTCGGTCAGCGGCAACAGGTTGATGACCGTGTCCGCCTCGGCCAGGCCCTGGGCCAGCCCGTCCTCGCCGCACAGGCAGCGCAGGCCCGCCTCGGCCCTCGGGCGACGGCTCCAGCCGGAGACGGCATAGCCCAGGCCGGCGAGTGCGCACCCCACGCGGCCACCCAGCTCGCCCAGGCCCAGCACCAGCACCTGCCATTCAGCGGCCCGCAACTGGGGCGGCTGGCGCCATTCGGCGCTGCGCTGCTGGCGCTGGCATTGGAAGAACCCGCGGTGCAGGGCCAGCGTGGCCCACAGCGCCGTCTGGACCATGGCCTCGTTCATGGCCGGGTCGACCATGCGGCACAGCGGGATGTCAGGGGGCAGGGTCGGGTCTTGCAGCAGACGGTCCACACCGGCCCACAGGGACTGGATCAGGGCCAGCCGCGGCAAACCCAGCAGGCTGCCCGGCGGCGGGTTCGCCACCACGGCGACCTCGATGTGCTGCGCCATCTCGGCATCACCCGGGCTTTGCAGCACCCATTCCTCGCCCGGCAGGGCCTGCTGCAGCGCCTGCAGCCAGCGCGCCTGCTCGGCCCGGCCTTCGGGCTGGTCCAGGCGCCAGCCGCCACACAGGAGAAGCGCCATCAGCTGTCCCGGTCCTCCAGGGCATCGCACAGCGCCGTCAGGCCCACCCGCACGGTGGCCGCGCGCACCGCATGGCGGTCACCCTTGAACAGCTCCTGCCAGACCTTGATCGGCTTGCCATGGTGATAGAGCGCCAGCCAGACCGTGCCCACGGGTTTGTCATCGCTGCCGCCCGTGGGTCCGGCGATGCCTGTGACGGCCAGGGTCCACTCGACGGGTGCGTGCGCATACAGGCCGCGGGCCATGCTCTGCGCCACCTCGGCGCTGACGGCGCCATGCAGTTCCAGCAAGCCCGGCGGCACGCCCAGCATCTCGGTCTTGGCCTGGTTGCTGTAGCTCACCACGCCGCGCTCGAACCACTGGCTGGAGCCGGCCAGGCTGGTGCAGGCGGCGGCGATGAGCCCGCCGGTGCAGGACTCCGCCGTGCCCATGCGTTCGCGGCGCTGGATCAGGGCCAGGGCGATGCGTTCGATGAGTTCCGATTCGTCAGGGCACAGCATGATGGTCATCCTCCAAAGGTGAAGCGCCACAGCGCCAACACCACGAGGGTACATCCAGCGGCGACGAAATCGTCCAACAAGATGCCCAGTCCTTGACGCCAGGTGATGGGCTCGCCGGGCTGGCTCTTGAACAGGCCGTCAGCCCAGCGCACAGGGCCGGGCTTGGCCGCGTCGAAGTAGCGGAACAGCGCAAAGGCCAGCAGCTGGGCGCCAAAGCCCGCCGGCATCACCAGGCAGAGGATCAACCAGAAGGCCAGGATCTCGTCCCAGACGATGGCCCCGGGATCGGCCACGCCCAGATGCTGCGCCGTGCGCGTGCAGGCCCAGACGCCCACCACGGTGCCCGCGCTGATCAGCGCCAGCCACTGCAGCTCGCCCAGATAGGGCTGCAGCAGCACGAAGCTGAGCCAGGCCCACAAGGTGCCCACGGTGCCGGGCGCCAGCGGCGAGAGGCCGCTGCCGAAGCCCAGCGCGATCCAGCGGGCGGGATGGCGCAGCATGAAGCCTGCCGTGGCGCGGCGCGGCGGCGTGCGCGCAGAAGCGGCGCTGGCGGCGGACGCGTCGGCCATGTGGACGTCGTCGGGACGAAGCGGCGCACCGACATCGTCCGCCTGTTCAGCGGCGCCTTCCGCAGCGCGCTCTGGGGTCAGGTCTTGCGGCTCGCTCACGCTCAGCTCTTGAAATGGTCGAAGGATGAGAAAAGGAGCGCCAGGGGCGCGCCATCGGAATCCAGCACGGCCAAGCCCGGCTCGGCCCGAATCCGGCCCACCGGTGTCACCTGCGTACCCGCGCGGGCACCGGCGTCCAGCACGGCTTGGTGGCATTCTGCCGGCGCGGTGAAGACCAGCTCGTAGTCGTCGCCGCCGGCCAGCAGGCATTCCTGCTGCAGCATCAGATCCTGCCCGGCCAGGATGGCGCTGCGCGGGAGTGCGTTGAAGTCGACCTCCGCGCCTACGCCGGAGGCCTTGAGCACATGGCCCAGGTCACCCAGCAGGCCGTCCGAGACGTCGATCGCGCTGCTAGCGATGCCGCGCAGCGCCTGACCCAGGGCCAGACGCGGCTGCGGCAGCTCCATGGCCCTGCGCACCTGGACGAACTGCTCGCCTGGCAGCGAGGCCGTGCCGCGGAAGACCTCCAGCGCCAGGCGTGCATCGCCCAGGGTGCCGCTGACCCACAGCTCGTCGCCGGGCCGGGCGCCGCTGCGCAGCAAGACCTGACCCTGCGGCGCCTCGCCCATCACGGTGATGCAGACATTCAGCGGGCCGGCCGTGGTGTCCCCGCCGGCCAGGGCGATGCCGTGGGCATCGGCCAGTGCAAACAGGCCGCGCGCAAATCCTTCGAGGAATTTCGCATCGGCGCGCGGCAGGGCCAGAGCCAGGAAGAAGGCGCGCGGTGTCGCCCCGCAGGCCGCCAGATCGCTGAGGTTGACGGCCAGCGCCTTGTGGCCCAGCCGCGCGGGGTCGACCGTGGAGAGGAAGTGCCGGCCCTCGACCAGCATGTCGGTCGAGACCAGCCATTGCCAGCCCGGCGTCGGCGCCAGCACCGCGCAGTCGTCGCCGATGCCCTTGACCACGCCCGGCGGGCTTCGATCGCTGCGATCGAAGAAGCGGCGGATCAGCTCGAATTCACCCAGGCTTGCACTCATGCGGCGATTGTCGCCGGGCGGCGAAGCGTTCAGGCCGCGCCGGGCTCGCGCAGCAGGTTCGACAGCTCGACGGCCGACTTCACTTCCATCTTGTCGAAGACCCGCGCCCGATGCACCTCCACCGTGCGCACGCTGATGTTGAGCTGGTCGGCGATCAGCTTGTTGGGCAGGCCGCGCACGATCAGCTGCATCACCTCGCGCTCGCGTTCGGTCAGCTCCTGCATGCGCTGCTGCAGCAGGCGGTCCTGCGCGCGCCGCGCGATGGCCTCGCCGCTCCGTGCCAAGGCCTGCAGCACGCGATCCACCAGGGCGTTGTCCGAGAAGGGCTTCTCGACGAAATCGTAGGCGCCGCGCTTGAGGGCATCGACCGCGCTGGGCACGTCCCCATGGCCGGTCAGGAAGATCACCGGCAGGCGCTGCAGCAGCCCGCGCTCGATCAGGCGCTCGAACAGGGCCAGGCCGCTCAGGCCGGGCATGCGCACATCCAGCAGCAGGCAGCTGGGGCAGTTGGGCCAGTGCGCGCCGCCCTCCGGCAGACGATCCAGGAATTCCAGAAAGGCCTCGGCGCTGGCAAAACCCTCGAAGAGCTGGCGGCGCGAGCGCAGCAGCCAGCCCAGGGCGTCGCGCACGACCTCCTCGTCGTCGACGATGTAGACCATGGGCAGGCTTGAAGACATGGGCGGGCTCCTGATCGTCAGTGTCGATGCTAGTGCGTTGCCGCTACGGCGTGTCGGCAGGCAGCGTGAAGCGGAACACGCAGCCCTGCCGGGCGTCCGCCTCGCCGAGGTTCTCGAAGTCCATGGCCCCGCCGTGCTGCTCGATCACCGTACGGCACAGGCTCAGGCCCAGCCCCATGCCCTCGCTGCGGGTCGTGAAGAAGGGCGTGAAGAGCTGGCGGGCCACGGCCTCGGAAATGCCTGGCCCGCGGTCCTGCACCGTGATCATCACCCAGCGGCCCTGCGCGCTGGCGCCCAGGGTCAGCACGCGCTCGCCCAGCGCCGTGTGGGCTTCCATGGCCTGGATGCCGTTGCGGCTGAGGTTGAGCAGCACCTGCTCGACCATGGTGCGGTCGCAGCGCAGGGCCGGCAGGCCATCCGGCAGCGCGAGCTCGATGCGCGTGCCGCTCTTGCGGGCCTGCAGGCGGATCAGGGGCAGCACGGCATCGAAAAGCCGGCCGACGGCGATGGACTCGCGCGCCTGCTCGCGCCGCCGCACGAAGTCATGCACGCTCTTGATCACGCGGCCGGCCCGCTCGGCCTGCTCGGCGATGCGCGACACGGCCTGGCGCACCATGTCCGGCGTCTGCGGGTCCGTGGCCTCCAGGCGCAGCAGGTTCAGCGAGGCCGCCGCATAGCTGGCGATGGCCGACAGCGGCTGGTTCAGCTCGTGGCTCAGCAGCGAGGCCATCTCGCCCACCGTCGCCAGCCGGGCGGTGGCCTGCAGCCGCTCCTGCTGCTGGCGCGAGAGCTCCTCGATGCGGCGCTGCTCGCTGACGTCCAGCGCCGCGCTCATCCAGCCGGTCTGCTGGCCCTGCGCGTCCAGCAGCGGGGCCTCGAAGATCATCACCGGGAAGCGCTCGCCGTTGCGTCGCATGAAGACCGTCTCGAAACCCTGGCGCGGATCCGGCCCGCCGGACGCCGACACGTCCGACTGCCAGCGGGCGCTGCGCTCGCGGTGGCGCCGCCGGTATTCCTCGATGAACTCCGGCGGCCAGTAGGGCGGCGCGCTTTGTTCGCTCTCGCCGCCGGTGGCCAGGATCTCCTCGGCGCTGAAGCCCACCATCTGGCAGAAGGCCGGGTTGACGTAGCTCACGCGGCCGTCCATGTCGCGGGCGCGCAGGCCGGTGATCAGCGAGTTCTCCATGGCCTTGCGCAGGGCCAGGGCCTCGGCGAGTGCGCGCTCCGCCGAGGCCCGGCGGCGCACGTCGCGCGCCAGCAGGATCACGACGGCGAACAGCGCCAGGGACAAGCCCAGCACCAGCGCCGTCATGAGGTTGGGAATCAGCTTGGGGCTGCCCGCGGCGCTGTCCACCCTTAGCTGCAGCGTCAGGCCCGGCAGATCCAGCACCCGCTCGGCACGGAAATGACCCGCCCCGCGCACCAGCCCGGCCCGCGCCAGCCGGGTGCCGTCGCCTTCGACGAAGCTGAACTCATGGCGGCGCGCCTGCTCGGGCGTGGCGGCCTCGTCCAGCCATTGATGCAGGCCCAGGGTGGCGACCAGATAGCCCTCGGTGCGCCCAGCCTGCAGGCGCGGCAGGCAGAGGTCGATCACCTCCAGGCCGTCGCCGCCGCCCAGGGGCACGAAGTAGCTGCGCGAATACTGCGGCGAGCCCTGGTGCACGGCAGCGGTGCAGGCCAGCTCGGTCTCCAGCGGCATTTCGGCCCGCGCCAGGCGGGCGAACTGGGCTCCGCCAAACGGCGACTCCACCGCGCGCTGCGCCCGGCGCTGCGCGTCCCGCCATTCCAGCCGGAGCAGCGGACGGGCGTTGCGCAAGAGCCGGGCCGCCTCGACCTGCCAGTTCATGGTGCCGTCTTCCCACATCAGGGCCTGAACGTCCTGCATCTGGCGCGAGCTCAGCTGCTGCAGCCGGCCGACCATCTCCAGCGCCAGCGCGTCCACCTGGTCCTGGGCACGCTGAGTCTCATAGCTGAGGGTGAGGGCCAGCAGCAGGCTTTGCGCCACCACCAGCAGGGCCACCAGGGCGGCCCAGAGCAGCCAGCGGCGCCCGCGCCGTGGCGGCAGCGAGGGCGTCGCCAGCGAATGCGGTGCTGGACTGGCGGTCGGGCGGGAGTCGCTCATGGGGAAGTGCCCCAGTATTGCTGCATCTGATGTCAATCAGATGCGCAGTTTCGCGTACGCCGGCACGCCCATTCGGGTTCACACTTGGGCCAAGGCCGCCCGCGCTCGTCGGCTGCAGCGCATGCCGATTTGGCATGAGCCCGTCAGCCTGTGTCAGGGCCCGGCTCCTACAATCCCCGCCCACCCCGGCTTGTCCGGACAGGCGCCCGGCCGCCCAGGCCCCGGCACCGATTCCGGCCCAGAACGACGAGATCTGTCCATGCCTACTGCTGAACAAAAACGCGCCCAGCTCCGCCAAGCCGCCCTCGAATATCACGAGTTCCCGACCCCCGGCAAGATCGCCGTCACGCCCACCAAGCAGCTGGTCAACCAGCGCGACCTGGCCCTGGCCTACTCGCCCGGCGTGGCTGCCGCCTGCGAGGAGATCGTGGCCGATCCGGCCAATGCCTTCCGCTACACCTCACGCGGCAACCTGGTCGCCGTCGTCACCAACGGCACGGCCGTGCTGGGCCTGGGCGACATCGGCCCGCTGGCCTCCAAGCCCGTGATGGAAGGCAAGGGCGTGCTGTTCAAGAAGTTCGCCGGCATCGACGTCTTCGACCTCGAGATCGACGAGCCCGACGCCGACAAGCTGATCGACATGATCGCCGCGCTCGAGCCCACCTTCGGCGGCATCAACCTCGAGGACATCAAGGCGCCGGACTGCTTCTACGTCGAGCGCAAGCTGCGCGAGCGCATGCAGATCCCGGTTTTCCACGATGACCAGCACGGCACGGCCATCGTGGTCGGCGCCGCGCTGCTCAACGGCCTGAAGGTGCTGGGCAAGGACATCAAGCAGGTCAAGCTGGTGACCTCCGGCGCCGGTGCCGCGGCGCTGGCCTGCCTGAACCTGCTGCTCAAGCTGGGCCTGCCGCGCGAGAACATCTGGGTGACCGATCTGGCCGGCGTGGTCTATGCGGGCCGCACCGAGCTGATGGACCCGGACAAGGCCCAGTTCGCGCAGCCGACTGAAGCGCGCAGCCTGGGCGAGGTCATTGCCGGGGCCGATGTGTTCCTGGGCCTGTCGGCCGGCGGCGTGCTCAAGCCCGCCATGGTGGCCAGCATGGCCGAGCGGCCGCTGATCTTCGCCCTGGCCAATCCCACGCCGGAAATCCTGCCCGAGGAAGTGCAGGCCGTGCGCAATGACGCCGTGATGGCCACCGGGCGCACCGACTACCCGAATCAGGTCAACAACGTCCTGTGCTTCCCCTACATCTTCCGCGGCGCGCTGGACTGCGGCGCGACCACCATCACCGATGAGATGGAAATCGCCGCCGTGCACGCCATCGCCGAGCTGGCCCAGGCCGAGCAGAGCGAGGTGGTGGCCGCGGCCTATGCCGGCGCCACGCTGAGCTTCGGTCCCGAGTACCTGATCCCCAAGCCCTTCGACCCGCGGCTGATGATCAAGATCGCCCCGGCCGTGGCGCAGGCCGCCATGGACTCCGGCGTGGCCCGCCGTCCCATCAGCGACTGGGACGCCTACCGCGAGAAGCTGCAGAGCTTCGTCTATGCCTCCGGCACGACGATGAAGCCCATCTTCCAGATCGCCAAGCGGGCCGAGGCCAAGCGCGTGGCCTATGCCGAGGGCGAGGAAGAGCGCGTGCTGCGTGCCGTGCAGGTGGTGGTCGATGAAGGCCTGGCCCGCCCGACGCTGATCGGCCGCCCGGCCGTCATCGCCCAGCGCTGCGAGCGCTTCGGCCTGCGCCTGCAGGAGGGCCGCGACTACGACATCGTCAACGTCGAGCAGGACCACCGCTACCGCGACTACTGGCAGACCTACCACCGCCTGACCGAGCGCAAGGGCGTGACGGAGCAGCTCGCCAAGATCGAGATGCGCCGCCGCCTGACGCTGATCGGCTCCATGCTGCTGCACAAGGGTGAAGTCGACGGCATGCTCTGCGGGACCTGGAGCAACACCGCCATGCACCTGCAGTACATCGACCAGGTCATCGGCAAGCGCCCGGGCGTCAAGACCTACGCCTGCATGAACGGCCTGATCCTGCCGGGCCGCCAGGTCTTCCTGGTCGACACCCACGTCAACTACGACCCCACGGCCGAGCAGCTGGCCGAGATCACCGTGATGGCCGCCGAGGAACTGCGCCGCTTCGGCATCCGCCCCAAGGCCGCCCTGCTTTCGCACAGCAACTTCGGCTCCAGCAACAACCCCTCGGCCGTCAAGATGCGCGAGGCCCTGGCCCTGATCCAGCAGTCCGCCCCCTGGCTGGAGGTGGACGGCGAAATGCATGGCGACACCGCCCTGGACGCCAACTACCGCACCCAGCTGATGCCGCGCACCACCCTGTCAGGCGAGGCCAATCTGCTGGTGATGCCGAACATCGACGCCGCCAACATCAGCTACAACCTGCTCAAGACCACGGCCGGCGGCGGCATCGCCATCGGCCCGGTGCTGCTGGGCGCGGCCAAGCCGGTGCATGTGCTGACGCCATCGGCCACCGTGCGACGCATCGTCAACATGACGGCCCTGACCGTGGCGGACGCCAACGCCGCGCGCTGATCGCTCTTGGCCCGCTGTTCCAAGCGCCCGCCGGCCATGAGGGTCGGGGCGTTTGGCGCAGCATTTTGTGACGCCCTGACGTCAAGATTGGGCCAGAACCGACGCTCCGACTGCACCTTTTTTGTGCACTTTTCGCGCTAAGGTGGCGCCTCTTCATAAAAGTTTGTGACGACTCACAACACGTGAATCTTGCGTGAACAATGAGCATTTAAGCGCCTCGTAAGCATTGTGTGCGCACACTTACGTTGCCGCATTTCTAGGCATCGGCAAAACCCTCGGCTTGAGATTTCCGAGGGGCTTCGGTACCATCTTGCCTTCAGGATTCAGGGTAAACCCGTGTTTTTGCTCGATCAGTCAGGGGCTCAGCCCGCATGGCGTGCGTGGGGCAGCATCCGAACAGCTGCTGTCACTGCCACCATCGCTGCCGCCTTGGCCTTGGGATTTGCGCCCGCTGCGCATGCCAAGGACAACGCAGCCCCGACGACCGACGCCGTGAGCAGCACGGTGGCCTTGTCGGCCCTGCCGCGCGAAGCCCAGCAGACCCATCAGCTGATCCTTTCCGGGGGACCCTTCCCCTACGAAAAGGACGGCGTGGTGTTCGGCAATCGCGAGCGGCAGCTGCCGAGAAAGGCCCGCGGCTACTACCACGAGTACACCGTCAAGACGCCTGGTGCCCGCAACCGCGGCGCCCGGCGGATCGTGTGCGGCGGCCAGCCCCCCAGCAATCCCGAGGTTTGCTACTACACCGAGGATCATTACGCGAGCTTTCGCAGGATCGTGAAATGAGCAGCGGCGCACCCAGTTCTGTGACCATTCTAGGAGGAACGTGACCATGCTTTTGCAGACCGTCCGTCCCAATATCGTGCAGGCCATACGGGCCTACCGCGTGGAGGACTTGATGCAGGCGGCCCAGGCGGCCGGCCAGCATTTCCTCTACGCCAACCTGACCGAGGCGGAGTCCAAGCAGGATGTGCTGGAAGGCATCGCCCAGTCCTTCCTCTTCCCTGCCCACTTCGGCAAGAACCTTGATGCGCTCTATGACTGCATGACCGATCTGGTCCACAAGTCCGGCGCGCAGCCGGGCTTTGTCGTGGTGCTGGAGCAGCTGCCGGACAACCTGCGCTTCGACCGCGAGTCCCGCGAGCAGTTGCTGGACGTGTTCCGGGATGCCGCCGATTACTGGGCGGACCGCAAAGTTCCCTTCCGGTGTTTCTATTCTTTTCAGTAGCCCGCTCCCAAGAAAACGGGTCATGGGAGCGGGCTGCTGAGGTGGCCCCGGTTGCTGAAAAGCCTGCAACGAAGAGCAGCAAGGCGGCAGCGAACGCCAATTTCGGCATGAACATGCCGATGATGAGCAGCGCCTTCGATACGGCCATGTGGCTCAGCGCGGCTTGATTGACCACCCCCTACGGCCTGCGGCCGCCCCCTCAAGGGGGCACGCCCGGCGGCCCGGCAAAGCCGGATCCGCGGCCGTCGCTGGGGGCGAAGCCCACCGGGTTGTACCGGTGGGCTTCTTTGTTTCTGGGGAGGATGGACCACCCCTACCGGCTGCGCCGGCCCCCTCAAGGGGGCAATACCGACTGCCCGGCAAAGCCGGATCAGCGGTATTCGCTGAGGGCGAAGCCCACCGGCTTATGCCGGTGGGCTTCTTTTTGCGTCTAGCCCGGTTACGACAGAGGCCCCTGTCATGTGCACGGTTCGGTGGCATTTGAGCAGGGCTGCGGGGGCGCGATTGCGCAGGTTAAGGAGGAGGGCCGGAGGCCCAGGGGACACGGAGCAATCGCGCCCCCGCAGTCCGGCGGCACTCGATCTGCGCAGTGGCTCGCACCCTTGCAAGCCAGCCCGAGCTTCGCGATCCTGGGGCAGGGAACCAGAAAAAAGCCCGCTCATGGCGGGCTTGGTCATTTCTGGAGCTGCTGCGCCAGGGCCACGTACTCGTGGACCGGCACCTCCTCGGCGCGCCGCTGCAGGTCGAACTGCCCCTGGAAGCCGCGCTGAGCGAGCCAGACGCCCAGGCTGTGGCGCAGGAGCTTGCGGCGCTGCGAGAAGGCAGCGGCGACCATCTGTTCGAGCAGGCTGGAGTCCAACACTGGCGGCCGGGACAGCGGCACCATGCGCACGATGGCGGAGTCCACCCGCGGCGGTGGGTCGAAGCACTCGGGCGGCACGTCCAGCACCGACTCGATGTCATAGCGCCACTGCAGCATCACCGAGAGCCGGCCATAGTCCTTGCCGCCCGGCGAGGCGGCCATGCGGTCCACGACTTCCTTCTGCAGCATGAAGTGATGGTCGATCACATGGTCGACGAATCCCAGCAGATGGAAGAGGATGGGCGTGGAGATGTTGTAGGGCAGGTTGCCCACCACGCGCAGCTTCTTGCCCTTGGCCGTGGCGATGGCCGCGAAGTCGACCTTCAGCACGTCGGACTCGATCACCTCCAGATCGCCCCGCTTGCGCAGCCGGGCGGCGAGATCGCGGTCCAGCTCGATGACCGTGAGCGGCTGGATGCGCGCCAGCAGCGGCAGCGTCATGGCGCCCAGGCCAGGGCCGATCTCGACCATGGCGTCACCGGGCTCCGGGGCAATGGCGTCGATGATGGATTCAATCATCGCGCCGTCGGTCAGGAAATGCTGACCAAAGCGCTTGCGGGCGACGTGCTGCATCAGGCGCCTTCACTCACAGTCATCACTGCCGTCACTGCAATTACTGCCATTCGCGCATCTCGATGAAGGCGTTGGCACGCAACTCCTTCAGCCAGTCCCTGTAGGCGTCCTCGTAGCGACGCTCGCGCAAGGCGGCACGCGCCTGCTCGCGCAGCTGCTTGGGTTCCAGCTCCACCTGGCGGCGCTCCAGCACCTGGATCATGTGCATCCCGAAGCGCGACATCACCGGGTCCGAGATGCCATTGAGCGGCAAGGCATTCATGGCCTCCTCGAATTCCGGCACGAAGGAGCCCGGGCCGACCCAGCCCAGGTCACCGCCGTTGGCTGCACTGCCGTCCTCGGAGTTGTCCTTGGCCACCTGCTCGAAGCTGGTCTTGCCGGTTTCGATGGCGCGCTTGAACTCCAGCAGGCGCCGCGCCGCCACCTCGGGCGTCAATTGCTGCGAGGGGCGCAGCAGCACGTGGCGGGAATGCGTCTGGGTGATGATGTTGGGGTTGGCGGCCGCCTCACGCGCCAGCAGCTTGATGATGTGGAAACCCACCTCCGAGCGAATCAGGCGCGGGTTCACCTGGCCCGGCTTGAGATCCCGCACGGCATCGACGAACACATCAGGCAGGCGCTCCGCCTGACGCAGGCCGACCTCGCCGCCGCGCTCGCGGTTGGCATCTTCGGAGAACTCGCGCGCCACCTTGGCAAAGTCCTCGCCGGCCTTGATTCGGGCGAGGGCAGTCTCGGCGCGGGCCTTGCGCTCGGCCACCTGGGCTTCCGTGCTCTTCTCGGGGATGGGGATCAGCACCTGGGCCACGTTCAGCTGCGGATTGCTGTCCGCCTTGGCCTGGCGCTCTTCGAGGTAGCGGTCGATGTCGCCGTCGGTGATGTTGATGCGCTTTTGCACCTCGCGCTCGCGCACCCGCTCCATGAGCATCTGGTCGCGCAGGTTTTCCCGGAAGGTCCTGAAGTCCATGCCATCCGCCTTCAGCCGCTCTTTCAGCTCAGGCATGGTCAGCTTGTTCTGCGCCGCCACGTTGGCCACGACGCGGTCCAGCTCGGGCTCATCGATGCGCGTGCCCGTCTCGCGGGCCAGCGTCACCATGGCGCGCTCGTCGATCAGGGAATCCAGCGCCTGCTTGCGCAGTTCCTCCATATTGGGGCTGGCCTCGCCGCGGCGGCGGGCCTCCTCGCGTGCGCGTTCGGCACGCAGCGTGATCTCGCTGGCGGCCACCACGTCCTGATTCACCACCACGGCGATATGGTCCCCGGGCTTGATGCGACTGGCACCGGACTGGGCAGAGGCCAGAGGCAGCACGCCGGCGCACAGGCCGGCGATGAGAAGAGTGCGTAGGGACAGATCAGTCATAGATGCCATGAGAGCTGGCCGAGCGGTCGGAGCTCAGCGGACGGTAACCGGGGATATTGTCCTTCAAGACCTTGAGCGCATTGGAACCCAGCTGGGACAGGCCCACCAGTTCGATCTGCAGCAGCAGGCGCGTGTTGGTTTCGGCGCGGCCGGCGGACAGGCGCTCGGCCCCGAAGCGCAGCACCCAGCAGCCGGCGTCGTACTCGAAGCCCACCACCGAATCCGTCAGGCGCTGGTCGCGCATGCTGTACTGGATGCGGCCTGCGCTGTACCAGGCGCCGCGGCAGCTGCCTGCGCTGCTGCCTCGCCGCTGTGGGCGCTCTGCCGCACCGAACAGCGGCCATTGCCAGGCCAACTCCACCTGCTCGCTTTGCTCGCGGGCCAGGCGGTAGGCCAGGCTCACGGTGCGGAACGGCCCCGGCGCATAGCGGGCCCGGATCACCGAACGCATGGTCCGGCCCGTCTCAGGGCTGTACTGCACGGTGCCGTCCATCCACCAGCGCCGGTCGAGATGGGCCGCCCCCAGCAGCAGCACGTCGGAAACCCGCTTCGAGACCGGCTTGTCATCCGGCGTCACCAGTTGATCCTTGAACAGGAAGCGCTGCACCAGGCCCAGGCGCAGCATCTCCTCACCCTGTGCGGCATCCAGCCAGCGCGAGGTCACGCCGGCCGTCAGCGAGCGGGCATCCGACACGCGGTCCACGCCGGAGAACTGGTTCTCGGCGTAGATGGAATCGGCGTTGAAGTCCTTGGCGGCGCTGTCGAAACGCGGGAAGAGATCCTGCTGGCGATACGGCGTGCGCACATACAGCAGCCGCGGCTCCAGGCTCTGCTGCATGGCGCGGTCGAACAGCGTGGTGTTGCGCTCGAAGACCCAGCCGTGGTCCAGGCTGAAGGTCGGGATGCTGCGGCCCAGATTGCTGCGGCCATCCGCGGCGGGCTGGTCCAGGCGATAGCGCGCAGCATTGAGCGAGAGCTTGGGCACCAGCCACCACGCCGCACCGCCCATGGGCAGGCTGACATGGCCCAGCATGTGCAGGCGCTCGCCGGTGTTCGGATCAGGCAGCCGCTTTCCCTCGGCGTCCAGCAGCAGTGGCTGCGATGCGGTCAGGTCGAAACGGTTGTACTCCAGCTCCAGCCCGCCCTCCAGCCGGGCCCGCCGACCCCAGGGGCGGAAGCCGGCCAGCACCAGGTCGTCGGCCTGGGTGTTCAGGCGCAGGCCGACCTGCGGCGAGCGCTGGTAGGGCGTGTCGAACTGCGCGTCCTTGTCCAGGCCTTGCAGGGCCTGCCAGCGCTGCACGCGGGCGTAGCTCTGCATCTCGCCCCAGCCGTAGCTGCGCAGCCGGTTCACGCTGAAGTCCGCCGGCAGCAGGCGCTGCGGCACGTTCTGCAGGCGCCGGGGCAGGTCCTTCCAGTATTCGTCGTCGGAGACGCGCTCCAGGCGCCAGCGGTAGCGCCAGTCACCGACAAGGTCGCCGTCATGGCTCAGGCGCAAGTCCCAGCGCTTGCGGTCGATGATGCGATCGCGCGGCAGCCAGGCCAGGTTCAGCTGGCCCGAATGGCCGGGCTCCAGGTAGCGGAACTCGCTGTCCAGGCCGGCGCCGCGGCGCGTCATGAAGAAGGGGGTGAAGGTGGCGTCGCGCTGCGGCGCGATGTTCCAGTAGTAGGGCAGGCCCAGCTCGAAGCCGCTGCGGTTGTCCAGGCCCAGATTGGGCGGCAGCCAGCCGGACTTGCGCCCCTCGCCCAGCGGGAAGCTCAGGGCCGGCGCTGCGAGGATGGGCAGGCCATAGAAGCGCAGCACGGCATCTTCAGCCACGCCTTCGTTGGCATCGAAATCCATGCGCAGCTTCTTGGTCGTCAGCTGCCAGGCCGGCCGCTCGCTGCCCTCTTCGACGGGGCAGCTGGAGTAAGTCGCCCCATCCGCCTGGACCCGCGAAGCATCGATGAAGCGCAGGCGCTGGGCATGGCCGGCGCCGCCAGTCATCGCGAAGCTGTATTGCGGCGCCAGGAACTCGCCCTCGAATCTTTCGAGATACAGCTGCAGGCTGGGCCCGCGCACCACCGTGCCGTTGCGGCTGACCTCCACGGAGCCCTCCGCGCGGGCCAGGTCCGTGACCTGGTCGTAGCTGAGCTGGTCCGCGCGCAGCAGCAGATCGCCGTAGCGCAGGCGCACGGCGCCCTGGGCCAGGGTCTGGGTATCGACCTGGCTCGTGAGCGACTGCGCCTCCAGCACCAGCGCGGGCTTTTGCTCGGCGCCATGGCGGCTCAGATCCAGGCTGCGCGCCGGCTTCAGGCGCGGAGCAATGATGTCGGGATCCAGGGGCTGCGCGCCCACGCTCAGCGCCGCCATCGCCAGCGGCGTCAGCGCAAGCAGGGAGCGAAAGGTGGGCAGCGGGCTTGGCAGGACGGGAGCGGGACGCAGCACGGCGGCGGCAACGTTCGAAGTGGTGTGGCAGCCTGCAAGCCAGGCCGGCGCTCGCCATGACGGCGGTTTGTAGAATTCATTATCCATGAGCCGGCCGCCCCGCCCTCTGCCGACTGGCACGGAGCGGCCCGCATCCTCCATCCGTCTGCGGTCCTGCTCGCACCGCCCTGATCACCAATCGCCCATGCCCACACTTTCCTGGTCCGATCCCGGTCGCGCCGAGGCCTTGCAGCAATGGCTGCTGACCCTGGATCCCTCGCTCGGCCTGCATCCCGACACCTTGCGCCTGGCCAGCGAGGACGCCAGCACCCGCCGCTACCTGCGCCTGGACGCCAGCGAGGGCCGCAGCCTGGTGCTGATGGACGCCCCGCCGGCCAGCAACGAGCTGCACCCCTTCCTTCAGGTCGGCGCGCAGCTCCGCCAGGCCGGCCTGCATGCGCCGCAGGTGCTGGCCAGCTCGACCGAGCTGGGCTTCATGCTGCTGGAAGACCTGGGGCACACGCCCTATCTGCAAGCGCTGCTCGACGCCGATGCCAAGGAGGCCGACCGTCTCATGCGCGCGGCCATCGGCGCCCTGGTGCAATGGCAGTCCCAGGCCGACGCCGCCGTGCTGCCGGCCTATGACGAAGCCTTTGTGCGCCGCGAGCTGCAGATCTTCGTCGACTGGTGCGTGGGCCGGGAATACGGCCGCCAGTGGAGCGCTCAGCAGCAGGCCTGGTGGGAGATGAGCTGCAAGGCGCTGGTGCGCAACATGCTGGATCAGCCCATGGTCGCCATGCACCGCGACTACATGGTGCGCAACCTGATGGTCTGCGAGCCCCTGCCGGGCATCCTGGACTTCCAGGACGCGGTGCGCGGCCCCCTCTGCTATGACATCGCCTCCCTGCTGCGCGATGCCTTCATCTCCTGGGACGAGGAGCGCGAACTGGACTGGGCCATCCGCTACTGGGAGCAGGCGCGCCGCGCCGGCCTCCCCGTGGGTGACGATTTCGGCGAACTCTGGCGCCGCATCGAATGGTGCGGCCTGCAGCGCCACCTGAAGATCCTGGGCATCTTCTGCCGCCTCAAGCACCGCGACGGCAAGCCCCGCTATGCCGAGGATCTGCCGCGCCTCTTCGCCTACGCGATCAAGGTCAGCACCCGCTACGTGGAGCTCTCGCCCCTGACCCAGCTGCTGCAGGATCTGCGCGGCGACCTGGTGCAGGACGGCTTCAGCCTGCGCTAGCGCCGGAGCTGGCGGCGCCTATCGACTGGCGCAGCCGGCGGCCTCCAGCCAGGGGTCGTGGTCCTGGCCGCCAAAGATGCCGACCAGGAAATCCAGGAACACCCGCGTCCGTGCCGGCAGGAATTTGCGCGAGGGCATGGCCGCCCAGATGTCGTAGCTCTGCAGGCGCCAGTGCGGCATCACGCGCTCCAGCGCATGCTCCATCAGGGCATCTTCGATCATGAAGGACGGCAGCGCCGCGATGCCCAGGCCATGCAGGGCCGCGGCGTAGTTCGTGTCGTTGTGGCCGGTGGTGAGCACGCCGCGCCGGCATTCGCCCTCGATGCGCTCGTCGGGCGCACCGTTCTGGCCCCGCCGCAGGAAGAGAATGCTGCGCTGCTGGAGCGCGAAGGGCGGCACCAGGACGTCATGCTGCGGCAGCTCCTGCGGATGCTGCGGACGACCGCGTCGCTGCAGGTATTCCGGCGCAGCGCAGAGGATGACCTCGGTGCGCGCCAGCCGCCGGGCCACGAAATCCCCCTGCAACGGCTCCTTGGTGCTGAGGATGCTGATGTCGAAGGCCTCGTCGATCTGCGTCACCGGCCCCGGTGAATGCAGCTCCAGGGTCACATGCGGGTACTGCTGATGGAAGCGGGCCAGATGCTTGGCCAGCTGGTGCACGGCGATGGCCGGCGGCACCAGCACCCGCAGATGGCCGCGCGCCTCATGGGTCGCGGACTGCACCAGGGCCTGCGCGTCCTCCAGTTCCACCAGCACGCGACGGCAGCGTTCCAGGTAGGCCTCGCCCACCTCGGTGAGGGCGAGCCTGCGCGTGGTGCGGTTCAGCAGCCGGGCGCCGAGGTGCTCTTCCAGGTCGGCGACCAGGCGCGTCACCACCGCGGGGGCCAGATCCAGGGCGCGTGCCGCGCCGGCAAAGCTGCCCTCGTCGATCACCCGGGCAAACACGCGCATCGCCTTGAGCTGGTCCATGGCTTGGGGGTCTCCGGCAGCGTCTGGGCAACAGGGGGTCAGGTCTTGCGCATATTGGCCGGCGCGATCTTCAGGGCCTCGCGGTACTTGGCCACCGTGCGCCGCGCCACCTGGATGCCCTGCTCCTCCAGCATGCTGGCCAGGGCGCTGTCCGACAGCGGCTTCTTCGGATCTTCTGCGGCGACGAACTGCTTGATCAGCGCCCGCACCGCGGTGCTGGAGGCGTTGCCGCCGGTCTCCGTCGCCAGACCGGAGCCGAAGAAGTACTTGAGCTCGAAAGTGCCCCAGGGCGTGGCCATGTACTTGGCCGTGGTCACGCGCGAGATGGTGGACTCGTGCAGGCCCAGCTCGTCGGCGATCTCGCGCAGCACCAGCGGCCGCATGGCCAGCTCGCCGTGCACGAAGAAGTTGCGCTGCCGCTCCACGATGGCGGTCGACACGCGCAGGATGGTGTCGAAGCGCTGCTGGATGTTCTTGATGAACCAGCGCGCTTCCTGCAGCTGCCCGCCCAGCGGCGAGTTGGTCACGCCGCCGCGGGTCTGGCGCAGGGCCTGGGCGTAGAGCTCGTTGATGCGCAGCTTGGGCGCCACTTCCGGATTGATCATCACCTTGAAGCCGCGGCCCGACTTCTGCACGATGACATCAGGGATCACCGCCTGAGCCACGCCACGGGCGAAGGGCCGGCCGGGCTTGGGTTCCAGGCGCGCGATCAGGGCCTGCGCCTCGCGCAGCAGAGCCTCGTCGGCGCCAGTCAGGGCCCCCAGGCGCCGCATGTCACGCCGGGCCAGCAGCTCCAGGTGCTGCTTGCAGATCAGGATGGCCACCGCCTGCACCTGGCTGCGCGGCAGCGCGCGCAGCTGCAGCACGAGGCACTCCGACAGGTCGCGCGCACCCACGCCGGCCGGCTCCAGGCTCTGCAACCACTTCAGCGCGCAGCGCAGGCGGTCCAGCAGTTCGTCCTGCAGTTCGGCGTCGCCCTGGGGGTTCAGGCTGGTGGCGATCTCCTCCAGCGAGTCCTCCAGGTAGCCGTCCTCGTTCAGCGATTCGATCAGCAGGCGCAGCGCTGCCTTGTCCTCCGCGCTGAGGCTCATGCCGGCCATCTGCGACTGCAGGTGTTCAGAGAGGCTGATGCTGCCTGCGTCGGTTTCGCCCCGGTCTTCGCCATCGTCGGCGGCGGCACTGCCGCTGCTGGGCAGCTCGCGGATGCCATCGAAGTCGTCGCCTTCGGTGCCGTTTTCCCAGTCCTCGCGCTCGGTGGTGCCGAAGTCCTCGGCCCGCATTTCGCTCAGCGCCTCGCCACTGGCATCGCCGCCGCCGTCGTCGCCACCGGCGGATTCGTCCGTGCCACTGGCCGACGGCGCCTGCAGCTCGGCGCGCGGCGGCTCCTGGCGCGTCTCGAACTCCTCCTCGGTCTCCAGCAGCGGATTCTGGGCCAGCATCTGCTCGACCTCCTGGTTCAGCTCCAGGGTCGAGAGCTGCAGCAGGCGGATGCTCTGCTGCAGCTGCGGCGTCAGCGAAAGGTGCTGCGAGAGTCGGACCTGCAGGGAGGGCTTCATCGGCGGCCTTCCTTACATGCGGAAGTGTTCGCCCAGATAGACCTTGCGGACCTCGGGGTTCTGGACGATCTCGTCCGGCTGCCCCTCCGCCAGCACGCGGCCCTCGCTGATGATGTAGGCGCGGTCACAGATGCCCAGGGTCTCGCGCACGTTGTGGTCGGTGATCAAGACCCCGATGCCCCGCGCCTTCAGGAAGCCGATGATGCGCTGGATCTCCAGCACGGCGATCGGGTCCACGCCCGCGAAGGGCTCGTCCAGCAGGATGAAGCGCGGCTGCGTGGCCAGAGCGCGGGCGATCTCCACGCGTCGGCGCTCGCCGCCCGAGAGGGCCGGCGCGGGGCTGTCGCGAAGCTTCTCGATGCTCAGTTCGGCCAGCAGGCTTTCCAGCAGTTCGCGCACCCGGGCCTCGGGCCAGGGCTTGCCGTTCTCATCCTGCTGCAGCTCCAGCACGGCGCGGATGTTCTCCTCCACGCTGAGCTTGCGGAAGATCGAGGCCTCCTGCGGGAGGTAGCTCAGGCCCAGACGCGAGCGCTGATGGATGGGCAGGCGCTGCACCGGCTGGCCGTCGATGCGGATCTCGCCGGCGTCCGCCCGCACCAGCCCCACGATCATGTAGAAGCTCGTGGTCTTGCCGGCCCCGTTCGGGCCCAGCAGGCCCACGACCTCGCCGCTGTTCACGGCCAGGTGCACGTCCTTGACCACCTTGCGCACGCCGTAGCTCTTTTGCAGGCCTTCGGCCTCCAGGCGGCTGGGCGGCCCGGCTTCCAGGGCGGCTCGCTGATTCATGGTGCTTTGCGCGGCGGTTGCAGGCCGGGGCTGGGCTGCAATTGCAGCGTGGGCGCCGAAGCCGCGGACGCCGGCGCCGAAGCGCTGCTGCGCGGGCTCAGCACCAGGCGCACGCGGCCATTGGGCTGCAGCGCCCCCTGCCCGCCTTCGACGCCGAAGACTTCGGTGCGGTTGTCGTAGACGATGACCGCACCACTGACCTCGTCCAGCACCACACTGCCGCGCATGCGGCGCACCATCGCGTTGCCGATGAAGCGCACGGTATCGGCCCGGCCGTCGTATTCCAGCTGGTCGGCGTAGCCCTGGATGGATTCCCCCGCCACGTCGCGGTCCTGGCGGAAGCTGACCGGCTTGCCGGCCTCGCCCTGGGCGTAGGCCAGATAGAAGCCGTCGGCGCCCTGCTGGATATCCATGCGCTCGGCCTTGAGCTGCATGCTGCCACGGCTGAGGATGACGTTGCCGATCAGCTCGCTGCGCTGGCGAACCACGTCCAGCCGCCCGCCCCTGTCGGCGCTGACGTTGAGCGGCTTGTTGGCATCGTCCCGCGCCGCATGGGCCGGGGTCGTGCCGATCAGGCCCGTCGACAGGGACAGGCACAGCAGGGCGAAGGCTCGCAAGCCGGTGGCAGTCATACAGCGCTCGGACAAAGGTTCAGGGGTTCAGCGCCCCAGCAGCCTCGGCGCCGGTGAGCGCCATCTGCAAGGCACGGTTCTTGCAGATCATTCTGCCATGGGGAGACGCCCATCGGCCCGCATGGGCGGGGGCTTGGCGCAGGGAATTGCAGGTTCAGGCGCCTTGGCGGACCCGCTTGAGCAGGAAGTCCATCACGGCCAGGGCGCGCAAGCCGCTTTGCTCCTCGTCGATGCGCATCCCGGCGCTGGCCATGGACGGCGAGGTCAGGAAACGCCCGGCAATGCCCACCGAGGGAACGCCATCGATGCGGAAGGCCTCGGCCAGCTTGTCGGCCTGGTTGCACTTGTTGTTCACGCCGAAGGACGCGAAGGTGTCCTTGAACTTGGCGGCGTCGACGCCCTGCTTGGCCAGGAAGGCAGTCATGGCCTCCAACTCGTCCAGACGCTGACCCTGGCGGTGGATGGCGTCGAAGATCTTGGCGCGCACTTCGGCCTCCTTGCCCAGGGCGTCGAGGGCGAAGAAGGTGCGCTGATGCACCCGCATGTTGGGGCGGAACAGCACGTGCACCTTGCGGAAACTCACGTCGGCCGGCAGTTGCTGGGTCCAGGCGGCCAGGGCCGGCTCGAACACATAGCAGTGGGGGCAGCCGTACCAGAAGAACTCCACCACCTCGATCTTGCCGGGCGCGGTGGGCAGCGGCTGCTGCAGCTTCTGGTAGTGCCGGCCCTCGACCGGCCCGCCCTGGGCCTGGGCCACCCAGGGCATGCCCAGTGCAGCCAGACCCGTTGCAGCGGCGAATTCACGACGGTTGATGCTCACGGCGTTCTCCTGAAATCGATGGGCGCGCGCTCAGCGCTGGACGCGGGCCAGGTTGGCCTCGATGCCCGCGGCCTCCACCTTGCCACGCTGGGCCTCGGCCTCGTCACGGCTGTCGATGGGACCGATGCGCACGCGATAGACGGTGCGACCGGACTGCTCCTTTTCATAGACCTTGGACGCGAAGCCCAGCATGGCGAGCTTGGCCCGCTGGGCCTCGGCGTCTTCCGCTTTCAGGAAGGCGCCCGCCTGGACGAAATAGAGGTTGCCGGCATCGGCCGCGGCCTTCTCCGCCGTCTTTTCGGCGACCTTCTCCATGACCTTGTCGGCACCCTTGTCCGCCGACTTGTCCGCTGACTTGTCAGCCGGCTTTTCTGCAGGCTTCTCGGAAGTCTTGTCCGCAGGCTTGGCCTCGGACTTCGGCGCCGCCTCCTGCGGCACAGGCGCCGGCGCGGACGCCGCCGGGCTCAGCACGCCGCTGGCGCTGCGCGCGGCCTTGCCGGCCAGCGGGGCATTGGGGTCCCAGTTCTTGTTGCGCGCGGCTTCCTCGGCGTCCTGCTCGGCCGTGCGCTGCGGCACCTTGTTGACGAAGGGAATGGGCACCTTGGTGATGTAGAGCGCCACGCCCAGCGCGACCGCCAGGCCCAGCAGCAGGCCCACGATCAGCCCCAGGACAAATCCACCGCGCTGCTTGCCAGCTTCAGCCTTGCTCATGCCATCTCCATGCTCGCGGCCCCACCCGGGGCCGACCCTTCAACGCGGCGGATTCTAGGCCCGCCGACGCCCGCGGAAAGTCCTCAGGCCGCCGCCTCGCGCGCCATGACTTCCGGCGCGCTGACGCCCAGCACCGCCAGCGCGTTGCGGATGACCTGCCGGGTGGCGGCCAGCAAGGCCACGCGGGCGCGGGTCAGCTCGGGGGCCTGGTCCAGCACGCGCTCGGCGGCGTAGTAGCTGTGATAGGCGCCGGAGAGGTCGCGCAGGTAGAAGGCCACGTCATGCGGGGCCAGGTCTTGCGCGGCGCTGGCGAGCATGCGCGGGTAGTCGGCCAGCTTGAGCATCAGGGCGGCCTCGGTGGGGGCCGTCAGCAGGCTGAGGTCGGCCTGCGCCAGCGCGGCTTCGTCACCGCCCTGCTCCACCCACTTGCGGATCACCGAGCAGATGCGCGCATGGGCGTACTGCACGTAGAACACCGGGTTCTCGTCGTTCTGCTTCAGGGCCAGGTCCACGTCGAAGGTGAACTCGGTGTCGGCCTTGCGGCTGATCAGGAAGAAGCGCACGGCGTCGCGACTGGTCCAGTCGATCAGATCGCGCAGGGTCACGTAGGAACCAGCGCGCTTGGAGATCTTGACCTCCTCGCCGCCCTTCATCACGGTGACCATCTTGTGCAGCACGTAGTCGGGGAAGCCCTGCGGGATGCCCACATTGGCCGCCTGCAGGCCACCGCGCACGCGGGCGATGGTGCCGTGGTGGTCGGTGCCCTGGACGTTGATGCACTTGGTGTAGCCGCGCTGGAACTTGTTGATGTGGTAGGCCACGTCGGGCACGAAGTAGGTGTAGCCACCCTCTGACTTGCGCATCACGCGGTCCTTGTCGTCCCCGTACTCGGTCGTGCGCAGCCACAGCGCGCCGCCTTCCTCGAAGGTCTTGCCCTGCTCGATCAGCCGCTGCACCGTGGTCTCGACGGCGCTCGAGGTGTAGAGGCTGGACTCCAGGAAGTAGTTGTCGAACTTGAGACCGAAGGCCTGCAGATCCAGATCCTGCTCGTGGCGCAGATAGGCGACGGCGAACTGGCGGATGCCGTCCAGGTCGTTCACGTCGCCACTGGCGGTGAACTCGCGGTCGTCGGCCTTGACCGTCTTCTTCGCGGCGAAGTCGTCGGCGATGTCCTGGATGTAGTCGCCGTTGTAGGCGGCCTCGGGCCAGCCGGGCATGCCGGGCTTCAGGCCCTGCAGCCGCTTCTGCGTGGAGTCCGCCAGCGTGGCGATCTGCACGCCGGCATCGTTGTAATAGAACTCCCGCGTCACCGCCCAGCCCTGGGTGGCGAACAGGCTGCACAGGGCGTCGCCCAGGGCGGCCTGGCGGGCATGACCCACATGCAGCGGGCCGGTCGGATTGGCCGACACGAACTCCACCATCACCGACTGCCCGTTGGACGGCTGCGTGCCGAAGCGCTCGGCATGCGACAGCACCTCGGCCACCACGGCCTGCTTGGCGGCGGGCTTGAGGCGGATGTTGATGAAGCCCGGGCCGGCGATCTCCATCGCCTCGACCCAGCGCTGGAAGGCCGGCTTGGCCTGCAGCGCCTCGATCAGGGCTTGGGCCAGCTCGCGGGGGTTCTTCTTGAGCGGGCGCGCCAGCTGCATGGCCGCCGTGCAGGCGAAGTCGCCGTGGCTGGCCTGCTTGGGCGATTCGAAGGCCGGGGCGAGCGTGGCCTCGGGGCTGATGGAGTGGATGGCCTCGCCCAGGGCGGCGAGCAGTTCCTGCTTGGCTTGGATCATGGCCGCGATTCTACGAAACGCCCCGCCCCGGGGCATCGCGACGTCCGCTTGTGCCATCGCGGGACAGCTGTGGCGGGCATGTGTGGCGGCCTGCAGATGGTCTTGCCTCGCCTCTGGCCCTGCGGCAGGATACGAGCAGCCATGAGCCTGGATTCCCGCCCCCATACCATCTCTCAGCCCTCCGCCGGGGCCGATGCCCTGGGCACGATCGCCACCCGCGACCTGCCGGGCTACATCGGCAAGTACAAGGTGCTGCGCCAGCTGGGCGAGGGGGCCACCAGCGATGTCTTCCTCGCGCTGGACGAGTTCCGCGACCAGGAGGTCGCCATCAAGCGCCAGCGCGCCTGGGCCAGCGAGCAGCGCAACTCGGCCGAGGGGCAGATCAGCTCCCGCTTCTTTGCCGCCGAGGCGGCGCTGGCCGGGCGCCTGCAGCATCCCAACGTGGTCCAGATTCTGGACGCCGTGCCCGACGCCGACGCGCCCTTCCTCGTGATGGAGTACGTGCCCGGCGTCACGCTCAAGAGCTTCTGCCGCAGCGACCGCCTGCTGCCCCTGGACCAGATCGTCGAGCTCGGCTTCAAGTGCGCCATGGCCCTGGGCTATGTGTTCCGCCAGGGCGTCATCCATCGCGACGTCAAACCCGCCAATCTGCTGGCCGTGCTGGACTCGCAAGGCCAGGTGACCGACGTCAAGGTCAGCGACTTCGGCAGCGCCCTGAACCTCAACGCGGACCAGACCCAGGTCCACCGGGTGGGCTCCCTGGCCTACATGCCGCCGGAACAGATCGAGGGCGGCGACGTCGGCTGCCAGGCGGACATCTACTCCCTCGGCGCCGTGCTCTACCACCTGGTGGCCGGGCGCCCGCCCTTCGATGCGCCCAACCAGATGGCGCTGATGCACCAGATCTACCACCAGCCGCCGCAGTCCCTGGTGGACCTGCGCGGCGGCGTGACACCCGAACTGGACGCGGTCATCCAGCGCGCGCTGGCCAAGCATCCGGCCGATCGCTATGCAGACTGGGACAGCTTTGCCGCGGCCCTGTCCGAGCTGGTGGCTAGGCAGCTCGTGCCGCTGGCCCGCCTTTACGAAGTCAAGGACTCCGAACGCTTCAACCTGGCCCGCAGCCTGGAGTTCTTCGAGGGCTTTGGCGACGTGGAACTATGGGAGGTGGTGCACCGCGCCAAGTGGCGCCGCTACCCGGAAGGGCATGCGCTCTACAAGAAGGGCCAGGAGGGCAACAGCTTCCACATCATCGCCGCCGGCGAGGTGGAGGTCTTCCGCGATGGCCAGCAGGTTGCACTGCTGGGCACCGGCACATCGGTGGGAGAGATGGCCTACCTGGCCCCCAACCCCGAGCTGCGCCGGCACAGCACCGACATCCGCGTGACACAGGTCTGCACCACGATCTCCTTCACACCCGAGTCCCTGGCCCTGCTGAGCCCCGAGTGTCAGCACCGCTTCGACCGGGCCTTCATCCAGGTCCTGGTGCGGCGGCTGCATGCGGCGCACGAAGCCATGGCCCATCCGCGCCGCATTCTCTGAGTGCCGCCGGTCCGTCCGTCAACCCTGCACCAGGCTCATGCATTGAGTCTTCATCAGCCGAGCCAGGCAAGACCTGACCCTCACCCGGCCCGGTGCGCCAGAATGTCTCTTGTTGTTCCTCCTGTTGTCCACCACCAAGGCAGTTCCACCATGAAGAAGTCCCTCTCCCTCCTGGCCCTGAGTCTCGTGCTGGGCGCCGCCCACCTCGGTGCCCAGGCCGCCTCCTGCGATGAGCAGGCCGCCGAGAAAAAGCTGGCTGGCGCGGCCAAGACCAGCTTCCTCAAGAAGTGCAATGCCGACGCTGGCGCCGCCAACGGTTGCGATGCCAAGGCCGCCGAGAAGAAGCTAGCGGGCGCCGCCAAGACCAGCTTTCTGAAGAAGTGCAATGCCGATGCCGCCGGCGGCGCAGCCAGCGAAGCCAAGCCCGACCCGGCCGCCGCCTGCGAGGCCAAGGCCGCCGAAAAGAAGCTGGCCGGCGCAGCCAAGAACAGCTTCGTCAAGAAGTGTGCCG
The DNA here is from genome assembly GCA_041913905.1 of Burkholderiaceae bacterium. GTDB lineage: Bacteria > Pseudomonadota > Gammaproteobacteria > Burkholderiales > Burkholderiaceae_C > Roseateles_B. Next base: position 139 of record JAYSEK010000019.1, on the reverse strand, counting down.
CCGACGCCGCCAAGGGCTGATCCCGATCGCACGACGCTGAAAGAGAAAAGGGAAGTGAAAAGGCCCGCTGCGTGCGGGCCTTTGTGCGGTGCGCCCAGCATGGGCGCACTCCTACGGGTGCAAGTCCCGTCGTAAGTGG
>JAYSEK010000018.1:88448-93336 GCA_041913905.1 Burkholderiaceae bacterium | reverse complement strand
ACAAGAGCCGCCTGGGCGCCAACGCCATGCTGGCCGTCTCCATGGCCGTGGCCCGTGCCGCCGCCGAAGAGAGCGGCCTGCCCCTGTACCGCTACTTCGGCGGCATGGGCGGCGTGCAACTGCCCGTGCCCATGATGAACGTGATCAACGGCGGCGCCCACGCGAACAACTCGCTGGACCTGCAAGAGCTGATGATCATCCCCGTGGGCGCCCCGAGCTTCCGCGAAGCCCTGCGCTGGGGCGCTGAAGTGTTCCACGCGCTGAAGAAGATCATCGACGGCAAGGGCATGTCCACCGCCGTGGGTGACGAGGGCGGCTTCGCCCCCAGCGTCGAGAACCACGAGGCTGCGATCCAGCTGATTCTGGAAGCCATCGACAAGGCCGGCTACACCGCGGGCGAGCAGATCGCCCTGGGCCTGGACTGCGCCGCCAGCGAGTTCTACAAGGACGGCAAGTACGTGCTGGAAGGCGAAGGCGGCATCTCGCTGACGGCCGAGCAGTGGACCGACATGCTGGCCACCTGGGTCGACAAGTACCCCATCATCTCCATCGAAGACGGCATGGCCGAAGGCGACTGGGACGGCTGGAAGCACATCACCGAGCGCCTGGGCGCCAAGGTGCAGCTGGTGGGTGACGACCTCTTCGTGACCAACACCAAGATCCTGAAGGAAGGCATCGACAAGGGCATCGCCAACTCGATCCTGATCAAGATCAACCAGATCGGCACCCTGACCGAGACCTTCGCCGCCATCGAGATGGCCAAGCGCGCCGGCTACACCGCCGTGATCTCGCACCGCTCGGGCGAAACCGAAGACTCCACCATCTCCGACATCGCCGTGGGCCTGAACGCCGGCCAGATCAAGACCGGCTCGCTGTCGCGCTCGGACCGCATGGCCAAGTACAACCAGCTGCTGCGCATCGAGGAAGACCTGGGCGACATCGCCGTCTACCCCGGCCGCGCGGCGTTCTACAACCTGCGCTGATCGCCGAAAGCGGGCCACGAGCCCGCCGCCACAGGCCCCGCCACCCCCGCGTGCCGGGGCCTTTTTCGTGCAATCCCGCAAAGGAGCCGGGCGCCGGCTGCCGTACACTCGGCCTCCGTGAAAGTCCTCGCGCTCATCCTCGCCGCCTTCCTCATCGCGATCCAGGGCCAGCTCTGGTTCGGCAAGGGTGGCCTGGCCCGCGGCGTTCAGCTGCGTGCCGAGCTGAAGCAGCAGCAGCAGGCCAATGAGCAGGCCCAGGCGCGCAATGCGCTGATCCAGGCCGAGTTGCGCGACCTGCGCGAAGGCCTGGAAATGGTCGAGGAAAAGGCCCGCTTCGAACTGAGCATGGTCCGCCCGGACGAAATCTACGTCCAGGTCCATCGCTGATCTGGTCCCCATCGCTCATGGATGTCTTGCTCGCCTGGCTGAGCCCCCTGCTGCTGCCTGCCTTCGAAGCCTTCGGCAGCCCCATCACCTGGCTGGAACTGCTGGCCTTCGTGCTCGCCGTCTGGATGGTGGTCTGCAATATGCGCGTGCAGGTGCTGGGCTGGCCGCTGGCGCTGATCAGCTCGCTGCTGTACTTCCTGCTGTTCTGGTCCGGCAAGCTCTATGGCGAGGCCTCGCTGCAGCTGGTCTTCGCGGCCCTGGCCCTGTGGGGCTGGCTGCAATGGCTGCGGGGGCGCACGCCCGAGGGCGAGGCACTCCATGTGCGGCGCCTGGACTCGCGCCGGCTGCTGCAGGCCCTCGGCCTGACCCTGCTGGCCTGGCCGCTGCTGGGCCTCTATCTGGCCCGCTACACCGACTCCCCCCTGCCCTACTGGGACGCCTTCCCCACCGTGGCCAGCCTGCTGGGCCAGTACCTGCTGGGCCGCAAGTACCAGGAGAACTGGGGCGTGTGGGTGGTGGTCAACATCGTGTCGGTGGGCCTGTTTGCCATCAAGGGCTACTGGTTGACGGTGCTGCTGTATGCGGGATTCATCCCCCTGTCCGTGCTGGGCTGGCGGGCGTGGTCGCGAGCGCTGCGGCCCCAGCCGGCCGCCTGACCGATGGCCGCGCTGCGCATCGCCCTGCTGGGTGCGGAAAGCACCGGCAAAAGCACCCTCGCTCGCGAGTTGAGCGAGGTGCTGCCTGCGCTCACCGGCCTGCGCGTGGCGAGGGTCGATGAATACCTGCGTGAATGGTGCATCCGCGAAGGCCGGACGCCGCGTTTCGACGAGCAGGCCGCCATCGCCCACGAGCAGGAACGCCGTGCCGAGGCCCTGGCGGCCAGCCACGATCTGCTGCTGGCCGACACGACCGCCCTGATGACCGCGCTCTACAGCGAGCATCTGTTTCGCGACACCAGCCTCAGCGCCTGGGCGCACCAGGCGCATCGGCAGTACCAGCTCAGCCTACTGATGGGGCTGGACCTGCCCTGGGTGGCGGACGGCCTGCAGCGCGACGGGCCGCAGGTGCGCGACCCGGTGGACCGCCAGCTGCGCCGCTGGCTGCGCGAGCAGGGCCATGCCTTCGTGGTGATCCAGGGCCATGGCCCGAAGCGGCTGGAGCATGCGCTGGATGCGCTGACGCCCCTGCTCACCCGCCTGTCGGCCCAGGCCAATCCGGCGCAGGCCCCCGGCGGCCTGTTCAGTCGCCTGCTGGACCGGCAGGCCCGCCTGCCCGGCGCCACTCGCTGGACTTGCGAGCTCTGCGACGACCCCAGCTGCGAGCACGCGCTGAAAGCCACGCCAGGCTCGTCCGACCCCGGCGCTTCTTGACGCCGGCATCCGTCGGCTGCACACTGGCCGGCGCAAATAGCAAACGTTTGGCACTGTGGTTCGGCATTGCGGTTTGGCATTGCTGCGACAACGCCAAGCGCCTGTTCGTTCTCCTGAACGCGATTCGCGCCACCGCCGCCACTCCCACTGCGCCGACCTCCAAGCTTCATGACTGCCTCAACCCACTCCTCCGGATCCCGTCTTGTCGGTGCGCGTTGGCGCCTCCCGCTGCTCGGCCTGCTGGCCGCCTGGGGCCTGGCCGCCTGCAGCAGCGCGCCGAATGCCGTGCCTGCCGCGCTCCCGTCGCCGGACACCGTGCCCCTGCGCATCCTGGCGATCAACGATTTCCATGGCAATCTGAAGCCGCCGGCCGGCGGCATCCGCATCCACCACCCTGACAAGCCGGGCGAGTTCCTGGATGTCGACGCCGGCGGATCGGAGTACCTGGCCACGGCCGTGGCCCAGGCCCGTGCCGGACAGCGCAACACCGTCTTCGTCGCGGCGGGGGATCTGGTGGGCGGCACACCGCTGCTGTCCGCGCTGTTCAACGATGAACCGGCCATCGAATCACTCTCCACCATGGGCCTGGCCATCAGCAGCGTGGGCAATCATGAATTCGACGCGGGCCTGGCGGAGCTGCGCCGCCGTCAGCACGGCGGCTGCCATCCCGAGAAGGGCTGCCAGGGCCCTGCGCCGTTCAAGGGCGCAGCCTTCCAGTACCTTGCGGCCAGCACCTTCGAGACGGCCACCGGCAAGACCATCTTCCCGTCCTACGCCATCCGCGAGTTCGACGGCATTCCTGTCGCCTTCATCGGTCTGACGCTCAAGGGCACGCCCGGCATCGTCGTGCCCAGCAGCGTCAAGGGCCTGCGCTTCGACGACGAGGTGCAGACCATCAACAGCCTCGTGCCCCAGCTGCGCGCCCAAGGCGTGGAAGCCATCGTGGTGCTGATCCACGAAGGCGGCTTCCCGGTGGGTGACTACAACGAGTGCCCCGGCATCTCCGGTCCCATCGTCAACATCGTCAAGCAACTGGATCCGGCCGTGGATCTCGTGGTCAGCGGCCATACGCACCGGGCCTACAACTGCCGCATCGATGGCCGCCTGGTCACCAGCGGCGACAAGTACGGCACCATCGTCACCGCCATCGACGTGCAGCTGGACAGCAAGACGCGCGACGTGCGCAGCGCCCAGGCCGAGAACCGGCTGGTGCGCCACGATCAATACGCCAAGGACGCCGCTCAGACGGCGCTGATCGCCGGCTACGAAGGCAAGGCCGCCGCCATCATCGACAGGCCCGTGGGTCGCATCGGCGCCAGCTTCACCCGCGATGAAGACGCCGCCGGCGCGACCACCATGGGCCAGTTGGTGGCCGACGCCCACTGGGCCGCCACCCGCGCCCCGGAGGACGGCGGCGCGGACTTCGCCATCACCAACATCGGCGGTGTGCGTTCCAGCCTGCTGTTCAGCGGTGATGGCACGGTCAGCTTCGGGCAGGTCTACACCACGCAGCCGTTCAACAACAACCTGGTCGTCGTGAGCCTGAGCGGCGCGCAGATCAAGGAGGCGCTGGAGCAGCAGTGGACCGGCCAGCCCAAGTTCCGCCCCCTGCAGCTGTCCGAAGGTCTGCGCTACGCCTTCGACACCCGCCGCCCCGTCGGCGATCGCGTGCTGCCCGGGAGCCTGCAGCTCCGGGGTCAGGTCTTGCGCATGGACGCCAGCTATCGCGTCACGCTGAACATGTTCCTGGCCTCCGGGGGTGACGGCTTTCCGGCCTTTGCACAGGGCCAGATCCTGCAACGAAGCGTGCTGGACCACGAAGCCCTGGTGGCCTACTTGCAGGCCCACCCCGGCCTCATGCCGGCGCCGAGGGATCGGGTGGTGGTAGTGCCGTTGGCCCCTCGCCCAGCTTCGCCGCGCTGAACGCGAAGAAGTCTGTGGACCCCTCGCCCAACATCGCCCCGCTGAACGCGGGCGATGCCGGTCGGTCCCCCGTGGGGACGTCAAGGCTTGCGGCATTGAGCCGCCAGCCTTGCCAGGTGGGCCGGCTTGGGGCGGCCCGGGGGCTGTGGGCCCCTCGCCCAGCTTCGCCGCGCTGAACGCGGGCGATGCCGGTCGGTCCCCCGTGGGGACGTCAAGGCTTGCGGC
>JAYSEK010000018.1:0-88348 GCA_041913905.1 Burkholderiaceae bacterium | reverse complement strand
GCTTGCGGCATTGAGCCGCCAGCCTTGCCAGGTGGGCCGGCTTGGGGCGGCCCGGCGCTTGGCCCCGGGGGTGGGTTGTGGGCCCCTCGCCCAGCTTCGCCGCGCTGAACGCGGGCGATGCTGGTCGGTCCCCCGAGGGGGACGTCAAGGCTTGCGGCATTGAGCCGCCAGCCTTGCCAGGTGGGCCGGCTTGGGGCGGCCCGGCGCTTGGCCCCGGGGGTGGGTTGTGGGCCCCTCGCCCAGCTTCGCCGCGCTGAACGCGGGCGATGCTGGTCGGTCCCCCGAGGGGGACGTCAAGGCTTGCGGCATTGAGCCGCCAGCCTTGCCAGGTGGGCCGGCTTGGGGCGGCCCGGCGCTCGGCCCGGGGGTTGTGGGCCGGCTTGGGGCGGCCCGGCGCTCGGCCCGGGGTGTGGGCTCGGCGCCTTCCTTTTATTGCAGCGTTTGGCTGCCGCCGGGGCTGGGAGCGGCGAACAGGCCGCCGATGTCCACGGCGTCGAAGCGGTACTGGGCGCCACAGAAGTCGCAGTCGACCTCGACCTCGCCGCGCTCGGCAATCACGCCTTCGACCTCTTCGCGGCCCAGGCCGGCCAGCATCTGGCCGACGCGCTGGCGCGAGCAGCTGCAGGCAAAGCGCGGACGCAAGGGCTCGAAGCGGCGCATGTCCTCCTCCCAGAAGAGGCGGCGCAGGATGGTGTCGGCATCCAGGCTCAGCAGCTCTTCGCTGGTCAGCGTGGAGGCCAGCATGGCGATGCGGTTGAAGTCCTCGTGGTCACCAATGCGTTCGCCGCGTCCCGGCTGCCCCTCCAGATTGGCCTCGCCCTCGACCGGCATGCGCTGGATCAGCAGACCGGCCGCCATCTCGTCGTTGGCCGCCAGGATGAGGCGCGTGTCCAACTGCTCGGACTGCAGCATGTAGTGCTCCAGCGCCTCGGAAATCTTGTGCAGCGGCTCGTGCCGGTCGCCATGCAGAGGCACCACGCCCTGATAGGGCTGCATGCCGGGCATCTTGTCCTTGGGGTCCAGCGTGATGGCGCAGCGTCCCTGGCCCAGCACGTTGACCATCATCTCCAGCGGCGCGTCATCGGCCACCTCGCCCACGACCTTGGCCGTGGCGCGGTAGCTGAGGTCATGCTGCACCTCCACCACGGCCAGCTTGACGGGGCCATCGCCCAGCACCTGCAGCACGAGCGCGCCATTGAACTTGATGTTGGACTGCATCAGCACGCCTGCGGCAGACATCTGGCCCAGCAGGCTGCGCACGGCCGGCGGATAGGCCTTCTCGCCGGGGCGACGGGCCAGCAGTTCCTTCCAGCTGCCAGTCAGGCGTACCAGCATGCCGCGCACCGGCAAGCCTTCAAAAAGAAATTTGTGCAGTTCACTCATGGTTTCGGTCCGCTGGGCGCGTTCTTCACGAACAGGCGACGGACTCCCTTGCGAAGTTCAAAAACAAAATCCCGGCGCCTGTGCGCCGGGACTGCCACCGCGGTGGCATCAGTCCATATGGGGGCGGCTGCGCTCAACGCAAGCGCTTGAGCCCGCTGGCGTAACGCTGGCCATTGCCGACGTAATGCCGCGCGCTGGCCGCCAAGCCGGCCATCTGCTCCGGACGCAGTTCCTTCACCACCACCGCCGGCCGGCCCATGATCAGGCTGCCGTCCGGAAACTCCTTGCCTTCAGTCACCAAGGATCCCGCGCCGACCAGGCAGTTCTTGCCGATGCGCGCACCATTGAGCACCACGGCGCCGATGCCGATCAGCGAGTTGTCGCCCACCGTGCAGCCATGCAGCATGACCTGATGGCCGACGGTGACGTTCTCGCCCAGCACCAGCGGGAAGCCGGTGTCGGCATGCAGCACCGAGCCGTCCTGGATGTTGCTGCCGCGGCCGATGGTCAGGGTGTCACTGTCCCCACGCAGAACGGCCTGGAACCAGACGCTCACGTCCTCGGCGAGGCTGACGCGACCAATGACCTCGGCGCTGTCGGCCACCCAGGCCGAATCGGCCACCTCGGGCACGTGCTCGCCCAGCTGATAGATCGCCATCAAGGCACTCCTTGTCCAGTTCCGGCCGCTTGGGCCTCACAGCATCGCAGGGAGCGCGGGCTCCGGCTTGCCGGCAAAGGGATAATTTTAAAGATGGAAACACGCATGATGGCGCTGACCGTGCTCAGCGAGCCCGATCCTGTCCGCAAGGCTTCACAGGCCATCCAGCTTCGCGCCGATTTTCTTGCAGGCGCAGAGCTGGACCTCGTAGCCCAACTGGCCCCCAACGGCCCCCTGCCCGGCCGCCCCGTACGCCCGTTGCTGAAGCAAGCCCTGCAGGTGCCCAGCCGCTCGCCCTTCACCACCGAAGGCCGCGCCGCGCTGATCCATGCCATCTGCCACATCGAGTTCAATGCCATCAACCTGGCGCTGGACGCCGTCTGGCGCTTCCCCGGCATGCCGCGCGCGTTCTACGCCGACTGGCTGCAGGTCGCCGCCGAGGAAGCCCTTCACTTCAGCCTGCTGCACGAGCACCTGCAGACCCTGGGCCATGCCTACGGCGACTTCGATGCCCATGACGGCCTGTGGACCATGGCCGAACGGACGAAGGACGATGTGCTCGCCCGCATGGCCCTGGTGCCCCGCACCCTGGAGGCGCGCGGCCTCGACGCCACGCCGCCCCTGCAGGCCAAGTTCCGCAAGGCCGGCGACGAGCGCGCCGTGGCCATCCTGGACATCATCCTGCGCGATGAGATCGGCCACGTGGAGATCGGCAACCGCTGGTACCGCCATTTGTGCCGCGCACGTGCGCTGGACCCCATCACCCTGTATCCGGACTTGGTGGAACGCTACCAGGCGCCACGCCTGCGTCCACCCTTCAATTTCGAGGCCCGCAGCGCGGCCGGCTTCAGCGAAGCGGAGCTGGACTACCTGCGAAGCTGAATCGGCACGGTCTCCCAGCCCCATCGCTATGATGCGCGGTTCCCCTGACCGCTGCTGAGGCCTCCGCCCGTGACCCGCATCCAAGCCAATCTGCTGCTGACCGTCATCGCCCTCATCTGGGGTTCGGCCTTCGTGGCCCAGAGCCAGGGCATGGCCCATATCGGGCCCATGATGTTCACCGGCGTGCGATTCCTGGTGGGTTCGCTGGTGGTGCTGCCGCTGGCCTGGCGCGAGCAGCGCCAGCTCGCGGCCCAGGGCGCGGCCTTGCAACGCCGGGACTGGCACAAGATCGCCGCGCTGGCCTCGCTGCTGCTGCTGGGCGCGGCCATGCAGCAGATCGGCATCGTCAGCACCACGGTCACGAATGCGGGCTTCCTGACGGCACTTTACGTGCCCCTGGTGCCGGTGCTGGGCTGGCTGATGCTGCGCCAGGTGCCGCACTGGTCCGTCTGGCCGGGCGGCCTGGCCTGCTTGGTCGGAGCCTTCCTGCTGTCCGGCGCCCACGAGTTGAAGATCGGCCTGGGCGACGCCTGGGTCATCGCCTCCGCCCTTCCCTGGGCCGTGCATGTGCTGCTGGTGGGCCGTGTGGCCGACCGCATGAACGCGCCCTTCTCGGTGGCCAGCGGTCAGTTCCTCTTCGTGGGCCTGGCCGCCCTGGCCTACGCTCTGGCCTTCGAGCCCTGGACGGCCGCGGGGCTGCGTGAGGCGGCCGGCGCGATCCTGTACACCGGCGTCATGTCGGTGGGCGTGGCCTTCACGGCGCAGGTCGTGGCCCAGCGCTATTCGCATGCGGCGGACGCCGCCATCATCCTGTCCTCCGAAACGGTGTTTTCAGCCGCCTTCGGCTACGTGCTGATGGGCGATCGGCTCAGCGCGGCGGGCCTGGCAGGTTGCGCGCTGATCCTGGTCAGCATGCTGGGCGTACAGATGCTGCCCATGCTGGCGACCTTGAAGCGCGTCCGTGGCTGAAGGCCTGACGTTCATCAATCGTACTTTTCTGTTTCAGATAGTCACGCATTTCACTGTCAGACATCAATCCATGCAGAAAAGTGCGGGTTAACCCGAAACTTTGTCATAGGGTTTTCACGGATCTCTGCGATACTTCTTCTTGTGGCGCCCTGGAGGGCATCACAAGGCCTAAGGCGGCGGACAGATCCCGACGCCGACACGCCAGGCGGGTGTCGCATGTGGACGTGCCCATCCGACTGGTGAGAGTGGCAGCTGTAGGGCCACTCACGAGGTCTTCTCACCCCAACGTCCAAACGACCACGATGAGAAGCTCCATGTTCGCATTCAAGAAGTTCCTTCCCCCGGTGACCACCTCGTTCGTCGCCGCCAACCCGGCTGCCCTGGACGCCAGCGGCAACCTCTCCTTCGAACCCGTCTCGGCCGGCAAGGTCGAGGAAGCGATGATCGTCGCGATGCTGGCCTTCTTCGGCCTGAGCTCGCTGATCGCCCTGATGGCAGCCTGATCGCTGCTTTGCTCTGAAGGTGGGTGCTGCTTGCCCACCTGCTCTGCCTGAACGGACCTTGGTGGTCCGTTTTGCTTTTGCGGAGATTCACAACGCAAAAGCTGTCGTCTTCTTGATGGTGCGCAGCACCAGCATGCTGTTGGACCGCGCCACCTCGGGCAGTTGCATCAGCACGTCGGTATGGAAGCGCTCCAGGTCCTCGGCATCTTTGTAGGCGAAGCGGATCACATAGTCATTGGTGCCCGCCACATAGAAACAGTCCAGGATGTCCGGGCTGTCCAGCACCGCCCGCTCGAAGGCGGCCAGCGCCGCGGTGGTCATGCGCTCCAGGTTGATGATGGTGTAGCTGGTCCCTTGTTTGCCCACGGCCTTGGGATTCACCAGGGCCACATACTGGGCGATGACGCCCGTCTCCTCCAGGCGCTTGACCCGGCGCAGGCAAGCCGAGGGAGACAGGTGCACCCGCTGCGCCAGATCCTGGTTGGAGAGTCGGCCGTCCTTTTGAAGTTCATTCAGGATCGCGCGATCAATCGAATCCAATTGCACTTCAGAGCTCATCATTCGAATCCAATGCGAATCTAGGAGCATCCTATCGCACTGGATTGCAAATCCAAGGGTTTGCCCTGCGCGCATCCGCAAGCCTATTGCGTCGCGAAATGCCTAGACTGGCTTCATTGCCTGCGGCGCCAGCCAGATCATGGGCCGCCGCGGATCTGAACCCTTGGAGCCTTTGCGATGACCCTGAACCCCGCCCAGCTGGATGCCTACTGGATGCCCTTCACCGCCAACCGGCAGTTCAAGAAGGCGCCGCGCCTGCTGACCCAGGCCGATGGCATGTATTTCCAGGACGACCGTGGCCGCCATGTGCTGGACGGCATCGCCGGACTCTGGTGCGTCAACGCCGGCCACAACCGCCCGCACATCGTGCAGGCCATCCAGGCACAGGCCGCCGAGCTGGACTTCGCCCCGCCCTTCCAGATGGCGCACCCCAAGGCCTTCGAGCTGGCCGAGCAACTGGTGCAGCTGACGCCACCGGGGCTGAACAAGGTCTTCTTCACCAACTCCGGCTCGGAGTCCGTGGACACCGCGCTGAAGATGGCCATCGCCTACCACCGCGTCCGCGGCGAAGGCTCACGCACCCGGCTGATCGGCCGCGAGCGCGGCTACCACGGCGTCAACTTCGGCGGCATCTCCGTGGGTGGCATGGTCGCCAACCGCAAGATGTTCGGCACCATGCTCGGCGGCGTCGACCACATCCGCCACACCCATGACCCGGCCCGCAATGCCTACTCGGTGGGCCAGCCCGCCCACGGCGCCGAGCTGGCGGACGACCTGGAGCGCCTGGTCGCCCTGCATGACGCCTCGACCATCGCCGCCGTGATCGTGGAACCCATCGCCGGCTCCACCGGCGTGCTGATCCCGCCGCAAGGCTATCTGCAGCGCCTGCGCGAGATCTGCGACAAGCACGGCATCCTGCTGATCTTCGACGAGGTCATCACCGGCTTCGGCCGCACCGGCAATCCCTTCGGCGCCCAGACCTTCGGCGTGACGCCGGACCTGATGACCGTGGCCAAGGGGCTCACCAACGGCTGCGTACCCATGGGCGCCGTGTTCGCCCAGCAGAAGATCTACGACACCTTCATGACCGGGCCCGAGCACCTGATCGAGTTCTTCCATGGCTACACCTACTCGGCCCATCCGCTGGCCTGTGCCGCCGCGCTGGGCACGCTCAAGACCTATGCCGAGGAAGGCCTGCTGACGCGCGCCAGCCAGCTGCAGTCACGCTTCGCCGAAGCGCTGCATTCGCTCAAGGGCGAGCCGCATGTGATCGACATCCGCAACCTGGGCCTGGTCGGCGGCATCGAGCTGTCCCCCCTGCCCGGTGAACCCGCCAAGCGCGCCTTCAACGTCTTCCTGGATTGTTGGGAACAGGGCGTGCTGATCCGCACAACGGGTGACACCATCGCGCTCTCGCCGCCGCTAATCATCGAAGCCGCGCAGATCGACCGCCTGGTCGACGCCATCCGCACCGCCCTGCGCCGGGTGGCCTGAGGCTGCGGCCTCGTGCGCGAACGGTTTTCATGCGCCTGCTCCGCATCGACCAAGACCTCGCCCGGGACTCCTACTACGCCGCCACCGCGCCGCGCCAGGAGGCCTACGCGCCGCTGCACGGCCATGCGCAGGCGGATGTCGCCATCGTCGGCGGTGGGCTGGCCGGGCTGTCAGCGGCGCTGGAACTGGCCGAGCGTGGCATGGACGTGCGGCTGCTGGAGGCGGCGCAGGTCGGCGGTGGAGCCTCCGGGCGCAATGGCGGGCAGGCCATCCACGGACTGGCCTGCGACACGTCCACCGTTGAAGCCCAGCTGGGCCTGGCGGAGTCCCGCCGGCTCTGGGCCATGAGCCTGGAGGCCCTGGACCTGATCCAGCGACGCTGCCAGCAGCACGAGATCGCCGCCGACTGGCAGCCCGGCTTCCTGGGCCTCAGCACCAAGCCGTCCAAGACCCGTGAGCTGCGGGCCTGGGCCGATCGCATGGCCGAGGACTATGACTACCCCCTGCGCTGGATCGCCCCCGAGAAAATCCAGGACTGGATCGCCAGCCCACGTTTCCATGCCGGCATCCACGACCCGCGCTCCGGCCATCTGCACCCGCTGAAGTACTGCCTGGGCCTGGCCCGGGCCGCCGCGCAGGCCGGGGCCACCCTCCATGAGCACAGCGCCGTGCGCCGCATGGTCGCGAATGCCGACGGCACCCAGACCCTGCACACAGATGCCGGCCAGGTCCGTGCCAGCCAGGTGCTGCTGGCCGGCAACGTCTATCTGCAGGCCTTGGCGCCCTCGCTGGCCCCCGAGCTGTCGGCGCGCATCATGCCGGTGGGCACCTACATCGTCTGCAGCGAACCCATGCACCCGGCGCGGCTGCAAGCGCTCATTCCCAGCCGCAGCGCCGTCTGCGACACCAATTTCGTGCTGGACTACTTCCGCCCCACGGCCGACCACCGCCTGCTCTACGGTGGCCGCGTCAGCTACAGCGGGGTCACGCCGCGCGCGCTCATGCAGTGCATGCGCGAACGCCTGGTCCACACCTTCCCGCAGCTGCAGGATCTGGGCATGAGCCATGCATGGGGCGGCTTCGTGGACATCAGCATGAACCGCGCGCCGGACTTCGGACGCCTGGGCAGGCACCGAAACGTGTATTACCTGCAAGGCTTCTCCGGCCATGGCCTGGCATTGACCGGCCTGGCGGGCAAGCTCGTGGCCGAGGCCATGCATGGCGATGCCAGCCGCTTCGACTGCTTCGCCAAGTTGCGCCACCGCCCCTTTCCTGGTGGCACACTGATGCGTACGCCAGCCCTGGTGCTGGGCATGGCGTATTACCGACTGAGGGACCTGCTGTGATGCACCACGACGCGCCTTCCGCGACTGCCGCCCGCAGCGGCAAGCCCATCGTGCTGGTGCCCGCCTGCAACCGCCAGGTGGGCGAGCACCCCTTCCACATCGCCGGCAAGAAATACGTGGACGCCGTGCGGCTTGCGGGCTGCCTGCCGCTGGTCGTGCCCTCGGCCGAGCCCGGCGACATCGACGAGCTGCTGGCCGTCGCGCACGGCGTGCTGCTCACCGGCTCGCCGTCCAACGTGCACCCCAGCCATTTCGACGAAGACGTGCACAACCCGGCCTTGCCGCTCGATCCGGACCGCGACGCCTGGACCCTGCCCCTGATTCCCAAGGCCCTGCGGTTGGGCATGCCGCTGTTCGCCATCTGCCGCGGCTTCCAGGAGGCCAATGTGGCGCTGGGCGGCTCGCTGCACCAGGCGGTGCAGGAGCAGCCCGGGCTCGAGGACCACCGCGCACCGGAGGGTCAGCCGCCGGAAGTCGCCTATGCCGAGCAGCACGAGGTGCAGGTGCTGCCCGGCGGCGTGCTGGCGTCGCTGCTGGGCCATGGACACATCCGCGTGAACTCCCTGCATGGCCAGGGTGTGAAGACTCTGGCGCCAGGCCTGCGCGTGGAGGCGGTGGCGCCGGACGGCCTGGTCGAGGCCTTCAGCGTCGAGGCCAGCCGTGGCTTCTCGCTGTGCCTGCAGTGGCACCCGGAATGGCAGGCCGCCAGCAATCCGGTGTCGATGAAGATGCTCCGGGCATTCGGCGATGCCTGCGCTGCGTTCCGCGACTATCGGAACGACATCCGCGAGCCCCGCCACGATTTCAAGCGCGACCCCGAGACCTAGCGCCCCTGACCCCCGACCGAGTTCTAGCAATCCGAAGCCCCTGTGCATCGCGCAAGGGACCAAGACCAGAAGATGAGGCAACGATGGTGGTCAGAAGAGAAATCACGTTCAGCGAGCTGGAGCAATGGTTCCGCGAGCGCCGCGTCACCGAGGTGGAATGCCTGGTGCCCGACCTCACCGGCGTGGCACGGGGCAAGATCCTCCCGCGCGAGAAGTTCACCGAGGACCGCGGCATGCGCCTGCCCGAAGCGGTCGTGGCCATGGGCGTCACCGGCGAGTTCCCCGATGAGGGGCCGTACTACGACGTCATCAGCCCCAATGACATGGACATGCATCTGCGCGCCGACCCCAGCACGGTGCGCCTGGTGCCCTGGGCCGTGGACCCGACGGCGCAGATCATCCACGACTGCTTCGACCGCGAGGGCCGGCTCGTGCCCTTCGCCCCGCGATCGGTGCTGCGCCGGGTCTGCGATCTCTTCGACGCCGAAGGCTGGGATCCGGTGGTGGCGCCTGAGCTGGAGTTCTACCTCGTGGCGCGCAACACCGACCCGGACGTGCCTCTCAAGCCGCCCGTGGGCCGCAGCGGCCGCGCCGAGACCTCGCGCCAGGCCTACTCCATCGACGCGGTGAACGAGTTCGATCCGCTCTTCGAAGACGTCTACGACTACTGCGAAAAGATGGAGCTCAACGTGGACACCCTGATCCACGAGATCGGCGCCGGGCAGATGGAGATCAACTTCTTCCACGCCCATCCGCTGGGGCTGGCCGACGAGGTCTTCTTCTTCAAGCGCACGGTGCGCGAGGCGGCGCTGCGCCACGACATGTTCGCCACCTTCATGGCCAAGCCCATCGCCGGCGAGCCCGGCAGCGCCATGCATGTGCACCAGAGCGTGATCAACAAGGCCACGGGCCGCAATCTCTTCAGCAACGAAGACGGCAGCCCCAGCCAGGAGTTCTTCTGGTACATCGGCGGCCTGCAGCGCTACATCCCCGCGGCCATGGCCCTGTTCGCGCCCTATGTGAACAGCTACCGCCGCCTGGCCCGCTTCACCGCCGCGCCCATCAACATCCAATGGGGCGTGGACAACCGCACCGTGGGCATACGCTCCCCTGTGGCGCCGCCCGCGGCGCGCCGCGTGGAGAACCGCGTGATCGGTGCCGACGCCAACCCCTACGTCGCCCTGGCCGCCACCCTGGCCTGCGGCTACTTGGGGCTCAAGAACCGCATCGAGCCCACGCCCGAATGCAAGGGCGACGCCTACCTCGGCGACTACCAGCTCCCGCGCAGCCTGGGCGAGGCCCTGGCCCTGCTGCGCGCCGAGACGGACCTCGCCGCGGTGCTGGGCGAGTCCTTCGTGACGGTCTACTCGGAGATCAAGGAGATCGAGTACGCCGAGTTCATGAAGGTCATCTCGCCCTGGGAACGCGAACACCTGCTGCTGCACGTCTGAGCCGCCTAAGCCTGCGCCCGCATGCGTGCGTGCGCAAGACCTGACCCCACGCGCGCTGCTGACATTCACACCCAGCTTCGCGCCCAAATTCGCACCCAAGTTCGCACCCAAGTTCGCTCCCACGTCATGACCCCACATTGCCCACCCGCGAGCAAGGACACCCCATGAACACCGTGCAAGCCCCCACCAGCGCCACGGCGCGCAGCACCCGCCAATGGCAGGAGGCCGACAGCGCCCATTTCATGCACCCTTTCACCGACCACGCCGGCCTGGCCCGCAAGGGGGCGCGCATCATCACGCGCGCCGAGAATATCTACCTCTGGGACAGCGAGGGCCACAAGATCCTCGACGGCATGAGCGGCCTGTGGTGCGTCAATGTCGGCTACGGCCAGCAGGCCCTGATCGACGCCGCTGCGCGCCAGATGAAGGAGCTGCCCTTCTACAACGCCTTCTTCCAGACCTCCACACCGCCGGCGATCCAGCTGGCCGAGCTGCTGGCCGAGGTCACGCCGCCGCAGTTCAACAAGGTCTTCTTCACCAGCTCGGGCTCCGAGGGCAATGACACCGTGGTGCGCATGGTGCGGCACTACTGGGCCAGCCTGGGCCAGCCCGAGCGCCAGATCATCATCGGCCGCAAGAACGGCTACCACGGCTCCACCATGGCCGGGGCCTCGCTGGGCGGCATGAGCGGCATGCATGCGCAAGGCGGCTTGCCGATTCCCGGCATCGTGCACATTGAGCAGCCGCACTGGTTCGAGCTGGGGCGGGATCAATCCCGCGAGGACTTCGGGCTGACCGCCGCGCGCTGGCTGGAGGCCAAGATCCTGGAGCTCGGGCCGGACAAGGTGGCGGCGTTCATCGGTGAACCCGTGCAAGGCGCCGGCGGCGTGATCGTGCCGCCCAGCAGCTACTGGCCCGAGATCCAGCGCATCTGCGACCGCTTTGGGCTCCTGCTGGTCAGCGACGAAGTCATCTGCGGCTTCGGGCGCACCGGCCAGTGGTTCGGCTGCGAGACCATGGGCACCCGGCCCGACCTGATGACCTTCGCCAAGGGCGTCACCTCGGGCTACATCCCACTGGGCGGGGTGATGGTGTCGGACAAGGTGGCCCAGGTGCTGATCGAGCAGGGCGGCGAGTTCAACCACGGCTTCACCTACTCCGGCCATCCCACGGCCTGCGCCGTGGCGGTGGCCAACATCCGGCTGATCCAGCAGCTCAACCTGGTAAGCCATGTGCGGCAGAACATCGGCCCCTACCTCGCCGAATGCTTTGCCACGCTTGAGGACCACCCCCTCGTCGGCGAGACCCAGACCTGCGGCATGATGGCCGCGCTGCAGCTCGTCAAGGACAAGGGCAGCGGCCAGGCCTTCGACCCGGCCCTGGAGGTCGGCATGGTTTGCCGCGCGCACTGCTTCGGCAACGGGCTCATCATGCGTGCCGTGGGCGACCGCATGATCGTCGCGCCGCCGCTGGTCATGAGCCGCGAGCAGGTGGACGAGATGATGGCCCTGATCCGCCGCTGCCTGGACCTGACGCTGGCCGAGCTCAAGGCCCGGTCCTGGCTGTGACGCTGGGCTCTCGCCACAGCCCGGGTTTTGGCGAATGCCCTGCCGCCGGGCCGCCGCCTAGACTGGCCTGCAGATGCGCTGGGCAGGGGGTTCAGACCTGACCCCCGCCGCCCCCTCAGTTCGTGACCCACGCTGTTCGCGCGCTTCCACTGGTTTTGATTGCTCCCCAGGAGGTTCTTCCATGTTGCAGCTCCCCCGGTCCCTGTCTCAGTCCCTGATTCGCGCCTTGCCGGCCCTGATGCTGCCCTTGGCAGCCGCCTGCGGCGCCTTGTTCGCTCCGGCCGCCCAGGCCCAGGAAGAGGAGAAGGTGCTGAATGTCTACAACTGGTCCGACTACATCGCCGAGGACACGCTGAAGCTCTTCGAGAAAGAGACCGGCATCAAGGTCCGCTACGACAACTTCGACAACAACGAGATCGTCCACGCCAAGCTGGTCGCTGGCAAGACGGGTTATGACATCGTCGTGCCTTCGTCCTACTGGGCCAAGCTGCAGGCCGACGGCGGGCTGCTGCGCAAGATCGACAAGGGCCAGATCCCCAACTACAAGCACCTGGACCCCGAGATCCAGCAGCAGCTGGCCAAGCTGGATCCGGGCAATGAGTACATGGTGAACTGGCTGTGGGGCTTCACCACCGTGGGCATCAACGTGGACAAGGTGAAGGCGGCGCTGGGCAGCCTGCCCATGCCCGAGAACGCCTGGGATCTGGTGTTCAAGCCCGAGTACATCGCCAAGCTCAAGAGCTGCGGCGTGAGCTTCCTGGATTCCGCGACCGAGGTCGTGCCCGCGGCCCTGCACTACCTGGGCAAGCCCGCCTACAGCAAAAGCGTGAGCGACTACTCGGGCGTGCCTGCCCTGCTCAAGTCCATCCGTCCCTACGTGACCCTGTTCAGCTCCTCCGGCTACATCAACGACATGGCCAACGGCTCGATCTGCGTGGCCCTGGGCTGGTCCGGCGACATCAACATCGCGCGCCAACGCGCCATCGACGGCAAGACCGGCCAGAAGATCGAGGCCCTGATCCCCAAGACCGGCGGCATCATCTTCATGGACACCATGGTGATCCCCATGGACGCGCCGCACCCCGGCAACGCGCACAAGTTCATCAACTTCATCCTGCGCCCGGAGATCCACGCCGGCCTGACCAACAAGGTCTTCTACGCCAATCCCAACAAGGAGGCGCGCAAGTTCGTGAAGCCCGAGGTGGCCAGCAACCCGACGGTCTTCCTCAGCGACGCCGACATGAAGCGCATGGCCGCGCCGGACGCCATCAACAACGACGTGAGGCGCCAGATGACCCGCATGTACACGTCCTTCAAGACCGGCATCTGAACCAGCCTTGACCTTCGCCCGGAGCACGCCCGCATCATGATGAGCCCCAGCGCCGCCACGACGCCCTACCTGCAGATCGACCAGGTACTCAAGGACTTCGGAGGCGGCGCCATCGCCGTCAACCGCGTATCCCTGGACATCGCGCAGGGCGAGATCTTCGCCCTGCTCGGCTCTTCCGGCTGCGGCAAGACCACGCTGCTGCGCATGCTGGCGGGCTTCGAGACGCCCACCAGCGGTCGCATCGTGCTGAACGGCCAGGACCTTGCCGGCCTCGCGCCCTACGAGCGGCCCATCAACATGATGTTCCAGAGCTATGCGCTGTTTCCGCACCTCAGCGTCTGGGACAACATCGCCTTCGGCCTGCGCCGGGACGGCTGCCCCAAGGCCGAGATCGAGTCCCGCGTGGAAGCCATGCTGAAGCTGGTGCAGTTGGGAAAGTACGCGAAACGCAAGCCGCACCAACTCTCCGGCGGCCAGCAGCAGCGCGTGGCCCTGGCGCGCAGCCTGGCCAAGAAGCCGCAGCTCCTGCTGCTCGACGAACCCCTGGGCGCGCTGGACAAGAAGCTGCGCGAGGAAACGCAGATCGAGCTGGTCAACATCATCGAGGAGGTCGGCGTGACCTGCGTGATGGTGACTCACGACCAGGAGGAGGCCATGACCATGGCCACGCGCATCGGTGTGATGAGCGAGGGCCGCATCCTGCAGGTGGGCGCGCCGGGCGAAATTTACGAGACGCCGGCCACCCGCTTCGTGGCCGACTTCATCGGCAATGTGAACCTCATGGAGGGCACGCTGGAGGTGGACGAAGCCGACCACGCCGAGATCCTCTGCGCGGACTGCCGGCACCATGTGGGGCATGGCATCACCGGGTCCAAGGGCATGGAGGTGGCCGTTGCGCTGCGGCCGGAAAAGATCCAGCTCAGTCGCACGCCGCCGGCACGGACGGCACTCAACGCCGTGCGCGGCCGCATTCGCGACATGGCGTATTTCGGCAGCTACACGGTCTACCACCTGCAGCTGGCCAGCGGCGCCGTGCTCAAGGTGTCGTTGGCCAATACCGAGCGCCACCCGGACGAGGTGCTACGCTGGGACGACGAGGCCTGGGCTTCCTGGAGCGACAGCGCCCAGGTGGTGCTGACGCAGTGAGGCGCCCATGAGCCGGCCTTTTGCATTCCTGTCCTGGCGCCCGGCCTGGTGGCGCGGCCGTAGCGCGGTCATCGCCCTGCCCTACGCCTGGCTGCTGCTCTTCTTTGCGCTGCCATTCCTGATCGTGCTGAAGATCAGCGTCTCGGAGATGGAGACGGTGCACGTCAAGGATCTGCTGCGCTACGCCGACGGCGTGCTGACGCTGACGGTCAAACTCAGCAACTACCTCTTCATCACCGAGGACGAGCTCTACCTCAAGGCCTACCTCAACAGCCTCAAGTACGCGGCCATCACCACCACGGGCTGCCTCTTCATCGGCTACCCCTTCGCCTACTTCATGGCACGCGCCCGGGCCACGCTGCAACCGGCCTTGCTGATGCTGGTGATGCTGCCCTTCTGGACCAGCTTCCTGCTGCGGGTCTATGCCTGGAAAGGCTTGCTGGCCGAGAAGGGCTGGGTGGCGCAGGCCATCGAGGCTCTGGGGCTGGACCAGCTGATGGCCGCGGCCGGCTGGATTCCGGCGCCCGGCATGCTGCTGAACACGCCCTTCTCGCTGGCCCTGGGCATGATCTACACCTACCTGCCCTTCATGGTGCTGCCGCTGTACGCCAACCTTGCCAAGCTGGACCTGCGCCTGCTGGAAGCGGCAGCGGACCTGGGCGCCACGCCCTGGGTGGCCTTCTGGACGGTCACGGTGCCGCTGTCCCGGGCCGGCATCATCGCGGGCTCCATGCTGGTCTTCATCCCCTGCGTGGGCGAGTTCGTCATCCCGGAGCTGCTGGGCGGGCCGCAGACCCTGATGATAGGCCGCGTGCTGTGGGATGAATTCTTCAGCAACAACGACTGGCCCATGGCTTCGGCGGTGGCCTCCGTCGTGATCCTGCTGATCCTCGTGCCCCTGGCCTTGTTCAACAAATACCAGGCCGAGAGCCGGGAGGCCCGCTGATGAGCACGCCCAAGCGACCTGTCCGGCGCGCGCTGTTCGGCCCGCGCAGCAGCCGTGTGGTGGCCAGGGTCTGGCTGCTGCTGGGCTTTGCCTTCCTGTACCTGCCCCTGCTGGCCCTCGTGGTCTACAGCTTCAATGCCTCGCCGCTGCCCTCGGTGTGGGGCGGCTTCACGCTCGACTGGTACCGCGAGCTGGCCCAGGACCATGAGCTGCTGGCGGGATTCTGGCTCTCGCTCAAGATCGCCTTCTTCACCGGTTCGGCCTCGGTGCTGCTGGGTTGCTTCGCGGCCTTCGCCCTGGTCAAGTACCGGCGCTTCCGGGGTCGCACGCTGTTTGCGGGCATGGTCAGCGCACCGCTGGTGATGCCCGAGGTCATCGTGGGCCTGTCCCTGCTGCTGATGCTGGTTTCCATGCAAAGGGCGCTGGGCTTTCCCGAGCGCGGCAGCCTGACCATCTGGCTGGGCCATCTGCTGCTGGGCCTGGCCTACGCCACGGTGGTCATCCAGGCGCGGCTGCAAGACCTGCCCCCATCGCTGGAGGAGGCGGCCATGGACCTCGGCGCCCGGCCGCTGCAGGTCTTCTTCCTGGTCACGCTGCCGATGATCTCGCAGTCCCTGCTGTCGGCCTGGCTGCTCACCTTCACGCTCTCGCTGGACGACGTCGTGCTCTCGGCCTTCCTCTCCGGTCCCGGGTCCACGACCTTGCCGCTGGTGATCTTCTCGCGGGCCCGGCTGGGCGTGTCGCCCAGCATCAATGCAGTGGCCACGGTGGTCATCGTGCTGGTGTCGCTGGGCGTCATCGCTGCCAGCCTGGCCATCGCCCGGCGCGAGCGGCGGCTGGCCCGCGAGCTGGCCGCCGCCCAGCGGGACAGCGGCTGATCCCGGTTTTGCGTCCATTGGCAGGCCCACAGCTTTCCGTTCCCTCTCTCACAAACACCACCATAACCCTCTCATCCTCAGGAGCTCCCCATGAAGCAGCACACCCTGGCCCTCCTCACCGCGGCCCTGGCCCTGGCCTACGGCGGGCCTGCACGGGCGCAGAGCAACGAAGAGTTGCTCAAGGAGCTCCGGGCCCTGAAGGAGCGGGTCAACCAGCTGGAAGAAAAACTCAAGGCCGCGGAAGCGAAACCGGCCAAGCCCACCGAGGCTCAATGGGGCATGACGCCCGAACAAGTGCGCGAGTTCAACCGCATCGCCGTCAAGACCGAGGCCCTGGAAGATGCGCAGGAGGCCCTGGGCCTGAAGAACCTCAAGATCACGGGCTTCATCGACCCGAGCTTCATCGCCAACAAGGCACAGAACACCGCGGGCTTCCAACTGCTCAACAAGGACAGCTACGCCTACGACGCCGGCTACTTCGGCATGGCCCTGCTGGACTTCCAGAAGGAGGTGGACGGCGGCACCCGCTACAAGCTGACCCTGGCGCCCGACCGCGGCACGGGCTCGGTCTTCAACGGCGGGTCCATCATCCACGAGGCCAGCGTCAACATCCCGCTGAGCGACCTGCAGACCCGGCTCTGGCTGGGCCAGATTCCGGACTGGACCGGCTACGAGATGACGCTGCCGCCGCTGAACAAGCTCATCACCCACAACCTGCTCTTCGACTTCACCGCCCCCACCGCCTACACCGGCGCCGTGGCCGACATCACCCGCGGCAAGTGGATGATCAAGGCCGGCCTGGCCAACGTGAACAACTCGCGCAAGAGTGCCGGCAACAAGACGCCGGCCCTCGTCTACCGCGTGGATTACGCCAAGGGCGAGTTCCAGGGCTTCGGCTTCAGCGGCCTGCACGGCAAGGCCTACAACTACGCCACCGATGCGCTGGATGCCGCCGGCGGCCTGCGCTTCCCCGATCAGGCCGGCAAGGACACGCGCGTCGACATGCTGGAGTTCGACG
This sequence comes from Burkholderiaceae bacterium, assembly GCA_041913905.1. GTDB lineage: Bacteria > Pseudomonadota > Gammaproteobacteria > Burkholderiales > Burkholderiaceae_C > Roseateles_B. The sequence continues at coordinate 71,391 of JAYSEK010000018.1, read as the reverse complement.
CCTACTTCATCCGCGGCGACTTCACCTGGCAGGGCCAGCTGTCCTGGGGCCGCCAGCGCCAGGCCGCCATCTTCAACGAGGACGGCCAGCTGCGCGACGCCAGTTGGAGCGGCCTGTCCACCCTCATGGCCTACAAGTTCATCCCGCGCTGGGAGCTCACGGGTCGCCTGGACTACCTGCGCAACAGCAAGAACGGCGGCGGCCTCTTCGGCTACAGCGTGGACGACAGCCACAACGGCATCGGCCGCGGCAACGGCTTCTTCTGGGACGACGCCAACCCCGACCCCGAGGCCGCCGGCAAGGGCACGAACCGCTATGCCCTCAGCCTGGGCCTGAGTTATCTGCTCAACCAGAACACGATCTGGAAGTTCGAGTACCGTTACGACGGAGCCAGCCAGCCGGTGTTCCTGAACACCAAGGACGGCAGCTTCAGCAAGACCAACCAGTTGCTGGGCACGTCCATGGTGCTGAGCTTCTGACCACCGGCTGCACCGACGGCCCGGCCCCTTTTTGAGACTGACACCCCATGAGCAGCAATGACTGGCACCAGCGTGCCCAGGCCCTGACGATCGACGGTCGCCCCTTCATCAAGGGACGGCGGGTCGACCCCGTGCGCGGCGAGCACTTCGACTGCATCTCCCCCATCGATGGCCGAGTGATCGGCCAAGTTGCCCGCTGCGGCGCCGAGGACATCGACGCCGCCGTGCAGGCCGCGCGCCAGGCCTTCGAGGACGGCCGCTGGGCCGCCAAGCCGCCGGCCGTGCGCAAGAAGATCCTGCTCAAGTTCGCGGACAAGATCCTGGCGGCCCGCGACGAACTGGCCCTGCTCGAAACCGTGGACATGGGCAAGCCCATCCAGTATGCGCTGGGCGTGGACGTGCCGGCCGCGGCGCGCTGCATCCAGTGGTACGCGGAAGCGGTGGACAAGATCTATGACGAGATCGCCCCCACCGGCCCCAATGCCCTGGCTCTGATCCAGCGCGAGCCCATGGGGGTGATCGGCGCCATCGTGCCCTGGAACTATCCGATGATCATGGCCTCCTGGAAGCTGGGCCCCGCCTTGGCCGCGGGCAACTCGGTGGTGCTCAAGCCCAGCGAGAAGTCGCCGCTGACGGCCCTGCGCCTGGCCGAACTGGCCATGGAGGCCGGCCTGCCCGAGGGCGTCTTCAACGTGGTGCCGGGCTTTGGCCATGAGGCCGGCGAGGCCCTGGCCCTGCACATGGACGTCGATGCCGTGGGCTTCACCGGCTCCACGCGCGTGGGTCGCAAGATGCTGGAGTACGCCGGCCGGTCCAACCTCAAGCGGGTCTTCAACGAGCTGGGCGGCAAGAGCGCCTTCCTCGTCTTCCCGGACTTCAAGGACCTGCAGCGCGCCGCCCGCACCGTGGCGGGCAGCATGTTCTTCAACCAGGGCGAGTCCTGCAATGCGCCCTCGCGCGTGATGGTGCACGCCAGCATCGCCGAGGAATTCGAGGCCCTGCTGGCCCAGCAGGCGCCGCGCTACCAGCCCGGCGACCCGCTGGACCCCGCCACGGTGATGGGCGCCCTGGTCGACGAAGGCCAGCTGCGCACGGTGATGAGCTATATCGAGTCCGGCCTGTCCGAAGGCGCGCGGGCCCTGTGCGGTGCCACGCAGGCCCGCAGCGAGACCGGCGGCTTCTACGTGGCGCCCACCATCTTCAGCGGCGTCGGCAACCACATGAAGATCGCCCGCGAGGAAATCTTCGGCCCGGTGATGAGCGTGCTGCGCTTCAATGACGAGGCCGAGGCCATCCGCATGGCCAATGACTCCAGCTACGGCCTGCAGGCCAGCGTCTGGAGCTCGGACATCGACCGCGCCCACCGCGTGGCCCGCGCGCTGCGCGCCGGCACCGTGCACGTCAACCAGTACGACGAGGACGACATCACCGTCCCCTTCGGCGGCTACAAGCAGTCCGGCAACGGCCGCGACAAGAGCCTGCATGCCTTTGACAAGTACACCGAACTGAAGACAACCTGGCTGCGGATCAACGGCGGCTGAAGCGCGGGGCGCACAGCGTCCACGGTGCCTCCCCACCGCGGCCGTTCTGAAGGCGGCGAAGGCGAGGCCGGCCGCACAATGGCGCCATGAGCACCCGAGCTGCGCCCGCCCGCGTCCCCTTCGCCGCCTACCTCTGCCTCGCCGCCAGCACGAGCCTGGTCGGCAGCTATGTGGGCCTGTCCAAGATTCTGCTGCTGAGCTTCCCGGTCTTTTTGCTGGCCTGGCTGCGCTTCGGCATCGCCGCCCTGCTGATGGCCGGCTGGGTGAAGGCACCGGCCGGGGCCAAGCCCTTGAGCCGGCAGACGCGCGGGCTGCTCTTCCTGGAGAGCTTCATCGGCAACTTCCTGTTCTCCATCTGCCTGCTCTTCGGCCTGCGCCAGTGCTCCGCGATGGCGGCGGGCGTGATCATGGCGGGCATCCCGGCGGCGGTGGCCTTGCTCAGCGCCCTGTTTCTCAAGGAACGGCTGAGCCCGCGGGTGCTTGCGGGCATCGTGCTGGGCGTGGCGGGCATTGCCCTGGTCGCCACGGAGCGCCAGGGGGGCGCCGCGCAGTCCACGCCGCTGGGCCTGGCCCTGGTGCTGGCCGCCGTGTTCTGCGAGGCGGTCTATGTCGTCATCGGCAAGCGCTTGACGCAAGACCTGACCCCACGCCGCATCAGCGCGCTGATCAACCTCTGGGGCCTGGCGCTGGTCACGCCGCTGGGGCTGTGGCAGGCCTCGTCCTTCGACTTCAGCGCGGTGCCCGGCCTGCACTGGCCCCTGCTGATGTTCTACGCAGCCGCGGCCAGCATGGTGACCGTGGTGCTCTGGATGCGCGGCCTGCGGGCGGTGCCCGCCTCGCAGGCCGGCGTCTTCATGGTCTTCCTGCCCATCGCCACGGCCTTGGTGGGCGCGGTCTTCCTGCATGAGCGGCTGCAGTTCGAACAGGCGCTGGCCTATGGTCTGGCGCTGGCCGGCGTTCTGCTGGCGACCTGGCCCGAGCGTGGCGCCGCGCCCACCGCGGCGCCACTGGCGGAGCAGGGCAATCCCTGAGTTTGGCTGGTTTGCGCGCCGCGCCGCCGCGCAGCCGCCGCCAATGCCCTACCATTGCCTGGCCTGCTGCCGCTGTTCTCTCGATGTACCCTCCCCGCACACCAGCCCTTGAAGCCGAAGATGCCCGACAGGGCCGTCTGCCCGCCACCGAGGCTGAACGAGCCCGCGAGCTCGCCGCCTGGCTGGCCTGGGTGGACGACTGGGCCCGGCTGATGCAGCTGCCGCCTTGCGATGAGGCCGCGCCCGCCCGCAAACGGCGCGGTCACACCCCTCTGGCCCTGATTTTCTCGCCGCATCCGGATGATGAATGCATCGTCGGCGCGCTGCCCCTGCGCCTGCGTCGCGAGTCGCACTGGCGGGTTTGCAATGTGGCCGTGACCCTGGGCAGCCAGCAGGCCCGGCGCCAGCCGCGATGGCAGGAGCTGCGCCAGGCCTGCGAGCTGCTGGACTTCGAGACCCTGCAGCTGGCCGAGGGCGGCCTGGAGCAGGTCCGCCCCGACACGCCCATCGCCCAGCCCGCGCTGTGGCAGTCCCATGTGGACAAGGCCGCGGCGCTGCTGCGCCGTGAGCAGCCGGCCCTGGTGCTGCTGCCCCATGAGGGCGACGGCATCGCCACGCACATGGGCGTGCATCGACTGGCCCTGGATGCCTTGCAGGCCGCCGGCTACAACGGCCTGGTGGCGCAGACCGAATATTGGGCACCGCAGTCCGGCGCCAATCTGATGGTGGAAAGTTCCAGGCAAGACCTGGCACGCCTGGTGCAGGCCCTGTCCCGCCATGTCGGCGAGGTGGCCCGCAACCCCTACCATCTGCGCCTGCCCGCCTGGATGGCCGACAACGTGCGCCGCGGCGGCGAAATGATCGCCGGCGCCGGCAGTGCGCCGCCGGCCTTCGGCTTTGCCACCCTCTACCGTCTGACGCGCTGGCTGGCCGGGCGCGAGCAGGACGATCTGCCGCCCCGCATGGCCGGCGCGGCCGAACGCCTGAGCCTGGCCTGAGGCCGCCGCCATGGGGCTTGTGGCGCCCGACACCCCGCCCCTGGAGCATCTGCGGCTCCATCAATTCCTGGCCTTGGAGCCGGGACCGCGGCTGCTGGTGACCGCGGCCGTGCATGGCAACGAGACCTGCGGCACCCAGGCCCTGGCTCGCCTGGCACAGGCCCTCGACGGGGGCGAACTGCAGTTGCTGCGCGGCCAGCTGACCCTGCTGCCCATCGCCAATCCGCTGGCCTACCGGCGCGGGCAGCGCCAGGGCGAGCGCAACCTCAACCGCCGGCTGATCCCCTCGCAGGCGCCGCAGGTGTATGAGGATCGCCTCGCGAATCAGCTGGGCCCGCTGCTGGCCGGCCACGAGGTGCTGCTGGACCTGCACTCCTTCGAAGGCGAAGGCGAGCCCTTCGTGATGCTGGGTCCGCGCGACAACACCGGTCCGCTGGAACCCTTCGCCCATGCCGCGGCAGAAGCGCGGCTGGCCCGGGCGCTGGGCGTTCGGCGCATCGTCGAGGGCTGGCTGAGCTGCTATGCGCGCGGCCTTGCCCAGCGGGGCGCCGATCCGTCCGGCATCGCCGAGGCCATCGGGACCACCGAGGCCATGCGCCAGCGCGGCGGCTACGGCGTCACCCTGGAATGCGGCCAGCACCGCGATCCTGCCGCGGTGGACTTCGCCTGCGCCGCCGTCCTGCGCGCCCTCGCCTGCCTGGGCATGACGGCTGCGCCCGCCGGCCAGGGCCTGCCCGATGGGATCGAAGTGCTGCAACTGCAGGGTGTCGTCGACCGGCTTCATCCGCAGGACCGTTTTGCCAGGGCCTGGCGCAATTTCGATGCCGTCGACGCTGATGACTGCATCGGTTGGCGCCACGACGGGCAGGCGGTCCTGGCGCCCTCGCCAGGCCACCTGGTCTTTCCGGACGCCGCCGCGCAGGTCGGCACGGAATGGTTCTTCTGGGCGCAGCCCAGCGACCGCAAGTTCTGAACCAGGAGGCATGCAGCCGTCGGCGGACGCGCCTGGTGCAAGCCCCCTGCGCAGCAAGAAAGCGACGGACGCACTAGCATGCCGCCATGCTCAAGATCGATTTCGTCTCCGACGTCTCCTGCCCCTGGTGCGCCATCGGGCTCAAGTCCCTGGAACAGGCCCTGGCCCAGCTGCCGGACATCCAGGCTGAGATCCGCTTCCAACCTTTCGAACTGAACCCGCAGATGCCCGCCGAAGGCGAGGAGATCAACGCCCACCTCGCGCGCAAGTACGGCGCCAGCCCGGCCCAGTTGGCGCAGACCCGGGAGCAGATCCGCCAGCGCGGCGCCGCTCTGGGATTCACCTTCACCAAGGACGCCCGGGACCGCATCTACAACACCTTCGACGCCCACCGCCTGCTGCACTGGGCTGGCGAGCTGGACCTGCAAAAGCAGAAGGCGCTCAAGCTCGCGCTCTTCACGGCCTATTTCACCGAGGGGCGCAACCCTGGCGACCGCGAGGTGCTGCTGGCGGCTGCCGAAGGCGCGGGGCTGGACCGCAGCGCCGCTCAAGGCGTGCTGGACAGCGACGCGCATGCCGAGGCCGTGCGCGAGCAGGAGTCCTTCTGGCAGTCCCAGGGCATCAGTTCGGTACCGGCCCTGGTCATCAACCAGCGCTACCTGCTGCAAGGCGGCCAGCCGCCGGAGGTCTTCGCCCAGGCGCTGCGGCAGATCGCCGCCGAAGAAGCCCACGCCGCCCCCCACGTGGCTTGAGGAACGGAACGCGGGCGCCGCGCCCCAATTGCCGCCGCTTGTAAAGGGGGCCGCTCCCAGGCGGAGCCCAAGCGCGACTGAGCGACAATCAAGCCCGGTTGGCCGCCCTGCGCGGCCCTGGCAATGAATCCCATGAACGCCCCGCCGAGGGCGTTTTTGCTTGAGAGAGGTCGTCCGTGTTCAAGAATCTCCTGCTGTACCGCATCGCGCCTGAGTGGCAGGCCACGATCGAGGAGATCGAGGAAGCGCTGGAGCCCGAGCGCTTCCAGCCCTGCGGTGCCACGCAGCCGCTGTCCGCGGGCTGGGTGCCCCCGCGCGGCCTGGCCCATGCCCCGCTGATCGAGGACGTGGGCGGCCATTGGCTGCTGAAGCTGCAGGTGGAGCAGCGCGTGCTGCCGGGCTCGGTCGTGCGCCGCCGGGTCGAAGAGCTGTGCGAACGCATCGAGCAGGAAACCGGCCGCAAGCCCGGCAAGAAGGTCAAGAACGAGCTCAAGGAGCAGGTCACCCAGGAACTGCTCCCGCAGGCTTTCACCAAGCAGGGCGCGACCCGCGTCTGGATCGACCGCAGGGCGCGCCTGCTGCTGGTCGATGCCGGCTCGGTCAGCAAGGCGGATGAATTGATCACCCTGCTGGTCAAGTGCCTGCCGGATCTCGTGGTGCAGCTGTTGCAGACCGCCGAGACACCCGCCGCCTGCATGGCCGCCTGGCTGACGGACGGCGTACCGCCCGCCGGCTTCACCGTGGACCGCGAGTGCGAGCTCAAGAGCGAGGACGAGATGAAGTCCGTGGTGCGCTACGCCCGCCACCCGCTGGACATCGAGGAGGTCCGACAGCACCTGGCCGCCGGCAAGCGCCCCACCAAGCTCGCCATGAGCTGGCGCGACCGCGTCTCCTTCCTGCTGACCGACACCCTGGCCATCAAGAAGATCGCGTTCCTGGACATCGTCTTCGAAGGGCGCGACAAACCCAGCAAGGACGAAGCCTTCGACGCCGACGCGGCCCTGGCCACCGGCGAGCTGTCGCAGCTGCTGCCGGACCTGATCTACGGCCTGGGCGGCGAGCACGACTTCGCCGCCGCCGCGCTGCAGGGGGTGAGCCTGCAGATGCAAAAGGAGCAGGCCGCCCCGGCTCGCCATTCGCCGGCCGAGGCTGCGATCACGATCAGCGGTGCTGAGGAGCCCGCGCCCTGGGACTGATCAGTGCTGGTGGCGCTGCGGCCGGTGCCACCACCACAGCAGGGGCAGGCTGAGCGCCAGCCCCGCGTGCAGCCAACCGGCGGCCTCGTGCCAGGCCTCCGGGACCAGATAGAGCAGGCCGTAGGCCATCAAAGCCACGGCCGTCAGGACCGCGCTGAGCCACAAGCCGCTGCGGCGCTGGCCATGGCGCCCGGCCTGGGTGCTGAGCCGCCAGCCGGCCGGCACATGGCTGCCCGCCACCATGCCCAGGCTCAAAAGCGCCACCATGCTGGCCAGGCCGTGGACACGCATCAACCAGCCCTCGGCGGGCGGCGGCAGCGACTCCGCGTCCCGCCCGTAATGCAGCAGCAGCCAGGCCAGGCCCGTGGCCAGCAAAGCGGTGAAGCTGGTGTAGAGCCAACGTTTGTGCCAGCTGGGCAGTTTGAGCAGTGGAGCGCGCATGAGGGTTCGGAACGGACGGAAACGCTCAGCGCCGCCAGATCCAGACCCGGGCCTTCAGGCGTGTGAGCAGCGCGGATTCTCGCTCAGGGCCTGGCGCAGCGCCTGGCGCAGCGTCATGCCCGACATCGCGCGGCGAACCAGCCCGCCTCAGCGCGCCCAGCGCAGCGAGCTTGCACAAGGCGTCGGCCCATAGCGCCGAGGGCGCGGCCACGGCCACTTGCACGGCATCGCCGGCATCCAGGCCATGCAACTGGCTGCGGCTGCCGGGAGCGTAATGGCTGCTGGCAAAGGCGCCGTCGGCCAGCTGACCGAACTCGCGCAGGCCTCCGCGCTCTTCGTCGCGCAGCAGCAGCGGCACGGCTTGCGGACCGAACACCCGCAGGTCGCCGCCGGCATTGACGCTGCCCCAGCTGGCACCCGAGCGGCGCAGATGCGCCACGAGCCGATCCACCACAAAGCCCTTGGCGATCCCGCCGAGGTCCAGTTGCACGCCGGACAGCGTCTTGCGAAGGAGGCCGTCGCCAAGCGCCCAGCCATCGGGACCACTGCCCAGGGACGGATCAAATCGACCATCGCTTTGCCGGCGCAGCCAGGACGCCGCCGCCATCACCCGCTGCGTGGCGGGCTGCAGGGCGAGGCTGCCGCCACCGGGCAAGGCATTGAAGCGGGCGACGTCGCTGCCGGGCTGGAAGCGGCTCAACAGGCCTTCCAGCCGCTCAAGCAGGGCGAAGGCCTCGCTCAGGGCGCGCTGGGCCTGCAGCGGATCCGGATGCCGGACCGCCACCTCCACCAGGGTTCCCAAGGCGGGACGCGCCCGGCGTTGCAGTGAAGTGTCAGCCGAGCACACCGCTGCGCCGCGCCTGCTCGACCACTGCCACGATGCGCTTGATGCCCTCGGTCACATGGCCGCAGGACAGCGTGGCCCCGGAGATGTTGGCGATGTCTTCGCCCAGCTTCAGCGGCGCGCCCTGGGCCTTGCCGACGAACTGCTTGCGCCAGGCCGGCGTGCGCACTTCATGGCCGTGGCTTTCGCGGTAGGCGAGGATCTCCACGCCCCGGACCTTGCCGTCGGCGCCGATGCCCACCGCATAGCTGATCAGCTCGAACTTGCCCAACACCTCGTCCGCCACCACCACGCCCAGCAGCTCGCGGCCCTTGTAGGCCAGGCGCAGCTTCCACTGTGCGCTGCGCGGCTTCACGCCCAGGGCCGCGATGGCCTGGGCCTGTGCAGCGTCGACCTGCCAGTCGCGGAGCTCGAAGCGATCGGCCTCGGCGAACATCAGCTTGGCCGCGGCCTCCGCCGTCATGTAGTCCACGGCAAAGGCCCCCGCAGGCGCCAGGGCCAGGACGGCGGTAGCGGCCAGGCTGAGGCGCATCAGAAGCTCCAGCCCAGGCCCAGGTTGAGGCGGTTCAGGTCCTTGTTCTGCTTGAAGCGCTGCACGTCGGCCTTGAAGACGACACCGGGAGCGAACTCGAAATTGGCACCCAGGGTGTAGACCTGCTCGGCAGTCTGCGCTTCAGGCGTCAGGCCCGCGCCCAGGTCGGCGAAGGCCGCAGCGGTGTTGAAGCGCTCCCAGCGTGCAAAGGGCTTGAGCACGTAGCTGCCCTGCTCCCAGAGCTTGTAGGCGGCCTGCAAATAGGCCCCGTCAAAGCGCGAGGGGATCAGGTTGTCGCTGCCCACCATCGGCAGGTTTAGCGCCGCGGTGTTGGAGATGCTGCCGCGGCTGTAGAGCGCCGAGATGTCCCAGGGGCCCGGCGTCCAGCGCGCGTGGACGTCCCACAGCGTGATGCGCGATTCGTTCGCCTGCTGCTTGTGCGTGGCCTGGCCGGTGAAGATCGAGCCGCCCAGCAGCAGGCCCGGAATGCCGCGGTAGTTGGCGGCAGCAAACAGCGAGAGGTCGCGCGAGCGGGCCAGCGCCATTTCCTGGTGGATGGCACCCAGCGGGGACTCGCGGCCCTCGCTGCTGGTGGCGTCCCACTTGTTCAGATCGAAGCCGGTGGCGATGCCGCCTTGCAGCGTCCAGCCGTTGTCCAGCTGCCCCACCAGCTGGATGCCGCCTTCGCGCCAGGTGCTGGGGATGATGGCGGTCTCGACGAAATTGCGCTCCACGCCGTAGTAGGCGGTGGGCTCATGGTTCTCATTGATCAGGCCCATGGGCACGAGGAACAGACCGCCGCGCACGGCCCAGTTCGGATGGAACTGGTGCTCCACATAGGCCTGCTCGATGGCGACTTCGCCGGCATCGTCGGCCGACGCCACCGCATGCTCGACCTCGATCTCGGCGACGACCTTGGTCTTCTCGTCAAAGCGATGCTGGTAGCCCAGCACCAGGCGGCGCAGGTCCGCCTGGGCGTCCTTGCTGCTCTTGGTGGGGCGGTTGTAGTTCAGCTCGGTGTAGCCGCTCAGCACCGTGGCGGGCGCTGCAGCCGGCCGTTCCACACCAGCCAGCACCGTTGCGGCCGGTGCCACCGGGGCCGTTGCCGTGGCTGCAGGCTTGGCCGCCTCTGCCGCACGCTGTTGCTGGACCTGGGCCAGCTCGGCGCGCAGCTTGTTCAACTCTGCGGCCAACTGGTCCACGCGGCGCAGCAGTTCCTGCTCGGTGGCCGTCTGGGCCTGGGCGGGGGAAAGGGCCAGCAGCAGGCTGAGGCTCAGCGTGCTGAGCAGGGGCAAGGTCTTCTTGTTCATGGTGTGGACTTCAGGAAAATGCTGGGAAAAGACGGAAAGACGAAACGGACATCGGCAATCAATGGGCGTAGCCGTCGCTGAGCGTGCGAAGGAAGGCCACCACGTCATCGATCTCGCTCTCGCTGAGTGCCGGTGCGTCACCAGGCTTGCGGTTGTAGGGGCCTTCGCTGGTGTTGACGTTGCCGCGCAGGGCCACCGGCAGGTCGTTGAACTTGTCGATGCTGCCGTCCGGCAGGCGCGGGTACCACTTCTCAGGGAAGATGTCGCGCTGCACATAGAAGCTCACGACATCGCGCAGGCTGGTGAAGCGACCGTTGTGGAAGAAGGCCTTGCGCTGCGCCACGTTGCGCAGCGTGGGCACTTTGAAGGCGCCGCAGAGATCCTGGCGCGCCTGCAGATCCCCACCCTCTCGGGCGCACAGCCCCAGGTCATAGAAGGCCGGGTCGGCGTTCTGGGCCAGGGCCGTGTTGCGCGGCACGCCCAGCGCGTCGTAGGTGAAGTCGGTGAAGAGCGGGAAGCTGCCATCTGCGCCCTTGGCGGACGGGTGGCAGGCCGCGCAGTTGCCCTTGGATTTGGCGTTGAACAGCGCCAGTCCTCGCAGCTCCTGCTCATTCAGGGCCGCCCGGCCGCGCAAGAACTCGTCGTACTTGCTGGTGTAGGGGCGGAACTCGCCGTCCTCCAGCTGGTAGGCCTGCAGGGCCAGTTGCATGCGCTGCAGGGCTTCGGCGGGCGTCTTGAAGATGTCGGCCCCGAACTCCTTCTGGAATTCGGCCGCATAGCTGGCGCGGGCCAGTCGGGCGATCAGATCCTCGACGCTGGCATTGGCCATTTCCTTGGGATTGAAGAAGGGCTTGCCCGCCTGATCCATCAGGCTGCCGGCGCGACCGTCCCAGAAAAAGCCGCCATTGGGCGTACCTTCCTTGTCAAAGCCGAAAGACTTGTTGGTGGCCAGATAGCGCAGGCTCGGCGAGGTCCGTCCGCCTTCGAGTTCCAGGGCCAGGCCGCCAGGTTCCGTGGCCTTGCCGTTGAGGGCGCCTGCATGCCCCGTATCGGGCGTGTGGCAGCTGATGCAGGCCTGCCGGCCGGAGCCGGACAGGCTGACGTCCTTGAAGATTTTCTCGCCCAGCTGGGCCCGGCTGCTCATGCCGCTCTCCGGCGCTGGCGACGGCGCCGTGCCGGCTTCGCCACCTCCGCCACCGCAAGCGCTGAGCACGGCGCCCAGCAGCACGGCCGAAGACAGGGCGAACACGGATTTCAACTGGGAGAAACGGCGGGTGCCTTCGCTCCTGGGCGAAGGCTTGTTCTTCATCTGGGCGTCAAAAAGCATGGTTGCACTCGAATTAGCAAGCGCAATGATAACAATTCGCAATAGCACAAACTCGATCCAGATCCAGACTGTGGGCGCAAAACCATGCGCCCGACCCCGGTTCAGGGTTCAAGGCTCAGAAGTGGTCCAGATCCAGACTGGCCTGCCGGCCGACCCACTGCCCGGTGGCCCGCGCCTCCAGTGCCAGCAGCCGGGCTTTGGTCTCGGCACCGCCGTGGGCCGAGAAGCCCCCCAAGCCTGACTTGCCGGCCGAGGCAGGCAGCACGCGGTGGCAGGGCACGATGGGCGCAAAGGGATTGAGCCCCATGGCCTGCCCGACGGCGCGGGCGCCGCCAGGCATCTTGAGCAGCGCCGCCAGCTCGCCGTAGCTGCGGGTCTGCCCTTGCGGGATCTGACGTGCCAGCGTGAACAGGGCACGCTGGAAGGCGCTCAGCTCACGCTCGTCCAGCACGATCAGGGCCACATTGGCGGGCTGTGCGCTGGCCAGGGCCCGCACGCAGTCCATGGCCTGCTGGACAAACGCCGGCACGGCATCGCCTTCGCGCACCTTGAGGGCCGTGGGGAAGCGCTGGCGCATGCGGTCCCGGGTCTCGCCGCGGCTGGCCTCGGGAAGCTGCGAGCCGACCAGGCCCTGCGCGGACCAGGCCAGGCCGCAGAGGCCGATCGCCGTGTCGAAGCAAAGGTACTGCAGCAGAGGCGGCAGGCCGACCGCTGCGGCGGTGCCCGCCCCGCCCTCCTCGCTCATGTCGCCCGGCTGGCACGTATCCATCGGCCTGGCACTCAGGCGGCCAGCAAGCCCGGCCGCATGCCGGCCTGGCGCGCCCGCGCTTCGCTGGCCTGCAGCGCCACCTCGCCGGGCCGCAGACCCTTGAGCTTGTGGTCGGACCAGATCTGCCGCCAGCGACGCGCGCCGCCCAGGCCGTTGTAGAGGCCCAGGGCGTGGCGCATGGCCTGTGGCCAGGGGCGGCCGGACTCGACCATGCGCTCCAGATACTGCACCCAGGCCTGCTCGACCTGCTCGCGGCTTTGCGCCGGGCCGGGCGTGCCAAAGAAGCGCTCGTCCCAGCCTGCCATCTGCCAGGGCTCGTGATAGGCCTGGCGGCCCACCATCACGCCATCGACGTGCTGGAGTTGCTCGGCGATCTCCTCGTCCGTCTTGAGACCGCCGTTGATGACGATGGTGAGCTGCGGAAACTCGCGCTTGAGCTGATGCACCAGGGCATAGCGCAGCGGCGGCACCTCGCGGTTCTCCTTGGGCGAAAGGCCTTTGAGCCAGGCGTTGCGGGCATGGACGATGAAGACCTCGCAGCCCGCTTCGGCAATTTGGCCGACGAAGTCGCGCACGAACTCGTAGCTCTCGATCTTGTCGATGCCGATGCGATGCTTGACCGTCACGGGAATGCCCACCGCATCCCGCATGGCCTTGACGCCATCGGCCACAAGCGCGGGCTCGGCCATCAGGCAGGCGCCAAAAGCACCGCGCTGCACGCGCTCGCTGGGGCAGCCGCAATTGAGATTGACCTCGTCATAGCCCCAGCGCTCGGCCAGCTTCGCGCAGGCGGCGAGATCTGCCGGCTCGCTGCCGCCCAGTTGCAGGGCGACGGGATGCTCTTCCTCGTTGAAGTCCAGGTGCCGCGGCTGGTCCCCGTGCAGCAGCGCCCCCGTGGTCACCATCTCGGTGTACAGCAGGGTCTTGCGGGTAAGCAGGCGGTGGAAAAAGCGGCAGTGGCGGTCGGTCCAATCCAGCATGGGCGCAACGCTGAGGCGCCAAGGGGAAGCTTCGCTCACTGGCTGTTGAATTTCTTGAGATCGCATCATTCACGAGGTGGGCGGGCCTGCGGCATACAGAACCCGTCCCGAGGCAGTTCGCGGTTCGGTGCCGCATGTGGCGCAAGGCAAGGCTGCGATTGTCCCAGAGCCGCAGCGTCTCGGCACCGGTCCTGCAGGCGCTGCGGCAAGTATTGCCGCCAATCACATGCTGTTTTTCAGCGCGGAAGTGAATGCCGCACAGCCCAGGCCACCTCTGTGCGGCGCAGCGCCAGGTATGGGACTTGCCGCACACCGCAGCAACCTCGCCCGGCGCGACTGCCAATACCACCAGCGAGGAGTTCATCCGATTCAACTGAGCACCGGAAGGAGACCCACATGGCTTCAAGCGCATTGTCCCGCTACGCCCCGTCGCGGGGGCTTTCCGCCACGCCGCTGTGGCGCCTGCATGAGGAGATGGGGCGGCTGTTCGATGAGACGTTCCGCAGCTTTGGCGAGCTGGGGCTGCCCATGGCGACAGCCGGCCTCTCTTCGATGCCGCGCATCGACGTGCAGGAGACTGAACACGAGCTGCGCATCAGCGCGGAGCTGCCCGGCGTGCAGGCCGCAGACCTCGACGTCCGGCTCAATGGCGACGTGTTGACGATCAGCGGCGAGAAGCGCAGCAGTCGAGACGACGTCGACGACAGCGGCATGCACCTGAGCGAACGCAGCTATGGTCGCTTCTCGCGCAGCATGCAACTGCCTTTCACGCCCAAGTCCGAGTCCGATATCAAGGCCGACTTCAAGGACGGCGTCCTGACGCTGCATGTGCCCAAGCAGGCGGATGCGCGGCAGACCCGCCGAATCCCCATCAGCCAGGGCGACAGTGAAACGAGGCCGTCCATCCAGGCGGGCCAGGGCGGACCGGAGGAGGCGTCGGGAGGCCAGGCCGCTCCGGAAACGTCTGCTGGGCGCTGAGCCTGCGCACTGTCGCTCGCGGCCGGCTCCGACGGTGCCCGGCGTCGCCCCTACTTCCACATCCAAGCACCAGGAGGCTCGCATGTCAGAACTGGTAGTGATCGCATTTGACCAGGCCGACGACGCAGACAGGGCGCTGAGCGAGGCACGGCGCCTGCAGCGCGAATACCTCATCGACCTGGAAGATGCCGTCGTTGCGGTGCGCAAGCCCGACGGGGAAGTGCAGCTGAAGCAGAGCGTCAACCTCGTGGGCCTGGGCGCCGCATCCGGCGGCATCTGGGGCGGACTCTGGGGGACGCTCGTGGGCCTGCTGTTCCTCAACCCGCTGGCCGGCTTCGCCCTTGGGACCATGGTGGGCGCCGGCACCGGAGCCCTGTCGGGCAAGCTGGCCGACTACGGCATCAATGACGACTTCATCCGCTCACTCGCCAAGACCCTGAAGCCCGGCAGTTCGGCGCTGTTCGTGCTGGTGCGCAAGGTGCAGCCCGACAAGGTGCTGCAGGAGCTGGCGCACTTCAAGGGTCGGGTGCTGCGAACCTCGCTGTCGCCCCAGCAGGAGGCGCGCCTGCAGGAAGCACTGTCGAACCACGGGGCCGCTGCCGGCCAGGCCGAGGCAGGCCCTGGCGCCCAGCGGCCTTGAGCGCCAGGCCCAGGAGCACCTCTTCAGCGCTGCGCCGACGCCACCGGCACCGCAGCCGGGATTTCGCACCGCATGCCCTGCCCCAGCCCGCGCAGATAAGCGCGACGGGCCAGCCCTGCGGCGATGGCGGCCGTCACCTCGCGGTTGTAGCGCTCGGCGCCGCTGAGCTTGCGGATCCAGCCGCGGAAAGGCAGCAGGCCTTCGGTGGCGCTGCGCAGGCCGCTCACGGCGGCGTCACCAAAGGCATCGCCGGCCTTGCCGAACCAGTCCTCCTCGCCAGGCGCGCGGGGGCTGTCCAGATCCTGGCCCAGCACCGCGTTGAGGCCCTGCAACTGCTCCGTCAGCACGGCGCAGTCCGCCGGGCGCGCATATGGAGCCTGGCGCGCCGTCAACAGCACCTCCGGGATCTTGGCTCGCACCAGGTTCAGGTCCGACAAGGGCGAGACGGCCGCTTCGGCCAGGCGCTCGCCCGCATCGGCCTTCTGGCCTGGCGTGTGGACGTTCTGCACCGCACAGGCCGACAGGCCCATCAGCAGAATCAGGGAGGCCAGCCACGGCCGCGGAGTCTTGAGCATCAGGGGTTGGGTCATGGCCCTACTGTATGACAGACCAGGCCTCGGCCCAGCGGTCCAGATCGGGCGGGCACAGCTTCTTGTTGCCAAAGACGATGGCCTTGCCGCGACCGCGCTCGGCCTTCATGCCTTCGGCTCGCGCCGCGGGCATCACGAAGACCATGGGATAGGCACGCGCCTCCTCGAAGCGCTTGTAGTTGAGCAGCACATAGAAGCGCTGCGTCATCTCGCCCTCGGGCTCCTCATTGACCAGCCAGCGGCCGTTGTCCGCCACGCCGCGCACCACCACTTCAAGCTGGCGCCCGGCGGGCGTCTTGACCAGCAGCTCGACGCCGCCAAAGCCACCCAGCGTCGGCACCACCTGGTGGCCCAGGCGCATCAGCTGGCTCATCACAAAAAACTCTGCCGCGCGGCTGACCGTGCGCTCTTTACTGCTCCGGGACAAACACTCACTCCTGCTGACGAAAATCACACCCCCGCCCTGACGGCGGGGGCGCGATTTTGCAGCAAATTCATGCGCTGCGTCTGTCCTGCAGCTCAGGGGACATAGCTGAGCTTCAGCTGGGCATTGCTGTAGCTGCTATAGCCGTAAACGCCGATGTAGAGCCAGCCTGATGCCGGATTGCTGAGCGTGCAGGTTTCGGTGTTGGTCGAGCCCTGCTTGCGGCAGCTGTAGCTGCTGCTGGTGGGCTTGGCGCCGGAGCGGGTGAAGAGATCCAGATCGCCGCTGCCGCCGCTGGTGGCCACCGTCAGCGAAGTGGTGCCGGCAGGCACGGCCACCTTCCAGTAGCGCCAGCTGCCGGTCGCCCCCGACAGTCCTGTCAAGACCTGACCCTTGGTGAGCACCGGCACGCCGTCGTCGCTGAGCTGCACCAGCTTGCTCGTGCTGGCGCTCAAGCCCTCGTTGTCGGTGACGGTCAGCTGCACGGTGTAGCTGCCGGCTGCTGCGTAGCTGTGGCTGACGGATGCGCCGCTGCCGTTGCTGCCGTCGCCAAAGCTCCATTGCCGGCTGGCGATGCTGCCGTCATCGGTGCTGCGGTCGTCGAACTGCACGGACAGGCCGCTGACGCTGAAGTCGAACGCCGCTTGCGGCGGCTGTCCGCCCCCGCCGCTGCCGATGTCCAGGAACACAGCGCTGAACGCGCCCCAGTTGCCCGCGGCATCCTTGCCCCGGACATAGACCAGGTGCCGGCCGGTGCCCAGGCCGCTGGTGTTCAGCGTTCCGCGCACGGCCTCCACGCTGCTGTTGAAGCTGCCATCCACGGCCGTCAGCGCCAAGGCCTGGGCACCGCCCTGCCAGGGCGGCACGTCCACGTAGGCCTCGGCCGCGGCGACGGCCTGCGTGGGCTCGGTGCCGTTGCTCTGGTTGTAGCGGGTGTCGTCTACGCGGGCGTCCAGGGTTACCGGCGTGCCGGCCGTCACGCGGCTGGCGGACAGGGACAGCTGCGTGATGTCAGGCCCCGCGGGCGTCTGGTAAGGCGTGCGCACCACCTTGGCGGCATAGATGAGGGCCGGCATGTTGCCGGGCAGCAGCGTGTTCGTGTAGTAGCTGCACTGCTCGAAAAAGGCCGTGCCCAGCTCGAAGGTGAAGGCCGCCACGCCGAGCTCGCCGTAGCTGGGCCCGTCGCTGGTGCCATCGGTCTCATACAGGTCCAGCGAGCGCTGCGGGGTGTGCCCGTTCCAGTAGGAAAACTTGCGCCCCAGGGTGGCTAGCTGCGTGTCGTTGCCAGCCACCGATCCATTCGTGCCCCAGGGCCACAGCAGCAGGCGGCCATGGCTGTGGATGTCCAGGTGGATGCCGCTGGTGTCCAGCGGCGCGGGGTCCGTGCGGTTGGGGCCGCGGCGATCCGGCCACAGCGAGCGGATGTAGGCTTCGACGGCCTGCGTCTCGGGTTCCGACGCTGCGCTCGGGCCACGGTAGGTCTCGCTGCAGGCATTCCCGCTGGAGCCGCTGCCGCCGGTGCTGTTCCAGCCAAAACCGAAGTTGCGATTGAGGTCTGCGCCGCGGCTGTTGCTGGTCGCGCCGCAATAGGCGGTGTTGGTGTTCTTGCGCCACAGCAGGCCTGTCTCCGCCTTCTTGCGGCCGTCCGGATTGGTGGACAGCAGCAGGTGGATCTCATGGTGATCCAGGATCCAGGTGGCGTCGGCATCGACGCCATGGCCGTTGAGCAGTTTGCGCGCGAACTCCAGCACCAGGGGCGTGGTCGTGTACTCCCGCGCATGGATGCCGGCATTGACGAAGAGCTTGGGCTTGCTGCCGCTCACGGCACTGTTGCTGAGCTTGAGGACGCGCAGGTCATACCCGCCTGTCCCCCGGCTCTTCTCCCAGGAGTCGCCGACGTCGATCCAGCTCGCCAGCTGCGGCTTGGCGCTGACCATGGCTTGCGCCTCGGTGAAGACCTCCTCGACCGTGGGATAGCAGCTGTAGTTGGGAATGCCGGCCAGCGCCCGGCGGTCGCCGGCGGCCAGAGCCTGGCGGCGCCGCTCGCCGGCCTCCATGCGCGCCTGTTCGCGCTGCTGGGTCAGCCAGTGCGGGTCGGACTCCAGGCGAAAGCCCAGGGCGCGCAGCTCGCGGGCTTCGGCGGCATTGACCTGCACGATCAAATAGCCCAGCTCGTAGGGCGAGGCCAGCGTCTCATAACTTCCATGCGCGATGGCCCTTGCCTTGCGCACGTCATCGAAGTAGGCCCGCATGGTCTGCCTCTGGGCAGGCTCGCGGCCGGGTATCAGCGTCTGCGCGGGAGCCTGCGCCAGAGCGCCATCGGCGCTCCAGAGGGCCAGCGCCGCCAGCATCGCGGTCAGGGGACGCAACCAATAGCCTTGCTGCTTCATCTCGATCTCCAATGAAATCGCAGACAGCAAGACATGGAGCGTCCGACGCCACCCGGGACTGCAGCGGTGCCGGCCGCGGGATCCTGCGGCCTGCGAGGGACGGCGGCGCCACCTGGCGTGCACGTCCCGTGTTGCCATGCGCGGCCGGACCCTGGACTGCAGACCAGGTCCCGCGCCACACCGAGAGATCCCCGTCCCGGCGCACTGCACCGGGACCTCCTTGCTCTGTTGTGCCTGTCACCCGTCGCAGCAAGGATGCTGCGCGGAGGAGCTGCGGCTACGCGCTTGCGCTAGGCCCGCGTGCCGCATCCGAAGTATCGGCAGCGGCGTTCCAGTGCAGCAGCGTGCCAACCCTGGGCGTCAGCGGCCCCATGTGTCGCATCAGAACAGGCCGTGGATGCGTCCGCCGTCGTCCAGGCCGATGCGCTCGGCGGCAGGCGACTTCGGCAGCCCGGGCATGGTCATGATGTCCCCGCAGATGGCCGTGACGAACTCCGCACCCGCATGCAGGCGCAGCTCGCGCACGCGCAGCCGATGCCCTTGCGGTGCCCCAAGGCGTTTGGCGTCGCTGCTGAAGGAGTACTGGGTCTTGGCGATGCAGACCGGCAGGTTCGCATGGCCCAGCGCGGTGATTTCTTCCAGCTGGCGAAACGCCGCCGGTTCGAAGTCGATGTCCTCTGCGCCATAGATGCGCGTGGCCACCGCCTGCAGCTTGTGCGCCAGTCCTTCGTGGTCATGGTAGAGCAAGCCCAGAGCCGGCGGCTCGCCCGAACAGGCCTCGACCACGGCACGCGCCAGCGCCTCGGCGCCCGCCCCGCCATCGGCCCAGTGGCTAGCCAGCACGCAGCGCACGCCCAGGCGTTCGCAGGCGGCCTGCACCAGGGCGATCTCCTCAGCCGTGTCGCTGTCGAAGCGGTTGATGGAGACGATGGCCGGCAGCCGGTAGTGCTGCTGCACATTGCGCACATGGCGCTCCAGGTTGGGCAGGCCCAGGCGCAGCGCTTCCAGCGGCTCGTCCGCCTCCTGGCCATGGTGCTTCAGGGCGCGGATGGTGGCCACGATGACTGCGCAGGACGGCCGCAGGCCGGACTTGCGGCATTTGATGTCAATGAACTTCTCGGCGCCCAGGTCGGCGCCGAAGCCCGCTTCCGTCACCACGTAGTCGGCCAGGCGCAGCGCCGTACGCGTGGCCATCACCGAATTGCAGCCGTGGGCGATATTGGCAAAGGGGCCACCGTGCACGAAGGCCGGATTGCCTTCGAGCGTCTGGACCAGGTTGGGCTGGATCGCATCCTTGAGCAAGGCCGCCATCGCGCCGTCGGCCTGCAGGTCGCGGGCGGTGACGGGCTTCTTGTCCGTCGTGTAGCCGACGATGATCTGGCCCAGCCGGCGCTTGAGGTCGGCCAGCGAATCGGCCAGGCACAGAATGGCCATCACCTCGGAGGCCACGACGATGTCGAAGCCGTCCTCGCGCGGATAGCCGTTGCCGGGGCCGCCCAGCGCGGCGGTGATCTGGCGCAGGGCCCGGTCGTTCATATCGACCACGCGGCGCCAGCTGATGCGCCGCACATCCAAGCCCAGCACATTGCCGTGGTGGATGTGGTTGTCGATCATCGCGGCCAGCAGGTTGTTGGCCAGCGCGATCGCATGGAAGTCGCCGGTGAAGTGGAGGTTGATGTCCTCCATGGGCACGACCTGGGCGTGCCCGCCGCCGGCCGCCCCGCCCTTCATGCCGAAGCAAGGGCCCAGCGATGGCTCGCGCAGGCAGATGATGGCATTGGCGCCAATCCGGTTGAGCCCGTCGCCCAGCCCAACCGTGGTGGTCGTCTTGCCTTCGCCGGGCGGCGTTGGCGTGATCGCCGTGACCAGCACCAGCTTGCCGCGCGCGGGCAGTCTTTCGAGGCGCCGCAAGGCCGCGAGACTCAGCTTGGCCTTGTAGTGGCCGTAGGGCACCAGTTCGTCCTCGGCGAGTCCCAACCGCTCCTGGGCCAGCGGAAGGATCTTGCGCAATGTCGCGGCCTGGGCAATCTCGATGTCGGTGGGCATGCGGCGCTCCTGATGGGATCGGCGGCGCCCCAAAAAGAACAAGGCGCGTCAGGACCGGTGGGTCCCGCGCGCCATTGTGGTGCCGCCGCCCGGAGGCGGCAAGGGTCAGGTCATGCCAGGTCGCTCAAGGGATGATCCTGCGCAGACCAGGGGCTCTCGAAGAAGGCCGCGACCATCTCGGGGCTGACGTCCTCGATACGGGCCGGGTTCCAGCGCGGCGCATGGTCCTTGTCCACCGCCAGGGCACGGATGCCCTCGACCGTCTCGCTGGCGCTGCCCGGGCGCAGGTGGAAACAGCGGTAGACCAGATCGCGCTCCATGCGCAGATCGTCGGCCAGACTCATCTGGCGGGCGCGGCGCAGCTGCTCCAGGGTCACGGCCATCATCAGCGGCGAGCGCTTGTTCAGCGTGGCCAGGGCGTGGCGGGCCCACTCGCTGTCATCGGTGGCCAGCGAGGCCATGATGGCCTGCACGCTGGCAGCACCGAAGTGGCGGTCGATCTGCTGGCGCAGCTCGCGGTGGTCTGGCGTAGGGGCCAGGTCCACGCGCTCCATGACGGTGGCCACCACGTGCTCGGCGCTGGACTGCGGTCCGCGGCGCAAGGCCTGGATCAAGTCAGGCAAGGCACTGCTTTGCACGAAGACGTCACCCAGCCCCATCTCGATGGCATCGCCGGCAGCAATGGGTTGGCCGGTCAAGGCCAGCCATTCGCCGGCATGCCCCGGGCACTGCCCCAGGAAGAAGCCGCCACCCACGTCGGGGAAGAGGCCGATATTCGTCTCCGGCATGGCCAGCTTGGAATGCTCGGTCAGCACGCGCAGCCGAGCGCCCTGGCTAATGCCCATGCCGCCGCCCATCACCACGCCGTCCATCAAGGCGATGTAGGGCTTGGGGAAGCGATGGATCAGGTGGTTGAGCGCGTATTCCTCGGTGAAGAAGTCCTCCAGCGCCGAATCGCCGGCCAGGGCGGCCTGGTGGAAGAAGCGGATGTCCCCGCCGGCGCAGAAGGCGGCCGGCTTGCCCTCGCGGCCCTGGCCCAGGATGGCCACGGCCTGGATGGCAGGGTCGGTCGCCCAGGTCTTCAGCAGCACGGTCAGGTCGCGGATCATCGCCAGCGACAGCGCATTGAGCGCCTGCGGGCGGTTCAAGGTGATCAAGCCCAGGCAGCCGTTCACCTCGGCCAGGATCTGGCCCTCGGATTGCAGTGTCGGGATCAGGGGGGACGTCATGACTACTCCAATTTCTTGTTCATTGCGCTCGCGCACTCCTCAGCGCACGCGCCGCCAGCCCAGCCATTCATTGCCGGCCAGCGCGGCCAGCACCATAGCACCTCCCCAGAGGGCGGAGGAAGACGGGGCTTCCCCCGCTCCCCACCAGGCCCACAGCACGCCGAAGACCACCTCCAGCAGACCCAGCAGGGCCACCTCGGGCGCCGGCAGCACGCGGGTCAGGCGCACGACCATCAGACAGGGAATGGCCAGTTGCGTCAGCCCCAGTCCGGCCAGCAGGGCAAGGTCATGCACATTGGCGGCGAAGGGCCAGGCCAAGGGCAGCGTCATCAGCGCCGACAGCACCGCCCCGATCAGCACCGCCGGCAGCATGTCCGGCTTTGCCGGCCCCGGGTCGCCTTGGGCAATGCGCTGCAGCAGCGTCCAGTTGGTCGCTGCGGCCAACGGCACGGCCAGCGCGACGCCCATGCCCGCCAGGCTGGCGGCGCTGCCCTGCATCTCATGCCCGAACATCCACGCGATGCCCGCGCTGCCCAGCACGATGGCGCCCCAGGTCCGCAGCGGCAGGCGGTGGTGCAGGAACAGACGCGAGAACAGCGCCGTCAGCAGCGGCCCCAGCGCCATCGTGACCAGCACGTTGGCGACCGTGGTCATGGTGATGGCCATCATGAAGGCAGTGAACATCACCGACCAGCACAGCCCCGAGATCCAGACCGCCCGCGGCATCCGCGGCAGCTGCCGCCAGAACGCCGCACCGCGCATCCACGACAGCGCCATCACCAGCGACAGCGCATTGAACGCACTGCGCCAGAACGTCACCTCAAAGCCCCTGGAGACCTCCAGATGCCGAGCCACCACCCCTGCCGTGCTCCACAGCAGGGTCACCAGAATCATCAGCAATACCGCACGTCGATGGTTCACGATGTAAAAGCGGCCCCAGCGGGGCCGCCCTCAACTATCTGGCTGGAACCCCCTCCCGGAGGGGGGCTGGGGGGAGCAACTCACCCGCGCGAAGCGCATGGCGAGTGAAGCTGCGGCCTCAGGCCGCGGATTCGCGCGCCATGCGCTTGCGTTCGTGCTCGACCAGATAGCGCTTGCGCAGCCGGATGCTCTTGGGCGTGATCTCGACCAGCTCATCGTCATCGATGAAGTCCACGCCGTATTCCAGGGTGAGGTCGATCGGCGGCGTGATCTTGATCGCGTCTTCCTTGCCGCTGACACGGAAGTTGGTCAGCTGCTTGGTGCGCGTGGCGTTGACCACCAGGTCGTTCTCGCGGTTGTGAATGCCGACGATCATGCCTTCATAGACCGGATCGTTGGCCTTCACGAACATGCGGCCGCGGTCGTCCAGCTTGCCCAGGGCATAGGTGAAGATCTCACCGGCATCCATGGAGATCAGCACGCCGTTCTTGCGGCCGCCGATCTCGCCCTTGTGGGCTTCGTAGCCGTCGAAGATGGAGGAGATCAGACCCGAACCGCGGGTCAGGTTCATGAACTCGTTGGAGAAGCCGATCAGGCCGCGGGCCGGGATGCGGTACTCGAGGCGCACGCGACCGTGGCCGTCCGGCTCCATATTGACCAGGTCACCCTTGCGCAGACCCAGGGCCTGCATCACGCCGCCCTGGTGGATTTCTTCCACGTCGGCCGTCACCAGCTCCATGGGCTCGCACTTCACGCCGTCGATGTCCTTGAACATCACGCGCGGCTTGGACACGGCCAGCTCATAGCCT
The DNA here is from genome assembly GCA_041913905.1 of Burkholderiaceae bacterium. GTDB lineage: Bacteria > Pseudomonadota > Gammaproteobacteria > Burkholderiales > Burkholderiaceae_C > Roseateles_B. The sequence goes on along the minus strand of JAYSEK010000018.1, from coordinate 48,191 downwards.
TCACGGCGCATGTTTTCCAGCAGGATGGTCAGGTGCAGTTCACCGCGGCCGCAGACCTCGAAGACGCCGTCTTCACCGGTTTCCTTCACGCGCAGGGCCACGTTGTGCTGCAGTTCCTTCTGCAGACGGTCCCACAGCTGGCGGCTGGTGACGAACTTGCCTTCGCGGCCGGCCAGGGGGCTGGTGTTGACGCAGAAGTTCATCGTCAGCGTCGGCTCGTCGACCTTCAGCATGGGCAGGGGCTGGGGGTTGAGCGGGTCGGTGACGGTCACGCCGATGCCGACTTCGTCGATGCCGTTGATCAGCACGATATTGCCCGGGCCGGCCTCGGTGACCTGCACACGGTCCAGACCCTGGAAGGTCAGCACCTGGTTGATGCGGCCGGTGATGGTCTTGCCGTCCGGGCCTTCCATCACGGCCACGTTCATGCCGGGCTTGATGGTGCCCTGGCTGATGCGGCCCACGCCGATGCGGCCGACGAAGGTCGAGAAGTCCAGGGCCGAGATCTGCAGCTGCAGGGGCGCATCGGGATCACCCTTTTGCGCCGGCACGTGCTTCAGGATGGTGTTGAACAGGGCGGACATGTCCGGGCCCCACTGGGCGCCGGGTTCGCCTTCCTCCAGGGAGGTCCAGCCGTTGATGCCCGAGGCGTAGACCACGGGGAAGTCCAGCTGCTCGTCGGTGGCACCCAGCTTGTCGAAGAGGTCGAAGGCAGCGTTGATCACGGCATCCGGCTTGGCGCCCGGCTTGTCCACCTTGTTCACGACCACGATGGGGCGCAGGCCCAGGGCCAGGGCCTTCTTGGTCACGAATCGGGTCTGGGGCATGGGGCCCTCTTGCGCGTCGATCAGCAGCACCACGCCGTCCACCATGGACAGGGCGCGCTCGACTTCACCGCCGAAGTCCGCGTGGCCCGGGGTGTCGACGATGTTGATGTGGGTGCCCTGCCAGGACACGGCGCAGTTCTTGGCCAGGATGGTGATGCCGCGCTCGCGTTCGATGGCATTGCTGTCCATGACGGTGTCGACGACCTTCTCGTGGTCGGCAAAGGTGCCGCTCTGACGCAGCAGCTGGTCCACCATGGTGGTCTTGCCATGGTCAACGTGGGCAATGATGGCGATGTTGCGGATTTGGGTGCTCATAAATGCTCGCTAGGTAATCGTCTTGCGGCGCGGAACCGAGGTGCCGCCGCGGGGCAGTCGTTGGGCCGGGGTGGCCGAGATCTCAGCCGAATCAGGTACCGGGCCCGGCCAGGAGGGACTGCACCTCCTGCGGACTCAGCAGCCGATCGGCGATCAGCTCGCCGGCCTTCACATGTGCGCTGCCCAGGAATGCTTGCGGTTCGGGGCCGTAGACCCTCACCTGCCCGGCATCTGCGGCGGCAACGCGTCGCCGCAGTCCCGAGAGGAAGCGCCCGGCCTCTTCGGCATCGAGCCGGAGGGCGGGCCAGTCCTGCAGCAGGCTGTCCGGCGGGCGCAAGAGCGCCAGTCGCTCGTCTTCACTCATGGCCGCCAGGGCGTCCAGGGTGATGGCATCCTCCACCCGCAGCGGGCCGCTGCCGGTGCGCCGCAGCGCGCTCAGATGCGCGCCGCAGCCCAGCCGCTCGCCGATGTCCTCGCCCAGGGTGCGGATGTAGGTGCCCTTGGTGCATCGAACGGCAATGCGGAGTTGCTGAAGCTCGCCATCCTGCCAGTCCAGGATGTCGATGCGATGAATGGTCACGCGCCGCGCCGGGCGCTCGATGGTGATGCCCTGGCGCGCATAGTCGTACAGCGCCTTGCCCTCATGCTTGAGCGCCGAGTGCATGGGCGGGATCTGGTCGATCTCGCCGACGAAGGCGGCGCAGGCGGCCTCGATCTGCGCGCGGGTCACGGCCACGGGGCGGCGCTCAAGCACCTCGCCCTCGGCGTCGCCCGTGCTGGTCTTGACGCCCAGCTGCAGCACGGCCTCGTAGGCCTTGTCGGCATCGAGGCTGACCTGGCTGAACTTGGTGCCCGCGCCAAAGCACAGGGGCAGCAGGCCGGTGGCCAGCGGGTCCAGCGTGCCGGTGTGGCCGGCCTTCTCGGCGCGCAGCAGCCACTTCGCCTTCTGCAATGCGTCGTTGCTGGACAGACCCAGGGGCTTGTCCAACAGGAGCACGCCATGCACCGGCCGGCGCTGGATGCGCTGGCGCGGGGCACGGGCCAGCGCGGCGGGCGCCTGCTCGGGGGCGAGGTGGGTGGAACTGCTCAAGAGTGGTCTCTGGAATGCATGGCGGGGGCGAGGCGCGAGGTTCAGTCCTCGCGATCGTCGTCCTCGTCCTTGGCGCGCGTGGCGTTGGCCTTGGCGATCAGGCTGCTCATCTCGGCCGCGCGCTCGATGCTGCGGTCGTAGTGGAAATGCAGGGTCGGGACGGTGTGGATCTGCAGGCGCTTGAAAAGGCCGTTGCGCAGGAAGCCGGCGGCCTCGTTGAGCGCTTCGGCCGAGGCCTCCGGGTCGCCGACCAGCACCGAGAAGAAGACCTTGGCGTGAGCGTAGTCCGGCGTCACCTCGACGGCATTGATGGTGGCCATGCCGACGCGTGGATCCTTGAGCTCACGGATCAGCTCGGAGAGGTCGCGCTGGATCTGGTCGGCCACACGAAAGCCGCGGTTGGGAATGGAACGCTTGTGTCGCATGGTGGATTCCTTTCAAGCACAAACCCCGCCGCATTGCTGAGGCGGGGTTTGTCGGCCGGGGCCCGCTTGCCTTGTTACAGCGTACGCGCCACTTCCTTGATTTCAAAGAATTCGAGCTGATCGCCCTCGGCGATGTCGCTGTAGTTCTTGAGCTTGATACCGCACTCGAAGCCTTCCTTGACTTCCTTGACGTCGTCCTTCTCGCGGCGGACCGATTCGACCTCGCCGGTGTAGATGACGATGTTGTCGCGCAGCAGGCGGAAGCGGGCGTTGCGGCGCACCAGGCCGGAGGTGACCATGGAGCCGGCCACCGTGCCGATCTTGGAGGCGACGAAGACCACGCGGATCTCGGCCGTGCCCAGGAACTCTTCCTTCTGCTCCGGCGCCAGCATGCCGCCCATCGCTGCCTTCACCTCATCCACGGCGTCGTAGATGATGTTGTAGTAGCGCAGGTCCACGCCATTGTGTTCGGCCAGCTTGCGCGCGCCGGCATCGGCACGGGTGTTGAAGCCGATGATGATGGCCTTGGAGGCGATCGCCAGGTTGACGTCGGACTCGCTGATGCCACCCACGGCGGCGTGCACGATCTGAACCTTGACCTCGTCGGTCGAGAGCTTGAGCAGCGAAGCGGCCAGGGCTTCCTGCGAGCCTTGCACGTCGGCCTTGATGATCAGCGGCAGGGTCTGGACATCGCCGGCGGCCATGTCGGAGAACATGTTCTCCAGCTTGGCGGCCTGCTGCTTGGCCAGCTTGACGTCGCGGTACTTGCCTTGGCGGAAGGTGGCCACTTCACGGGCACGGCGCTCGTCGGCCAGCACCATGAACTCGTCACCGGCCTGCGGCACTTCGGTCAGACCCTGGATCTCCACCGGGATGGACGGACCGGCTTCCTGGCAGGGCTTGCCGTCCTCGTCCAGCATGGCGCGCACGCGGCCGTAGGTCGAGCCGGCCAGCACCACGTCGCCGCGCTTGAGCGTGCCGCTCTGCACCAGCACAGTGGCCACCGGGCCGCGGCCCTTGTCCAGCTTGGCTTCGATCACCAGGCCCTTGGCCATGGAGGCCACCGGCGCCTTCAGCTCCAGCACTTCGGCCTGCAGCAGGACTTGCTCCAGCAGGCTGTCGATGCCTTCGCCGGTCTTGGCGGACACGGGCACGAAGGGGGAGTCGCCGCCGAATTCTTCCGGCACGACTTCCTCGGCCACCAGCTCGCTCTTCACGCGATCCAGGTTGGCACCGGGCTTGTCGATCTTGTTGATCGCCACGACCAGGGGCACGCCGGCCGCCTTGGCGTGGTGGATGGCTTCCTTGGTCTGGGGCATCACGCCGTCATCGGCCGCGACGACCAGGATGACGATGTCGGTCGCCTTGGCACCGCGGGCACGCATGGCCGTGAAGGCCTCGTGACCCGGGGTGTCCAGGAAGCTGATCATGCCGCGCGGCGTGTCGACGTGGTAGGCGCCGATGTGCTGCGTGATGCCGCCGGCTTCGCCTGCGGCCACGCGGGCACGGCGGATGTAGTCCAGCAGCGAGGTCTTGCCGTGGTCGACGTGGCCCATGACGGTCACGACCGGCGCACGCGGCAGCAGCTCGTGTTCCTTGTCGGCATCGGCGCCCTCTTCTTCCAGGAAGGCGTCGGGATCGTCCAGCTTGGCGGCAAACGCCTTGTGGCCCATTTCCTCGACCACGATCATGGCCGTTTCCTGGTCCAGCTGCTGGTTGATGGTGACCATCTGGCCCAGCAGCATCAGCTTCTTGATGACCTCGGACGCCTTGATGGACATCTTGTGGGCCAGGTCCGCCACCGAGATGGTCTCGGGGACGTGGACCTCTTGCACCACCGGTTCCGTCGGGGCCATGAAGTTGCTGTTGCCGGCACCACGGTCATTACGGTCGCCGCGACGGCCGCCGGTGCCGCCCTTGGGCGCACGCCAGCCCGGCGTGCTGCGAGCCGCGCCGGCAGGGGCGGTGTCGCCACGGGTCTTGAGGCCGCGCTTCTTGGCAGCGTCATCGGCCCAGCTGGACGAGAGCTTCTCGCTCTTGACCGACTTCTTGTCGCCCGGCTTGGCGGCGCCTGCGCCAGCAGCGGCCGGCGCAGGGGCGCCGGGGGCTCCGGCCTTCTTGTGGATGGTGCCCTTGATTTCCTTGGCAGGCTCGGCGGGCTTGGGCTCTTCCTTCTTCGCGACCAGCACCTTCTTGGGTGCATTCATCATCGCGCGGATGGCGGCGGCCTCGGCTTCGGCGGCCTTGCGGCGGCGCTCCAGATCGGCCTGGCGCTGCTTTTCGTCGGCAGCGCTGTCGCCGGCCTTCACGACGCGCAGCTGGGGCTTGGGCGCCTCGACGGGCGCAGCCGCGACCGGCGCGGGCGCAGGGGCCACGACGGGAGCGGGAGCAGGTGCAGGTGCAGCGACCGGGGCCGGCTTGCCTTCGGCCGCGGCCTTGGCAGCGGCTTCCGCGGCGGCCTTGGCAGCAGCTTCCGCGGCGGCCTTCGCAGCGGCTTCGGCGGCAGCCTTGGCTTCAGCTTCAGCAGCGGCGCGGGCTTCTTCCTCGCGGCGGCGCTGCTCTTCGGCTTCGCGGGCACGGCGCTCGGCTTCCTCACGCTCACGCATGCGGGCCGCCAGCTCCTCTTCCTGCTTGCGCAGTGCTTCGGCCTGGGCGCGGGCTTCTTCCTCGCGGCGCTGCAGCTCGGCTTCCTGCTCGGCCTGCAGATTGGACTCATCCACGCCGGAGGCATCGTCGCGCTTGACGAAGACGCGCTTCTTGCGCACCTCGACCTGGATGGTGCGGGCCTTGCCGCTGGCATCGGCCTGCTTGATCTCGCTGGTCGACTTGCGGGTCAGCGTGATCTTCTTGCGTTCAGCGCTGCCCGTGCCATGCGCAGTGCGCAGGTAGTCCAGCAGCCGCTCCTTGTCGGCTTCGTTGAGGGCATCTTCGGTCGACGCCTTCTTGACGCCCGCAGCTTGCAGCTGCTCTAGCAGCGTGCTTGCAGGCCGGTTCAGCTCTGCAGCAAACTGGGCGACGGTGGTCACAGCCATGTGGGAATCCTTCTGGGTAATCTGGGTGCGAATGGTTGCGTGCCTGCGGATCAGGCGTTGAACCAGTGTTCGCGGGCCTTCATGATCATGGCGCGGGCCGCAGCCTCGTCCATGCCGGCCAGTTCAACGAGTTCATCGACGGCCAGGTCGGCCAGGTCGTCGCGGGTATGGATGTTGCCGTCAGCGAGCTTGGCGACCAGATCGGGCGTCATGCCCTCCAGGTCGCGCAGGTCTTGGGAGACTTCCTCGACCTTTTCCTCGCGGGCGATTTCCATGGTCAGCAGCGCGTCCTTGGCACGGGCGCGCAACTCGTTGACCGTGTCCTCGTCGAAGGCCTCGACTTCCAGCATTTCCTGCATGGGCACATAGGCCACTTCTTCCAGGCTGGTGAACCCTTCGGCGATCAGGATCTCGGCCACTTCCTCGTCCACGTCGAGCTTCTCGACGAAGAGCTTGCGGACCGATTCCGACTCCTGAGCTTGCTTGGCGGCCGATTCCTCGGCCGTCATGATGTTGATGCGCCAGCCCGTCAGCTCGGAGGCCAGGCGCACGTTCTGACCGCCGCGACCGATCGCGATGGCCAGGTTTTCTTCGTCCACGACCACGTCCATGGCATGGCGCTCCTCGTCCACAACGATGGACTGGACGTTGGCCGGCGCCAGCGCGCCGATCACGAACTGGGCGGGATCCTCGGACCACAGCACGATGTCCACGCGTTCGCCGGCGAGCTCATTGGTCACGCCGTTGACGCGCGAGCCGCGCACGCCCACGCAGGTGCCGATGGGGTCGACGCGCTTGTCATGCGACAGCACGGCGATCTTGGCGCGCGAGCCGGCGTCACGGGCGCAGCTCTTGATCTCCAGCAGGCCCTGCTCGATCTCGGGCACTTCCTGGGCGAACAGCTCCTTCATGAACTCGGGCGACGAACGCGAGAGCATGATCTGCGGGCCACGCTGGGTGGGGTCCACACCCAGGATCACGGCACGAACGCGGTCGCCGGTGCGCAGGTTTTCCTTGGGGATCATCTCGTTGCGGCGCAGACGCGCCTCCACGCGGCCGGACTCGGCGATGATGTCGCCCTTGTCCAGGCGCTTGACGGTGCCGATGAAGATCTTCTCGCCGCGCGAGAGGAAGTCGTTCAGCAGCTGCTCGCGCTCGGCGTCGCGGATCTTCTGCAGGATGACCTGCTTGGCGGCCTGGGCGCCGATGCGGCCGATGGGCACGGACTCGACGGGTTCCTCGATGTGGTCATCGATCTCGATGTCGGGGATCTGCTCCTGGGCTTCGAAGAGCAGGATCTCGGCGTCTGCGTTCTGCAGGCCGGCCTCGTTGGGCACGACGTGCCAGCGGCGGAAGGTCTCGTATTCGCCGGAGTCACGGTCGATGGCCACGCGGATGTCGACCTCACCGCCATACAACTTCTTGGTGGCCGAAGCCAGGGCCGCTTCCACGGCACCAAACACCACATCGCGCTCCACGCTCTTCTCGCGGGAGATGGCGTCCACCAGCATCAACAGTTCGCGGTTCATTGATCGAGACCTCCGTCAACCTTGTCATCCTCATCGGCAGTCTCCACAGACTGCCGGGCCTTGGCGTTGCTCTGCTTCTTCTTGGAAGGTTTCGCGGCCTTGACCTTGCTCGCGGCGTCCTGCCCGGGAGAGGCAGAACCCTTGGGTGCAGCATTGCGCCCCTTGAAAGTGATTTCCGGCACCAGCTTGGCGCTGCGCACCTCGTCCAGCGCGAAGTCCAGCGCCTGGTCGCCCTTGCCGTCGTTGAAGACCACGCGCCAGCCCTCGCCTTCAGCGCTGAGGACGCCACGATACTTCTTGCGCCCCTGGAAGGCTTCGCGCAGGGTGATTTCCACCTGATGGCCGGCAAAGCGCTGGTAGTCGGCCAGCTTGTTGAGCGGGCGATCCACCCCCGGCGAGGACACCTCAAGCCGGGCGTAGTCCGTGCCCTCCACCTCGAGCACGTACTGCAGCTGGCGCGTCACGCGCTCGCAGTCGTCCACCGTGATCACTTCACCGGCCAGCGCCTGCTCGGGCAGCTTGTCGATGTAGACGCGCAGCAAGCCGCCGGCACTGCGCTCGCAGTCCACCAGCTCGTAACCCAGACCGGTCACGGTTTTCTCAACAACAGCTTGCCAATTCGTCATGCGTCAGGTGTCGGCTTCTAGTCTCTCGAGGAGCAAAAACAGCAATCAAAAAGCGCCTGAAGCTCTGCCGCACGGGCACGTTGACTCGACTTTCGCCGGGCCAGCGCGGACTTCCCGCACCGCAGAGCACTCAAGCGGTCGTTCGGCCCATGCCCCGCGCTTTAAAACCCGGAGCACCGACCCAACAGAAAACTTCAGAACAAAAGTTCCATCGCCAGATCAAGCAAAAAAAATGGGCTGGAAGAATCCGCCCACATCTGGACACCTTTCGGCGCCCCTCTGCATCGCTTCACGTGACACCACGCAGCTCTGTATGCTCCTATGCGCCACACACAGCCTCACGTCGCCATCACGCCACCGGGCTGCATCTTGCAGCGCACTTTTCAGTACACCGCCATTACCGCCTCCAGCGTTTCACTTATTCAGTGAAGCCAGCAGTGTACTATGCAAGCCCCATGCCCGCAAGAACCCGGCTTGCCCTGAAACGAGGGCGTGAGAGAATCCCGCGCTGATTTGAACATTGATATCAAGGAGCAGACATGGGATTTCTCGCCGGCAAGCGCCTGCTGATCACGGGCGTCCTTTCCAACCGGTCGATTGCCTATGGCATTGCCAAGGCCTGCCACCGCGAAGGCGCAGAACTGGCCTTCAGCTACGTAGGCGAGCGTTTCAAGGACCGCATCACCGAGTTCGCCGCCGAGTTCGACTCCAAGCTGGTGTTCGAGTGCGACGTTTCCAGCGACGAGCAGATCGACAGCCTTTTCGCCCAGCTGGGCGAGGTCTGGCCCGAGTTTGACGGCTTCGTGCACTCCATCGGTTTTGCACCGCGCGAAGCGATTGCCGGCAATTTCCTGGACGGGCTGACCCGCGAGAATTTCCGCATCGCCCATGACATCTCGGCCTACAGCTTCCCGGCCATGGCCAAGGCGGCCGCACCGCGCCTGCGCTCCGGCGCCTCGCTGCTGACGCTGTCCTACCTGGGCGCCGAGCGCTATGTGCCCAATTACAACACCATGGGCCTGGCCAAGGCCTCGCTGGAGTCCAGCGTGCGCTACCTGGCCTACGCCCTGGGCGACCGCAACATCCGCGTCAACGGCATCTCCGCCGGCCCCATCAAGACCCTGGCCGCCTCGGGCATCAAGGACTTCGGCAAGCTGCTGACCCAGTTCGCCGCCACCACGCCCATCCGCCGTAACGTCACCATCGAGGACGTTGGCAACACGGCGGCCTTCCTCTTCTCCGACCTCTCCTCTGGCATCAGCTCCGAGGTGATCTACGTCGACGGCGGATTCAGCCACGTGGCATTGTCTGGGGAATGACCCACCCCCTACGCGCTTCGCGCGCCCCCTCAAGGGGGCGAGCTTGAGGGCCCGGCGGAGCCGGATCCCCAAGCTCCGCTGGGGAAACAAAACGGGACTACGTTGGTCCCGTTTTGCTTTTCAAGGCACGCGCTTCGGGCTCGACAAGGGGCCCTCGAATGAGACTAGAGGCAGACCATCACCGCGGCGAGCTACACGCCGACAAAACAAAACGGGACCATCGAGTCCCGTTTTGTTTTTCAGTCACGAAGCCCGAGGATCCGGCTCTGCCGGGCCTACGGGCTTGCCCCCTTGAGGGGGCTGAGGTCGGACACAAACGCCGTGGCGTTTGTGCCTACCGAAGGGCCAGGCCTCTGGCCTGGCGCGGCCTGCAAGGCCGGCGAAGCCGGTAGGGGGTGGTCAATCGCGAACACAATCGACGAAGTAGAGCGACTTGCCGTTCTCGTCCTTCTCCTCGACCAGACCGTGCACATCGGTGGCGAAGCCCGGGAACTTGAGGTTGAACTCGCGGGTGAACTTCAGGTAGTCGACGATCTTCTTGTTGAAACGCTCGCCGGGGATCAGCAGCGGGATGCCCGGCGGGTACGGCGTCAGCAGCGAGGTCGTGACGCGGCCTTCGAGCTTGTCGATGGCCACGCGCTCGGTCTTGCGTTGGGCGATGTGCGCATAGGCATCGCTGGGCTTCATGGCCGGCTCCAACTCCGAGAGATAGACCTCGGTGGTCAGGCGGGCGATGTCACCCTTGGCATAGGCCTCGTGGATGCTCTGGCAAAGATCGCGCAGCCCCATGCGCTCGTAGCGCGGCTGGGCGGCACAGAACTCCGGCATGATGCGCCACAGCGGCGCGTTCTTGTCGTAGTCGTCCTTGAACTGCTGCAGCGCGGTCAGCAGCGTGTTCCAGCGGCCCTTGGTGATGCCGATGGTGAACATGATGAAGAAGCTGTAGAGCCCCGTCTTCTCCACCACCACGCCATGCTCGGCCAGGAACTTGGTGACGATGCTCGCCGGGATGCCGGTCTTGGCGAACTTGCCGCTCATGTCCAGCCCGGGCGTGATGATGGTGGACTTGATCGGGTCCAGCATGTTGAAGCCGGCCTCGATGGGGCCGAAGCCATGCCACTTCTCGTTGGCCTTGAGCATCCAGTCGGCAGGCTTGCCCACACCCTCGCCGGCCAGCTTCTCCGGACCCCAGACCTTGAACCACCAGTCCTTGCCGTAGTCCTTCTCGACCTTGCGCATCGCCCGGCGGAAGTCCAGCGCTTCCAGGATGCTCTCCTCGACCAGCGCCGTGCCGCCCGGGGGCTCCATCATGGCCGCCGCCACATCGCAGCTGGCGATGATGGAGTACTGCGGGCTGGTGGAGGTGTGCATGAGGTAGGCCTCGTTGAACAGATGCTTGTCCAGCTTCACGTTCTGCGAGTCCTGCACCAGCACCTGCGAGGCCTGCGACAGGCCCGCGAGCAGCTTGTGCGTCGACTGGGTGGCATAGACCATGGCCGTCTTGGGACGCGGGCGGTTCTTGCCCATGGCATGGTAGGAACCGTAGAAGTTGTGGAAGGCCGCATGCGGCAGCCAGGCCTCGTCGAAATGCAGGGTGTCGATCCAGCCGTCCAGCTTCTGCTTGATGGTTTCGGTGTTGTAGAGCACGCCGTCGTAGGTGCTCTGCGTCAGCGTCATGATGCGCGGCTTGACCTTCTTGGCGTCCACGCCCTTGAGCAGCGGGTTCTTGGCGATCTTCTTGCGGATGCTCTCCGGCGAGAACTCGCTCTCCGGAATCGGACCGATGATGCCGTAGTGGTTGCGCGTGGGCGTCATGAAGACCGGCACGGCGCCGGTCATGATGATGCTGTGCAGGATGCTCTTGTGGCAGTTGCGGTCCACCACCACCACGTCACCAGGCGCCACAGTGTGGTGCCACACCATCTTGTTGGAGGTGGACGTGCCGTTGGTGACGAAGAAGCAGTGGTCGGCATTGAAGATGCGAGCAGCATTCTTCTCGGACGCCGCCACCGGGCCGGTGTGGTCCAGCAGCTGCCCCAGTTCCTCCACGGCATTGCAGACGTCGGCGCGCAGCATGTTCTCACCAAAGAACTGGTGGAACATCTGACCCACGGGGCTCTTCAGGAAGGCCACGCCGCCGGAGTGACCCGGGCAGTGCCAGGAGTAGGAGCCGTCCTGCGCGTAGTCCATCAGCGCCTTGAAGAAAGGCGGCGCCAGGCCGTCGAGGTAGCTCTTGGCTTCACGGATGATGTGACGCGCCACGAACTCCGGCGTGTCTTCGAACATGTGGATGAAGCCATGCAGCTCGCGCAGCACGTCATTGGGCAGGTGCTGCGAGGTGCGGGTCTCGCCATAGACGTAGATGGGGATGTCCGCATTCTTGAAGCGGATCTCCTCGATGAACTTGCGCAGGTTCAGCACGGCCGGATCCAGCTCCGGGCCGGGGGTGAACTCCTCGTCGTCGATGGACAGGATGAAGGCGCTGGCCCGGCTCTGCTGCTGGGCGAACTGCGAGAGGTCGCCATAGCTGGTCACGCCCAGCACTTCGAAGCCTTCCTTCTGGATGGCGTCGGCGAGGGCGCGGATGCCCAGACCCGAGGTGTTCTCGGAGCGATAGTCCTCGTCGATGATGACGATGGGGAAGCGGAAACGCAGCATTGAAGGGCCTCCGAGAACTCGGTCGAAAAATCAAAGGCGCGAAGTGTAGGGCTAGTGCGCAGCAGCGCAAGGACCAATTTCGCTTTGTCGCACAAACAGAACGGCAAGCCGCCAAAAGCCGGGCGATACACTCAGTTCACATCATGAAATGAAGGAGGCGAGATGGGATTCCAAGCGTCGACCTGGTGGTGGATAGCCACCGGCGTCCTGATTGCCGCCGAGCTGTACACGGGCACCTTTTATCTGCTGATGCTGGCCCTGGGCACGGTCAGCGCAGCCCTCGCCGCGCACGCCGGCCTGGCCAGCGTGGGGCAGATGCTGACGGCCGCCGCCGTCGGCGGGCTGGCCGTCACACTGTGGCATCGTCGGCAACTGGCACGGCGCAGCCATGAGGCCCTGGCCCCGGCGGGCCACAACCCCGATGTGCTGCTGGACATCGGCCAGCAGGTGCAGGTCGAGGCCTGGCAGGACAACGGCCATGCCACCGTGCGCTATCGCGGCGCCAGCTGGCAGGCCCGCTACGCCGGCAGCGGCACACCACAGCCCGGCCCCCATACCATCCGCGGCGTGGACGGCAGCATCCTGCTGCTGGACGCCTGACAAGCGGCACGCCGCATCCATCACAAAGGAGGATTCATGGAAATCATTGCACTGGTGATCCTGATCGCCGCCGCCATCTTCGTCATCCAGTCGGTCAAGGTCGTGCCGCAGCAGAACGCCTGGGTGGTCGAGCGCCTGGGCAAGTTCCACGCCACGCTCACGCCGGGCCTGAATTTCCTGGTGCCTTTCGTGGACCGCCTGGCCTACCGGCATTCGCTGAAGGAGATCCCGCTGGACGTGCCCAGCCAGATCTGCATCACCAAGGACAACACCCAGCTGACGGTGGACGGCATCCTGTACTTCCAGGTCACCGACCCCATGCGTGCGAGCTACGGCTCCAGCAACTACATCGTCGCCATCACCCAACTGGCCCAGACCACGCTGCGCTCGGTGATCGGCCGCATGGAGCTGGACAAGACCTTCGAGGAGCGCGAGGTCATCAACAGCGCCGTGGTGCAGGCCCTGGACGAGGCCGCGCTGAACTGGGGCGTCAAGGTGCTGCGCTATGAGATCAAGGACCTGACGCCGCCGGCCGAGATCCTGCGCGCCATGCAGGCGCAGATCACCGCCGAGCGTGACAAGCGCGCCCTGATCGCCGCCTCCGAGGGCCGCCGCCAGGAGCAGATCAACATCGCCACCGGCGAACGCGAGGCCGCCATTGCCCGCTCCGAGGGCGAGAAACAGGCAGACATCAACAAGGCCCAGGGCGAGGCCGCCGCCATCCTGGCCGTGGCCAGCGCCAGCGCCGAAGCCATCCGCCAGATCGCCGCCGCCATCCAATCTCCGGGCGGCGAGCAAGCCGTGCAGCTGAAGGTCGCCGAGAAGGCCGTCGAGGCCTATGCCCAGCTGGCCCAGAAGAACAACACCATGATCGTGCCCAACAACATGAGCGAGGTCTCCGGCCTCATCGGAACGGCCATGGGATTGATCAAGGGTGCCAAGCACTGATCGGGCGCCTCGCGGCGTCCTGCCAACCGCGAGCACCGGAGGTCCGGCGCCCTCATCCGCAGGGCGTCACTGAGGCTTTCGAGGGCACCCACGAAGGACGGCAAAGAAGACGGCACAGAGGACGGCGAAGAAATTGTTCAAAAATTTGCTGAACTTTCCTGGCGCTCCAAAAAACTGCGCTATGATGGCGGGCTTCGGAGAGATGGATGAGTGGTTTAAGTCGCACGCCTGGAAAGCGTGTGTGGGTTAACAGCCCACCGCGGGTTCGAATCCCGCTCTCTCCGCCACCAACACCGTGAAACGGGCCCCAGACGCGAGTCGGGGCCCGTTTTCTTTGGTGGCGTCTTCTTTGGCAGTGTTTTCTTTGACGCCTGCTGGCTTGCTCTGCGGAGCCTTGCCGCAGGCTCCTGTCCCAAGCGCCTGCCACGGCCCTATGCCGCCCCGCCCCGCACCGCACCGCCCAAGGGCGCTGCACGACGCGCCCTCGGCCGCTCTCGGTCACTGCGCGGCTGGCCGCCTCAGACCAACAGCTCCAGGCACCCCGGATGCCCGAGGAAGCCCTGCGGGCTGGCACTGGCGCCATACGCCCCCGACTGGTAGACCACGACCAAGTCCCCTTCCTGCGCGACGGGCAGCATCATGCGATCGGCCAGCAGGTCCAGCGGCGTGCACAGCGGCCCCACCACATGGACGGACTCGGTGGCCGGTGCATCCATGCGATTGCCGATCGCCACCGGGTAATTCTTGCGGATCACCTGCCCGAAGTTGCCCGAGGCCGCGAGGTGGTGATGCAGCCCGCCATCGGTCACGAGAAAGACCTGACCCCGCGAGACCTTGCGGTCCAGCACCCGCGCCACGTAAAGCCCCGCCTCGCCCACCAGGTAGCGGCCCAGCTCCAGCACCAGGTGTGCCTGAGGCATCTCGCGCCCTGCTCTGCCCTGCAACTCGGCCAGATTGGCCGCCACGGGCGCCAGGTCCAGCGGCTGCTCGCCCGGGAAGTAGGGAATGCCGAAGCCGCCGCCGAGATTCAGGTGCTGCACGGGCGCAGGCGCATCGTCCGCCAACCGCAGGGCCAGCGCATAACTCAGGCGCTGGGCCTCGCAGATCGCCTCGGCGCGCAGGTTCTGCGAACCCGCGAAGAGATGAAAGCCCTCGAACTGCAACCCCAGCTGGCCGATCTCGGCCAGCAGGCGCGGCACCTGCTCGGCATCGACGCCGAACTGCTTGGGCCCACCGCCCATGCGCATGCCCGAGCCCTTCAGCTCGAAGTCCGGATTGACGCGCACCGCCACGCGCGCCGCACGCCCCAGCGCTTGCGAGGCCTGCGCCAGAAGGGGCAGCTCGCGGAATGACTCCACATTGACCAGCACGCCCGCCTCCACCGAAGCGTGCAGCTCGTCCACCCGCTTGCCGGGGCCGGCAAAGCTCATGTGCCGCGGGTCCGCGCCCTGCGCCAACGCCACCCGCATCTCACCCGCCGACGCCACATCGATGCCGTCGACGAGGCCCACCATGCAGGCCACGACCGCCGGCAGCGGATTGGCCTTCATCGCGTAATGGAGCTGGATGCCGGCAGGCAAGGCGGCCCGCAGTTCGGCCGCCCGGCGCTGCAGCAGCGCGCGGTCATAGACATAGAAAGGCGTCTGACCCAGCTCGGCGGCCAGCTGGCTCAAGGACCGCCCCCCGACGAGCAATTCGTTCCCGCGGACCGGGAACTGGCGCATGGGCGCGTGCACGGGCATGGCGCGCGCGGCGCTGGCGGGAATGGGCGTGTCAGGGCTGGAATCCATGGATGCAGGCAGCGGATGAAGTGACGAGGCCGATCACGAGCCGGCCGAGAGCGCCTGCTGCTGCAGGCGCTTGCGGTCGATCTTGCCATTGGGACTGCGCGGCAGCGGACCCGGCACCGGCCGCAGGCTCGCCGGCACCATGTAGGCCGGCATGTGCTTTCGGCAAAAGGCCAGCAAGGCGGCCGGATCCGCCACGGCCTGACCCTCGGCCGGACAGAACACCACCTCGATGCTCTGCCCCAGCTGCTCATGCGGCAAGCCGTAGGCCGCGCACTCGCCCACCAAGCCTGAGCGGTACAGCAACTCCTCCACCTCCACCGGACTGACGCGGTAGCCGGAGGTCTTGATCATCTCGTCGCGCCGGCCGATGAAGTAGAGAAAGCCCTCGGCGTCGCGCCGCACGGTGTCACCCGAGAACACCGCGTACTCCGGCAGCTGCAGGCCGGCCTCGCGCCCGCCCACGCCGGCCGGCAGGGGCTTGTAGCGCTCGGCGGTCTTCTCGGCATCGTTCCAGTAGCCCAGGCCCACCAAGGGGCCGCGATGCACCAGCTCGCCGGGTTCGTCCACCTCGCAGGGGCTGCCGTCCTCGCGCAGCACCAGGATCTCGGCATTGGGGATGGCCCGGCCGATGGAATCCGGCCGGCGGTCCACCTCGGACGGCGGCAGGTAGGTCGAGCGGAAGGCCTCGGTGAGGCCGTACATCAGGTAGGGCGAGGCCTGGGGCAGGCGCTCGCGCAGGCGGTCCAGGGTTTCACGAGGCATGCGCCCGCCGGTATTGGCGAAGTAGCGCAGGCTGCGGCCCGCCCCCTCGGGCCAGGGCAGCTGGGTCAGTTGGATGTACAGCGGCGGCACCGCGGTCAGCCCGGTGATGCCTTCGCGATCCAGCGCCTTCAGCACGTCGCGCGGCAGCAGGTAGTTGAGCAGCACGACCTTGGCGCCGACCAGAAAGGCCGTGCTGAGCTGGCTGAATCCCGCATCGAAGGACAAGGGCAAGGCCGCCAGCAGCACGTCGCCCGCGTGATTGCCCAGATACTGCGCAACGCTTTGCGCGCCTAGCACCAGGTTGCGGTGCGACAGCACCACGCCCTTGGGCTTGCCCGTGCTGCCCGAGGTGTAGAGGATGGCCGCCATGTCGCTGTCCAGCACCGGCGGCCGCATGGCGACCGTCGGCGCGGCCATCACTTCGGCCCAGTCATGGCACTGCAGTCCGGCGGGCAGGGCCGGCGCCGAGGGGCCGGCATCAACAAGCAGCACATGCCGCAAGGCCGGGCAGTCCGGCAGAACCTCCAGCAGGGACTGCAGGCGCGCGCCGGCCGTGACGAGCAGCGTCACCTCGCAGTCCTGCAGGATGTGCGCGACCTGTTCGGCCTTCAGCACAGGGTTGACCGGCACGAACACGGCACCCACCGCCCCGGCGCCAAAGCAGGCGATGACGAACTCCTGGCGCTTGTCCAGGTAGACCGCCACCCGCTGGCCGCGGGACAGCCCCTGGGCGGAGAGCCAGGCACCCATTTGCTGCAAGCCGCGCGACAGGCCGGCGTAGTCCAGTTCACCGCCCTCCCATCCCAGCGCCGGCGACGCAGGCCGCAGGCGCGCCTGGAGGTGGACCAGGTCCGCGAGCAGGCGGGGCATGGGAAGCTCAGGAAGGCCAGGGGCTGGTGCGGCAGTCTCTTGCATGGTCCGGCCATTGTCCCTGACTTGACCCTGGCGTCCGCCAATCTGACCAAGGCCCTGGGACGGACGCAGGCCCGCGGCCCCTCCCTCGGGATGAGGGGGCCCTCGGCCCGGGAACCGACCGCCGCCCCCAGTTAAGATTCGGCCGCTTTCCCCTGGCGCCCGACGCCCGCGGGCCGCCTGTCTTTTTCTCGAACGCCCCATGTCCTCTGCTTCGCAAGTGCTCCGCCTTCTCGACGAAACGCTCGGCCTCCAGGGCCGCGCCGCGCAGTTCGATGCGCAGACGCCGCTGCTGGGCGCCCTGCCGGAGCTGGACTCCATGGCCGTGGTCAGTCTGATCACGGCGCTCGAAGAGCAGCTGGGCATCACCATCGGCGACGACGAAATCGACGGCCAAACCTTTGCGACTGTGGGTGCCCTGACCCGCTTCGTTGACGCCAAGCTGGCGGCCTGAGGCCGCCCGCACCGGAACCCCATGGACGCCGCCACAGCCTTCTTTCTGGAAAGCCGTGACGGCAGCCTGCGCTACCTGACCCTCTACAAACCAGCCCCCGAACAGCGCCACCGCGGCCTGGTCTTGCTGGCCCCCCCCTGGCTGGAAGAGCTCAACCGCAGCCGCCGCATGCTGGCCCTGGGGGCCGATGCAATGCGCCGGGCCGGCTTCACCGTGCTGTGGCCCGACCTGTACGGTTGCGGCGACAGCGCCGGCGAGCATGGCGACGCCCTTTGGCAGACCTGGCTGGAGGATCTGGACCTGGCCCTGCAGCGTCTGCGCCAGGAAGGCGAGGCGGACAGCCCTTTGTGGTTGTGGAGCCTTCGCAGCGGCGCCCTGCTGGCCTGCGAGTTCGCGCGCCGGCAGCAGCTGGCCTGCCATTGGCTGATGTGGCAGCCCCAGGCCAAGGGCGAGCAGGTGCTGCAGCAATTTCTTCGCCTGCGCCTGGCCGCCGACATGGCCAGCAGCACCCGCGACTACGCCGACACCACCGCCATGCGCCACGCCTTGCAGGCCGGCCAGGCCCTGCATGCCGCCGGCTACACCGTCCACCCGGAGCTGGCGCTGCCACTGGCGGCTGCCGAGTTGAAGCCGCCCGGCGGCGTTGCCGGCGGGCGCCTGGTCTGGTGCGAGATGGCCAGCGCAGCCACGCAGACCCTGGGCCCCACCAGCCGCCAGCACATCGAAACCTGGCGCGCCGCGGGCTACCAGCCCAGCACCGTCTGTGTGCAGGGGCCACAGTTCTGGGCCAGCCCCGAGCAGACCCTCAGCCGCGGCCTGATCGACGGCAGCCTGCGCGCCCTGTGCGCGGACGAGGCCTTCGCATGAGCGCCTGGCGACGCATCCCGGCCCCCTCAGCGCGGAGGCTGGCGTCATGAGCGGGACGACGGCCTTGATCGAACGCATCTGTCCTGTGGCCTGCGAAGGCCTGCACCTGCCCGGCATCCTGAGCCTGCCCTCGAGCGGCACGCCACGCCTGGGCGTGATCGTGCTGGTGGGCGGGCCGCAGTACCGCGTGGGCGCCCACCGCTTCTTCGTCAGCCTGGCGCGCCAGTTGGCCGGCCAGGGTGCCGCGGTGCTGCGCTTTGACCACCGTGGCATGGGCGATGCACCCGGCGAGGCGGCAGGCTTCGAGCACCTCGACCCTGAAATCGACGGCGCCATCGCCGCGCTCATGCAGGCCTGCCCAAGCATGGAGCGCGTGCTGCTCTGGGGCCTTTGCGACGGCGCTTCGGCCGCCCTGCTCCATGCCCGTCGCGGCGACGATCGCGTGGCAGGCATGCTGCTGGCCAACCCCTGGGTTCGCAACGCCCAGAGCCTGGCCCAGGCGCGCACCCGGCATTACTATCCCGGCCGGCTGGCCAGCACCGATTTCTGGCGCCGCCTGCTCAGCGGGCAGGTGCGCTGGAGCAGTGTGCGCGCGGCCCTGGGTGCCCTTGGCCGGACCATGACCGCAGGCGAAGCTGCAGCCGATTTCCGCGGCGGCATGCGCGAAGGCCTGGCCCGCTTTGAAGGCCGCGTCTCCTGCCTGCTGTCAGGCGCCGACCTGACGGCCCAGGAGTTCTTCGAAACCTTGCGCGAGCCCGTCTGGGCCGCACTGAGCCGCCGTCCCGGCTTCAGCCTGCAGTGGCTGGACGGCGCCGACCACACCTTTTCCGACCCCGAGCACCGCGCCGCCGCACTGACCTTCAGCGTGCAATGGCTGCAAGGTTTTCTTGTACCGCAGGTCGACACCCGCGACTGCCCGGTCGACGATCAAGCCGTTATCTGAATCAAGAGGGAGTGACACCGCATGTTGAACACAGCCAAACAGTTTCTGCGCAACTGGCGTGAACAGGCCAGCCTGCCGCCCCAGGCCAAGGCCGAAGCCGCCAAGGACGCACGCGGCCTGCCCCAGCAGGATCCCGGCATCGACGCGGTGGTGAAGGCGGCCCTGCAATGGCTCAAGCGCGCCCAGGACCAGTCGGCCTCGCACGACGGCGGTGTGGCCCGCGACTACAGCCTGAAGAACGGCTGGGCCGTGTCCTACCCCGAGACCACCGGCTACATCGTCTCCACCATGATCGATTGCGGCCAGCGCTTCCAGGATCCCGATTCGCTGGAGCGCGCCCGTCGCATGCTGGATTGGCTGGTGTCCATCCAGTTCCCCGAGGGCGGCTTCATGGGCGGCAAGATCAACGCCACGCCGCGTGTGCCCGTCACTTTCAATACCGGGCAGATCCTGATCGGTCTGGCCTCGGGCGTGAGCGCCTTCGGCGAGGCCTACCTGGCGCCCATGAACAAGGCCGCGGTCTTCCTGCGTGACTCGCTGGATGCCGATGGCTGCTGGCGCAAGCACGCCACGCCCTTTGCCGAGCGTGGCGACAAGACCTACGAAACGCACGTGTCCTGGGGCCTGTTCGAAGCCGCCCGCCACGTGCCCGACCAGGGCTATGCCGAAGCCGCGCTGCGCCAGGTCGAATGGGCCTTCACCCAGCAGCAGGCCAACGGCTGGCTGGCCAACTGCTGCCTGAACATGCCCGCGACGCCGCTGACCCACACCCTGGGCTATGCACTGCGCGGCTTCATGGAGGCGCACCGCTTCACGCAGGATGAGCACATCCTGCGCCGCGCCATCAAGACCGCCGACGGCCTGATGACGGCGCTGCGCCCGGACGGCTTCATCCCCGGCCGGCTGAAGCCGGACTGGTCCGCCGCGGTGGACTGGTCCTGCCTGACCGGCGAGGTCCAGATCGCGCACAGCTGGCTGATGCTTTACGAGCTGACCGGTGACCGCAAGTACCGCGACGCCGCCAAGCTGGCCAACCGCTACGTGCGCCGCGCCATCGCCATCGACGGCCCCGAGGACCAGCGCGGCGGGGTGAAGGGCTCCTTCCCCGTGGATGGCGACTATGGCCAGTGGGAGTACCTCAACTGGGCGGCCAAGTTCATGATCGACGCCAATCTGCTGGAGCAGGACATCGATGGCCGCGCCTGACCTCAAGGAGCGCATCAAGGCGCCGATCCGGCGCATGCTGAACTGGTGGCGCGCCCGCCGGCGCAGCGCCGAGCTCAAGGCCGAGATGCCGCACACCTCCAAGGCCGAGATCATCGGCGGCCTGCGCGCCATGGGCATCGTCCCAGGTGACACGGTGATGCTGCACTCCTCGCTCAAGAGCCTGGGCTACGTGGAGGGCGGCCCCACCGCCGTGCTGGAAGCCATCCACGAGGCCATCGGCCCCGGCGGCACGCTGGTCGTGCCGACCTACTACCTGCCCGGCGGCACCATCTACGCCACCTGCCAGATGCAGGACTATGTGTTCGACCCGCGCGAGCACGGCTCCAACCTGGGCGCCCTGCCCGCGGCCTTCCTGAAGATGCCGGGCATCCGCCGCAGCATCCACCCGACCCACTCGGTCTCGGCACTCGGGCCGCTGGCCGAGGACATCGTCGGCAGCCACCACCTCGCGCCCTCGGTGTGCGGCGAAGGCTCGCCCTGGGAGCGCTGCCTGCATCACAAGGCCAAGATCCTGGGCCTGGGCATCAGCATGGGGCCGGTGACCTTCTACCATCTGCTCGAAGACCTGATGGACGAGCGCTTCCCGCTGCCCGTTCGCATGCCGCAGACCTTCCAGATGCCCTGCAAGGACTGGGACGGGCGCGACATCCAGGTGCCCGTGCGCCCGCTGGACCCGGCCTTCCAGGGGCAGCGTATCGACCACAAGTCGCGCGCCGACCTGCGCCAGCACTTCTACGAGCGCTACCAGGCCGCAGGCATCCTGCATCCCGGCCAGGTGGGCCCGGCCCGCTCCTGGTGGATCCGCGCCGACGAGTTCTACCGCCATCTGGAGCAGGACGCGCTGCAGGGGCTCACCATCTACACCACGGCGGAGGAGCTGGCGCGCCTGCGGGCCTGAGGCCGGCCGCAAAGTCCATCGATGCAGATCCGCGACCGCTTTCTCCATGGCCTGAAATGGTCCGCTATCGGCAAGCTGCTGAGCCAACTGCTCAGCTGGGGCGCCACCATCATGGTGATGCGCCTGCTGAAGACGGAGGACTACGGCCTGATGGCGATGACCATGATGGTCATCACCCTGCTGTCCAACCTGAACGAGTTCGGTTTCGGCTCGGCCCTGGTGCGCGGCGAGACGCTGGACCGCCGCGTCTGCGGTGCCGTGTTCGGCGCCATGCTGCTGGTGGCCGGCGCACTGAACCTCGTGCTGTGGCTGAGCGCCCAGCCCCTGGCACTGTTCTTCAATGAGCCGCGCCTGGCGGACCTGCTCAAGCCGGCCGGCCTGATCTTCCTGATCGCCGCCTTGAGCACGGTGCCGGAGTCGGTGCTGCGGCGAGAGATGGATTTCAAGGCCATCGCCTATGCCGACATCGCCTCGGTCATCGCCACCAGCCTCGCTGCGCTGGGCCTGGCCGCAGCCGGCATGGGCGTCTGGTCCCTGCTGCTGGCCAATCTGCTGGGCAGCCTGGTGCGTTCGCTGCTGCTGCACCTGCAGTCCCCGACACGGGTGTGGCCCAACGCGGACTTCCAGCAGCTTCGCGGCCTGCTGCGCTATGGCAGCAACCTGACCGCCAGCCGCTTCACCTGGTGGTTCATGTCCCAGGTCGACGTGCTGATCGGCGCCAAGCTGCTGAGCACCGCTGCGCTGGGCCTGTACTCGGTGGCCTTGAACCTGGCCTCGCTGCCGCTGCAGAAGTCCATGCAGGTGGTCAACCAGGTGGCCTTCAGCGCCATCGCCAAGCTCAAGAACAGCGGCCAGCCCGTACAGCAGGAGCTGCTCAAGGGCCTGCATGCCCTGAACCTGCTGGCCCTGCCCGGCTGTCTTCTGCTGGCCCTGCTGGCCGAACCGCTGGTGGTCTTGCTGATCGGTGCCAAGTGGGCGGCGGCGGCCCCGGCCTTGCAACTGATTGCGCTGGCGGTCCCCGTCCGGCTGTGCAGCGCGATTCTGGCGACGGCCTTGATCGCCACCGGCCATGCAGGCACCGACTTCAAGAACACGCTCAGCGGCGCGGTGGTGATGCCGCTGGGCTTTGCCCTGGGCGGTCTGCTATGGGGCGTCAACGGCCTGGCCGCCGCCTGGACGGCAGGTGTGCCCCTGGTGTTCCTCCTGAACTTTCCTCGCAGCGCCCGCTTGCTAGACTTGTCGTGGCTGCCGCTGCTGAAGACTTTCCGTACGGGCCTGCTGGCCTGCATGCCCATGGTCGGGGTCGTGCTGGCAGTGCTGGCCGTGGTGCCTGAACAGCCGCTGTGGCAGCTGCTGGTGCCGGGGACGGCGGGGGTGCTGAGCTACGTGCTCGCGCTGCTCGCCATGGACAGCGCGTTCCGGCACTGGCTGCGCGCGAAGTTGAGCCAACTGAGGCAGTAGGCCGCACGTTTGAACAAGGATTCGTAATGGCGATTTTCTTTGCGGCCGTCGGCGGCTCGACGGAGGATCTGCAGCGGCTCAAAGCCGCGGCCTCCGCTGCCATGGGCCGTGAGTTGCCCAGCAAGGCCATCGAGGCGGTTGAGGGCCCCGGGCTGTTCGCCCTGTGGCATGCGCTGGGCATCTGGGCGCCTGTCTCCCATCACCGGCTGCATGACGACAGCCTGGCCATCCTGGCGGGCGAGCCCATCCTGCACGTGGACGGGCAGCGTCAGCCGCAGACCGAAGCCCTGGCTCGCTTCGCGACCGGCGAGCTGCCGCAGCTGCTGCGGGAGTCCTATGGCACCTTCTGCGGCGTGCGCCTGCACCTGCACCAGGCGCGCCTCGAGGCCTTTACCGACAAACTGGGCGTGCGCACGCTCTACACCGGCCAGCACCGCGGCATCCATTTCTTCACCAATGCGCGCTGGCTGCTGCAGGGCATGGGGGCGCTCATCGCGCTGGAGCCCGATCCGCAGGGCGTGCTGGAAATCGCCTCGATGGCCTTCCCGCTGGCCGAGCGCACCCGCTATCTCGGCATCCGTGCCTGCTACGGCGCCGAGCTGGTCGAAGCCACTGCTGCCGGTGCGCACCGCAAGACCTACCACGACTGGCAAGACCTGACCCCACTGGACGCCGGCAAGCCGTACGAAACCGAGCTCTACGAGACCTTCCTGCAGGCCGTGCGCGATCGGCAGGGCGAGGCGCAGGAGCAGACGGCCTTCCTGTCCGGCGGCATGGATTCGCGCCTGATCGCGGCCAGCCTGGCCCACAGCGGCGTCCGCCTCAACACCCTCAATTTCGCGCCCAGCGACACCCAGGATCTCACCTTCGGCCGCATGGCCGCCCAGGCCCTGGGCACCCGGCACTTCGAATTCCCGCTGGGGCCGGACAACTTCGACAACAAGCAGATCCAGACCATCGCCGCCTGGCAGGCGCAGGACGGTGGGCGGCACTTCGACCGGCGCATCTGGTCGGGCGACGGTGGCAGCGTGGGACTGGGCCATGTCTACCTGGACGAGCAGATCGTCCAGCTGGCCAGCGAGCGCCGCTATGACGAAGCGGCAGAGCTGCTGTGCCGCAAGAACAAATGGGGCGTGCCAGCCCGGGCCCTGCGCCCGCGCTACCGCGAGCTGGCCCGGCGCCTGCAGGGCGAGGTGGCGGCCGAGCTGCGCCGCTGGGACCGCCTGCCCGCCAAGGCCGCCTACCTCTTCCTGCTGCTGAACGACCAGCGCCGCCATCTGATCGGGCATTTCGAGACGGTCCACAAGAAGGGCTTCGACTTCGCCCTGCCCTTCTTCGATGCCCGCTTCATCGGCAAGGTGATCGCTGGTCCCAACGAAGAGCTGCTGAACCACCGCGTCTACAACCGCATCCTGCTTGCCCTGCCCGGCCCGATCGCGCAAGTGCCGTGGCAGGCCTATCCCGGCCACGAGCCCTGCCCGATCCCGGTGCCGCAGGAACTGAAGCTGCGCTATCAGTGGGAGGCCTGCTATGACGAGGACGACACGCAGATGCTCAAGGACCAGCACACGGCCCATTGCCTGAGCTCGGCCCTGCGGCCCAAGAGCCCCATGCTGTCGCGCGGCAACCTGCTCGCGGCCTGGATGCTGACCAAGTCCGGCCTGCGCGACCAGTCCTTCTACGGCCGCTATGCGCAGGCGCTGGAGCAGGCCAGCCGTTGAACGCTTGGCGCGATAGACGAGAACGACAAAGGGCGGCCCAGGGCCGCCCTTCTTCTGGCGGCGGTCGCCGCGTCAGTCGATGAACAGCGTGGCCGGCGCCTCCAGCTGCGCGCGGATGGACTGGATGAACTCGGCCGCATCCTGGCCGTCCACCACGCGGTGGTCGAAGGACGAGGACAGGTTCATCAGCAGGCGTGCTACCACCTGGCCACTCTTGAACATGGGCCGCTCGACGATGCGGTTCACGCCCAGGATGCCCACCTCGGGATGGTTGATCACCGGCGTGGTGACGATGCCGCCCAAGGGGCCGAGGCTGGAGATGGTGAAGGTGGAACCGCTGAGCTCGTCCCGCGTGGCCTTGCCGGTGCGGGCCACCTCGGCCAGACGGCGGATCTCGGCCGCGCAGCTCCAGAGGTCCAGGGCCTCGGCATGGCGGATCACCGGCACCATCAGACCCGAAGGCGTCTGCGCGGCGATGCCCAGGTGCATGGCCTCGTAGCGGTTGACCACGCCAGCCTCGTCGTCGAAGCGGGCGTTGATCTGCGGGAAGTCTCGCAGCGAACGGCAGACGGCGCGCACCAGCAGCGGCAGCACGGTCAGCTTGCCGCGTGTCTTGCCGTGCAGCGCGTTGAGGCGTTCGCGCAGCGCTTCCAGCTCGGTGACGTCCACCTCCTCCACGTAGCTGAAGTGCGGGATGCGGCGCTTGCTCTCCTGCATCTTCTCGGCGATCTTGCGGCGCAGGCCGGTGACCTTGCTCGCCTCGATGCCATCGGCGCGCGGCGCGACCAGATGGCGCTCGCTGGGGCGCACGGGCGCCGCCTGAGCCGCGCCGGGCACGTTCACGAAGGGTGCTCCACTGCCGGGCTGCAGGCCCTGCGGATGGGCAGCTGCAAAGGCCTCCACATCGGCATGCATGATGCGGCCAGCCGTGCCGGTGGCGCGCACCTGGGCCAGGTCCACGCCCAGTTCCCAGGCGCGGCGGCGCACCGAGGGCGAGGCGATGGGGCGCCCGCCCGGTGCGGCAGGCGCGGCCGGCGAATGGACGGGCATCGCAGGCTGGACCGGTGCGGCGGCCACAGCGGCCACCGGTGCGGCCTCCGCCTTGGCAGGCGCGGGCGGCTGACTCGGAGCCGGAGCAGCGACCGGAGCAGCGGCGGGTGCGGCAGCAGGTGCGACGGCTGGCGCAGTCTCCACCGGCGCTGCGCCCTCGATCGCGATCTCGATCAGCGCCGAGCCCACGCGCATCACCGTGCCGGCTTCGGCCCCGAGGCGCTGGACCACGCCCTTGACCGGCGACGGGATCTCCACCGTGGCCTTGTCCGTCATCACGTCCGCGACGACCTGGTCCTCGCGCACCACATCACCCGGCTTCACATGCCAGGCCACCAACTCGACTTCGACGATGCCTTCGCCGATGTCGGGCATCTTGATCGTATGAATGCTCATCAAACCTCCTGCCGGACCGCAATGCTGCGACCCTGCTGCGCCCATCGGCGCGATTGCTCATGGGAGGCAGCGCAGCCGCTGCCCGATTCAAGCCGGCTCATGCTCAGGACTCCATCACCCGGCGCAGCGCCGCGGCCACGCGGGCGGGACCGGGGAAGTAGTCCCATTCCTGGGCGTGCGGATAAGGCGTGTCCCAGCCGGTGACGCGCTCGATCGGCGCCTCCAGGTGGTAGAAGCAATGCTCCTGCACCAGGGCCGAGAGCTCGGCACCGAAGCCGCTGGTGCGCGTCGCCTCATGGACGATCACGCAGCGGCCGGTCTTCTTGACCGACTCGACGACGGTCGACAGGTCCAGGGGCCACAGCGCGCGCAGGTCGATGATCTCGGCGTCCAGCCCCGTCTCCTTGGCCGCCGCTTCGGCCACATAGACCATGGTGCCGTAGGCCAGGACGGTCAACTGCTGCCCGGGCCGGTACACGGTCGCCTTGTCCAGCGGCAGCGTGTAGTAGCCCTCGGGGACCAGCGCCTTGGGATGCCCGCTCCAGGGCGTGGCCGGACGGTCGTGGTGGCCATCGAAGGGGCCGTTGTAGAGGCGCTTGGGCTCCAGGAAGATCACCGGGTCGTTGCACTCGATGGCGGCAATCAGCAGGCCCTTGGCGTCATAGGGGTTGGACGGCATCACCGTGCGCAGGCCGCAGACGTGCGTGAACAGCGCCTCGGGGCTCTGGCTGTGCGTCTGCCCGCCGTAGATGCCGCCGCCGCAGGGCATGCGGATGGTCAGCGGCGCGGTGAAGTCGCCAGCCGAGCGGTAGCGCAGGCGCGCCGCCTCGGAGACGATCTGGTCGGACGCCGGGTAGAAGTAGTCGGCGAACTGGATCTCGGCCACGGGGCGCAGGCCATAGGCGCCCATGCCCACGGCCACGCCGACGATGCCGCCTTCGGAGATGGGCGCATCGAAGACCCGCTGCTTGCCGTACTTGGCCTGCAGGCCGTCGGTGCAGCGGAACACGCCGCCGAAGTAGCCGACGTCCTGGCCGAAGATGACCACGTCCGGGTCGCGCGCCAGCATCACGTCCATCGCCGAGCGCAGGGCCTGGATCATGGTCATGGTGACGGCCTTGCCTTCGGCGTCCTGCGCCTGCGCGTCCGCCACGGGAAGTTGTTCAGCCTTCATAGACGGCCTCCAAACGCTTGGGCCTCGGTCATCTGCTCGCGCAGGTGCTGGGGCATCTCTTCGTACACATCCTCGAACATGGAGGCGATGCTGGGAATATGGCCGTCAGCCAGGCTGCCGAAGCTCTCGGCGTGCTTCTGCGCGGCCAGCACCTCGGCTTCGAGCTCTTCCTGCAACGCGGCATGCTGCGCCTCGGACCACAGGCCGCGGCGGATCAGGTGCGACTTCAGGCGGGCGATGGGGTCGCCCAGGGGGAAGCGGGTCCAGTCGTCCGCGGGGCGGTACTTGCTGGGATCGTCCGAGGTGGAATGCGGGCCGGCGCGGTAGGTCACCCACTCGATGAGCGTCGGACCCAGATTGCTGCGGGCGCGTTCGGCGGCCCAGCGCGTCACGGCGTAGACGGCCAGGAAGTCGTTGCCATCGACGCGCAGCGAGGCAATACCTGCCCCCACGCCGCGAGCCGCGAAGGTCGTGCCCTCGCCGCCGGCAATCGCCTGGAAGGTCGAGATGGCCCACTGGTTGTTGACCACGTTCAGGATCACCGGCGCGCGGTAGACGTGGGCGAAGACCAGGGCGTTGTGGAAATCGCTCTCGGCGGTGGCGCCATCGCCCACCCAGCCCGAGGCGATGCGGGTGTCCCCCTTGATCGCGCTGGCCATGCCCCAGCCCACGGCCTGCACGAACTGCGTGGTCAGGTTGCCGGAGATGGAGAAGAAGCCTGCGCGCTTGATGGAGTACATCACCGGCAGCTGGCGGCCCTTGAGCGGATCCTTCTCGTTGGAGAGCAGCTGGCACATCAGCTCGGACAGCGGCACGTCGTCACGCCCGACCAGCAGGCTTTGCTGGCGGTAGGTGGGGAAGCACATGTCGCCGTCTTCCAGCGCCATGCCGTGGGCACTGCCGATGGCTTCCTCGCCCAGGCTCTGCATGTAGAAGCTCAGCTTCTTCTGGCGCTGGGCGATCAGCATGCGGCTGTCGAAGACACGCGTCTTCATCATGGTGCGCAGGCCGCGCAGCAGCTGGGCCTCGCTCAGCTCAGGCGCCCAGGGCCCGCAGGCTTCGCCGTCCTCGTTCAGCACGCGGATCAGCTTGTGGGCCATCTCGCCGGTGTCCACCGGCGCCACGTCCACGGGCGGCCGAGGCACCTCGCCCGCCGCGCTGAGCTTGAGGTAGGAAAAATCGGTGTGGCAGCCCGGCCGCCCCGTGGGCTCGGGCACGTGCAAGCGCAGCGGTGCGCGCACGGCACCGGGCTCGTTCTTGTCGCTCATACATCGCTCCCGCATGGTGATGCCATGCAGAAATTCAGGCAGTTGGCAGCCGCCGGATCGGGCGCTGCCACCCACACCGGATGCCCTGGGATCGCCAGATACCGGTGCGCCCGGTCAGCGTACCCCATTCGCCGGCCGATCCCCATGATCCAGGCTATGAATCCGGGAAAGCCTGACACTTTCGTGGGGCGTCCGCGCGACGCCCGGCTGCGCTACCCTCGCCGCCATGAAAAGACGACCTGTCCTCCGATGGCTGCCCCCAGGCCTGCTCCTGGCTGCCGGTTTGGCCCTGAGCTCCGCACTGCAGGCCCAGACCCTGCGGCTGCGGCTGCTGCAGACCAGCGACGTGCACATGCACCTGCTGGCCTACGACTACTACCAGGACCAGCCCAGCGAGACCCTGGGTCTCTCGCGCACCGCCACGCTGATCGCCCGGGCGCGCGCCGAACAGCCCAACAGCCTGCTGATCGACAACGGCGACCTGATCCAGGGCTCGCCCATGGGCGACGTGGTGGCCCGCCGTGGCCTGGAAGACCCGCGCAGCCATCCGGCCCTGCAAGCCCTGCGCCTGCTGGGCTATGACGCGGCCAACATCGGCAACCACGAGTTCAACTACGGCCTGCCCTTTCTGAAGAAGGCCTACGCGAACGCCGGCCTGGCGGTGATCAGCAGCAATCTGCGCGAGGCAGGCAGCGGGCGGCCGGTGTTCCTGCCGCACGCCTTGCTGGACCGCGACTTCAAGGACGAAGCCGGTCGGCCGCAGCGCCTGCGCATCGGCCTCGTGGGCCTGCTGCCGCCGCAGATCCTGCGCTGGGACCGCCAGCATCTGCAGGGGCGCGTGGTGGCCGAGGACATGGTGACGGCAGCGCGCCGCGAAATCCGGCTGCTGCGCAAGGCCGGCGCCGATCTCGTCATCGCCGTGGCCCACACCGGCTACGAGGTCGATCCCCAGCCGGACGGCGCAGAGAACAGGGCCGCCGAGCTGGCCCGCCTGAGCGGCCTGGACGCCCTGCTGCTGGGCCACGCCCATGCCGAATTTCCGGGGCCAGGTTTTGCCCACCACGCCGGGGCCGACGTCACGCGCGGCCGCATCCACGGCGTGCCCGCGGTGATGCCGGGGCGCTGGGGCGATCATCTCGGCCTCATCGACCTGGTGCTGGAGAAGACGCAGAGACGCTGGCGCGTGACCGACAGCCAAAGCCGCCTGCTCCCCATTCGCGACCCGCGCAGCCGGGCCTCGCTGGCCGCACCGGACCCCACGCTGGAAGCCCTGCTTCAGCCGGACCATGCGGCCACGCTGGCGATGATCCGGCAGACCGTGGCCCAGGCGCCGCGCCGCCTGCACAGCTACTTCGACCTGGTCCAGCCCTCGGAAGCGCTGGCCCTCGTCGCCCGTGCGCAGCGCGCCTATGCGCGTGAGGCCCTGCGCGGCACGCGCTGGCAAGACCTGCCCCTGCTCAGCGCCGCCGCGCCCTTTCGCAGCGGCGGGCGCCAGGGCTGGAGCAGCTATGTGGACATCGCGCCCGGCCCCATGGCCGTCAAACATGTCGCTGAGCTCTACCCCTATCCCAACACGCTCAAGGTGATCGAGCTGAACGGCGCCGAGCTGCGCGAATGGCTGGAGCGCGCCGCGGCTCAGTTCCGCCAGATCGAACCCGGCAAGGCCGAAGCCCAGCCCCTGATCGACGAGACCCACCCCAGCTTCAACTTCGACGTGATCCAAGGGCTGGACTACGAGATCGACCTAGGTCAGCCGGCGCGCTATGGCCCTGACGGCAAGCGCCTGGCCGCCGTGCAGTCGGGTCGCATCACCGAGCTGCGCTACCGCGGCGAACCAGTGCGGGACGCACAGCGCTTCCTGCTGGTGAGCAACAGCTACCGCGCCAGCGGCGGCGGCAACTTTCCCGCGGCCGGCCCCGAGCGCGTGGTGCTGGACGCCCCTGCCGAAAACCGCGAAGCGCTGCAGCGCCTGCTGCAGTCCGGTCGCGCCTTCGAGGCCGAGACCGACGAGGGCTCCTGGCGGCTCAAGCTGCCCGAAGGCAGCCGGGCGCAGTTCCGCAGCGGCCCCGCGGCTCGGCCCTTGCTGGCCCCGGAGGCCCGCCTGCACTGGGTGCGCGACGACCCCGAGGGCTTCGCGCTGTACGAGCTTCGCCCATGAACAAGCCGGACTGGGGCTGAAACGGAGGGGCAGTTCGCGGCCGCGGCGCTATGCTGCCGCCTCGCGCCCGACCGGGGCGCCCGACATCCAGAAAGCTCACCATGCGCGCTGCCCTGCCCTCTTCGCCTTCCTCCTCCTGGTCCCGCCTGGGCTTGCAGCTCGGCACCCTGGGTGCCGCGCTTGCGCTGGCCTGGCCCGCGTCGGCCCTGGAGGCGAAGGACGCAGCACACGAGCGGGCCGGCACCCCTCACGCCAAGGCGGCAGGCCATGCGGCAAGTCAGGCGGCCGACCGCGCCTTCGACCGCCTGGCGCACCAGTTCATCGAGGCCCTGTGGAAGCTGGACCCCGATGCCGCCCTGGCCGCGGGCCGCTATGACGGCGCGGCGCGCCTGCCGGCACCCGATGCCGCCAGCCGCCAGAAAGCCCTGGCCTTTGCCCAGCAATGGCAGGCCCGCTTCGCGGCCGTGAAGCCCGGCCAGCTCTCGGATCGCGCCCGCACGGACCTCGTCCTGCTGCAGAACAAGCTCGCCTCGGACCTCTGGTCCCTGCAGACCCTGCGCGAGTTCGCCTGGAACCCGTCCAACTACAACGTGGCGGGCGCCATGGACCTCATCCTCAACACCGAATACGCGCCCAAGCCGCAGCGCCTGAAGGCCCTGCTGTCGCGCCTCAAGGCCGTGCCGGCCTATTACGAGGCCGCCTACGCCAGCATCGAGACCCCCACCCGCGAGCACACCCAGCTGGCGGTGAGCCAGATCGACGGCGTCCTGGCCGTGTTCGACGAGGTCGAGAAGGCGGCCAAGGAAGAAGCCAAGCTCGCCCGCGCGGACCGACAGGCCTTCGCCCCGGCGCTGAGCGCCGCCCGCAGCGCCGTGAAGCGCTACCAGGAGCGTCTGCAGTCGCTGGACCAGGCGCTGGCTGCCAACGGCCAGGCCCGCTCCTTCCGCCTGGGGCGCGAGCTGTATGAGCGCAAGTTCCAGCTGGACATCCAGTCCGCCAGCACGGCCGAGCAGACCTACCAGAAGGCGCTGGCCACCCGCGAGCAGCTGCTGGCGAAGATGGACGAGCTGTCCGACCAGCTCTGGAGCAAGACCCAGGGCGATGCACCCAAGCCCGCGGACCGGCTGGAGAAGATCGACCGCGTGATCAAGGCACTCTCGGTGAACCATGTGAAGGCCGAGAACTTCCTGGCCGAGATCCGTCAGCAGATCCCTCAGCTGCAGGCCTTCCTGCAGCAGAAGGATCTGCTCACCATCGATCCAAAAAAGCCGCTGCAGGTGCGCGAGACCCCGGCCTACCAGCGCGGCGTGGCGGGCGCCAGCATCGAGGCGCCCGGCCCCTACCGCCCGCAGGACCGCACCTACTACAACGTCACGCCGCTGGATGACCTGAAGCCCGAGCAGGCCGAGAGCACGCTGCGCGAATACAACCACTGGATCCTGCAGATCCTGAACATCCACGAGGCCATCCCGGGCCACTACACGCAGCTGATCCACGCCAACAAGTCACCGTCCCTCGTGAAGGCCCTGTTCGGCAACGGCGCCATGATCGAGGGCTGGGCCGTGTACGGCGAGCGCATGATGCTGGAGGCCGGCTATGGCGACAACGCACCCGAGATGTGGCTCATGTACTGCAAGTGGAACCTGCGCAGCGTCACCAACACCATCCTGGACTACAGCGTGCACGTCTTGGGCATGACGCAGGACGAAGCCCTGGCCCTGTTGACGCAGAAGGCCTTCCAGACCGAACAGGAGGCGCGCGAGAAATGGCGCCGCGTGCAGCTGACTTCGGTCCAGCTCACCAGCTATTTCAGCGGCTACAGCGAGATCATGGCCCTGCGCGAGGAACGCCGCAAAGCCCTGGGCGACCGCTTCCAGCTCAACGCCTTCCATGACCAGTTCCTCAGCTACGGCAGCGCACCGGTGGCGGTGATCCGCGAGCTCATGCGCTGAGCCGGAGCCCCATGCGGAGCCTCATCCGACTCGCGAGCGCGGCCGATATCGCGCAGTTGCCGCGCCTCCTCGATCAGCTCGGCTATCCCTGCAGATCGGAGGAACTGGCGGTACGTTTCGCCCGTTTGTACGGCCGCGACGACCACCGCCTGCTCGTGAGTGACGCCAACGGCCATCTCACGGGCATGTGCCACCTCCAGCGCATCGTCCTGATCGCCAGCGATGGCTACGCGGAGGTGCACGCACTGGTGGTGGACGCCAGGCATCGCCGACAGGGCATTGCGCGCGCCCTGCTTCAGGACGCCCGGTGGCATGCGCGAGACATGGGGGCCACGCGCATGCGCTTGCGATCGGGTCTGCGCCGCGAGGAGGCTCATCGCTTCTATCGGGCCGTGGGCTATGAGCAGCAGCGCGCCAGTCATGCCTTCGAACTGCTGCTGAATGAGTGAAGCAGACGTCCACAGCTTCTGTGGACAAGTCTGGGGACGGCCACTGGAGCGTCGACGCCAGCCCCGATGCCTACGGGGCTGCGCCTAGGCTGCTGCAAGATGAGGCAGCCGGCAGCGAGTCTGCGGCCGGGTTCACCAGACAGTCGTTCAGGCAACGCATGCAAGCGGCGACGTCCGCGGCAGCGGGCCGCTGAGGCGCGCACGCCACAGGGTGCCGGATCAGTTGCGGATCCGTCGCTGGACCTGGCGGTTGCGCGTTGCGTCGAACGCATGAAAAGGAAGCGCCTGCGCCCTGCGAAGGGCCTGGCGAGGCCGCGATGATGGATCGTCCATCGACGCGGCCGGCGCACAAGCGCGCCTGTCATCGCTTACAGATGGCCTCCCGGCCCGGCTGTGCGAGCCTGCGTCCGCGGGCGCGGCGCAAAAGCGTGCCGTGCCCGCTTGGGCGGCGCCCCATGCGCGCTGGTATCAGCCACGCGCCAGATGGCGCGAGCCGCTATTCAGTCGCGGCTTGAACGCCTATTGACAAAGCCTGAGCTGTCATCACTAGGGAGAGCATCCATGAAGCCTGTTGACTCATCGGCGGCGCTCTTGTGCGCCACCCGGCTGTCCTGTCCTTCGACCGCCTGCGCAGCGCTGGCCACCGCTGTCTGTCTGCTGTGCAGCACAGACGCGCTGGCACAGGGCACACAAGGCACACAAGGCACGCCGCCCGCATCGGCGGCCGCGGCACCCCCGCTCGCCTGCAGCCTGCCCAAGAAACCGGCGGCCACGCAGGAGGAGACCGCCTGGCAGCTGTTCGTGGCCGCGCACTGCACGGTCAACACGCCTGCGGGCAAGAAGCTCAGCTGGGAGACGTGGACCGAGCAGACCTGCTGGTTCCATCCTTCTGCGCCGGGCTGCAGAAGCGGGGAAGACAAGAAGCGCTTCAGCCATGCGGTCAGTCTGCTGGCCCGGCGGGGCAAGCTCGCCACGCCCTCGCCGACGGGAGGCCTGGCCGGCTGTCAGCCGATGACAGCGAACACCGCACAAACACCCAAATCCCTGCTGCCCTTCGTTCCCGGCAACCTGAGCAGCAATCCGCAGTTCTGCGAAGAGGTCTATGTGAACGGGGCCGAGGCGGCCTTCGTCACGGCACCTCCCGGCGGCAAGCCCGGCACCACGCTGACGACGCGCACCGGTGAGGCCGACTACATCGCAGCGACAGGCAAACCGCTGGACTTTCCCACAGACGCGGTCGAGATCAAGGCGGACTGGATCGCCGCCAGTTCGCTCAACGCCGCCAGCTTCTTCAACTGCAGCGACAAGAAGCCCCCTGGCGTGTACGTGCAGACGATAGACGGCGTCTGCTATGCACTGGTCGGCGTGCACATCTCGTCCAAGCTCTACCCCAACTGGTTGTGGGCCACCTTCGAGCCGCAGTCGCCGCTGACCAACCCGAACCGCTGCAATCCCAAGCTCTACTCAGCCTGCAGCGACCCCTGGGGTTCCAACCCGGCCGTCAGCACGGGCAAGCCCACCGCAGCGACCAAGAACCTCACGAACCTGATGGACCAGGCCGGGCTGGCGCCCGAGTTCCGCAACTACCGCCTGGTGGGCACGCAGACCCAGTATGAGCAGCCGCGGGCCAGCAAGGGCATGCTGGGCAACTCCTTCGTCGAGTTCAATGCCCTGGTCCCGCCGCAGCAGGCATCGTGCATCACGTGCCATGGCTACGCCGCCATCAACGTCGCGCAGACGCCGCCGGGCGCTGGCCAGGGTGCGCCCTTCCCCGGCAGCCCCGCCGTCGGCAAGCCCGTGATCCCGCCTCCGACGCCCAAGCAGCGCTGGGAAACGCTGGATTTCTCCTGGATGCTGGGCTTCATGCCGGCCAAGTAGGCGCCGGCCTGCCTTGAGCGGGCGCCGGGCGCCGGGCGACGGGTGCCTGGCACCTCAGCCTTGCGCAGCACCACCCAGCGCCCGGTACAGCGCTGCATGGTTGAGCCAGGCCTGCAATTGCAGCTGGACCAGCGACTGCCGGGCCTCCAGCAGCGCCACGCGGGCCTGCAGCCAGTCGTGGCGGCCGATGGCGCCGACCTCCAGGCGCAGGGCCGCCAGGCGCTCGTTCTCCTGCGCCTCGGCCACGCGCTGCGCCTGCGCCTGCGTCTGGCGCTGCAGCTTCTCGCGCTGCGTCCATTGCGCTTCGGCGTCCACCAGGGCCTTGTGCACGGTGTCGCGCAGGCCGAGCGCTGCCTGCTCCAGCGCGTTGCGGGCCCCATCGCGCTCCAGGTTCAGGCGACGCCAGTCGATCAGCGGAACCAGCAAGGAGGAACTGAGCGCCAGGACTGGGTGGCTGAGCCAGTCGCGCGACTGGGCGCCGCCAGCGCTCACCGAAGCGCTGAAGCTCAGGCTCGGATAGCGGCTGGCCTCGGCTCCGGCCAGCTGTGCCAGCGCCGCATCGACCTGCAGCCGAGCCTTCTGCACATCAGGGCGAGCGCCCAGCACCTGGGCCGGAGAGCCCAGCGCCCATGCGGGTGGCGCGGTCTCCGGCAGGCGGCCGACGGATGAGGCTGGCGCCCCCTGCTCCAGTTGGTCCAGCAACAGCGAACGCTGCTGGGTCTGCAATTGCTGCTCGGCCTCCAGATCGGCCAGCCGGTGCTGCGCCGCCAGGACCGACTGTGCCGCCCGGTCGGCTTCCACCGGCAGCAGCTTGCCCTCGCGCACCCGCAGCTTGACGATGCTCAGCAGCTCTTCGGCGGCCGCGAGCTGCTCACGGGCCAGCGGGCGCAGGCGCTCCTGGGCACCCAGGGTCCAGTAGATTTCGGCGGCGCGCGCCTCGATCACCACGCGTGCGGCGGCAACGTCCGTCTGCACCTGCTCGCGCTGCGCCAGCAGGCCGCGGTCGCGGGCCGCCAACCGGCCCCAGAGGTCGAGCTCGTAGCTGGCGGAGACCGAGGCGCTGTAGCTGTGGCTCCAGCCCACGCGCGTCTCCACCGGTACCTGCACGCCACCGACGTTCACCGAACGGCTCGCGCCGCCGGAGTCCAGCGGGCGGTTGGCCGAGGAGCTGAGCGAGGCGGAGGGCTGCAGGCGCAGGCCCTGCTGCTCCAATTGGCGCTGTGCGTCCTTGAGCCGCAGCGCCGCCAGGGCGATGTCGCGATTGCGGGCCAGCGCTTCGCGCTGGAAGGCTCGCAGCTCCTCGTCCATCGCAGCCGCCCAGGCACCGGCCTGGGCCGACGCCTCGCTGCCATGCTGCCGTTGCGCCGGCAGGCCGGGCTCCGCAGGACGGTGCAGATCGGCCGTCGCGGCGCAGCCGCCCAGCAGGGCCAGCGCGGCGGCAGCCAGGGCCAGCGTGGACAGGCGCAGGCGCTTGCTCATCAGGGAATTCTTCTTCATGTCTTGCCTTCACTCATTCGCGCGCCAGCGCGTCGACCGGGCTCAGCGCCGCCGCGCGACGTGCCGGCAAGGTACCGAAGAGCAGCCCGATGCCGCCCGAGACCGCAAAGGCCAGGGCCACGGCCTTGCCGCTGACATCCAGCGTTACTTTGTCCTGCACCGCATTGGCGCCTTGCGCAGCCAGCCAGGACAGGGCCAGGCCGGCCAGGCCGCCCAGGCAGCACAGCATCACCGCCTCGATCAGGAACTGCATGCGCACATCGCCTTGCCGCGCACCCACGGCCATGCGGATGCCGATCTCCCGCGTGCGCTCGGACACCGAGACCAGCATGATGTTCATCACCCCCACGCCGCCCACCAGCAGCGCGATGGCGCCCACGCCGGTGAAGATGCCGGCGATGATGCCCATCACCTGCTGAACCTGGCGGAACATGGCGTCGCCGTTCCAGAGCCCGAAGTCCTGCTGACCATGCAAGGCCTTGAGCCGGTGCCGCACCTGGGCCTCGATGGCGGACGGATCATGACCCTTGGCCACCAGCACGCGGAAGCTGCTCACGGCCGGCTTGGCGTCGATCTTGCTGAGGTAGGTGCTGACCGGCAGGTAGAGCGTGGCCGAGCGGCCATCGTCGCCATCGCCGTCGCGCTTCTCCTTGAGGATGCCGATCACCTGCACCGGCAGCGCTGCGCCCACCTGGGGCTGTGCTGCCGCACCGGCCGCGCCCAGTTCGGGCACGCCGGGCGCCGTGTCGATCAGCATCGTCGCGCCCAGGGCCGAAGCCCGGCCCTTGAAGAGGTCCTGCCAGAGCCGATGGCTGATCACCACCACCTGGGCGCGGGCCTGCAGGTCGGCGCTGCTGAAGTCGCGGCCCAGCTCAAGCTTGAGCTGGTTGCTCGCGAGCGTCTCCAGCGTGGCGGCCACGGTCTGGCCGTTGACCTGCTGCGTGCCCTGTCGCAGGCCTCCCATCATGCGGCGCTCGCCCTGCACGTCCCGCACGCCCTCGATGGCGCGGATGGCCTCCAGCTCGTAGGGCCTGAAGTCGCGGGGCAAGGCGCCGGGGGCGAGTTTGCTGGGATCCGACCAGACCCACAGCTTGCTCGCGACCGCCGCGCCCAGATTGCCCTCGATGCCCTGCCGGGCGGCATCCCCCAGCGCGGCCGTGCAGACCACCGCCGTGATGCCGATACAGATGCCCAGCATGGACAGGCTGGAGCGCAACCGGTTGGCGTAGAGCGCACCCAGGGCGGAACTGAGCGCCTCGCGCAGCTGCCCGCGCCAGTGGGCCCAGAAGCTGCCGGGGCCCGCGGCCATGGACAGCGCCGCCGCCGGCACCGCGTGGCCCACCGGCGTGCCGCTGTCGCGCAGTACACGGCCATCGGAGAGCTCGATCACGCGCCGCGCATGCGCCGCCACCTTGGCGTCGTGCGTCACCAGGATGATGGTGTGGCCGGCCGCATGCAGGGCATCCAGCTGGCGCAGCATCTCCTGGCCGCTGGCGGAGTCCAGTGCGCCCGTGGGCTCGTCGGCCAGGATGATCTGCCCGCCGTTCATCAGGGCCCGCGCAATGCTGACGCGCTGCTGCTGGCCGCCCGAGAGTTCGTTGGGCTTGTGGTGCATGCGCTCGCCCAGGCCGAGGTCGGCGAGCAGACGCGCGGCGCGCCCCAGGCGCTTGCCGGTGCCCACACCAGCGTAGACCGCCGGCAGCGCCGCATTGGCCTGCGCGTCCATGCCGGGCAGCAGGTGGTAGCGCTGGAAGATGAAGCCGAAGCGCTCGCGGCGCAGGGCGGCCAGCTCGTCGGCATCGAGCTCGCTGGCGTCCTGGCCGTCGATCAGGAACTGGCCTTCGCTGGGATTGTCCAGGCAGCCCAGGATGTTCATCAGCGTGCTCTTGCCCGAGCCCGACTGGCCGATGATGGCGACATACTCGCCGGCCTCGATGCGCAGGCTCACGCCCTGCAGCGCCGGCACGATGACGGCATTCGGATCGTCGGGGCGGCCCATCAGGTAGCGCCGGGCGACGCTGCGCAGCTCGATCAGCGGAGGGCCCTTGCCCGCGTGCGGCGAGCAAGCTTGTTGCGATGTGCTCATGGCGGCCTCAGTCGATGATCACGCCGGCATCGCCATCGCCCGGCTTCTTCGCCACGGGCGCCAGCAGCAGCTTCTCGCCGACCTTCAATCCTTCCAGCACCTGAGCCTTGCCGCCGTCCTGCAGGCCAATGCGCACCTTGCGCGTCTCGGGCTTGGCAGCCGGATCCTTCTCATTGCCAGGCTTGTAGATCTGGACGTCGTAGCGGCCTTGCGCATCGCGCTCGCCCAGCGCGACCATGGGCAGGGTCGGCACCTGCCTGGCGCTGCCGGTCTCGATATTGACCTGCACCGTCATGTCGGAGAGCAGGCTGCGGTCCTTGTTGTCGACGTCGAACAGCACGTTGTAGTAGACGGCATTGCCCATGCGCTCGGGCACAGGCTGGATCACGCGCACGCGGCCTTCGTACTGGCGGCCTTCGCCGGAGAGCGTTGAGAAGCGTGCGACCTGACCCACCTTGATCGAAGACACGTCCGCCTCGGGCACGCGGGCCCGCACGGTGATGGTGTCCAGCTGCGCGAGCGCCACCATCACCGGCGTGATCTGCACGGCGATGACGGTCTGGCCGGCCTGCACCGGGATGTTGACCACCGTGCCGTCCATGGGCGCGGTGATGCGGGTGTAGCCCAGGTTGAGCTGGCGCTTGGCGAGGTCCGCCTGCAGGCGCTGCATGCTGGCCTGCTGGCCGCGGTAGTCCGCCTGCAGCTTGTCCAGCAGGGCCTGCGCGTTCTCGGCCTCCTGGCCCGCGGTGGCGCTGCCTGCCAGCAGGCGCTGCTGGCGCTGCGACTCGCGCTGGGCCTGCTCGATGTCCACCTTCATGCGCTCCAGCTGCGCCTTCTGCTGAGCCACCGCAGCTTCGGCCTGCGCGAGGTCGCTGCGCGCGATCTCGGGGTCCAGGCTCACCAGCAGATCGCCCTTCTTGACGTTCTGACCCAGCTCCACGTGCAGGGTCTGCACCTGGCCGCTGACCTGGGCGCCAACGTCCACCCGGGTCTTGGCCTGCAGGATGCCCGAGGCCTGGACGAGCTGGGTGATGTCCGCCAGCTTGACCTCGCCCACCGGCGGCGCGGCGGGCGGCTTGGGCGGGTGCGTGAGGCGCCAGCCGCCGCCGATCAAGGCCAGCACGCCCAGCACGATCAGCGGCGTGCGCCAGCGGCGCCAGCGCGAGCGGCCGCGTTTGGGCGAGGGAACGCCCGTGTGCGGCGGCTGCGTGGACCGGCCGGCAGGCTGCGCGGGAGCGTCGGCTGGATGATCCGCAGGCACGTCGCCGACGCGGTGGATGGCTGGGTGAGCCACCAGGGTGGCGGAGGCGCTGTCGCTCATGATCTCTCCCGTCGTTCTCGTCTTGTCCGCAAGGCTGCCAAGGACGGCATGCCCGATGAGGGAGGCAGTCTAGCGGCCAGCTTGCACGGCAACGGGTGCCGAAAGACAGGAGATGGACGGCCGGTCACATGAAGGGTGCCAGCGGTACAGGCGGCGGATGAACGGTGTGGGACGAAGGGGCGGGACGAAGGGACGCAGGGCAAGACCTGGCCCCATGCGGGCATCACTTCACCCGCTGCTTCTCCAGCTTCCTCGCGAGGGTGCGGCGGTGCATGCCCAGGCGGCGGGCGGTCTCGGAGATGTTGAAGCCGGTTTCGGCCAGGGTCTCGTGGATGCGCTCCCACTCCAGCGTCTTGATGGAGGTGGTTCGCTCGGTCAGCTCGACCTCGGCGTCGCCCTCGGCCTTCTCGAAGGCGGCTTCGATGTCGTCGGTGTTGGCGGGCTTGGCCAGGTAGTGGCGGGCGCCCAGCTTGATGGCCTCGACGGCCGTCGCGATGCTGGCATAGCCGGTCAGCACGACGATGACCATGGTGTCGTCATGCGCATGCAGGGCTTGAACGCAAGCCAGGCCTGAATCCCCGCCGGCCAGCTTGAGGTCCACGACGGCAAAACCGGGACGATGCTCCGCGAGCCGGGCCTGCACCTCGGCCAGATTGGCGGCGCGCAGCACGCGGTAGCCGCGCCGCTCGAAGGAACGGATCAGCGTGCGGGCGAAGCTGTCGTCGTCCTCGACGATGAGCAGCAGGCGGTCTTCAGCGTTCACGCGGGCCTTTCTTGGCAGATGTCTGGCGCTGCACGCTCAGGCTGGACAGGGGCAGGCGCATGCTGACCTCGGCCCCGCCTTCCCAGCGGTTGCGCGCCTCGATCTTGCCACCGAGGCTGCGCGCCACGTTGACCGAGAGGAACAGGCCCAGCCCGCCGCCCGGCTTGCCTTTGCTGCTCTGGTAGGGCTTGCCGAAGCGTTCCAGCATCTCGGGGGCAAAACCTGGCCCCTGGTCGAGCACCGTGAGCACGAGGATTTCGCCGTCCTGCTCCAGCGCGGCGCGCAAGGTGATCTCGCCATCCGGGCAGGCTTCGAGGGCGTTGTCCAGCACGTTGTCCACCATCTGGCGCAGCGCGAAGTCCGAGTACATGGGGACGTCCGGCAGGTTCTCGGCCTCGAAATGCAGGGCCTTGGCCGGGCGGGTGCTGCGCCACTGCGCCACCAGCTCGTCCAGGAAGGCATGCAGCTGCGTCTGCGCCGGTGCCTCGCCGCGGGCCTCGCCGGCCGAGAGCAGGATGCCGCTGACGATGGTCTTGCAGCGCTTGAGCTGCAGCTGCATCTCCTCGATCTCCTCGCGAAGTTCGGGGTCGGCCGCGAAAGGCGCCATGCGGGCCCAGTCGCCCAGGATCACCGACAGCGTCGCCAGTGGCGTGCCCAGCTCGTGAGCGGCGCCGGAAGCCAGCAAGCCCATGCGGACGATGTGCTCCTCCTCCGCTGCCCGCTGCCGCAGCTTGGCCAGGCTGGCGTCGCGCTGGCGCAGGTTGCGCACGATGCGGTTCATGAAGACCACCAGCAGCACCGCGTTGAGCAGGAAGCACAGCAGCAACCCGCCGATGAAATGCACCGACAGCGCCGGCACCTCCACGTCCGGCAGCGCCACCGGACGGTACACATGCGTCAGGGTCATGAAGCTGACGCTGGCGATGAAGACCATGGCCCAGATGTAGGCCGGACGCAGCAGCACCGTGCCCACGGCGATCTGCAGCAGGAAGAGAAAGCAGAAGGGGTTGGTGATGCCGCCGCTGTAGTAGAGCTGGCCGCTGAGCACCGCCACGTCGACCAGCACACCGCCGAACAGCGCGCCGTTGCTGACGTCCCGCCCGCTGCGACTGTGCAGCCAGCTCGCCACGTTGAACAGGGCCAGTGCGCCCAGCAGCGTCAGCATCTCCACCAGCGGCAGGCGGATGGCCAGCAGGAAGTGGACGGCCAGGATGGTGGCCAGCTGCCCCGCCACCGCCAGCCAGCGCAGCTGGATCAGCTGCAGCAGGTTGCGTCGCCCGGCCAGGGTTTCCGAGGCACGGCCGGCGGCGCCGAGGTGGGCCACCTCGGCCTGCTCTTGCGCTTCAAGCGTCGGATCCAACGGCAGCCGCTCCAGGGACTTGGCGCATCTCGACGCGCCATACAAACACCAGCGCCCCGCACACCATGGCCGCCAGTGCGAACCAGGTCAGGGCATACAGGAGGTGATTGTTGCTGAAAGACAGGACCGTCAGCCCGGCGCGCGGCCACTGGCCTTCCACGCCGTCGCCGGCGTCGACGAAGAACGGCGCCACCTCGCCGGACAGTTCGCGCGCGGCGGCAATGGCGGCCACATCGCGCGAGTACCAGCGCCCGGCCCTCGCGTCGTTGTGCTGCCAGAGCCGACCGCCGGGCTCACTCAGGCGCAGCAGGCCTTGCAGCGTGAGCTCGCCTGCCGGGGCATTGCGCCTGGCGGGCTCGCGATGCTCGGCGTCGACGAAGCCGCGGTTGACCAGCACCCAGTGACCCTCGGCGGTCTGCAGGGGCGTGATCACCCACCAGCCCGGGCCCAGCGCAGTGCTGGCCTGGACCAGGGTCTCGCGGCCATGGTCGAAGCGCCCCTGCAGCCGCAGGCGCTGGTACTCATGCGTGTCGCGCTTCACCTGCGGCCAGTCCCGCGGCGCCGGCATGGCCTGGGGCGGGCTTGCCCGGCTGGCCTCGACGCGATGGAGCAGCGCTTCCTTCCAGGCCAGGCGCTGCACCTGCCAGAGGCCCAGGGCCAGGAAGATGCCGATCAGGACAAGGCCGCCCAGCGTCACGGCCAGCAGCCGCATGGAGGGGCGACGCGAGGCAGTGAGGCTGGGCGGCGGGTTCAT
Source organism: Burkholderiaceae bacterium (assembly GCA_041913905.1). GTDB lineage: Bacteria > Pseudomonadota > Gammaproteobacteria > Burkholderiales > Burkholderiaceae_C > Roseateles_B. The sequence continues at coordinate 5,681 of JAYSEK010000018.1, read as the reverse complement.
GGCGGCATGATCAGTGGCGGTGCACCGATCCTCCTGCATCAGGGCAGATTGCGCATGTCGTGCACGGGCATCATGTTGGTGTTCATGTGGTACATGACCCAGATGGAGCCCGACAGCATGATCAACACCAGCGCCGCGGTGAAGATCAAGGCCAGCATGGACCAGCCGCCTTCCACCTTGCTGTTCATGTGCAGGAAGTAGATCATGTGCACGACCATCTGCACCGCCGCAAAGGCAAGGATCACCAGACTGGTGACGTTCTTGCTGGGCAGCACCTGGCCCATGACCAGCCAGAAGGGAATCGCCGTCAGCACGACGGACAGCAGGAAGCCGACGACATAGCCCTTGACCGTGGCGTGGTAGGCCAGGTCGTCGTGGTGGGCGTGGTCCGCGTGGTGATCGTGGTTGTGTTCGCTCATCTCAGTTCCTCAATCAATCTCAGGCAGGGCTTACATGGAGCCCATGAGGTAGACGAAGGTGAACACGCCGATCCACACCACGTCCAGGAAGTGCCAGAACATGGACAGGCAGATCAGGCGGCGCTTGTTCTCCTTGACCAGGCCGTGCTTGCCCACCTGGATCATCAGCGTGACCAGCCACACGATGCCGAAGGTGACGTGCAGGCCGTGCGTGCCGACCAGCGTGAAGAAGGCCGAGAGAAAGGCGCTGCGCTGCGGGCCGGCGCCTTCATGCAGCAGGTGCGCGAACTCGTACAGCTCCAGGCTCAGGAAGGCCGCACCGAAGAGGCCCGTCACCGCCAGCCAGGCCAGCAGGTGCTGCTTCTTGCCATGGTTCATCGCGATCATCGCCATGCCATAGGTGATCGAGGAGAACAGCAGGAAGCCCGTGTTCACCGCCACCAGGGGCAGGTCGAAGAGGTCGGCACCCGAGGGGCCGGCGGCGTAGGACTTGCCCAGCACCGCGAAGACCGCGAACAGCACCGCGAAGATGAGGCAGTCGCTCATCAGGTAGAGCCAGAAGCCCAGCAGCGTGCCCTGCTGCGGATGATGCTCGCCCTTCAGGTCGTAGAAGCGCGGCGCGCCGTCGGCTTCGGTGAGGGAAATGGTGTGACTCATGGTTCAGTCCTCCAGGCAGTCAACGGGGATCAGCGGGCAGCCAGCGCTGCCAACCCTGCGAGATGGGCGGTGCGGGCGTCCTCGCTGCGCTTCACGGCATCGGCCTGGATGTAGTAGTCGCGCTTGTAGTTGAAGGTGTGGACGATGATGGCCACCAGCGTCACCAGGAAGCTCAGGCCGGCCACCAGCCACATGTGCCAGATCATCGCGAAGCCGAACAGCGTCGACAGGCCGGCAATCACCACGCCTGCGGCCGTGTTGGCCGGCATGTGGATGTCCACGAAGCCGCTGGTCGGGCGCTTCACGCCAAGCTTCTTCATGTGGTGCCAGGCATCCAGCTCGTGCACGACGGGCGTGAAGGCGAAGTTGTAGTCCGGCGGCGGCGAAGAGGTGGACCACTCCAGCGTCCGGCCGTCCCAGGGATCGCCGGTCTCGTCACGCAGCTGTTCGCGGCGCAGGTAGCTCACCACCAGCTGGATCAGGAAGCTGCCGATGCCCAGGGCGATCAGCACGGCGCCGAGCGCGGCGATCTGGAACCAGATCTGCAGCGAGGGGTCCTCGAAGTGGCTCATGCGGCGAGTCACGCCCATCAGGCCCAGCACGTACAGCGGCATGAAGGCCAGGTAGAAGCCCACGAACCAGAACCAGAAGCTGCACTTGCCCCAGAACGGGTCCAGCTTGTAGCCGAGGGCCTTGGGGAACCAGAAGGTGATGCCCGCCATCAGGCCGAAGAGCACGCCGCCGATGATGACGTTGTGGAAGTGCGCAATCAGGAACAGGCTGTTGTGCAGCACGAAGTCCGCCGGAGGCACGGCCAGCAGCACGCCGGTCATGCCGCCGATCACGAAGGTGACCATGAAGCCCACCGTCCACAGCATGGGCACATCAAAGTTGATGCGGCCGCGGTACATGGTGAAGAGCCAGTTGAAGATCTTCGCGCCGGTCGGGATCGAGATGATCATGGTCGTGATCCCGAAGAAGGAATTCACGCTGGCGCCCGAGCCCATGGTGAAGAAGTGGTGCAGCCACACCAGGTAGGACAGGATGGTGATCACCACCGTCGCGTACACCATGGAGGCATAGCCGAACAGCTTCTTGCGGCTGAAGGTGGCCACGACTTCCGAGAAGATGCCGAAGACCGGCAGCACCAGGATGTAGACCTCGGGGTGGCCCCAGATCCAGATCAGGTTCACGTAGACCATGGCATTGCCGCCGAGGTCCGTCGTGAAGAAGTTGGTGCCGATGTAGCGGTCCAGCGAGAGCAGCACCAGCACGGCGGTCAGCACCGGGAAGGCGGCCACGATCAGCACGTTGGTGCACAGGCTGGTCCAGGTGAAGACGGGCATCTTCATCATCGTCATGCCCGGCGCGCGCATCTTGATGATGGTCGCGATCAGGTTGATGCCCGAGAGCGTGGTGCCCACGCCCGCGATCTGCAGGGACCAGATGTAGTAGTCCACCCCCACGCCCGGACTCGCCAGGATGCCGGACAGCGGCGGGTAGGCCAGCCAGCCGGTGCGGGCGAATTCACCCACGAACAGCGACATCATGATCAGGATGGCGCCGCTGGCCGTCATCCAGAAGCTGAAGTTGTTCAGGAACGGGAAGGCCACGTCGCGGGCGCCGATCTGCAGCGGCACCACGTAGTTCATGAAGCCCGTCACCAGGGGCATGGCCACGAAGAAGATCATGATCACGCCGTGGGCGGTGAAGATCTGGTCGTAGTGGTGCGGCGGCAGGAAGCCGACCTGGTCCCCGAAGGAGATGGCCTGCTGGGCGCGCATCATCAGCGCGTCGGCGAAGCCGCGCAGCAGCATCACCAGGCCCAGGATGATGTACATGATGCCGATCTTCTTGTGGTCGATGCTGGTGATCCAGTCGCGCCACAGCACGCCCCACAGGCGGTACTTGGTCAGCAGGAAGAGCGTGGCCAACCCGCCCAGCACGACGCCGGCGAAGGTGGCAAGCAGGATGGGCTCGTGGAAGGGGATGGCCTCCCAGGAGAGCCGCCCGAACACGAGGCGGCTGAGGTCTTGAGCGTCAGACATCTTGGTACTTCAGCGGATCAATCTTGGCGGGCCGCGGTAGGCGGGGGGAGGAACTGGTCGGCATTGGCCGGCGTGCACTGGGCGGTCACGAAGGACTTCTCGCCCTGGCCCCAGCGCTTGCGGGACACGCCGTCCACGCCGCCCTTGCCCTGGCCGCCGGCGGCGTCGATGGCCATCATCTGGCCCATGCACATCTTGGCGCTGTCCACGCAGCGGTTCAGGATGGCGTCGTACAGGCCGTTGGCCACACGGGCGTAGCGGCGCACGGGCTCCTTCTCGCTGGGCTGCTCCAGCTGCAGGTAGTCGGCGCGCGTCAGCTCGCTGCCTTCACTCTTGTTCTTCGCGACCCAGGCCTGGAAGTCGGCATCGGACAGGCCGTGGAACTTGAAGCGCATGTGCGAGAAGCCGTCGCCGCTGAAGTTGGCGGAAAAGCCCTCGTACTCGCCGGCCTTGTTGATCACGGCGTGCAGCTGGGTCTGCATGCCCGGCATCGCGTAGATTTGGCCGGCCAGCGCCGGGATGTAGAAGGCGTTCATCACCGTGGACGCGGTGATCTTGAAGCGGATGGGGCGGTCCACCGGCGCGGCCAGCTCGTTGACCGTCGCGATGCCCTGCTCGGGGTAGAGGAACAGCCACTTCCAGTCCAGCGCAACGACTTCCACCTCCAGCGGCTTCACGCCTTCGGGCAGGGGGCGGGACTCGTCCAGGCGCTCCAGCGGGCGGTAGGGATCCAGCTTGTGGGTGCTGATCCAGGTGATCGCACCGAGGGCGATGATGATCAGCAGCGGCGCACCCCAGATCACCAGTTCCAGCTTGGTGCTGTGGTCCCAGTCGGGCGTGTAGGTGGCGCTCTTGTTGGACTGGCGATAGCGCCAGGCGAACAGCAGGGTCAGCAGGATCACCGGAACGATGATCAGCAGCATCAGCAGGGTGGAGGTGGTCACCAGGTCGGCCTGCTGGCGTGCGATGTCACCGGAAGGGTTCATCACCACGGTATTGCAGGCGGCCAGGGGCAGCAGCGCCAGGGCCAGCAGGGAGCGGGCCAAAGCAGGAGCCAGGGACAACAGGGGTTTTCTATACATCGGGATAACCAGCGCCGGGTTAACGAGCTTGCATTTCGGGCGCGAATGTATCCTGATTGACCCATGTCAACGATTGGACATTTTGTCCCAGGCCCCATGGTTACCAGCAGTGCCCTGCCCCTGAATTCCTTGAGCGCGATCAGCCCCGGCGGGGCCGAATCGGAGCAGCACAACGTCGCGCCGGGCGACATCGCCGTGGGGGTGGTGATCGGCAGAGCGTCCGAGTACTTCGACTTCTTCGTCTACGGCATCGCCTCGGTGCTGGTCTTCCCGGCCCTGTTCTTTCCCTTCGCCGACCGGCTCACGGGCACGCTCTACGCCTTTGCCCTCTTCGCGCTGGCCTTCGTGGTGCGCCCCATCGGCTCGCTGCTGAGCATGGCCATCCAGCGTCGCTGGGGCCGCAGCGTCAAGCTGACCGTCGCCCTCTTCCTGCTGGGAGCCTCCACCGCCGGCATGGCCATGCTGCCGGGCTATGCCAGCCTGGGCTCGACGGCGATCTGGCTGCTTGCCGCCTTCCGTCTGGGGCAAGGCCTGGCCCTGGGCGGCTCCTGGGATGGACTGCCCTCTCTGCTGGCCTTGAATGCGCCCGAGCGCAAGCGCGGCTGGTACGCGATGCTGGGCCAGCTGGGTGCGCCGCTGGGCTTCTTCGTGGCCAGCGGGCTCTTCGCCTACCTCTGGACCCATCTCAACAGCGCCGACTTCCTCTCGTGGGGCTGGCGCTATCCCTTCTTCGCAGCCTTCTCGATCAATGTCGTCGCCCTCTTCGCGCGGCTGCGCCTGGTGGTCACGCATGAGTACGAGCGCGAGCTCGAAGCCCATGAGCTGGAGCCTTGCAACGAGGTCGAACTGATGCGCCAGCAAGGTCACAACGTGCTGATCGGCGCCTTTGCCTCGCTGTCCAGCTACGCCCTCTTCCACATCGTCACGGTCTTCCCGCTGTCCTGGATCCTGCTGTTCTCCAAGCAGGACGTGGGCGACTTCCTGGTCGTCCAGGTGGTGGGTGCGCTGCTCGCTGCGGCAGCCATGCCCCTGTCCGGCCTGCTGGCCGACACCTTCGGCCGCCGTCGCACCCTGGGCGCCGTGGCCATCGCCATCGGCCTGTTTGCCCTGGTGACGCCGGCGCTGCTCAAGGGCGGCGCCTTGGGCCAGGACATGTTCATCCTGGTCGGCTTCATCCTGCTGGGCCTGTCCTATGGCCAGGCAGCGGGCACGGTGACCTCCAACTTCCTGCCCCAGTTCCGCTACACCGGCGCCGCCCTGACGGCCGACCTCGCCTGGCTGCTGGGCGCCGCCTTCGCGCCGCTGGTGGCACTGGGCCTGTCGGCCGAGTTCGGCCTCGTCTCGGTCAGCCTCTACCTGCTCTCGGGGGTCGCCGCCACCCTGCTGGCGCTGCGTGTGAACCGCCGGCTGCAGACCATCAAGGACTGAGTAACCGTCTTCCGAGTCAAGCGCCGTGAAGCGAGTTGTCCCAGTGT